>NZ_JASXTH010000007.1:0-361652 GCF_036596185.1 Rhizobium sp. GR12 | reverse complement strand
CCGCACCAAACAAGTCAACACAACAAAATACAAATTCTAGAAAAAACTCGCAAATAATTGATTCTAAATGAGAGTTTTGGATTTTCCGGATTAGTGACGCCGAAAGCCATCTCCGGACCGCCGGTTTTCAGCAATGGAATGCAGCCAGAGGCAATGTGACGGGCCCCACGCCTTGTTTTGGCCCGACTCCTCGCTAATTGCTTTGCCAACGAAATGTTAACGCGGGACATGCGCGCGCGCCTGTTCCTGGCATATCTTCTGGGTGTGCCGATCAATTTGACTCATGGCTTTGAAAGTTGCACACCTTCGCCTGAAGTTTCTGGAGAGCGCATGACCGACGGGGCACAGCCAGTATGACTGCGGATCGCAATGTGATCCGGTCGTTAGGCATGGAACCGCCAATTCTGGCGGAGGGGCGACGTGCACCTGATCGCCGCGAAATTTCCCTGCGGTGGCTCTCCGGCACATTCCTTACTGGTATTACCTCTTCCATATTGATGGGTGTTGCGCTGTTTGCTGCTCTCGACGGCCGCCAGCAGCTTGCCATTCCCGCCGAGGCCTTCGCCAAGGCGGATATGGGCAACAATACCGTGGAAGCGGCGCGCCGCGGTACCCGCCTCATCGCGCCCAATATTGCGGCCCGGCCCTCGGACCGGTCGATCATGGAAGTCTCCACTGTTGTCAATGAAGGCGACAAGGAAGTGGTCCGCAAGGTTCCCTTCTCCCACGTCAAAATTCCGCTGGCGTCGAACTATGCCAAGCAGGACGATTATCCGGCCTTCGATCCCTTGAATATTTTCGCCAGTAACGAGGACAAGGACGCCCCGGCACCCGCGCCAAGCCGTACCGGAACAATCTACGGCTCCGAGGTCGAATCCGAAGTCAGTCTGAAAACGGTGGCCTTTCCCGTCCAGCATTCCAAATATCCCTTCGCCGGCTCCCTGAGCTTCGATGAAGTCGAAGAGGCGGTGCGCTCGAACGGCTCGATACTGACTGACGGTAACGAGCAACTCGCCGCGCTCTATTACATCGACCCCCGCCGTTTCGATAATGATGAGGCTGACGTCGACATCACCGCCGGCCTCGCGGCCCGTGTCGTCGAACAGAACATGTCGGTTTCCACCCCGCAATCGGCGTCTGTACCCGTCAAGGAATATGCCGACGACGTAATCCCTGCCCGGCAGACCGAAACCATTGAGGCCGCTTTATTTGGCGCGGGTTATTCGAAGGTGCAATCGTCGGAAATCGCCGGCCTGCTGTCGCCGCAGCTCCAGTCGAACAATGTCGAAAGCGGTGATGTATTGCGCGTCGGCATTATTCAGGAAGACGACAAAAGCGACATCGTGCGTGTGAGCCTCTACCGTAAGGGTCGCCACATGGTCACCATGGCTGTTGACGACCGCAAAAAGTTCATCAAGGCCAGCGAGCCGCCGAAGCTCGACGCGGTGGCGACCGCCTTCGACAGTACTCCGGCACCTGCCGCCGGCCGCGATCTGCCCAGCGTCTATGACGGTGTTTACCGGGCGACTCTCGCCTATGGCATGAATCAGAGCATGGTCTCCCAGCTCATCAAGCTTCTTGCCAGCAGCGTCGATTTTCAGGCGCAGTTGAAGCCAACGGATACGCTGGAAGCCTTCTTCTCCGTGGAAGATGCGGACGGTAAGGCGACGGACAAATCCGAACTGCTCTACGTCAACGCCAAGTTCGGCGACAACGAGACGCGTTTTTACCGCTTCCAGAACCCGGAAGACAACAGCATCGATTATTTCGACGAGAACGGCAAAAGCATCCGACAATTCCTGTTGCGCAACCCCGTTCCGAACGGCCGCATGACATCCGGTTTCGGCATGCGCCGCCACCCGGTTCTGAAATTCAGCCGCATGCATACCGGCACTGACTGGGCGGCGCCCCGCGGCACGCCGATCATCGCAACGGGTAACGGCACCGTCGAGAAGGCTGGATGGGCCTCCGGTTACGGTAACCAAACCCTGCTCCGCCACGCCAATGGCTATGTTTCTTCCTATAACCACCAGAGCGCCATCGCCAAGGGCGTCACCGAGGGTTCCAAGGTCAGGCAGGGCCAGGTGATCGGTTACGTCGGTTCGACCGGCCTTTCAACCGGCGCGCATCTGCATTACGAACTGATCGTCAACGGCACGAAAGTGGACGCGATGAAAGTGCGCCTGCCAGGTGGCAAGTCGCTTTCCGGCGTCGCGCTCGCCAGATTCTCCGACGAGAGAAAGCGCATCGACAATCTGCTCAACATCGAGGAAAAGACCAATCAGGTAGCGAGCAGGTAGCGGCCAGCGTTTCCAAAAGTCAGCTATAAGAAAAGGGCTCCATCACCGGAGCCCTTTCGTTTTATGCCGCATCGGCAGTTTCGGTCTCGGCCTCACTCTTCGGAGGTTTGACTTTGAAGAGCAGCCGGTCGGTGCCCGAGGTAACCTTGACCCGCGATCCATCCGGAATTTCGCCGCCGAGGATCATTTCGGCAAGCCTGTCCTGAACGGATTTCTGGATCACCCGCTTGAGCGGACGCGCGCCGTAGGCGGGGTCGTAACCCTTGTTGGCAAGCCAGTGGCGGGCATCCTCATCCAGTTCGAGCGCGATCTTGCGATCGCCGAGAAGCGAGACGAGGCGCTTGAGCTGGATATCCACGATCGCACCCATCTCGTCACGCCGCAGGCGATGGAACAGGATGATATCGTCGATACGGTTGAGGAATTCCGGCCGGAAATGCGACCGGACCCGCTCCATCACCAGTTCACGAACCGAATCCACATCGTCATTGTCGCCCATCTGCGCCATGAATTCCGAACCGAGGTTGGAGGTCATGATGATGATGGTGTTCTTGAAATCGACGGTGCGGCCCTGGCCATCCGTCAGGCGGCCATCATCCAGCACCTGCAACAGGACGTTGAACACATCCGGATGCGCTTTTTCGATCTCGTCGAACAGCACGACCTGATAGGGCCGGCGGCGAACCGCTTCCGTCAATGCACCACCTTCTTCGTAACCAACATAGCCGGGAGGGGCACCGATAAGCCGGGCAACGGAGTGTTTCTCCATATATTCGGACATATCGAGCCGAACCATCGCGGTTTCGTCGTCGAACAGGAAACGGGCGAGCGACTTGGTTAGTTCGGTCTTGCCCACGCCCGTCGGGCCGAGGAAGATGAACGAGCCGATCGGCCGGTTCGGATCCTGAAGGCCGGCGCGCGAACGGCGAACCGCCTTGGAAACCGCCTGCACGGCCTCGCCCTGCCCGACCACGGACTTGGCAAGATCGTCTTCCATGCGCAACAGCTTCTCGCGCTGGCCTTCCAGCATCTTGTCGACCGGAATGCCGGTCCAGCGGGAAACGATATGGGCGATATTATCTGCGGTCACCACTTCCTGAACCATCGAACTCGCACCGCTGCTGTCACGCGCTTCCGCCGCAGCCAGTTCCTTTTCGAGGCCCGGAATAATGCCGTAGGTCAATTCACCGGCGCGCTGGAACTGGCCGTTGCGCTGCGCGATTGCCAGTTCGTTGCGGGCTTCGTCCAATCGCTTCTTCAAGTCTGCGGCATGGCCAAGCTTCTGCTTTTCCGCCTGCCAGCGGGCCGTCAGCGCGTCTGCCTTTTCTTCAGTATCGGCCAGTTCGTCCTCGAGCTTCCTGAGGCGATCGACGGATGACTGGTCCGTTTCCTGCTTCAGGGCTTCACGCTCGATCTTCAGCTGGATGATCCGGCGGTCCAGTTCGTCCAGTTCTTCCGGCTTGGAATCCACCTGCATGCGAAGACGCGAGGCGGCCTCGTCCATCAGGTCGATCGCCTTGTCGGGCAAGAACCGGTCGGTAATATAGCGGTTGGAAAGCGTCGCAGCCGCAACCAGTGCCGAATCCGAGATACGGACCTTGTGGTGCTGTTCGTATTTTTCCTTCAGACCGCGCAGGATCGAAATCGTGTCCTCCACGGTCGGTTCATCCACCAGCACCGGCTGGAAACGGCGGGCAAGGGCCGGGTCCTTTTCCACATGCTTGCGATATTCATCGAGCGTGGTGGCACCGACGCAGTGCAGCTCGCCACGGGCGAGAGCGGGCTTCAGGAGGTTGGACGCGTCCATCGCGCCATCGGCCTTGCCCGCGCCGACCAGCGTGTGCATCTCGTCGATGAACAGGATGATGCCGCCACTTTCTGCCTGCACCTCGTTCAACACCGCTTTCAGGCGCTCCTCGAACTCGCCGCGATATTTTGCACCGGCGATCAGCGCGCCCATATCCAGCGCCATCAGCTTCTTGTCCTTCAGGCTTTCGGGCACATCGCCATTGACGATGCGCAGCGCAAGCCCCTCGGCAATCGCCGTTTTACCGACGCCGGGTTCACCAATCAGCACAGGATTGTTCTTCGTGCGGCGCGAAAGCACCTGGATAGTACGGCGGATTTCGTCGTCACGGCCGATCACCGGATCGAGCCTGCCCTCGCGGGCTTCCTCCGTCAGATCACGCGCGAACTTCTTCAGCGCGTCAAAGCCCTGTTCGGCATTGGCGCTGTCGGCCGTGCGGCCCTTGCGGATGTCGTTGATGACCTGATTGAGTGCCTGCGCCGTCACGCCACCCTTTTTCAGGGAAGCCGAGGTGGAAGCGGAACTTTCGATCGCAAGCGCCTGTAAAAGACGTTCGACGGTGACGAAACTGTCGCCAGCCTTCTTGGCGAGATCCTCTGCCGTCGAGAACACCTTCGCAAGCGGGGCCGTCAGGGAAAGGCCGCCATTGCCGCCGGAAACCTTGGGCAATTTCGCCAGTGCCGCATCATTGGCAAGACGCACTTCCTTGGCGTCGCCGCCGGCGCGATCGATCAGCAATGCCGCCATGCCCTGCTCGTCATCGAGCAGAACTTTCAGAACATGTTCGGCAGAAAACTGCTGGTGATTTTCCGCAAGGGCAAAAGTCTGCGCCGATTGCAGAAAACCGCGCACACGCTCGGAGTATTTTTCAATATTCATAGTCAAACCTCCATTTACCGGCCCGCCCGCTTTCGGCACGGCTCCGGTGTTGGGTTGAGGCTCCCTCAAAGGCAAGCCCCGCTACGGCAGTCGGGTTTCAAGGATTTCACGATCGCCGCCTCTCGGTGGACGGCTACCGCTGAATGCAGCATCCGGCCTTCCTGCAGGAATATGGGAGGCGTTTTCATCGGTTTAAAGGGGTAGGAAAACGACCGTCGAGGAAATTTTCGGCAGATTTGACGAGCATCAGGCCTGTTCCCGCGACTGCGCCGTTCGTCCATCACAAGGACCTTCGCGCCAGCCCGCTAAAAGCAAAAAAACTCCGGCAAGCCGGAGTTTTTCAATCGCATGTTTTTTTTGAAAAGCCTGCTTATTCGGCAGCGTTTTCAAGAGTGGCAGGTGCTGCCTCTTCGCCGGCTGGCGCGTCTTCACTTTCAGCACCTTCCGCCGTTGCGGCGCGGCGCGGACGACGCGGGCGCGGGCCGGTGGCGCGGCGGCTCTTCGGAGCGCGTTCAGCCGCAGGTGCTTCCGTCTGCTGCTGTTCTTCCTCGACGGCCACTTCCATGGGCGTGCCTTCGATCACCGGCTGAGGCGCCTGGCTGGCGTCGTAGACCGGCTGCTGCTGCTCATCCGAAGCCTGCGGCTGGCGCGGCTGGCGCTCCTGCCGTTCACGGCGCTCTGGACGCTCGCGGCGTTCCTGACGCGGTTCGGACCGCTCAGTGCGCTCCTGGCGCTCCGGCTGCTGGCCCCGTTCCGATTGTTCGAACTGCTGCGGTGCACCATCTTCGCCGTCATTCATGTCCATATCGTCGCCATCCGCGCCATTGTACTCGCCACGGTCGTCGCGCTGGAAACGCTCCTGCATCTGAGCCTGAGCCGTCGCGATGATGCGATTATAGTGCTCAGCATGCTGCAGATAGTTTTCAGCGATGACGCGGTCGCCAGCACTCTGCGCATCCCGCGCAAGGGTGGCGTATTTTTCCGCTATGTGCTGGGCTGTGCCACGAATCTTAACATCGGGACCGGAGCTGTCATAAGTCCTGGTGAGCGGGTTACCGCCCTTGCGGTTGAAGTTGTTGTTACCACCGCCACCATTGTTATTGTTGTTATTGTTGCTTCCACGCCCCCGGCCGCGCTTGTTTTGCTGTCCTGGCCTCATCAATTGCTCACCTGAATTCTGTTTTGCTGACAATCTGGTTATTTTCATGCAATTCCGGGCGGAAAACCGCTGGAAATTTTTCCTGAAATTGCTCCATCACGCGCCTTGCTGAAGATAACCCCAGACAAAGCCTCGTGTCTGACGACCGGTCGCGCAAAATGCTGCAACGAGCCACCTGCGAACAAAGTTTACTGATTCACATGCCGGAAACGCCCAGCCTTCAGGGTTCCAAAAGAACCCGCTTCGGGACTGAGACCCATACCCTGACGAATCTAAATTCGTCCTCAGCCACCCAGCATGTGGCGGCAAACTATCCCGCTTCCTGCGGAAATCCAAGTCTTTTCTTTTGCTGTGCAAAATATCCTTGCAAAAATTCCGCAGACATATCGAGAACAACTATCTCCGGAAGGTCAAAACTCTGTCGTTGCCGCCGTAGTCCTTCACGGCGTCCAGAAGAGAGAAGCCGTAAGAAGCAAATATAGCGGAAACATCAAGCCTTTGATCGAAACCGATCTCCACACCGACTATCCCGTTTTCTACAAGAAAGCGGCCTGCGTCGGCAGCGATGAGGCGGTACGGTGCAAGGCCGTCCTGACCTCCGTCCAGCGCCGCCATCGGATCGTGGTGGCGGACCTCTCGGTCGAGCGTTGTGACGATATCACTTCTTATATAAGGCGGATTCGACACAATTATGTCAAAGCTGCCAGAGATTTTTTTAAACCAGTCGCTACGCACAGTTTCGAAACGCGAAGCCAGGCCATTCCGGGCAGCGTTTTTGGCCGCTGTTTCCAGCGCATCGGCAGAAATATCGCTGCCGATACCGGTCGCTTCCGGGCATTCCTTGAGAAGCGCCAGACAGATCGCACCAGTGCCCGTACCCAGATCCAGAACGCGGGCGCTGCCCTTGGCGGAAACGGCTTTTTTCAACACCGGCAACAGCGTGTCGACGAGAACTTCCGTATCCGGACGGGGTTCTAGCGTTTCCTTCGACAAAAGAAGATCGAGGCCGTGAAACTCCCGATGGCCTAGAATGCGGTGAACCGGCTCCCCCCCGGCCCGCCTTTCGATCATGGCCGCGACGCGGGCGCTTTCTTCCCGGGTGAGGGGATGGTCCGGTTTCATGACGAAATCGGTCAGTGAGAAACCGGTGACATCAGCAATCAGCAGGCGCGCATCGAGAAGCGGATCGGCGACGCCCACCGCCTGCAGCCGTTTGCGGGCTGCGGCAAGTTCGGCCGAAACGGTTCCGTCAGCGCCGCCGCTCAAAGCTGTTGTTCGCCAAGCTGGGCGAGCTGACCGGCCTGATAATCGGCGATCAGCGCGTCCACAAGCTCGTCGATCTCACCTTCGATCATTCGGTCAAGCTTGTAGAGGGTCAGATTGATGCGGTGATCGGTGACGCGTCCCTGCGGAAAATTATAGGTGCGAATGCGCTCGGAACGGTCACCGGAGCCGACCTGGCTCTTGCGGTCGGCCGAGCGTTCACTATCCACCTTTTGGCGCTCGATGTCATAAAGACGCGAACGCAGAACCTGCATGGCCTTGGCGCGGTTCTGGTGCTGCGACTTTTCAGAACTTGTGACGATCAGCCCCGTTGGAAGGTGGGTAATGCGAACCGCGGAGTCGGTGGTGTTGACGTGCTGGCCGCCCGCGCCCGAAGCGCGCATCGTATCGATGCGGATGTCTTCCGGACGAATTTCGACATCGATATCCTCCGCCTCCGGCAACACCGCAACGGTGGCGGCGGAGGTGTGGATGCGGCCACTCGCTTCTGTTTCCGGGACGCGCTGCACACGGTGCACGCCGGACTCGAATTTCAGCTTGGAAAACACCCCTCGCCCGCTGATCGTGGCGATGATTTCCTTGTAACCGCCCGCTTCGCCTTCGCTGGCAGAAAGAACTTCGACTTTCCAGCCCTTGGTCGATGCGAAGCGTTCGTACATGCGGAACAGATCGCCGGCGAAAAGCGCCGCTTCAGACCCGCCGGTACCGGCGCGGATTTCGAGGATCGCGCTTTTTTCGTCGGCGGCATCCTTGGGAAGCAGCAGGACCTGCATGTCCTTCTCAAGCTCACCAATGCGGTCTTCGACCTCCGGCAGCTCCATTTCCGCCAGATCGCGCATGTCCCTGTCAGTCGTCTTGTCGGCAAGCAGCGCCTCGAGATCGGCGGCTTCCGAGACCGCTTTCTCGTATTCGCGGACTTTTTTCACCACCGGCTCCAGTTCGGAATATTCCGAAGCCAGCTTCACATAGACATCCGCTGCCGGACCAGCCGACATTCGCGCTTCGATCTCTCCGAAACGCCTTTCCAATTCGCGCATTTTTTCGACGGGAAGCTTCGCCACCAGTCACTCCGATTGTGAAAAAGGTCTTTTTAAATGGGAATGGAATGCGCCGCGGCAAAGCGTAACAACACCTCGCGCGTGCTTTCCAGCGAACTATGATCGTCAAGCGCAGCGTTCAGCTCATCGGCAAGGCGCGCGGCATCAAGCCCGAGCAGCATGGCTTTGACCGGACCGATCGCCGTCGGCGACATGGAAATCGAGCGGAAACCAAGACCGATCAAAGCCATGGCCGAAAGGGGCTTGCTTGCCATTTCGCCACAAAGCGTGACCGCCGTGTGGTGTTTTTCGCCAGCGCGCACGATATCGCGCAAAATGCGCAGGAACGGCTTGCCGAGATTGTCGAAACGATCCGAAACCCGGGCATTGCCACGATCGACCGCCATGGAAAACTGGAACAGGTCGTTCGAACCGACGGAAACGAAATCCACTTCCTGCATCAGTTCGTCGAGCTGCCACATCAATGAAGGCACTTCCAGCATCGCGCCGAATTGCAGCTTTTTCGGCAGCGCATGGCTGAACTTCGAAAGATGCTGCACTTCCTTCTGAAGCAGATCGCGCGCGGCGCGGATTTCGGAAACCTCCGTCACCATCGGCAGCATCATGCGCAGTTCCGCGCCAGAAGCGGCGCGCAGAAGCGCGCGCATCTGCGTACGCATCAGGCCCGGACGGTCGAGCGACAGACGGATCGCCCGCCAGCCCAGCGCCGGGTTTTCCTCTTCCTGGCCGCGCATATAGGAAACGACCTTGTCGCCGCCGATGTCGAGCGTGCGGAAAGTGACGCTCTTGCCCTTCGCCTGCCGCAAGACGGACCGGTAGAACGCTTCCTGCTCCTCGCCCTTGGGCATGTTGGAGGCGATCATGAACTGCAGCTCGGTGCGGAACAGGCCTATGCCATCGGCGCCGGATTCCTCGAGTTGCGGCAGGTCCACGAGCAGGCCCGCATTCATCTTGAGGTTGACCTTCTGGCCATCTTTGGTAATCGGCTCGACATTGCGAAGCGCGCGGAACTGCTCCTGCCGCTTGGCCCGCAGGCGCACCTTTTCCTCATAGGCGCGCTGCAAATCCGACATCGGGCGCAGATGCACCTGGCCGTCATCGCCGTCAATGATGATCGGATCGTTGTTTTCCGCAAGTGCTACGATGCCCGTCGCCTGCCCGATGATCGGGATGCCCATGGCGCGCGCCACGATCACGACATGGCTCGTCACCGCGCCGTCTTCGAGCACCAGGCCGCGCAATTTTTCGCGCGGATAGTCGAGCAATTCGGCGGCACCCATGGCGCGCGCCAGAACGATGGCGTCCAGCGGAAAATCCTGCTCGGGACTACGCCCGCCGAAACCGATCAGCTGGCGCAGCAGCCGGTTGGCCAGATCGTCGAAATCATGCATGCGCTCACGAAGATAGGGATCGGTCAGGCGCATCATGCGCGCCTTAGTGTCGCTTTGCACTTTCTCGACCGCAGCTTCCGCCGTCAGACCGTTGCGGATCGCTTCTTCCATGCGCCGCACCCAACCCTGATCGTGGGCGAACATGCGGTAGGTCTCGAGAACCTCGCGATGCTCCCCTTCGGTCGGCACGTCGCGGCGCTGCAACATGTCGTCAATCGACAGGCGCAGAGAACCAATGGCGTCGGCAAGACGCAGGATTTCCGTATCGGCGTCCTCGTTCAGCAGATTGGTGACGACGATGCGGGGGTCGTGCAGTACGACGTGACCAAGACCGATGCCTTCACCGTAAGCATCACCATCGATGGAAACAGCACGCGTCAGGTCCAGCTCCACGCCGGGGCGGGTGATCTTTTTCAACTCTCCGCTCGCCACTATTTCAGCGATGAGCATCGCGGTTGTCTCGAGCGCTTCAACTTCATCCTCCCGGTACGTTCGGCTGACCTTGTTCTGGACCACAAGAACGCCAAGAGTGCGACCGGAGCGCAAAATCGGCACGCCGAGGAAGGAGTGATAAATTTCCTCACCGGTTTCAGGAAGATAGCGAAAGGCGGGATGCGCCTGCGCATCGGAAAGATTGAGAGGCTGAGCGGAAGCGGCAATGGTGCCGACAAGGCCCTGCCCCATTTTCAGCTGGGCAAGGTGCACGGCATCCTTGTTGAGACCTTCCGTGGCGTAAAGCTCCAGTACACTGTCGGAACGCAGCACGTAGACCGAGCAAACCTCCGCCACCATGTTACTGGCTATCTGACGGACGATCTGGTCCAGACGGTCCTGCGGCTCAAGATGCTCCGCCATCATTTCGCGCAGCCGCTTGAGCAGGACGCGTGGACCTGCAGAAAGGTCTCTCATCGCGTTTGCTCCCCGATGGTTCCGATCCGAATGTCATAATATTCGAGAATCAAAACATCATTTAAAATTTATAGCGCGAGAAGCGCGTCCCGCAAGGGACACGCTTTTATGAAACGCCACATCGGAAGAACGCAACTCCGAAGAATCGGAGAACCGGGAACCGATGACTCGAACTTAGTTCTTATCGAGACCGTAGGCAGAATGCAAAGTGCGAACGGCCAGCTCGGCATACGCGCCGTCGATCAGGATCGAAATCTTGATTTCGGAGGTGGTGATAGCCTTGATGTTGATGTTCTTCTCGGCAAGCGCCTTGAAGGCGCTGGCGGCAACGCCGGCGTGGCTGCGCATGCCGATACCGATGACCGAGACCTTCGCGAGGCCTGTCTCGTTCTGCGCGACATCGAAGCCGATCTGCGCCTTGTTCTCGTCCAGCACCCGCAGCGCCTTGGCAACGTCGCCCGAGGGAACGGTGAAGGTCATGTCGGTGCGCGAACCGTCTTCGGAGATGTTCTGCACGATCATGTCGACGTTGATATGCGCTTCCGCCAGCGGCCCGAAGATCGCAGCGGAGACGCCCGGACGGTCGGCCACGCGGCGCAGCGAGATCTGTGCTTCATCCTTGGCATAGGCGATGCCGGTTACGACTTCCTGTTCCACGATTTCATCCTCGTCACAAATCAAAGTACCGGGCGGGTTGATGAGGTCGCCCATGCCCGGTGCATCGGGATCCTCGAAACTGGAGCGAACGAAGGTGCGCACCTTGTGTACCATGGCAAGTTCGACGGAGCGAACCTGCAGAACCTTCGCGCCGAGAGACGCCATTTCGAGCATTTCCTCGAAAGCGATCTTCTTCATGCGGCGAGCCTTGGGCTCGATGCGCGGATCGGTCGTGTAGACGCCGTCGACATCGGTATAGATATCGCAACGATCCGCCTTGACGGCAGCGGCGATCGCAACAGCGGACGTGTCCGAACCGCCGCGCCCCAGCGTCGCGATGCGGTTGTCAGGACCGATGCCCTGGAAACCGGCGACAACGGCAACCTGACCCTCGCCCATGCGGTGGACGATGTCCGAGCCGTCAATTTCGAGAATGCGGGCGGCGCCATGCGCATTGTCGGTGCGGATCGGGATCTGCCAGCCCTGCCAGGAGCGCGCGTTGATGCCCATGGATTGCAGCGTGATCGCCAGAAGACCTGATGTCACCTGCTCGCCGGACGCAACGACCGCGTCATATTCGCGCGCATCGTAGAAGGAGGCGGCGTTCGCGCCGGCCACCTTCGCCGCGTTCTGCACCCAGTCCACCAATTCGTTGGTTTTGCCGGACATGGCCGAAACGACCACGGCCACTTCATGGCCGGCATCGACTTCGCGTTTCACATGCCGTGCGACATTGTGAATGCGTTCGAGGTTCGCGACGGACGTGCCGCCGAATTTCATGACAATGCGAGCCATAGCCTTGACCAGTACCATCCCTTTTTTCCGCCAGCCCGTTTCGGGTGCGGACAAGACAAACCCAGTCGGCTCTTCCTGATAAAGAGCCTCAAGTTGCGGGTCTCATAGCGAAAAGGAGGGGGGCACGCAATGCCGTTTATGAACCATGCGGTACGCCTGTTTTCGTACCCCCGGCGAAAGAAGATGGCATGATGGAAGGAACGGTCGCATACGACACAATGAAAGAGCGTACCGCGGTGCACTGTACAAACCGGCCTATTCGCAGTATGGAGCGCGGCAATGCAACCGGCCAGATGGCCGAAATGGCCTGTATCGGCTGCCCCGGAGACTTTAGGACCTATTGGTTTCGGGCGGATGCGGGCAGCTTCATATCCGAAAGACGGTAGATGACAGACACCCAGGGTATCGCCCCGGCGATCGCGCAGGCGTTGGAAAAACGCGGCTACAAAGACTTGACCCCCGTGCAGAAGGCCATGCTTTCGCCGGATCTCGCTGATAAGGACGCGCTGGTTTCCGCGCAGACCGGGTCTGGCAAGACCGTCGCCTTCGGTATTGCGCTTGCGACCACGCTGCTGCGGGAAAACCCCCGTTTCGGTCCGGCTTCCGCACCGCTGGCGCTTGCCATCGCTCCGACCCGCGAACTGGCCATGCAGGTCAAGCGCGAGCTTGAATGGCTTTATGAATTCGCCAATGTGTCGATCGCGTCCTGCGTCGGCGGCATGGATATCCGTAGCGAACGCCGGTCTCTGGAACGCGGTGCCCATATTATCGTCGGCACGCCCGGCCGTCTCTGCGACCACATCAAGCGCGGCGCGCTCGATCTGTCGTCGCTGCGCGCTGTGGTGCTTGATGAGGCCGACGAAATGCTCGATCTCGGCTTCCGCGAGGATCTGGAATTCATTCTGGAAGAATCGCCGGATACCCGCCGCACGCTGATGTTCTCGGCCACCGTACCACGCAGCATCGCCAAGCTTGCCGAAAGCTACCAGAAAGACGCGGTTCGCATCGCCACCGCTTCGGAACAGAAGCAGCATGTGGACATCGAATATCGCGCCCTGCTGGTAACGGGCGGCGACCGTGAAAACGCCATCATCAACGCGCTGCGTTTTTACGAAGCCCGCAACGCCATCGTTTTCTGCTCCACCCGTGCGGCGGTAAACCATCTGACAGCACGCCTGAACAATCGCGGATTTTCCGTCGTGGCCTTGTCCGGCGAACTCACGCAGAACGAACGAACGCACGCGCTGCAGGCCATGCGTGACGGCCGCGCCCGGGTTTGCGTGGCGACCGACGTTGCCGCGCGCGGCATCGACCTGCCGGGCCTGGAACTCGTTATCCACGCCGACCTGCCGACCAATTCGGAAACACTTCTCCACCGTTCGGGCCGTACCGGCCGCGCCGGGCAGAAGGGTGTCAGCGCCGTCGTGGTGCCTGTCAACCAGCGCCGCAAGGCCGAACGCCTTCTGGAAGGCGCCAAAGTCAGCGCGGCATGGGTTCGCCCGCCTTCGGTCGAAGAGATCGTTGAACGCGACGGCGCCCGACTTCTGGCCGATCCTTCGCTCACCGAGGCCGTGGCCAACGACGAGCGCGATTTCGTCGAGCAGTTGCTTGAACAGCATGGCGCGGAAAAAGTCGCCGCCGCCTTCGTGCGTCTTTACCACGCCGGGCGTTCCGCTCCGGAGGACATCACCGAAGTCGCGCTGGACAATACCCGCAAACCGCGCCGCGACAGCTTCGAAACCCCTGATAACGATGCACCCCGCCGCGAACGTTCCGACTTTTCCGACAGCGCGTGGTTTTCGCTTTCGGTGGGCCGCAAGCAGAGCGCCGAGCCGCGCTGGCTCATCCCCATGCTCTGCCGTTTCGGCAAGATCACCCGGCAGGACATCGGCGCCATCCGCATGCAGCAGACGGAGACCTTTGTGGAACTGGCGGCCGATGCCGTCGACCGTTTCACGTCTGCTATCGGCAAGGACATGATGCTCGAAAAGGGCATTCGTCTGAAGGCGCTGGAAGGCAAGCCGGAAATGACCGGCAGTGCCCGTGAAGACACCCGCCCGGCCACGGCCCAGCGGAAGTTCAGCAAACCGGAAAATGCCGGCGGCGCGAGCGGCGACCACAAGGCCGATGACAAGCCCTGGAAAAAGAAAAAGACCTTCGGCGACAAGCCCAAGTTCGAAGGTAAGAAAGACCGGCCTTTCGAAAAGCGCGGACCGAAGCCGACAAAGGGCTGAAGACACCACGGGATTGATGACGAAGGGCGAACATTTCCCCTTCGTCGTGCCGGGGTCTTTCCCGCAAGGGATCATGTCGAGTGAAAGACAGATTTATCACAAATAAAAAACCCCGCTTTCGCGGGGTTTTTTTATTGTCTTGATTGATCAGAACGTCAGGGCGCGGTCACCGTTTTCGTCCTTGATGCGGCTCGGAAGGCCTATCCTGTTCAGGAGGTTCAGGAAAGGCTGCGGCGGCAGTTCTTCCACATTGGCCATCTGCTTCACGTCCCATTCGCCGGTAGCGATCAGCATGGCCGCAGCGACTGGGGGAACGCCGGCAGTGTAGGAGATGCCCTGCGAACCAACTTCTTCATAAGCTTCCTTATGGTCGGCTACGTTGTAGATGAAGACTTCGCGTTCCTTGCCATCCTTGATGCCCTTGACGACATCGCCGATGCAGGTCTTGCCGACATAGTCGGGTGCGAGCGAAGACGGATCCGGCAATACGGCCTTGACCACCTTCAGCGGCACGACTTCCAGACCTTCGGCAGTCTTGACCGGCTTTTCGGAAAGAAGACCGAGGTTCTTCAGCACGGTGAAGACGTTGATATAGTGATCGCCGAAGCCCATCCAGAAACGTACATCGGCACCGTCCATATTTTTGGACAGCGAGTGCACTTCGTCATGGCCGGTCATATAGGCCTTCTGCTTGCCGACAACAGGCAGATCGAATTCCTGACCAACCTCGAACATCTGGTTCGTCTGCCACTGGCCCTCCTGCCAGGAGTAGACGACGCCGGTGAATTCACGGAAGTTGATTTCCGGATCGAAGTTGGTCGAAAACCAGCGACCGTGGCTGCCGGCATTGATGTCGACGATATCGACCGAAGTGACCTTGTCGAAATATTCATCCTTGGCAAGACGGGCATAGGCATTGACTACGCCGGGGTCGAAACCGACGCCGAGCAGTGCTGTCACACCCTTTTCCTTGCATTCGGCAGCGCGCTTCCACTCGTAGTTTCCGTACCACGGCGGCGCCTCGCAAATCTTGGTCGGATCCTCGTGGATCGCTGTATCCATATAGGCAACACCTGTGTCCATGCAGGCACGAAGAACGGACATGTTGACGAAAGCCGAACCGACGTTGATGACGATTTCCACGCCGGTTTTCGTAATCAAGGCTTTCGTCGCCTCGATATCCATAGCGTCAAGCGCATGGGCCTCAAGTTTCACATTTGTCTTGAGGCTCTTCTTTTCGCGTACGGACTCGACAATCTTGCGGCACTTTTCCAAAGTCCGTGACGCAATATGAATGTCTCCCAATACATCGCTGTTCTGGGCGCATTTATGCGCCACGACCTGTGCTACGCCACCGGCGCCGATGATCAGAACGTTCTTCTTCATTTCAGGTGATGCCTCCTTTTCCCCGCAGGGATGAGCTTCGTTTCAGGGTAAACCAGATATTATGACAGGCTTTGCTCGAAATCGGCAAAGTCGAATTCGCGAACGGCACGGACGGTGCCGTCCAGTTCCTTGATGGCGATCGCCGGCATCCTCACGCCGTTGAACCAGTTTTTCTTGACCATGGTGTAGCCGGCCGCGTCTTCAAAGGAGATGCGGTCGCCGACCTTTAGTTCCTTGTCGAACCGGAAATCGCCGAAAATATCGCCCGCAAGGCAGGATTTGCCGCAGACCATGTAGGGATGTTCGCCCTCGTTCGGGGACATCTTGGCGGTTTCCCGATAGATCAACAGGTCTAGCATGTGCGCTTCGATGGAACTGTCGACGATGGCGAGGTTCTTTCCGTTGAAAAGCGTATCGAGAACCGTCACCTCAAGCGTCGTGCTCTTGGTGATCGAGGCTTCGCCCGGCTCCAGATAGACCTGCACGCCATATTTTTCCGAAAAGGCTCTGAGGCGGTCGCAGAACTGGTCGAGCGGATAATTGTCGCCGGTAAAATGAATGCCACCGCCGAGGCTGACCCATTCCGCACGCGACAGAAGCGATCCGAATTTTTCCTCGATCTGCGTCAACATCCGGTCGAACAGCAAAAAGTCGCTGTTTTCGCAATTGTTGTGGATCATGAAACCGGAAATACGGTCCATGACCTTGTCGACCTTGGCAACATCCCATTCGCCAAGCCGGCTGAACGGGCGCGCAGGATCGGCAAGATCGAAGCTCGAGGAACTGACCTGCGGATTGAGGCGCAGACCACGGGTGATGCCCGATGCCTTCTCCGAGAAACGCTCCAGCTGGCCGATGGAATTGAAGATGATCTTGTCCGCGTTCGAAATCACCTCGTCGATTTCGTAGTCGGCATAGGCGACTGAATAGGCGTGGGTTTCGCCACCGAATTTCTCACGCCCCAGACGCACTTCATAAAGCGAGGACGAGGTGGTGCCGTCCATATATTGCGACATGAAATCGAACACTGACCATGTGGCGAAGCATTTCAGCGCCAGAAGCGCCTTGGCGCCGGATTTTTCCCGTACATAGGCAATCTTCTCCATGTTGTGGAGAAGTTTTGTCTTGTCGATGAGGTAATAGGGCGTCTGGAGCATGGCGTTTCACATGTTGATTGAAGTCAAGGTTCATCTGAATGATGGGCCTTATATGATGCTTGTTACAGGAAAACAAATGTCAGGCACTGAATTCCTGGAAAATTGCCCCTCCCTGAAATCCGCATGAGAAAACGAGCAAAGCTGGGGAACCAAGCACGCGTCGGTGCGTTTGAATGGCGGACAGACGGGTATTTCGGCCCCGGCAACGAGGTTTCGTGAGCGGCGGCATTCACCCGTGGCGGCAGTCAGTTTGACCTGCCGCCGTTTCCATCAACGATGTTCAGGAAGGACTTCCCTTATGGCAAGCGTGCGCAACGTCAACGACAAGATCCAGCAATCCCTCGAAAACGGCGATGCGGCCGATGTGGCAGCGCAGCTTGCCCAGCTTCGCGAAGATCTGGCAAATCTTGCCAAGAGCGTCAAGGCGCTGGGCGTCGGGGCGTCACATGAATTGAAGGCGCAGGCCGCCCGCGTGGCTGATGATGCGCTCACCGCTTCCGGTGAGATGGCCGATAGTGTTCGCAGCGAAATCTCGTCGCTGAACGACAATCTGACGGATCACGTCCAGAAGAACCCGCTCCAGTCCCTCGGCATCGCCGTGGGTGTCGGCTTCATGCTCGCTCTCCTCACGCGTCGATAAGGCCGCATCATGCTCGAGGCATTGCTGGTCTATCTGGGAGACACCCAGCGCGAAGGTCGCGTCGTCACGCGACGCCTGCGCGCCACTATCGTTCTCTGGGTGTTGACCGGGGCATTCTTCCTGATCGCTTTCGTCGCCGCGGTGGTGGCGGGCTCAATCTATCTCGCCCGGCATGTCGGCGCCGGCCCGGCAGCGCTCGTCGTCGCTGGCACAGCGTTTCTGCTCGGCGTTATCATGCTGGTGGCACTGGCGATCGTCAAACGTCCGAAAGCCTATGCCGCACGGCGCCCGGCTGCACCTTTGACGGCGGCTCCCTTGACCGCCGCACCTCTGGCCCTGCAATCACTGCTGACGCTGGCACTCCAGGCGCGCCCCTATGCAACGCTCGCCGTCGCAGTGGCTGCCGGCTTTCTGGCCACCAGAGCGAATACCAGGAAAAAGAAGTAGGCCCGCCTTGGGGCGTGTTTCAGG
Organism: Rhizobium sp. GR12; assembly: GCF_036596185.1. Classification (NCBI taxonomy): domain Bacteria; kingdom Pseudomonadati; phylum Pseudomonadota; class Alphaproteobacteria; order Hyphomicrobiales; family Rhizobiaceae; genus Rhizobium; species Rhizobium sp. GR12. The sequence continues at coordinate 343,525 of NZ_JASXTH010000007.1, read as the reverse complement.
CTCTCCGTCAAACTCTCATAGCGGCTGCGCATCCAGACCATGGATGCGCAGTTTTTTTTATGTTACCCGCGATGGGTAGACTGGTTGATGGCGCCGAGTGCCACGCCGCCCTTATTTGAACAAAGTGACATACAGTCTCCGCACGTCCCATGTTTTTCTGAAAGGCGATTGATGAAGAAGAAAGTCCTTGTTGTCGGCGGTGCCGGCTATATCGGTTCGCACACCTGCCTTCTCCTGTCGGAGCGAGGATATGAACCGGTCGTGTTCGACAATTTGTCCAATGGGCATGAGGAATTCGTCCGCTGGGGGCCCTTCGAACAGGGCGATATCCGCGACAGGGCGCGGCTGGACGAAGTTTTCGCCAAACATCAGCCGGAAGCGGTGCTGCACTTCGCAGCGCTGATCGAGGTTGGCGAATCGGTAAAGCAGCCCGTCGCCTTTTACGACAACAATGTCATCGGCTCGCTCAACCTTCTGTCCGCCGCCATCGATGCCGGGGTTACGGCATTCGTTTTTTCCTCCACCTGCGCCACCTATGGACTGCCGGAACAGGTGCCGATCGACGAGACGCATCGTCAGGCGCCGATCAACCCCTATGGCCGCACCAAATGGGTGGTCGAGCAGGCGCTGAAGGACTACAGCACCTATAAAGGGCTGCGCTCGGTGATGCTGCGTTATTTCAACGCTGCGGGCGCGGATTTCGAAGGCCGGATCGGCGAATGGCACAAGCCGGAAACCCACGCCATCCCGCTCGCCATCGAGGCGGCACTCGGGCGGCGTCAGGGCTTCAAGGTATTCGGCACGGATTACGACACCCGCGACGGCACCTGCGTGCGCGATTACATCCACATTCTCGATCTTGCCGACGCCCACGTGCGGGCGGTGGATTATCTGCTGGCGGGCGGTGAAACCGTTGAACTCAACCTCGGCACCGGCACCGGCACCACTGTGAAAGAATTGCTGGCAGCGATTTCGGAAGTATCAGGCCGCCCCTTCCCCGTCGAATATGCCGGACGCCGCGACGGCGATTCCACCACTCTTGTCGCCAATAACGACAAGGCACGGGAAGTTCTCGGCTGGGAGCCGCGTTATTCCCTGCCGGATATCATAAAATCTGCCTGGGCCTGGCATTCGTCGCGCAACGCCGGGGACTGAGCGAGCGCCGCTCGAAAAAAACACCGGCCGAAGGCCGGTGTCTCTCGCGGGGGTGACAGAGCCAGCCCCGCTCCTCTCTCCCGGTTAAGGGGATCAGGGCTTGGTGGCGGACGTGGTGGTATTGTCCGGAGCAGGCGGCATTGCCGCATTCCTTTCGTTGGTCTTCTGTTCCAGCGTCTTGAATTCGGGAGCTGCCTTCAGCGTTTCCGCCGTTTCCGTCGTCGTCAGCCGGATGGTTCCGTCCTGTGCGTTGCGGGTCATCGTCACCTTGTCCATCGGTACGGCAACATCCTTGGCACCGATGCCGAGGAAACCGCCGACACCAATCACGGCTGCGACCAGACCACCATCTTGTTCCATGATGAGGTTGGTGACATTACCGATGCTCTCGTCGGCTGCGGTATAGACCGACTTGCCGATATAGTCGTTGGCGCTGACCTGGGTTTCACCCTGCTCGGTCAGGTAAGCGCCGCCAGTCGTTGCGGCCGCGCTGTCATTGGCCGAAGGAGCTGCAGGCGTCATAGGGGTGGCCGGAGGCGTTGCAGGCTCGGTCTGCGCACCCGGATTTGCCGGCGCAGGCTGGGTCGTACCCTGGGCGATGGCAAGCGGCGCGAAAGCCGTCGCGCCCATCAGGGCGGTGGTGACGAGTATCGTAAGTTTCTTTGCCATTTCGTACCTTCCTTTCATCGTTTTCACCTGGCCGTGCGGGTGATGAACTTCGTTTCCGCGCTTCAGCCGGTTCGCGAGGAAAACGGGCTGATCGTTGAAATAGTTCCGATTTTTTCAGGTACGCGGACGCGATTGCCGCGGATTACGACAACCGAAGGTAAAAATCAGCATTGCCAAAGGGGGGCGGCGCGGTATTATCCGTGCTGTGCCAATGCCATCTGCCGGAGTTTTTATATGCCTCAATCCGGCGTCAGACTGAAAGACATGTTTTCGGCTTTGCGTCGGCGCAGCGCGAACTTTTTCCCAACGGCCTCTATCGGCACCTATCTCGTGGTAATGGCGACCGTCATCACCTTGCCGCTAATCCTTTTTGTCGGCTATCTGATGCTTCGCCTAGAAGCGGAAAAACGCGACGATCTGCAGCGGGAGACTGTCGAGGATGTTCGGCTCGTCAGCCGCAACGTCGACCGACGCCTGCAGGAAATCACGACGTCCCTCAATCTGCTGTCGCAATTTCCCGAACTGGAAAGCGGCAATCTCGCCGCGTTCCAGAGCCGTGTCGCCGAGAGCCTGAAACGGGAGGGTCTGTACGCCATTCTCGCCACCAAGGACGGCCAGCAACACCTCAATACCCGCGTGCCCTATGGCGAGCCTCTCACCAAGGTGCCTGACGAGGCGGATTTGGCCAAGGCGATAGAATCCCGCCGCATCACCGTCTCGAATATATTTTTCGGCGCCACCAGCAAGGAATGGGTATTCAACGTTACCCTACCGCTCGACCCCGAACTGGGTTCGGCCGGAGATGCTCTGATCCTGACGCAGAACGCCAGCAGCCTGAGCCGGCTCATTCCCACGGAAAACCTGCCGCGCAACTGGACGGTGGCCATCATCGACGGGACAAATCGAGTTGTCGTTTCCAGCGCGCAGGATGAGGCTGAGGCGGGCAAACCGTTTGCCACCCCAGCCATACTTTCGGAAATGCAGGCCTTCAGCGGCAATTTTTTCGATGGCGAGGGTAACCTCTATGCCTATGCCCAATTGCCGGGATGGCAATGGAGGACCGTAATGTGGGGACCGCTGGCGGCAAGCCAGGCGGCGTTGGTCGATACCTGGCGGCAAATGATGATCGGCAGCCTGATGCTGGTGCTGATCGCCATCGGCGGCGCCTACCTTGTCGGCCGGCAATTGCGCAGCTCCATTCGCGACCTCACCCATATGGCCGAGCGCATCGGTGACGGTGAGATCGTGGCGCCCGTAGACACCAAGATCAAGGAGGCCAATCAGGTGGCTATAGCGCTCTCCAACGCGTCCTTCGACCGAAGTCAGTCGGAAGAACGGCTGCAGCTGCTGCTGCACGAACTGGTTCACCGCTCCAAGAACATTCTGACGCTGGTTCAGGCGATGATCCGGCAATTGGGGCGGGAAAACAAGAGCATCCCGGAGTTCCAGAAGGAGGTGGACCACCGCCTGCGCGGTCTTGGAATGTCGATCCGGGCCTTGGCGGAGGTTCAATGGCAAGGCCTGCCGATCCGCAAGCTGATCGAGACCCACCTCGAGGTTTTCGGCACCGTGTCGGAGCGTTGCGTGCTGGCCGGAGACGATTTCATGCTTTCCCCGGAAGCCGCGCAGAATTTCGGACTGGTGGTGCATGAACTGACGACGAATTCCATCAAATATGGCGCGCTGTCGGTTCCCGTAGGAAAAATCGCCCTGAGCTGGAAGCCGCTCGAAAAAGATGGACGCCAGATGCTCTATCTCGTCTGGACCGAGACCGGCGGCCCGCCCGCGATGGAACCAAGCCGCAAGGGCTTCGGCACCACAGTCATCAAAAGGCACGCGGAAGGCGCATTTGGCGGCCAGGTGATAACGGAATATCGCGAAACCGGCTTCGAATGGTCGCTGGAAGCACCGATGCGCTATTTTACGCCCAAGCGGGTGGAGCAGACAGGCACGCACTGAAGGAGAACCCCTTGACCATTCCCCGCGTGAGGGCGAGCGTAAAACCGGCGAAAATGAACGGTAATCTCGCTCCCGCTAAAAAAATACGTTTTTGTGGAACCTAATGCGGGTCAATGCATTTTTACTGAAGGCCAAGCAATTCCCCCGTCCCCGCCTGAAGCTTGGCTGAAAACAAACAGGTTTCACCCCTGAAAACCTGTTATATAAATAGCACGGCTCTTTGATGGGCCGTGCTTTTTTATGGCGTTCTTCGCCCAATGGAAGGCAGGTCTGTTTTAGGCTAAGCCGAACAAAGAGCTTTACTCAAGAATCCACACTGTCGCCGGAGGGAAACCTCAGCCGGTAGACGATCCGCTCCGGCATAAGTTGATATTCGGCGCTTCCCCCCAATGCGGATGGAACCACCTTTTCCAGCACGACGCTTCCGAAACTGCCGCGCCGCGCCTCCGCCGGCTCTTTCGACGGCGTCATCGGCTCCACCCATTCGATGATGTAAAAATCATCATCCTGGCGACATTGCAGCGATATGGGCGGATGATAGGCGAGATTGCCGCTGTGGCTGACCGTGTTGACGACCAGTTCGTGGAACGCCAACCCGATATAAAGCGCCCCGTTCGGATTGAGCAGCAGGTTTTCGCCTTCCATGTGGATGAGGTTCGGATATTCCGGCAGATAGAGATCGAATTGCTGGCGAAGAAGTTCGAATATGCGTGCGCCCCTCCAGTCGGAATCGGTGATGAGATCCTGACTTTGCGCAAGAGCGTGCAACCGACCCCGGAATTTCCGCAGAAAATCATCCTTGGTGAGACTGAAACGGGCCGTCTGGCCGGCAAGGCTCTGGATGATCGCCAGGAGGTTCTTGGAACGATGACTGACTTCGCGCAGCAAGGAACGCAAAAGCTGCTCGCGCCGTCTTTCAGCCGTCACCTCCCGGATGGTGGTTTTCATCACCGTCTGGTTCCACTGGTTGAAGGTGGAATGGATCTGAAACTGGAAGACCCGGTCATTGCCGGCGTTGACTTCCAGCATTCCCCGGCTGCCTGCCGTCTTCATGTCCTTTTTGAGTTCGGCAAGCCGCCCGGAGAGATCGTTGCCGAACAGATTTTCATCGGTCGGGTGCGAATCCGCTGGCAGACGCCAGACATCCGGCAGGTTGGCCACGAATATATAGTCACGGTTCCAGTCCTGCAGCATGACTGTCTCACCGGAATCGAGCAAGGCGAGGACGAGCGAATCGTGAAGCTCGCTCTCGTTCCTCTCCGCGTTATGCCATGCCAGCCGATGCAAATTCGTCTCCTTGCAGAAAGTCGCGGGAGAACCCCACGACTGTAACCGCGAACGTCCGGGTACCGGACTTGTTCCCGGACCGCCTACGGTTTCGGCAAATTTCACGCCGCGACGCGAGAGCTTTCATTGAAAAACAGGGCCTGACTGATAAGCGCTTTCACCATGTCTGGATTGAACGGTTTCGTCACAAGGAACGTCGGCTCGGGCCGCTCGCCGGTCAAAAGACGTTCAGGGAAGGCCGTGATGAAAATCACCGGCAGAGACGTCATCTGAAGGATATCTTTCATGGCATCGAGCCCGGAGCTGCCGTCGGCCAGCTGGATGTCGGCCAGGATCATCTTCGGCTGTGTGCGGTGGAACAGATCGATCGCTTCCGTGTGCGTGCGGGCGATGCCCGTGACGCGGTGACCGAGATCGGTGACCATCTGCTCGATATCCATGGCGATCAGAGGCTCGTCCTCGATGATCATGATATCAGTTGCCACCTGCCGCGCGATTTCCGAGGCGGCCTCGTCGATCAGCCTGCTAACCTGATCTTCAGACACCTTCAGAACCTCTGCTGCTTCCGAAGGCGAGAACTCCTCGACCGTCGTCAGCAGAAAAGCCTGACGCGCGAGCGCCGGCACCGCGGAGAGGTTGGCGGAAGCGCGCTTTTCCCAACCCGAAAGATTCTCGTCGGTCTTTATATTGATCGTGACGGAACTAAAAATCGATACGAACAATTGATAGAGCGAAACCCGATCGCTGCTCGCCTGCGGGAAGATGCTGACATCGGCGATCAGAGCTTCGAGTGTTGCCGCAACATAGGCATCGCCCGTGGATTGTGAGCCGCAAACGGCACGCGCGAACCTGCGCAGATATGGCAGGTGCGGTGCGATGCGTGTAGAAACTGACATGGAATTCTCCCCTTTCATGCGGCCTGCAACGCAAACCCACGATAGCAACGTGCGCATCGCAAAAATAGTTCCGGATTGCCGGAACTATTTTTTTTACCGCGCATTCTTTGCCACGACACAAAAGGAATACCGGACGTTATGAACATATTTCAATCGGACCAAGACTCCCCGGACAATCCGGCCGCACCTCAGGTCCCGCACTCAGGGCGGGCGGTGATTTCCCGCAAGCTCAGGGAGCTTTACGATGCCGTTCAGGAAGAGGGCATCCCTGACAAATTCCTCGATCTTCTCGAGAAACTCGATGAAGCCGAAAACAAAGCCAACACCAAGGCTTCGGAGGAATGATGGCGAAAGAGCCAGAGCAGACAGAATACAATTTCAAACGGGAAATGCTGGCGGCGCTGCCAAACCTGCGGGCATTCGCGATCTCGCTCATCCGCTCGAGGGACCGCGCTGACGACCTTGTGCAGGACACGATCATGAAGGCCTGGGCGAAACAGGACAGTTTCCAGCCCGGCACCAATATGCGCGCCTGGCTGGTGACGATCCTGCGCAACGAGTTCTACAGCCAGATTCGCAAATCCGGCCGCGAGGTGCAGGATACGGACGGGGTTTACACCTCGCGCCTGTCGGTACCGCCCGAGCAACATGGATCGGTCGATCTCCAGGATTTTCGTGCAGCACTGGCGAAACTGCCCGACGACCAGCGCGAAGCAATCCTGCTGATCGGCGCCTCCGGCTTCGCCTACGAAGAAGCAGCCGAGATTTGCGGTTGCCCGGTCGGCACGATCAAGAGCCGCGTCAGCCGCGCAAGGCTACGCCTGCAGGAGCTTCTCGGCATCGAGAACGAAAACGAGTTTGGTCCGGACGCGCAGATGAGCGCCGTGACCGCCGCAGCCACGGCGCGCTGAAACAGCGGAATTCGCAAAGCGATAAACGGGCAGGCTCCTGCCTGCCCGTTTTCTTATCCCGGCTTCGTCAAATTCCGGTCTCCTTAACCGACTGCATCACCACGAATGTCGACGTGTTGGAAACCGATGGCAGGCTGGAGATTTTTTCACCGAGTACCCTTCGGTATTTGCGGATATCGCTGGTGCGCACCTTCAGGAGATAATCGAAGGCGCCGGCGATCATGTGGCATTCCTCCACTTCCTTGATCTTGCGCACCGCCGCGTTGAACTCCTCCAGCGCCTTTTCGCGTGTGTCGGAAAGCTTGACCTCGGCGAAGGCTATATGGTCGACGCCAAGTTTCTGCGGATTGAGCACCGCACGGAAGCCGAGAATATAGCCTTCATCCACCAGCCGCTTCAGCCGCGTCTGGCACGGCGTCTTGGAGAGGCCGACCCTTTTCGAAAGTTGCAGGACCGACATGCGTCCATCTTCACTCAATGCCTCGAGGATCTTGAGATCGAAGTGGTCCAGATCGTCTGTTCTATGACTACTAGCCATGTGATTTCACACCAAATCCGAATAATAAAAGTTCATATGGCCTGTTCTATCTTCAAAATAGGACCATAGCAATTTTTACGGCAATGATATTGTACGCAGCAGAATGACAAGCGGCGAGCGGAGGACGCGCTGCCGCTGACAGTCTGTCTTCAACAGCTTTTTCAGGATTTTCAGAATGGCCGATGGTGCAAGCAAAGCCGATGTAAACCCGCAGCAGGCCATGAACGGCATTTTCCAGAATTTTGCACCGCCCGTGCGCGAACAGAGCCCGCTGCGGAAGGCGATCACCGCCGCCTACCGCCGCCCCGAGGAAGAATGCCTGGCGCCCCTGATCGAGGCGGCGACCGTCACTCCCGAGCAGGCGAGCGCCATTCGCACCACGGCGACCAAGCTGATCGAGGCGTTGCGCGCCAAAACCAAGGGCACAGGCGTCGAAGGGCTGGTGCAGGAATATTCGCTCTCCAGTCACGAGGGCGTGGCTCTGATGTGCCTTGCCGAAGCGCTATTGCGCATTCCCGATACCGCGACCCGCGATGCGCTGATCCGTGACAAGATCGCACGCGGCGACTGGAGATCCCATATCGGCGGCGGGCGCTCGCTGTTCGTCAATGCCGCCACCTGGGGCCTCGTCATCACCGGCAAGCTCACCTCGACAGTCAATGACAGCGGTCTTTCGGCGGCGCTGAGCAAGCTGATCGCACGCGCGGGCGAACCCGTCATCCGTCGCGGCGTCGACATGGCCATGCGCATGATGGGCGAGCAATTCGTCACCGGCGAGACGATCGGCGAAGCGCTCAAGCGTTCGAAACCGCTGGAGGAGCTGGGCTTTCAATATTCCTACGATATGCTCGGCGAAGCCGCGACGACGGCAAAGGATGCGGAGCGCTATTACAGGGATTACGAAAACGCCATCCACGCCATCGGCAAGGCCTCCGCAGGGCGCGGCGTCTATGGCGGCCCGGGCATCTCCATCAAGCTTTCGGCGCTGCATCCGCGTTATGCCCGCGCCCAGGCCGAGCGGGTGATGGCGGAGCTTGTGCCACGCGTCAAATCTTTGATGCTGCTCAGCAAGAAATACGATATCGGCCTCAATATCGACGCCGAGGAAGCCGACCGGCTGGAGCTGTCGCTCGATCTTCTGGAGGAGCTGGCGCTCGACAAGGATCTCGCCGGCTGGGACGGCCTCGGTTTCGTCGTACAGGCCTACGGCCGCCGCTGCCCCTTCGTTCTCGATTACATCATCGATCTCGCCCGCCGCGCCGGCCGCCGCATCATGGTGCGCCTGGTCAAGGGCGCCTATTGGGATGCGGAAATCAAGCGCGCGCAGGTGGACGGGCTGGAAGACTTCCCGGTATTCACCCGGAAGGTGCATACCGACGTCTCCTATATCGCCTGCGCCAACAAGTTGCTCGCCGCGCGTGACGTCGTGTTTCCGCAATTTGCGACCCACAATGCGCAGTCCATGGCGACGATCTACCACCTCGCCGGCCCTGGCTTCAAACTCGGCGACTACGAGTTCCAGTGCCTGCACGGCATGGGCGAACCGCTTTACAGTGAAGTCGTCGGCAAAAAGAAACTCGACCGCCCCTGCCGCTTTTATGCGCCGGTCGGCACCCATGAAACGCTGCTCGCCTATCTCGTCCGCCGCCTGCTGGAAAACGGCGCCAACTCTTCCTTCGTCAACCGCATCGCCGATCCCGCCGTACCGGTGGCTTCCTTGCTGGAAGACCCGGTCGACGTGGTCAAGGCTTACCCTGTTCCCGGCGCCCGGCATGATCGCATTGCCGCGCCCGCAGATCTCTTCGGCCCCGAACGGATAAATTCCGCTGGTCTCGATCTTTCCAGCGAAACGACACTTGCCGTGCTGGACAACATCCTGACGGCGAGTACAGCGACAGAGTGGAAGGCCGCAGCACCACAGGCGGGCGGCAAGACACGCCCGGTTCTCAACCCCGGCGATCATAGTGACATTGTCGGCTACGTGAGCGAACCGACAGAGGCCGATGTTGAAGCGGCGATGCAGCGGGCCGCTGCCTCCAACTGGTCTTCCAAACCGGTAGACGAGCGCGCCGCCTGCCTGGAACGCGCTGCCGACCAGATGCAGGCTGAGATGCCGACCCTGCTCGGCCTTATCATGCGCGAGGCAGGAAAATCCATGCCGAACGGGATTGCCGAGGTGCGCGAAGCGATCGACTTCCTGCGTTATTACGCAGCGGAGGCCCGCAAGACCTTCAAAGACGGCCAGCCACCCCTCGGCCCGGTCGTCTGCATCAGTCCATGGAACTTCCCGCTCGCCATCTTCATCGGTCAGGTAACGGCAGCACTGGTTGCCGGCAATCCGGTGTTGGCAAAACCCGCCGAAGAAACCCCGCTGATCGCCGCTGAAGGCGTGCGCCTGCTGCATGAGGCTGGTATTCCGCAGGACGCCGTGCAGCTTCTTCCGGGCGATGGCAAAACCGGTGCCGCCCTCGTCGGCTCCGCCCTTACGGCGGGCGTGATGTTCACCGGCTCCACGGAAGTAGCGCGGCTCATTCAGGGCCAGCTTGCCGGTCGGGTTCTGGCCAATGGCCAGCCGGTTCCCCTGATTGCCGAGACCGGCGGCCAGAACGCCATGGTCGTCGATTCCTCCGCGCTCGCCGAGCAGGTCGTCGCCGACGTCATCGCCTCCGCCTTCGACAGTGCCGGCCAGCGTTGCTCGGCGCTGCGTATCCTCTGCCTGCAGGAAGATGTGGCGGATCGCACGCTAACGATGCTGAAAGGCGCGCTGCATGAATTGCGGATCGGCCGCACCGACCGTCTCTCCGTCGATGTCGGCCCGGTCATCACCGCCGAAGCCAAAGGCATCATCGAAAAACACGTCGACAGCATGCGCGCGCTCGGTCATCGGATCGAGCAGATTTCGCTTGCGGGCGAAACCGGCAAGGGCACCTTCGTGCCACCGACGATCATCGAGATGAAATCGCTTGCCGATCTGAAGAAAGAGGTCTTCGGGCCCGTCCTGCACGTCATCCGCTTCAAGCGCGACAATCTCGACCGGCTGATCGACGAGATCAACGCCACTGGCTACGGTCTGACCTTCGGCCTGCATACACGTCTTGACGATACGATCCAGCACGTCCTCTCCCGCGTGATGGCCGGCAATCTTTATGTGAACCGCAACATCATCGGCGCCGTGGTCGGCGTTCAGCCCTTCGGCGGGCGTGGACTTTCCGGCACCGGTCCCAAGGCGGGCGGACCGCTCTATCTCGGCCGCGTCACACAAACTGCACCGAAAATCGACCGTGTCGCCAGTCAACAGGATCAGGCGGCCGTCGATCTCGCCCGCTGGCTGGATGAAAACGGCGAGAGCGTCGCGGCTGAAGCAGCACGACAGGCCGCAGCGCTTTCCGGCCTCGGTTTCGAAACCGAACTGGCAGGCCCGGTCGGCGAACGCAACGTCTATGCGCTGCATCCGCGCGGCAAAATTCTGCTGATCCCGGCCACGGAGCAGGGGCTTTACCGGCAGCTTGCGGCAGCACTTGCCACCGGCAACTCGGTCGTCATCGACAATGCATCTGGACTGGAAAAATCGATCTACGGATTACCGGCAACCGTCACTTCGCGCATCGTCTGGGCAGACGATTGGGGAAAGTCTGCACCATTCGCCGGCGCGCTGATCGAGGGTGATGCGGAACGTGTCGTTGCGATCAACAAAAAGATCGCCGCCCTGCCCGGTCCGCTGGTTCTGGTTCAGGCCGCCACCACGGAAGTGCTTTCCCACGACAGCCAGCCCTATAATCTAGACTGGCTGGTGGAAGAGGTCTCCGTCAGTGTCAACACCACGGCTGCCGGCGGCAATGCCAGCCTGATGAGCATCGGCTGATAATAATCCGGCAGGGTCTCGGCCCTGTCGGCCAGCCCTTATCCGCTAATCTCGCTACGCCCGAAGAGCTGGTTCAGGACCTGTTCTTCCAGTCGCGCGAAGTCGGCGGTGCCGTGACGGCGCGGACGCGGCAGCCTCACATCGAGATCGAGCGCGATGCGTCCTTCATCGATGACGACGATGCGGTCGGCAAGCGCCACGGCTTCCGAGACATCATGCGTAACGAGGACGGCGGTGAATTTCTGCTTGCGCCAGATGCGCTCGAGCAGAAGCTGCATTTCGATGCGGGTGAGTGCATCGAGTGCGCCAAGCGGTTCGTCCAGCGCCAGGATTTGCGGATGGGCTACCAAAGCGCGTGCCAGCGCCACGCGCTGCTTCTGGCCGCCGGACAGGACATAGGGCCACTCGCCCGCCCGGTCCTTCAGCCCCACTTCTTCGAGGATGGCAAGCGCCTGCTCGTTCGCCGCTTCGCCTTTGGCGATGCCGGTCAGGCCCACGGACACATTGTTTACGATGCGCTCCCACGGCAGAAGGCGCGGCTCCTGAAACATCATGCGGGTACGGCTCGATGCGTCTTTCGAAACGGTGCCGCTTGTGGGCGCATCGAGACCGGCCAGAATACGCAGGAGCGTACTCTTGCCACAGCCGCTCTTGCCGATGACAGCCAGAAACTCGCCTTCCCGCACATCGAGATCGATCCCGCGCAGCACGGGCTTGTCGCCAAAGGTCTTCACCACATTGCGGAAGCTGAAGGCGACCTTTATGCCGTTCTGCTTCCCGCGCTGTTCAACCTTGGTCTCCGCCCCGGAAGGTGAGGATGACGGGTCATCGGGGCGTCTCAACGTCGTAACATTGCTGGTCGACATGGGTTACCTCAGACTTTCTTGAAGGCTGGATGCCACTGCAGGAAGATGCTTTCGAGAAAACGGGCGAAACTGTCCGCCAACTTGCCGAGAAGCGCATAGATGAGGATCGACAGAACGACGACATCAATCAGCAGGAACTCGCGCGCCTGCATGGCCATGTAGCCGAGGCCGGAAGACGAAGAGATCGTTTCCGCCACGATCAGCGTCAGCCACATGATGCCAAGCGCATAACGCAGGCCGGTGAAAATGGAAGGCAGCGCACCCGGCAGGATCACCCGCCGGAACAGGGTGAAGGGCGACATGCCATAGGTGCGGCCCATCTCTACCAGTTGCGGATCGACCCCCTGAATGCCGAGCAACGTGTTGATGTAGATCGGGAAAAACACCCCGAGCGCCACGAGGAAAAGCTTAGCCTCCTCATCAATGCCGAACCACAGGATGACGAGCGGGATGAGCGCCAGATGCGGAATGTTTCGGATCATCTGCAGCGTGGTGTCGGTGAAGCTACGAGAAAACCGCGACATGCCGTTGGCCAGCCCGAAGATGAAGCCGATCGCGCCGCCAACGGCGAAGCCGGCCAGAGCGCGGGCGGAGCTGACGCCGATATTGGCGATCAGTTCGCCCGAAAGCAAAAGCCGCCAGAAGGCTTCCGCGACAGCGGAGGGGGCAGGAAGCACGTTTCCTGAAATAAGTCCGATGCGGGAAGCTGCCTCCCAACCCGCCAGAATGATGGCAGGAAGCAGCCAGCCCGTGATGCTTCCGGCCTCTATACGCCTTCTGATACTCATGGCGAAGCCTCCGTATCCGGGGATCAGTTGGTAGCGCCCGACCAGACGGCATCCTTGATGCTGATCTGTTTCGGGATCAGGCCGAGGCGATAGAAGCGGTCGGCGGTTTCCTGCTGGCTGGCAATGATCTTGTCATCGATCTTCGAAATGCCGAATTCCGAACGGTTGGCCGCCAGCGTCTGCGCTTCCAGCGGCACACCTGTTACCTCATGCAGTGCTGCGGCAACCTTGTCGCGGTTGGCGGCGGACCATTTGGCCGCCTCACCCAGCGCATCGATCGTGATGTTGATGGTGTCCGCATGGGATTTGGCGTAATCGCGATTGGCGAGGAAATAGGTGCTCACATTAAGGACCTCGCTGGTGCGGGCGAGCGTGACGGGCTTGTAGCGGGTCTCGGCAATCGCGTAGAAGGGATCCCAAACGGCCCAGGCGTCGATCTTGTCGCTAGCAAAGGCTGCGGCGGCATCGGCGGGGCTAAGATACACAACGTCGATATCGCTGAATTTCAGACCGTTTTTCTCGATTGCCGCCACCAGCAGATTGTGGGCGCTGGTGCCCTTGCCGACGCCGACCTTCTTGCCCTTCAGATCGGCAACCGATTTGATGCCGCTTTCAGGTTTGGTGAAGATCGCCTCGCCCTTGCCGTTCGAGGGAAGGGCCGCGACATAAACGATGGCCGAACCGGCCGACTGACCGAAGATTGGCGGCGCATCCCCGGTCCAGCCGACATTGATGGAGCCGACATTCAAGGCCTCCACCAAAGGCGGGCCAGCGGTGAACTCGACCCACGAAACCTTCACGCCCTTGGCCTCAAGCGCCTTTTCGATGACGCCCTGTTGCCTCGCAATCACCGGCAGGCCGGTTTTCTGATAACCGATCTTCAACTCTTCCGCCGCCTGAGCCTGCAACGGCAGAACGGACAATGCGGCGGCAACAAGAATGCTGGCGGAAAGGGCGCGACGGGTGATGACGGGCATTTTATCTCCTTATCACCGGCGCTGTGCCGGTTTGCGATATGGAGCAATGCTAGGGTTTTCGATGAAAACCATAGAGAGAGGATAATTCAATGTGAGCGATATTGCAGGAATAAAATTCCGCGAAGAGACCTCTTTCCCGCAAATCATCGCAAGCGCCCCCTCGCCGGTCCCTTTTAACACGGAAATGCCGGCGCGGAACGGACTGCACCGGCATGATGTGGATCGGCGTCGCGATCAAATAAAACTTGCGAGCGATTTATTCGATATCGAAGGACACGCCCTGCGCCAAAGGCAACGCCTTGGAGTAGTTGATCGTGTTGGTGGCGCGGCGCATATAGGCCTTCCACGCATCCGAGCCGGATTCGCGGCCACCGCCGGTTTCCTTTTCGCCGCCGAAGGCACCGCCGATTTCAGCGCCCGAGGTGCCGATATTGACGTTGGCGATGCCGCAATCCGAGCCTTCCGAAGACAGGAAACGTTCCGATTCCTGAATGTCGCGGGTGAAGACCGATGACGACAGACCGGCAGCGACGGCATTGTGCGCCTCGATCGCCTCATCAAAATCGCTGTACTTCATGACATAGAGGATCGGCGCGAAGGTCTCTTCCAGAACCGGCCCCGCCTGTTTCGGCATTTCGACAAGCGCGGGTTTGACATAATAGGCATCCGGCGCACCGGTATCCACACGCCCGCCGCCGTTCACCACGCCGTCATGCGCTTTCGCCGCGTCGAGCGCCTTCTGCATGCCCTCGAAAGCCGCCTTGTCGACCAACGGCCCGACAAGTGCCGATGTTTCCAGAGGATTGCCGACGGAAACGGAGGCGTAGGCCTTTTTCAGACGCGGCACGAGCTGGTCGTAAACGCTGTCATGCACGAAGAGACGGCGAAGCGTGGTGCAGCGCTGGCCGGCAGTGCCCATGGCGCCGAAAGCGATGGCGCGAAGCGCCATGTCAAGATCGGCAGAGGGGCAGACGATGCCGGCATTGTTGCCGCCAAGCTCCAGAATGGCGCGGGCGAAGCGCTTCGCCAGACGCGGGCCGACATCGCGGCCCATTCGGGTGGAGCCGGTGGCGGAAACCAGAGGAACCTTGGGGTTATCCACCAATGCTTCACCGACGGCGCGGTCACCGATCAGAAGCTGCGACAGTCCTTCCGGCGCGTCGCCAAAACGGGCGACGGCACGTTCGAAGATGCCCTGAACCGCAAGTGCCGTCAGCGGGGTCTTTTCGGAAGGCTTCCAGACCACCGAGTTGCCGCAGACGAGCGCGAGCGCCGCGTTCCACGACCAGACGGCAACGGGGAAGTTGAAGGCAGAGATGACGCCGACAACGCCAAGCGGATGCCAGGTTTCCATCATGCGGTGGCCAAGGCGTTCGGTGGCGATGGTGAGGCCGTAAAGTTGGCGGGAGAGACCGACGGCGAAATCGCAGATATCGATCATCTCCTGCACTTCGCCAAGACCTTCGGACGGGACCTTGCCCGCTTCCAGCGAGACAAGGCGGCCGAGATCGGCCTTGAAGGCGCGCAACTCTTCACCCAAAAGCCGGATCAGTTCGCCACGACGCGGAGCCGGAACGTTGCGCCAGACCTTGAATGCGGCATCGGCCTTGTTGACCACGGCTGCAACACCCTCAACCGAAATAGTCTTGAGGCTCGCGACCTGTTCACCCGTCACCGGGCTGAACGACGCCATGTCACCGCCGGTATAGAGATCGCGGGCAACGCCCATCCTGTCGAGCAGGGCCGCGGCTTCCTTTTTCACGTCAAGCTTCGTGGTCGCATCCATGTCCAATTGTCCTTTTGGCTAAAAGGGGAGGAAAGCCGTTTTGATACGGCGCTTTCAACTCCCGTCGCTCTTCTTTCCCCGAATTTGTCATTCGTTCTACGAAATTGAGGTTTTGCCAACACCGGCAAAACAGCATTTCATTCTTTCCCGTAATCATATATGGGCATAACAACCCTTTTCCAATGAGGAAAGCGGGTAAGTTGATGCGAGAATGGAATGGATCCGCGCAGAAGACTGGTTCCCGATATCGTCACGCTGCAAGCGTTTGAATGCGCGGCACGGCATGGCAATTTTACCCGTGCGGCGGAAGAACTCAACCTCACGCAAAGCGCGATCAGCCGGCAGATCAGCGATCTCGAGGCACAGACCGGAATGCAGCTTTTCGAGCGCATCCGCAGGCGCGTGGTTTTATCGGAAGCAGGCCGCAAATTCCTGCCGGATGTGCGGCGCCTGCTGCAACAGTCCGAACAGTTGATGGTGCGTGCGGTCTCGGCCGGAACATCGCACGCATCGCTTTCCGTCGCCACCCTGCCGACTTTCGGCAGCCGCTGGCTGATGCCGCGCCTGCACCGGTTCATCGACGCCAATCCGGAGATAGCGATCACGATCGGCTCGCGCTCGCACCCCTTCGATTTCGACGAGGAAGGTTTCGACCTTGCCATTCACTATGGTCAGCCGGTCTGGGCGCATGGCACCTGCACCTTTTTATGCAACGAAGTGATCGTGCCGGTCGCCAGCCCCGCGCTGCTTCAGCGCGCGCGTATCGAGCGGCCCACCGATCTTGCCGGGCACCCTTTGCTGCATGTGACGACACGGCCGAAACTGTGGACGGAATGGCTGGAGATGAATGGGGTAACGGCGGAAAACGTCTATAAAGGCAGCCGGTTCGACCAGTTCTCGATGATCATCGAAGCCGCGGCAAGCGGCATCGGTTTTGCCCTGTTACCAAAATATCTGATCGAGGCGGAACTGATCTCCGGCCGCCTCGAAATCGTGTTCGAGATCCCGCTGCAAACCGACAAAAGCTATTACGTCGCCTTGCCGGAGGGACGGCAGGACAATGTGCTTGCCAGCGCCTTTCAGACATGGCTTCTCGATCAGGTCGGCAAACCGGTATAATCCGACGTCACAGACGATTGCGGAAAAACGGGTTCCAGCGCACCGTGCCGAGTCTTACCTTTTCGCGGATCATCGTCAGAATTCCCGATGCGGCAATGACCCCCAGCCCAAGCACCGCCACCGCGTCCGGATATTCGTGGAAGAAGGTCATGCCGATCGCTACTGCCCAGAGGATTTGCGAATAATGCGACGGCGCGATCTGGCTGGCCGGCGCAATCCGGGTTGCGACCAGCAAGGTTATCTGTCCCGTTGCCGTGCAAAGCCCGATGAAGGCGAAGGCGGCGAACTGATGCGGATTGGGCATGACGAAATCGGGGATGGAGGCAATGCCGTTGAAGGTGAGACCGTAGACCAGAAGCACGCCCATGATCGACGTGCGCTTTTCCTTGCCCGCGAGCGAACGGAGCAACACGATGGTCATCGCTGCCAGAAAGGCGACGCCGATGGCGGCGAAATGTCCAAGTTCCAGCGACTTGAAGCCCGGCCGCACGACAAGGAGAACGCCGACGATGCCGGCCAGAACAGCAGCCCAGCGCCATGGCCCGATATCTTCCTTCAAAACAACGGCAGACAGCACGGTCACGAACAGCGGCGACAGAAAGATCAACGCATAGGCTTCGGCGAGCGGAATGGTGGTGAAGGCGTAGATGCCGAGAATGCCGGCAAAGAGACCGGAAATCGCCCGCCCGTGCACGGCGAAGGGGCGGCTCATGCGCCAGAACTCCCGCCACCTTTCCTCGCGCGGTTTACTGAAGAAGATGAAGATGCCGGAAAACAATATGCTGAAGAAGCCGATCTCGAAAACACTGATCTGTGATCCGAGCGACTTGATCGTGGCATCGCCCAGGGAAAAGGTCGCATAGGCGAACAGACCGAGCAGAAAACCCTTTTGCATTGAACTTCCCCGAACATCGACCGCAACGCAAAGCGCACCCCGGCCGCGTAAAGCAACCCGGACGCCCCTTAAGGGACAGACAGTCTGGCAGATTTGATCGTCACCCCTATGGCTAGACCCGGCTACCTATGAGTGCAAGTCGCAAAAACGGTAAAAGTGGACGATCCGACCCCATCGATGCAAATGGCCACAAGGTGCGGCAAATTTGTCCCGCCGCCGCCATCACATCACCGTCATGGAAAGAGGTTAGCCCGTGTTGATCGTGACGCTTGGCGGCAAGCGTGAAGGCGGCTAAACATTGTGGTGTGATTGCACCCGCTGATTTCGCCTGAGCATTGCCGCGCGAACATCGCCTCACGGACCGAAGGGAAAAAAGAATGCGGATAGTGATGATCGGTGCCGGCTATGTCGGCCTTGTTTCCGGTGCGTGTTTTGCCGATTTCGGCCATGACGTGATCTGCGTCGACAAGATGCCGGAAAAGATCGAAGCGCTGAAAAGCGGCCATATTCCGATTTTCGAACCTGGCCTGGACGCCATCGTCGCCAGTAACGCTAGGGCCGGACGGTTGAACTTCACCACCGACCTTTCCTCTGCGGTCGCCAGTGCAGATGTCGTCTTCATTGCGGTCGGCACACCCTCGCGGCGCGGCGATGGCCACGCGGACCTCGGTTATGTTTATGCGGCGGCGAAAGAAATAGCCCATGCGCTTGACGGTTTCACCGTCATCGTCACCAAATCCACCGTTCCCGTCGGCACCGGCGACGAGGTGGAGCGCATCATCCGCGAGGAAAACCCTTCGGCCGATTTCGCCGTGGTCTCCAATCCGGAATTCCTGCGCGAAGGTGCTGCCATCGAGGATTTCAAGCGCCCGGACCGCATCGTCGTCGGCCTTTCGGACGAACGCGCACGGCCGGTGATGACAGAGGTTTACCGTCCGCTCTATCTCAACCAGTCGCCGTTGCTCTTCACCACGAGACGCTCTTCGGAACTCATAAAATATGCCGCCAACGCCTTTCTGGCGATGAAGATCACCTTCATCAACGAAATGGCGGATCTGTGCGAAAAGGTCGGCGCCAATGTTCAGGACATTTCGCGCGGCATCGGCCTCGATGGCCGCATCGGCTCGAAGTTCCTGCATGCCGGCCCCGGCTATGGCGGCTCCTGTTTTCCCAAGGATACGCTGGCGCTCGCCAAGACCGCGCAGGACTATGATGCCCCCGTGCGGCTGATCGAGACCACCATCGCCATCAACGACAACCGCAAGCGCGCCATGGGCCGCAAGGTCATCAACGCGGTGGGCGGCGATGTGCGCGGCAAGAAGATCGCCGTACTTGGCCTGACCTTCAAGCCCAACACCGACGACATGCGCGACAGCCCGGCGATCGCCATCATCCAGACCCTGCAGGATGGTGGTGCGAAGGTGGTCGGCTACGATCCGGAAGGCATGGCGAATGCCCGCCATGTCATGGAGGATGTCGACTATGCCAGCGGCCCCTACGAGGCGGCGGAGGATGCCGACGCCGTGGTGATCGTGACGGAATGGAACCAGTTCCGCGCGCTCGATCTGCCACGCCTGAAAGCCATCATGAAAAACCCCGTGCTGGTGGATCTGCGCAATATCTACCGCGTGGATGAAGTCACCGGGCATGGCTTCATCTATGCGGGGATCGGCCGTCCGCACGAGAGCGGTTCTGACAAAGGCCAGTAACGGTTTCGTCTTCGAAGTTTCATTAGAACGGTTTTCGCGCTTCGGTTCATCCGCAAACGCACCAACGGATTTGGGATATAGTCATCATGCGTTATCTGGTTACCGGCACGGCGGGCTTCATCGGTTTCTACGTCGCGAAGCGGCTGCTAGATGCCGGCCACTTCGTGACCGGTTTCGACGGCATGACGAAATATTACGATGTCAGCCTCAAGGAAAAACGCCACGCCATTCTTTCCCGCTCCAACGGATTCAGGGCCGAAATCGGCATGCTGGAAGATGCGGACGCCCTGAAGCGGGCGGCGGAGGCGGCCGAACCTGAGATCATCATTCACCTCGCAGCACAGGCGGGCGTCCGTTACAGCCTTGAGAACCCCCGCGCCTATATCGATTCCAATCTCATCGGATCGTGGAACATGCTGGAGCTTGCCAAGAACCTGCAGGTCAAACACCTGATGCTGGCATCGACCTCCTCCATCTACGGCGCCAACGAGAAAATACCTTTCGCAGAAAGCGACAAGGCCGACGAGCCGATGACGCTTTATGCGGCCACCAAAAAATCGATGGAACTGATGGCGCACAGCTATGCCCATCTCCATAAATTGCCGACCACGGCCTTCCGCTTCTTCACGGTTTACGGTCCCTGGGGACGGCCGGACATGGCGCCGATCAAATTCGTCGACGCCATCTCGAACGGCAGACCGATCGATATTTACGGCCAGGGCAATATGAGCCGCGACTTCACCTATATCGACGATCTTGTCGAAGGCATCGTCCGGTTGAGCCAGATCATCCCGTCCGAGGAAAACCGGGTGACGCAGGAAGGCGTGACCGATACGCTTTCACACCATGCACCCTTCCGCATCGTCAATATTGGCGGCGGCCAGCCGGTGGAATTGATGCACTTCGTCGAGACGGTCGAAAAGGCGGTCGGCAGGCAGGCGATCCGCAACATGCTGCCGATGCAGCAGGGAGACGTTCCCCGCACCTTCGCCTCACCCGATCTTCTCCGGGCCCTGACCGGCTATGTGCCGCAAACCCCGGTCGAAGAGGGCATCAAGGCCCTCGTCGCCTGGTATCGTGACATGCAGCCGACCGAGCCGCGAGAATAGGTCACAGCGTCGCCAGCAGGCGATTGGAAAGTACGCCGCCGGAGGCGCTCTGCATGGCGATCTTGGTCTCCACGGCCTCGATGATCGTTTCGCTGAAATCGATATCGGTGAAGTCGCGAATATTGGAAAGGCCGCCCGGCGAAAACACGTTGACCTCCAGTATCTTGTCGCCGACGATATCGAGCCCGACCAGAAACATGCCGTCCTCCACGAGCTTCGGCCGCATCATTTCGGCAAGCTCGACGATTTCGTCCGTCACCTTCACGGCCTCGGCGGTGCCATTGGCATGGATGTTGGAGCGCAGATCGCCTGTCGCCGGCCGGCGGCGAAGTGCAGCATATTGGCCGTCACGCATCAGCGGTCTGCCATTCATCATGAAAAAGCGGATGTCGCCATCCTTGGCCGCCGGCAGATAGGCCTGCGCGATCAGATAGCCTTCGAGACTGACCGCCTCGAAAATCTGATTGAGATTGGCCTCCTTGCTCGAACCGATCTTGAAGACGTTCTTGCCGCCTGAGCCCTGCAACGGCTTGACGATGACGCCCTTGGGATGTGCATCGGCAAAAGCGCGAATTTCATCGACATTGCGCGAAATGATCGTTGTCGGGCGGACGATCTCGGGAAAGCTCTGAAAATAGAGTTTGTTCTGCGCCAGCGCTAAGCCCTCGGGATCGTTCAGAACCACAACGCCACGCTGTTCGGCAAGCCGCCCGAACAAAATGCCGGCATGCACCGCCCACGGCCTCGTCGTCTGGTCGAGGGACGGATCGTTGCGCAGCATCAGCGCATCGATTTCCTCCACATCCATGGTTCGCCGCTCCAGCGTCTTGTCCTGGAGTATGGCGTGGAGAGTGTCGCCTTTCTTGATTTTCGTCTTCGGCAGCATGGTCGCATGTATGGTCAGGCTGTCGTCCGAGCGCAAAGTGAAATCGCCAGGCGTCAGATAAACCACCTCATGGCCACGATTGAGCGCCGCCCTGGCCAGCAGGCCGGTTGCGAAATTCGGCCCCTCGGTCTCGATCGAATTGACGAAAAATGCGATGCGCATAAAGCCCCTCCTATAATGTCGCCAGTTCCGCAATGGATAATCCCGCCCGTATTTTTTCCAGCCGCTCGTTGGCCTTGGCGGGCAACAGAAAAGCCGGCCGTACGCCGGGCGGGCGCAAAAGGCCGCGCAAGGCAAGCTCCTGCATGACCGGAAAATGGGCGGCGGCGATCTTGCCCATCCAGAATGGGTCGAGCGCGCCGCCCCGGCGCAGATGCTCCAGCACCTCCGCCAGCCCGCGCAGATAAATCGCGTCCTTCGAAAGACCGCCGCCCCGATAGATGCGTAGCACCATGTTGAAGGCTCCGGCCGCATCGAAACCGTGCTCGCGCGTCATGATGCGGAACGTCTCCACGAACGTCGCCCCGTCCAGCATCGCCGCACAACCAACGACGCGCCCGGCAATCAGGCGCAGGCGCTCGCGCGTCATGCCGCCGGCGAGATGTTCCGCCAGCACCGCCAGCCCCTCCTGCACGCCCTCATAACCTGAAAGGCCGGTACGGAAGAGCCTGAGGCCCTGAAACGAGCCGTTGAAATAGGTCAAAAGATGCACGCCGATTTCATGGGATAGAAGCGCTTCGACACGGCGCTGTTCCATGACGGTGTGGCGGGAAATCAGAAGCTTTTCGCCCGTCACCATCAGGCCGGGCGGCAAGTCGTCCCTGATTTCGACGCGGGCCTTGAAGCCAGGTTCTTCCCCCAGATAGGTATCGACCATCTCGCGCGATTTTTTGGCAACCGCATAACAATCGACCATGGCGATTTCGCCATCACCCTGCCTGCGCGGGCAATCGGCGAGCACACTGAGCGCCAGCGTCAAAAGAGCAGGTTCGACGGCGCCATAAAGGGCGCGTGAAAAATCGGTGAAGGTGCGATGGTGCAGGCTGGCGAGCATCGTCAGTTGCAGATCGATCTCCCGCTGTTTTTCCCGGTAGAGATGATAAAGCACCGGGTCTTCCAGGTGATCGAACACCACGGAATAGAGCTTGCGTTTCTGCTCCTCGACATCGACGCCAAGCGGCCGGTAAAGCAGGCGCGGCGCATATTGAAAGCTGCCGTCGCGAAACTCCACGAAGGCCCGGCGGGCATTGATCGGCGTAACCGACAGAAGAAAATCGAAAGAAGAAACAATGTCGTCGATCGAACGGTCCGCACGCCTGACGGCATCGACAAAGGCCTTGCGGCCGAGCGCCCGGTGACTGGTGACCTTAAGGGCGTCCTTGCCGGAAGCGTATGACGAGAAGGCCTGCAGGCCCGCATCGAAAATATCGGCGATCATCGTCTCGCGCAGGCCGGGATAGTCCGCGCCGGATTCCGGTTGGCGGTAGATCGGCGCAAATCGCACGCTGATGCAGGGAAAATCAAGCCCGGCATTTTGAAATCTGAGGATCGGATCGGCATCCGGTTCAGGCCTGGTAATGCGCGGCGTGCGAAACCGCACTTCGGCATCGCAAACCGCCTTGATGAAAACACGGCGGGCATTCTGCGTTTCGGGCTCACCCGTTGCCGAGACGGAAACCTCGTAGTGCGGCAGGAAAGGTGAATCGTCGGCAAGCAGAATGTCGTGCTCCAGTTCGCCGATATCGAGAACCATGAAGGCGCCGAAACGTTGCCGCATGGCAGCACCTACCGCCTCGATCAGCGGCGCGGCCTCCTGGATGGTCGACGCGATCAGATAGGAGGCATGGGCCGAGGCGATATCGCGGGCGGCAAGGTTCTTCGTGCCGCCGGTCAGATGCAGGCAGAGGAAAGGCAGCGGCCGATCAATATGCAGCCTGCCGTTTTTTCCGACATCGCGGCGGACCGCCTTGCCAGCCTCAAGGCAGGACACGACATCATCCACCAGATCGGCAATCGGCGAGGGCGTGGCGCGGACGGAGGAAAGGTTCATCGTCGCGACCTCAGGCATTCTTCGAGAACCGGCTGAAGTGCGGCGATCGTGGCGCGAATATCCGACACTACCCGGGCATCCGGTTTTCCGGTCCACTCGTCCATGAAGAACTTCTTGAACTCGACCGCGATGGCGCAACCGTTTTCCGCAAAACGCTCGTGAATGAAGCGGGTCTGCTCCCCCTTGCCCTGAAATGCCACATTCTCGCGAACATCGAGACGGCGTCCGCCGATGGTTGCCGACGCCAAATGGCGGCCGACCGCGCTGACGACATCGCTCCAGCGGCCGCGATCCATGGAAAAGGTACCGATATTGATATCGGGGGCTTCCGCCTGCACCGTCGGCGGCTCGGCGGCCCCTTGCCGGCGATGATTGTAGCTATGCACATCCAGCGCTACAAAAGCCCCGTGTCGCCGCTCGATGGTTGAGAGAACGGTTTCCAGCATCGCGTAGTAATCGGCATGAAAATCGAGCGATTGCCGGGTGGCCTCTTCCGGCGGCGTCTGTTTCCAGACCTCCAGCCCCCAGGATTGTTCCGGCTTCAAATAGATCGCCTGATCGGAGGCGCGGTTGAGATCGGCTTCAAAACGTGAATGATGAACGACGATGCGGTTCGTCAATCCGGCGATCATCTCGCCGGTGAAAGGATCTTCTTCTCGCAGCCGTTGTTCGGGTGAAAGAGCCATCCACGAGACGACGGCGGGACGAATGAAATGACCGTCATGGATGGCTGTGCCGATAACCGGCGAATTGCCGAAGTCGATCGACCAGAAACCCTTGTTTCCATTGTTGCCGTGGTATTCGCCGTCACTCTGTCTGGCTGCCATGCTGCCTCCCCTGCATCACGGGTAAAACAGCGCGACTTGCCCGTTTGTTCCGGCAAAAATCGCACACGATGCATTTGGGCCTCGGCAATGACGCGGTCCGAAAAAAGCGGAACCATACCGGAGAACTCACGTTGTTCCGGCAGGAGGGCCGCCGTGTCAAACGGACGCGATGGCGCTGAAGAACAGCGGGATTTTTCCGTTTTCTCCCGTTGGCCAACGAAATGGCAGCCGAGCTTCTTACCCATCCGGCACCCTCCGTCTCCGCTTTCCACGAATAAGGAGCCGCGAAATGGAAAAGACCGAAACGCGCAAACTTGCAGAAGAATATCTGCGGCTCGGCGGCACACGCGAGGTCATGATCGACGACAACAAGACCTTCGTGCGCCAATGGGAGCATGAACCGGCGGAAGCCGAAACATTCTGGCGAACGAACATCGAAACTCTCGACGCGGATCGTCGCAAGGATGTGGAATTTTTTCTGCCCTCCATGAACTCGGACAAGGAAAACTGACCCAGCTAAACAGGAAGGAAACAGATATGACTGCCATCAACGCCGCAAAAATCGTCATTCTTGCAACGGACGGCTATGAGCGTTCCGAATTGCGCGTGCCATACGACCAGCTGAAGGCCAAGGGCGCGAACGTAAAGATCGCCTCTATCAAGGACGGCGAGATAAGAAGTTGGGACAAGAAGGACTGGGGCGACAGCATCGCCGTCGACCTCTCCGCCAGGAACGTCAGGTCGGATGATTTCGACGCATTGGTCCTTCCGGGCGGCCAGATCAATCCGGATGTTCTGCGCCACGACGAGGATGCGATGCGCGTGGTCCGTGATTTCGTCAAATCCGGCAAGGTCGTGGCCGCTATTTGCCACGCCCCCTGGCTTCTGGTGGAAGCGGATGCTCTGCACGGTCGCGACGCCACCTCCTATTGGTCGATCAAGACCGACCTCAAAAATGCCGGCGCCAACTGGAAAGACGAAAAGGTCGTGACAGACCACGGCATCGTCACCTCCCGTAGCCCGGACGATCTCGACGCCTTCGTCGGTAAAATCGTCGAAGAGGTCGAGGAAGGCCGCCACGAACGCCGGGCCGCCTGAGGCTGCACCATTCCTGTGCCGCCGGCGCGCGGCGGCACTTTTCCAGGAGGACCCCATGAAAAGCAGATTGCTGGCAAGTGGCGCGGAACGCACCTTCATTCTCGTCATCGACCCGGAAGAAGAGGCGTTCGAAGCGATCCGTCGCTTTGCCAAGACCGAAAACATCAACGCCGCCTCGCTAACCGCAATCGGCGCCTTTGCGACAGCGACGCTCGCCTTCTTCGATCTCCAGACGCGGGAATACAAGGAAATACCGGTGGCGGAGCAAAGTGAGGTTCTAAGTCTGCTCGGCGATATTACCCTGGATGAGAACGACACGCCAAATCCGCACCTGCATGTTGTCCTCGGCTTTGCCGATGGGTCTACGAAAGGCGGCCATTTTCTGAACGGCGTGGTACGGCCCACGCTCGAAGTCGTCATCCGCGAAACACCTGCAGAATTGCGGCGCACCTATCGCCGCGAATTCGGCATCGCCCTCATCGACCCCGCTAAATAAAGGTAACGGAGCCGGAAAAACCCAACGTCGCCGACTATACCGAGCCGTGAGACCTTTCAGGACAATTTCATGCCGATATCGAAACTGACGGGGGAACGCGACCTCAGGCAGTCAAAATCCCTGTGGGCCGATACGCCGCGCATCGGCGTCCGTAGCGGGACGACCCCGGACGCCGACAGTTACGACACCATCGTCGCCGGCGCCGGCATCAGCGGCGCGCTGGTGGCCCATGCCTTGCACAGGCCGGAGCAATCCATGCTTGTCGTCGACCGGAGCGAACCGGTGATGGGCAGCAGCGTGGCCAGCACCGCGATGATACAGCATGAGATCGACACACCCCTGATCGAGCTTCGAAAGATGATCGGCAGGCACGCCGCGGACCGGGCGTGGCAGCGTTCCGCACGTGCCGTCCTGCGTCTGGAGGAAATCGTCTCCTCGCTCGGCATTTCCTGCGGTATGGCACGCAAACAGGCGCTTTATCTCGCCGGAGACGACATGGGTTCACGCGCGCTGAAGGCTGAAGCGGCAGCCCGTGAAGAAGCAGGGATCGCCGCTCGCTTCCTTGGTCCGACTGAGCTGAGGAACGACTACGCCATCGAGCGGACCGGAGCTATCCTCAGCGATATTTCGGCCTCCGCCAATCCCGCACAGCTGACGGCGGGTCTGTTGCGCCACACGTCAGGTGCCGGCGCCGAGATCGTGTCGCATCTTGAGATAACCGATCTCAGAAACCTCGGCGACGAGGTGGTCGTCGCCACCGCACAGGGCAGGATTCTTTCCGCCCGAAATGTCGTTTTCTGCACCGGATATGAGTTCCTGAAATCGCTTGAAAGCCCGAAACACAAGATCATTTCCACCTGGGCGCTGGCGAGTGCGAAGGGCATCGATCCACCTGACTGGTTGAAAAGCCACCTCGTCTGGGAGGCCTCCGATCCCTATCTTTACCTGCGCACCGACCGTGGCGGCCGCCTGATTGCAGGTGGCGAGGATGAAGACAATCCCATCTCCTACCAGTCGAAGCGCAAGCTCGCCGCGAAAACGGAGACAATCCGCAGCAAGGTCGAAAAGCTTCTTGGTATCGATATCGGCGAGCCGGAATACCGCTGGGCGGCAGCCTTCGGCACAACCGTCACCGGCCTGCCGCTGATCGGCGCGGTTCCCGGCATGAGGAACGTTTATGCTGTCATGGGTTTCGGCGGCAACGGCATCACCTTCAGCCAGATCGCCGCCGAAATAATCGCCGCCGCCGTCAATGGCGGCAAGGACCCGGACGCCGATCTCTTCCGGTTTGGCTAACGCCGGTCATTCCTCCTTGATGCCGGCTGCGACCTCCGCCCGGCGAAGCACCCACAGCACGACAATACCGACCCCAGCGGCAAGCACAGCAAGCGGCCACATGCCGAGACCGGCGGAAAGGCCGATCGCGGCGGACAGCCACATGCTTGCGCCCGTCGTCAGACCTTTGACGTCGCCTCTGGTATAAACGACCACACCTGCCGCCAGAAAGGCGATGCCCGCCGTCACGGCCTCCACCAGCCGGATAGGATCGAGCCGCGCGGCCTCATGACCTTCCGCCATCGTCTCCATCATGTGAATGGTGATGACGCTGAAGGTGACTGCGGCAAGGCCGATCAGCATATTGGTGCGCAAACCGGCGGTATTCTTGTGAAATTCCCGCTCCAGACCGATGAGGCCGCACAGGATGACCGCGCCGAACACCCGCACAATGAGCACCTCGAAGGGAATGGAAATATTCATGGAAAATTCTTCTGCAAGGCTTTGAGGCAAGGTCGCATCTCCTCCCGAAATTTCACCATAGTAAGTTCGGTGAGGGCATGTTGGTTCCGCGCGGCAATTATAAACGTTGCGCGCAACGGAGTCGGAACCATAAGGACGGCGAAGGGTTTGTCTCCCGTGCGCATGGGGCGCACGTCCCAGATTTTCACACCACGGGAGAAGGAACAATGGCCGAGAAGAAACTCGATGACCTGTTTTACGACACGCTGAAGGATATCTATTACGCCGAAAGGCAAATCCTGAAAGCCCTGCCCAAGATGGCCCGGGCAGCGACGGACCCGAAGCTGAAGCAGGCATTTGAAAAACACAAGGAAGAAACGCAAGGCCATGTGGAACGCCTGCAGGAGGTGTTCGAGATCATCGGCAAGCGGGCGCAGGGCAAGACCTGCGAAGCGATCCAGGGCATCATCGCCGAGGGCGAGGAGATCATGGACGATTTCAAGGGCACAGCAGCGCTCGATGCCGGCCTCATCTCGTCGGCCCAGGCGGTCGAGCACTACGAGATCGCCCGCTATGGCACCCTGAAGGCCTGGGCGGAAAAGCTCGGACACGGCAATGTCGTTTCCCTGCTGGATGCCACGCTTAAGGAAGAAGCCAAGACCGACGACGCATTGACCTCACTCGCCAAGACATCGGTCAATGCCGCCGCCCAGAAAAAAGCGGCATGATCCTGTCTGCATTCCGCGCAAGCAAAAACCGGAATGGGCGACCATTCCGGTTTTTTTATTTGCCTGAAGCCTGCGAAATCTATGGCAGGGTATAGGCAATGACATAGTCGCCCGGCTTGGTTCCAACGGAACCATGACCGCCCGCGACCATGACGACATATTGCTTGCCGCCATCCAGCGCATAGGTCATGGGCGTCGCTTGGCCGCCGGCCGGCAGACGTGCTTCCCATAGCTGTTTGCCGGTGGTGAGGTCGTAGGCGCGCAGATAGTTGTCGACGGCGGCACCGAGGAAGGCAACGCCACCCTTGGTGATCATCGGACCGCCGATGCCCGGCACACCCACCTTGAAGGGCAACGGCAGCGGCGTCATGTCATGAACGGTGCCATTCTTGTGCTTGTAGGCGATATCGCCGGTGCGCAGGTCGGCGCCTGCCACATAACCCCACGGCGGCGCCTGGCAAGGGATTTGCAGCGGACCGAGGAACGGACCCATGAATACGCCATAGGGCGCGCCGTCATTGCGGTTCAAACCCTGCTCACTACCCTTCTCGTCCTGACCCTTGGGCGGAATGTCGGCACGCGGCACAAGCTGCGAGGTGAAGGCAAGATATGTCGGCATGCCGAACATCACCTGGCGTTCTGGATCGACCGCGACGCTGCCCCAGTTGAATGTGCCGAAATTGCCCGGATAGATGATCGAGCCGGTCAGAGATGGCGGGGTGTAACGACCCTCGTAGTTCAGCTGGTGGAAGCGGATACGGCAGGCGAGCTGATCGAACATGGAGACGCCCCACATGTCCTTTTCCTGCAGCGGCTCCGGCTTGAACGACAGCGCCGTCGTCGGCTGCGTCGGCGAAGTGAAGTCTTCAGGGATCGCACCGCCCGGCGCCGGTTCCTCCGTGATCGGTAGAAGCGGTGCGCCGGTGCGCCGGTCGAGAACGTAGATGTCACCCTGCTTGGTGGGACCGACAAGTGCGGGAACGGTCTGGCCGTCCTTGGTGATGTCGAGCAGCACCGGCTGGGCAGGCACATCCATATCCCACAGATCGTGGTGAACCGTCTGGCGCACCCAGCGATCCCTGCCGGTATTGATATCGAGCGCCACGATGGAGGAGGAATATTTCTCCACATTCTCGCTGCGACCCATACCGAGCTGGTCCGGCACCTGATTGCCGAGCGGGATGTAGACGAGACCCAGCCCTTCGTCATAACTGAAGACGGACCAGCTGTTCGGCGAGTTGGTGGTGTAGGTTTCGCCCGCTACCAGCGGCTCGGTCCTTGCCGGATTGCCTGAATCCCAGTTCCAGACGAGAGCACCGGTGTTGACATCGAAAGCGCGGATGACGCCGGACTGTTCCTGCGTGGAATAATTGTCGTTCACCGCACCGCCGATGATGATCTTGCCCCCCGCAATCACGGGCGGCGAGGTCGAATAATAATAACCGGCGGGATTGTATTTCATGCCCTGTTCGAGATGCAACACACCCTGATCGGCAAAGGAGGTGCAGACCTGACCGGTTGCAGCATCCAGCGCAATCAGTCGCGCATCCGAGGTCGGCAGGTAAACGCGCTCGGCGCACACCGTGCCCTGTGCGACGTTTGGTTCGGCATAATAGGATACGCCGCGGCACGTCTGGTGCTGGCGGTCCGGATTGAGACCGACATTCGGGTCGTATTTCCACTTTTCCTTGCCGGTGGCGGCATCGATGGCGATCGCCCAATTGTGCGGCGTGCAGATATAAAGCGTATTGCCGACCTTAAGCGGCGTTACCTGATAGGTGGTTTCCCCCACGTCATCCGGCAGCTTCACATCACCGGTCTGGTAGCGCCAGGCTTCCTTCAACTGCGAGACGTTGTCGACATTGACCTGGGTGAGCGGCGAATAACGCTGGCCATAGGGCGTGCGGCCATATTGATGCCAGTCGCCATCCGGCACGTTGCCACCATAAACAGGGGCGGCGGATACCGTCTCCTGAGGCAGTGAGCCCGGCTTGTCATGCGGATCCTGCGTCATGGAATATCCCGCCACCACGATGGAGGCGAGAACCGACAGCGCAAGCGGCCAGGCATTCGGGCCGTAATTCAAGCCTGTCGGGCTGGAAAAACCGAGCGGTTTTCTGACCCACGGGACCAGAAGCCACAAACCGATGAGAATGATGATGCCGCCGCGCGGGCCAAGCTGCCACCAGTCGAAGCCGACTTCCCAGACCGCCCAGGCGAGCGTCGCGACGATGAAAAGAGCATAGACGTGCAGTGCCGCGCGGTTGCGCTTGAACAGCAGAATGGCCGTCAACAGGAAGGCCAGTCCGGAAAGGACGTAGTACAGGCTCCCGCCCAGCATGACGAGCTGAGAGCCGAAACCGAACAGCGCAAGGCCGATCAGCGAGAGAAGAACCGCAGTGACGGTGACTGCCATGAATGAAACCCCCGTTTCCTGTCACTTTGCGTGAAATGAAATTGGGTGCGATATGGTTCCATACAAACTATTCATTTAGCATAAAAAATTTCACGGTATGGTGGTCACGGGTTTTGCGGCGCGCCCGTCGAGTCCTGCGGAGACGGATTTCTATCGGTCGACGCGGGCGGCACGGGGCGTCCATTCGCCGGGTTGTTGTCGAAGCTTTCGGCCCCCGACGGCTGCTGCGGTACCGGCGCCGTCTGGGTCTGCGGGTTCTGCGGAAGGTTTTCGTCGGGTTCGAAAACCGAATATTCGACGACCGCCCAAACCACCAACGCCAGAAACACGCTGACAATCAGAATGACGAGAACGGGGCGACCTCTGGATCCTTGCCGCGCGCGTGTCGCCGTTTCACGTTTCGGAGCATCCCGACCGTGGAGATAGCTGGAATTTTCTCTGGCCATGTCTCTTACTCCCTGTAACCCTGTCGGTTTAATTCACAGGGTCCCAGTTTTGTTCCGAACATAGGGACGACACCTAACTGCACTGGATGACGGCGTTGAATTCGTCGAGATAGCTCCCTTGAGACGAGCGCAAAATTACTTCGCGGTCCAGCCGCCGTCGATTGAAATGGTCGTGCCGGTGATGGAACGCGCCATATCGCCGGTGAGGTAAAACGCCATCTCCGCCACTTCCTCCGGTTGCACGAAACGCCGCGTCGGCTGCGGCGCGAGCATCACCTTCTTCACCACATCCTCCTCGCTCATGCCATGCACCCGCGCCTGATCGGCGACCTGGGCCGCCACAAGCGGCGTCCAGACGTAACCCGGGCAGATGGCGTTGCAGGTAATGCCAAGCTCTGCCACTTCCAGCGCCACACTTTTGGTCAGGCCCACTACGGCATGTTTGGTCGCCACATACGGTCCCTTGAAGGGCGAGGCGCGCAATCCGTGTGCGGAAGCAATGTTGACGATGCGCCCCCAGCCGCGTTCCTTCATACCCGGCAAGGCTGCACGGATCGTATGAAAAGCGCTGTCGAGCGAGATCGCGACGATGCGGGAAAAATCGGCGAAATCAAACTCGTCGATCGGCGCGACCTTCTGGATGCCGGCATTGTTGACGAGCACGTCGATGTGACCGAACTCGGCAATGATGGTTTCCGGCAGACACGCACTCTCGTCATAATTGGCGAGGTTGGCGGAAAAATAGACCGGTCGGTGCCGCGCCACCTTAGCGACCATCTCCAGAGCCTGCGTCGCTTCCTCCGACGTCTCTATGCCATGAACGGCGACCAGAAACCCCGCCTCGGCGAAACGTCTGGCAATCGCCAGCCCAATGCCGCTGGTGGAACCTGTGACCAGAACGGTTTTCGGTTGATCCTCCATCGGCCTAATCCTTCAGTTGCGGCAGGTTACGGAAAAGATCGAGCGCATCTGGATTGGCGAGCGCGTCGGCGTTTTTCACTGGCCGGCCGTGGATGGTATCGCGAACCGCGATTTCCGAAATCTTGCCCGAGCGGGTGCGGGGAATGGTGCTGACGGCGATGATCCTTGCCGGGACGTGCCGTGGCGTCGCGCCTACACGGATGCGGCTACGAATGGTTTTTTCCAGCTCCTCCGTTAGGTCCGCCCCATCTTTCAGGCGCACGAAGAGAATGACCCGCTGGTCGCCATCGATATCCTGCCCGACGGCAATCGCTTCCTCAACCTCCGGCACGGTTTCCACCTGACGGTATATTTCCGCCGTACCGATGCGAACCCCACCGGGGTTGAGCGTCGTATCGGAGCGCCCATGGATGATATATCCACCGGACGGACGCATTTCGGCAAAATCGCCGTGCGCCCAGATGCCCGGAAAGCGGTCGAAATAGGCGGCCTGATACCGCGAGCCGTCGTCATCGCCCCAGAATTTAACCGGCATGGACAGATGAGCGTTGCGGCAGACGAGTTCGCCGGCAACGCCACGAACGGAACGTCCTTCATCATCCAGCGTATCGATATCCATACCCAGCATCGCGCCCTGCAATTCGCCGCGATGAACCGGTTGCAGCGGATTGCCGCCGAGGAAGCAGGCGCAGATATCCGTGCCGCCGGAAATGGAGGCAAGATGCACGTCGGCCTTCCAGTCGCGATAGATATAGTCGAAGGATTGCGGGATGAGCGGCGAGCCGGTGGAAAGGATTGTTCGTAGCGACGAAAGTCCGTGGCTTTCGCGCGGCTTCAACCCCGCCTTCAGGCAGGCGTCGATGAATTTGGCCGAGGTTCCGAAGGTCGCGATCTGTTCGGCGCCGATGAGATCGATCAGCCGCGCTGGCGATGGATAACCGGGATTGCCGTCATAGGTGACCAGCGTTGCACCGAGCGCCAGACCGGATACCTGCCAGTTCCACATCATCCAGCCGCAGGTGGTGAAGTAGAAGAAACGCTCGCCTTGCCCGATATCGCATTGCAGCTTCTGTTCCTTCATGTGCTGAAGCAGTAGCCCGCCGCCGGAATGGGTAATGCATTTCGGTTTGCCGGTCGTGCCAGAGGAATAAAGGATCGCCAGCGGTGCCATGACCGGCAACCGGTTGAACGCGATTTCTCCCGGCTCATAAGGTGCTACGAAATCATCCAAGGTCACGCAGCCGAGATCGGAAAGGCTGACGGGAACAACATCACCGATCAGCACGATCTTTTGAGGGGTCGCGCTTTCCGCAACGGCGCGGATGGTCGGACCAACATCGATCCGCTTGCCGGCATAACCATATTCCGGCACGGCGATGAGAATTTTCGGATCGATCTGCGACAGCCGGTCGGAGGCTCCAGCCGGGCCGAAATCCGGCGAGCAGGACGACCAGATGGCTCCGATGGCGCTCGTCGCCAGATAGCTGACGATCGCCTCGATATCATGGGTGACGATGGCGCCGACGCGGTCGCCTTCTTTCACGCCCACTTGGACGAGCGCCTGCACCAGACGGGAAACATCCGAATAGAGTTGCCTGCGGCTTATCTCGCGCCGTGTACCGTCGTCCCGATGGGCGATGATGGCCAGTCGTTCATCGGCATCGCGCAACAGGTTTTCGGCATAGTTGAGCCTCGCGCCCGGATAAAATTCGGCCTCGCGGATCGCCTCGCCGGGTTTGAACGCCGTTTCGCCGCGCGTGCCGATGATCTCGAGTTCATCCCACAACGCATTGTAAAATTCGCCCGGCTCGTTGATGGACCAGCGCAGCAGGCCGGGATAATCATCGGCAGCAAGTCCGTGCAGCGGCGCGGTCTTTGTGGCAAAAACGAATAGCGATGAGCGCTCCAGCCGTTCCTCTGGTGGCACCCACAGAATATCCGACGGCGTGGCTTCCATCATGCTTCGCCTCCGCGCATCATCTCGACGATGGCGG
Source organism: Rhizobium sp. GR12 (assembly GCF_036596185.1). NCBI lineage: Bacteria > Pseudomonadati > Pseudomonadota > Alphaproteobacteria > Hyphomicrobiales > Rhizobiaceae > Rhizobium > Rhizobium sp. GR12. Next base: position 309,400 of record NZ_JASXTH010000007.1, on the reverse strand, counting down.
AAAAATCGCGCACGCCGCCGCCCTCATTGACGAAGTTCTCATAAAGCGCCGCCGCCGCTGCACCGAGCGGGGTGGAGATGCCGGTTCCATTCGCGGCCGCCTGCGAAAGCTTCAGATCCTTCAACATCAGTGCGGCGGCAAAACCCGGTTGGTAATCATTATTCGCGGGCGACGTCGGCACCGGCCCCGGCACCGGACAATAGGTGGTGAGCGACCAGCATTGGCCGGAGGAGGTGGAGGCGACATCGAACAGCGCCTGATGCGAAAGGCCAAGCTTTTCGCCAAGCACGAAGGCTTCGGAAACCGCGATCATAGAAATGCCGAGGATCATGTTGTTGCAGATCTTGGCCGCCTGCCCGTTGCCGCCCCTGCCGCAATGCACGATCTTCTTGCCCATCGCTTCCAGCACCGGCTTAGCCGCCGAGAAAGCATCGGCCTCGCCGCCGCACATGAAGGTTAAGGTGCCGGCGCTAGCACCACTCGTGCCGCCGGAAACCGGGGCATCGACAGACGGGCAACCGGCGGAAGCGGCAAGTTCATGCGCTTTCAGGGCGCTTTCCATATCCACCGTCGAGCAATCGACAAGAAGGGTGCCGGCAGAGACCTTCCGGACCAGATCGCCATAGACCGAAACAACGTGCTCACCCTTCGGCAACATGGTGATGATCACCTCCGCCGCTTCCATGGCCTCGGTCGCATCCGCCGCTACGGGGATTCCAACCTCGCGCGCCGCCACACGGCAGGCTTCGGAAAGGTCGAAACCCCTGACGGTAAAACCCGCCTTGACGAGATTGGCAGCCATTGGCAGGCCCATATGTCCAAGTCCGATAAAAGCGACGGTCTTCATGGGAGCGCTCCTCTCAACGATTGTCCGAAAGGATCATGTCGGAGGCCTTTTCGGCAATCATGATCGTCGGCGAATTGGTGTTCCCGGACGTGATCCTTGGCATGATGGATGCGTCCGCAACGCGCAGCCCGGCAAGCTTGCGGAATTTCAGCCGCGTATCGACGACACTTTCCGGATCCGATCCCATGCGAAGCGTGCCGACGGGATGGAATATGGTCGTGCCGATATCGCCCGCGGCACGGGCCAGATCGCCATCATTTTCAAAAGACGGACCGGGCCGGTATTCCTGCGGCTTGAACCGGGCAAAGGCGGGCTGAGCGACGATGCGACGCGTCAGCCGCATGGAATCTATGGCAACCTGACGATCGCCTTCAGTGGACAGATAGTTCGGGCGGATTTCCGGCTGCATGACGAAATCCGGTCCTTTCACATGCACGGAACCCCGGCTTTCCGGCCGCAGATTGCACACACTTGCCGTAATGGCGGGAAAAGTGTGAACCGGATCACCGAACTTGTCGAGTGAAACCGGCTGGACATGATATTCCAGATCGGCGGTTTCCTTTTGCGGCGAAGAGCGGGTGAAGACGCCAAGCTGGCTGGGCGCCATCGACATCGGCCCGGAGCGGGTCAGCGCATATTCAAGGCCGATCCTTGCCTTGCCGAACAGGGTCGAGGCCCTTTCATTCAGCGTCAGAACGCCAGAGACCTTATAGACCATGCGCAATTGCAGATGGTCCTGCAAGTTCTCGCCAACACCCTGAACTTCTGTTACAGTCTCAATCCCGGCAGCCTGCAACACGTCGCCGCGGCCGACGCCGGAAAGCTCCAGAACATGCGGCGAACCGACCGCACCGGCAGAAAGCACCGTCTCGCGCCGCGCAAGCACCTTTTTCAAAACGCCGTCGTGGTGGAACTCGACGCCCGTGACACGGCCTTCGTTGATGATGAGGCGCTTGACATGGGCCTTGGTCAAAACCGTCAGGTTCTTTCGGTCACGCGCCGGTTTCAGAAAGGCCTTGGCCGTGTTCCAGCGCCAGCCTGACCGCTGGTTTACATCGAAATAACCGGCACCCTCGTTGTCGCCCTGGTTGAAATCTTCGGTCGCGGGAATGCCGGCTTCGCCCGCCGCCTTCTGGAAGGCATCCAGCACATCCCAGCGCACGCGTGCTTTTTCCACCCGCCATTCGCCGCCGGTGGAATGCATGTCACTCCTGCCGCGATAAAAATCCTCCGACTTCATGAAATAGGGCAGGATATCGTTCCATCCCCAGCCCTCGCAGCCAAGCTGACGCCAGACATCGTAGTCTCGCGCCTGACCGCGCATATAGATCATGCCATTGATGGAAGAGCAGCCGCCCAGAACCTTGCCGCGCGGATAAATCAGCGCGCGACCGTTAAGCCCCGGCTCTTCCGCCGTCTTGAAACACCAGTCGGTGCGCGGATTGTTGATGCAATAGAGATAACCGACCGGAATATGGATCCAGTGGTAATTATCGTTGCCGCCCGCCTCCAGCAGCAGCACGCGGTGGTTCGGATCTTTCGAAAGGCGGTTGGCGAGAACGCATCCCGCACTTCCCGCTCCGATGACGATATAGTCGTATTCGCCCATTCTGTTCTCCATACGGCGCCCTTGCCGCGTCACCGGGACGCGGAGGAAGTCATTTGCCTGTTTTAAAAAAAATTAGCTGCGGTGCTGAAACCCTAGTTTTCGCCCCAGCCGCGAAGCGTAAAATTCACCGATCAAACCGCGCCGGAACACCAGAACGCAGGCCATGAAAACGAGGCCGGTGATGATGGTAACCGGGAAATCGGATGTCGCGAGATAGTTCTGCAGCGCGACGACAAGACCCGCACCGAAGATCGGGCCGATCATGGTGCCGATGCCACCGAGCAGGGTCATCAGGATAACCTCACCCGACATCTGCCAGGCCACATCGGTGAGCGTCGCGAACTGGAACACCAGCGCCTTCAGGCCGCCCGCAAGACCGGCAAGCGCCGCCGACATGACGAAGGCGCCGAGCTTGTAACGTTGCACGCTGTAGCCCAGAGAAATCGCACGCTGCTCGTTTTCACGGATGGATTTCAAAATCATGCCGAAGGGCGAGTTGACGAAACGCCAGATGACGAGAAGCACGAGCACGAAAAAGGCCAGCACCGTGTAATAGATGTTCAGCGGCCCATTGAGATCGAGAAGGCCGAAGAGGTGGCCGCGCGGCACGCCCTGCAAACCGTCCTCGCCATGGGTGAAAGGCGCTTGAAGGCAGAAGAAATAAAACATCTGCGACAGCGCCAGCGTGATCATGGCGAAATAGATGCCCTGACGACGAATGGCGAAAAAGCCGATGACGAGGCCAAGAAGGGCCGCCCCCGCCATGCCGATGATAAGGCCGATCTCGGGCGTGACGCCCCATTCCTTCACCGAATAGGCGGTGAAATAGGCCGCACCGCCGAAAAACGCCGCATGGCCGAAGGACAACAGCCCCGTATAACCGATCAACAGATTGAAGGCGCAGGCAAACAGCGCAAAGCAAAGCAGCTTCATCAGAAAGATCGGATAAACGAACATCGGCGCGGCGATCAACACGGCGAGACCCGCCAATATGAGCACGGTCTTGATGGTTGCGGCGGTTGTTGAAACCTCGGTATGCGGCATCGCACCGGCCGTCGGATTGTGAGTGGCTTTGGACATATCAGGCGTCCTTTCCGAAAAGTCCGGCGGGGCGGATGAGCAGCACAAAGGCCATGATGACGAAGATGACGATGTTGGACGCCTCCGGGTAGAAAACCTTGGTCAGGCCTTCGGCTATACCCAGCATGTAACCGGTGACGATCGCGCCCATGATCGATCCCATGCCGCCAACCACGACAACGGCGAAGACGACGATGATGAGGTTTGTGCCCATCAGCGGTGAGACCTGATAGATCGGCGCTGCCAAAACGCCGGTGAAACCGGCAAGGCCGGCCCCCAGCGCGTAGGTCAGTGTCAGAAGCACCGGCACATTGATGCCGAAAGCCTGCACCAGCGTCGGGTTTTCGGTCGCCGCACGCAGATAGGAGCCGAGCCTCGTCTTTTCGATCAGCGCCCAGGTGGCGATGCAGGCAAGGAGCGAAATGACGACGACGAAGGCCCGGTAATTCGGCAGGAACATGAAGCCGAGATTGGTGCCGCCGGCAAGCGCGCGCGGAACCGAATAGGGCTGGCCGGCAGCGCCATAAAGCCAGCGGAACGTACCCTCCACCACCAGTGCCAAGCCGAAGGTGAAGAGCAGCCCGTAGAGCGGATCGAGATCGTAAAGCCGCGACAGCATGAGACGTTCGACGATCGCGCCCAAGAGAGCCACGACGAGCGGCGTCACCACCAGCGCCAACCAGAAGCTGATGCCGAAATATTGCAGGCCGAGAAAAGCGATGAACGCGCCGAGCATATATTGCGCGCCATGGGCAAAATTGATGACGCGCAACAGGCCGAAAATGACGGCAAGGCCGAGCGACAGCAGCGCATAAAACGACCCGTTGATAAGGCCGATCAGCAATTGCCCGAGCAGAGCCTGTACCGGAACGCCGAAGAGCATCGTCATCGTTAAACCCCCAGCACTTTATTGAGTTCGCCCATGCGGTCGGAAAGCTCGCCCACCGGAAAATTGCTGACCATCTGGCCATGATCCATCAGGTAGAAACGGTCCGCGATGCGGCTGGCGAAACGGAAATTCTGCTCGACCAGAACCACGGTCATGCCACGGCTCTTCAAGGTCTTCAGCACCTCGCCGATGCGCTGCACAATAACCGGCGCAAGCCCCTCTGTCGGTTCGTCGAGCAGAAGAACCTTGACCCCGGTGCGCAGGATGCGCGCCATGGCAAGCATCTGCTGTTCGCCGCCGGACAGTTTCGTGCCGGGGCTTGCCCGGCGTTCGTAAAGGTTGGGAAACAGCTCGTAGATTTCATCGAGCGTCATGCCACCGGACGCGACGACGGGCGGCAGCTTCAGGTTTTCCTCGACGCTCAGCGTCGCGAAGATGCCGCGCTCCTCCGGCACGAAACCGAGGCCATGTTTTGCCGTGCGATGCAGCGGCACCGGCATCATATCCTTGCCACCCAGCTTGATCACACCCTTGCGGTTGCGAATGATGCCCATGATGGTGCGCAACGTCGTGGTTTTGCCCACGCCATTGCGCCCGAGAATGGTGATGGTTTCGCCCTCGCCGACCGTCAGATCGACACCGTGCAGCGCCTGGCTTTCGCCGTACCAGGATTTCAGGTTGGAGACTTCAAGCATTGCCGCCATATCAAGCCTCCTCCGTGCCCATATAGGCCGTGCGCACACGCGGATCGGCGGAAACGGCGGCATAATCGCCTTCCGCCAGAATTTCGCCCCGTTGCAATACCGTGACCTGATGACAGATATCGGCGACGACCTTCAGATTGTGTTCGACCATCAGCACTGCACGTGTCTTGGCCACCTCGCGGATGAGATCGGCGACATGCGCCACATCCTCGCCGCCCATGCCGGCCATCGGCTCGTCAAGCAGCAGAACCTTCGGATCGAGCGCAAGCGTGGTGGCGATTTCCAGTACACGCTTGCGGCCATAGGAAAGATCGGCCGCAAGTGCATATTTTTCCCGCGTCAGGCCAACCGTTGCGATCAGCTCCTCGGCGCGTGCATTGAGCCTGTCGAGCGACGACAGGGGCAACCAGAATTGCGTTGAAAGGTTGTTGGGCCTTTGCAACGCCACCCGCACGTTCTCCAGCACCGTCAGATGCGGAAACACCGCCGATATCTGGAATGACCGCACGAGGCCAAGCCGCGCCACCTTGTCCGGCGGCGTCCTTGTTATATCCGTTCCCATGAAGGTGATCGCCCCGCCCGTCGGCTGGAGAAACTTGGTCAACAGGTTGAAGACCGTAGTTTTGCCGGCGCCGTTCGGACCGATAAGCGCATGCACACGAGCATGGTGAACGTCGAGATCGACGTTCTTCACAGCCGCGAATGCGCCGAAGGTCTTGGAGAGACCGCGCGCCGAAAGCACGATGCGTGGTTCCGCCTGACCGGCAGGGGCGGGAGCGATCATCATGAAGCTTTCCCCTTTTTACTGTGTCACGAGCGGGCAACCGCTTTTTGCGGGGTCCATGAAGGCTTCCTTGCCGGGGATGGTGGCAAGCACCTTGTAGTAGTCCCACGGCTGCTTGCTCTCATCCGGCTTCTTCACTTCCATGAGATACATGTCGTGGATCATGCGGCCGTTGGCTGCCACATGTCCGTCCTTCGCAAAGACGTCATTGACGGGCATTTCCTTCATGGCCTTGGCAACAGCATCGGCATCGTCGGTGCCGGCCTTTTCAATGGCCTTCAGATAATGCAGAACGGCGGAGTAGGTGCCTGTATGCACCATGTTCGGCATGGCGCCGGTGCGTTCCTTGAAACGTTCGCCGAACTTGCGCGATTCATCGTCGCGATCCCAATAGAACCCTTCCGTCAGCGTTAGCCCCTGCGCCGCCTCAAGTCCGAGACCATGCACTTCGGCAAGCGTGAAGAGGAGGGCTGCGAGCCGCTGGCCACCCGCCACGATGCCGAATTCGGCCGCCTGCTTGATGGCGTTGGATGTGTCGAGACCGGCATTGGCAAGGCCGATGACCTTCGCGCCCGATGACTGCGCCTGCAGCAGGAAGGAGGAATAATCCGTCGTCGCCAGTGGATGGCGCACGGAACCCAACACCTTACCGCCATTGGCCTTGACGAAATTGGCGGTGTTTTCTTCGAGCGAATAACCGAAGGCGTAATCGGCGGTCAGGAAGAACCAGCTGTCGCCACCCTGCTTCACCAGCGCGCCGCCAGTGCCGACCGCCAGCGAATAGGTATCGTAGGCCCAGTGGAAGCCATAGGGGCTGCATTGTTTGCCGGTCAGTTCGGTGGTTGCCGCACCCGTATTGATGGTGATCTTCTTCTTGTCCTTGGAGAGTGCCTGCACGGCAAGTCCGACAGAAGACGAGGTCAATTCCATGATCGAATCGACCTGCTCTGTATCGTACCATTGCCGGGCGATGTTGGAGGCGACATCCGCCTTGTTCTGGTGGTCGGCGGTCACCACCTCAACCGGCGCATCCAGCACCTTGCCGCCAAAATCCTCGACCGCCATCTTCGCGGCCTCATAAGAGTATTTACCGCCAAAATTGGCGTAGACGCCCGACTGGTCGTTCAGAATGCCGATCTTGACCTTGCCGTCCGAAATATCGGCAGCATAGGCGGCGGTGCCCGCGGCCAGTGCCATGGCCGTGGATAAAACGATACTCTTGCGCATGACTTCTCCTCCCAGAGATGATTGCGAGCCTCAGATGGGTCTGTGCAACGGTGAACGAAGCCGCGTGGCGGACTTTTTCAGCATTGCACCTGAACGGTCACACCGCCCTCCTCAAAGCGGCGCATCCTCAGCCTAGAGTTCTCGAATTCGTCCGTTGACACAAGAGCGGAGCATCATCAAATTGCGAACAGGAACTGTTCATTTTTGAACAGAACTCGCAATGGAGACAAAATTGGCCACCCCTTTTACGTGGGACGACCTGCAATATTTTCTGGCGGTGGCCCGCACCGGGCAACTCTCGTCGGCGGCCAGAAGCCTGCGCACCAGCCACGCCACCGTCTCCCGCCACATCGACCGGCTGGAATTCTCGCTTAAAACCAAGCTGTTCGAGCGAAATCCGCGCGGTTACGAACTGACAACGGTCGGGCGGCGGCTGGTCGATACCGTCGAGCGCATCGAGGCGGAAGCGGAAAGACTGCAATCGGATATTTCCGAAAGCGGCAGCCTGCTGCGCGGCGTGGTAAGGCTCAGCGCTCCGGAAGGTTTTTCCAACTTTTTCTTCGTGGAAAGGCTGAAAGACTTCGCCATCACCCATCCGCACATCATGGTGGAGATGGTGACGATCCAGCAGATCATGGCATTGTCCAGGAAAGAGGCGGATGTGGCGGTCACGCTCGATCCACCGAAAGCCGGTCCCTACATCAACGAACAGATCATCGATTACACGTTGCATATCTATGCCTCGCGCTCCTATCTCGCCAGCCACCCGAAAATCACCCGGCGCGAGGATTTGCCCGATCATTTTTTCATCGGTTACGTGCAGGACCTGATCTTCTCGCCGGGCCTCGATTATATGCGCGACGTGATGCCTGGCCTCAGGCCCAATTTTCAGTCATCGAGCATCTTTGCGCAGCTGACTGCAACGCTCAGCGGCCGTGGCCTTTGCATATTGCCGAATTTCATCGCCGCGCGCTTTCCGGATTTGCAGATGGTGCTTGCCGGGGAAGTGGAACTGCGGCGGGGTTACTGGCTGACGAGCCATCAGGACCTTGCCAACGTGCCGCGCGTGCGCTCGCTGATGGATTTCATTCTGACGACAGCGCGCGCCCACGAAAATCTCTTCATCCTCGACCGCAAGACGATCGTCTGAAACGTTTGTCGTTCACATTTCGGCGACACCGTGTCTACGGGCGGCAGGATTGGAGAATGCGCGCCGTTGCCTATATGACTGACAACAACGATGCGGGCTGAAACAGCCGGCATTCTCCAACGTTTGGAAGGTCATCATGAAAAAGATCGGATTTTTATCCTTCGGCCACTGGACGCCATCGCCCCAGTCGCAGACCCGCTCGGCTGCGGACACGCTGCTGCAATCGATCGACCTTGCCGTCGCTGCGGAAGAACTCGGAGCCGACGGCGCCTATTTCCGTGTGCACCATTTCGCCCGCCAGCTGGCATCGCCCTTTCCGCTGCTGGCAGCCGTCGGCGCCAGAACGAAGAGCATCGAGATCGGCACCGGCGTCATCGACATGCGTTATGAAAACCCGTTCTACATGGTGGAGGATGCGAGTTCAGCCGATCTCATCGCCGGCGGGCGTCTGCAACTCGGCATCAGCCGCGGCTCTCCGGAACAGGTGACCGACGGCTGGCGTTATTTCGGTTTCCGCCCTGCCGAGGGTCAGACCGAAGAGGACATGGCGCGGCAACATACCGAGGTCTTTCTCGAGCTTCTGAAGGGTGATGGTTTCGCCGAACCGAACCCGCGACCGATGTTCCCAAACCCACCCGGCCTGCTGCGACTGGAGCCGCATTCCGAAGGACTGCGAGAGCGCATCTGGTGGGGTTCCAGTTCCAATGCGACGGCGGTGTGGGCGGCAAAGCTTGGCATGAACCTGCAAAGCTCAACCCTGAAGACGGATGAAACGGGTGAACCGTTCCACGTCCAGCAGGCCGAACAGATCCGCACCTTCCGCGCCGCCTGGAAAGAGGCCGGACACGCACGCGAACCGCGTGTGTCGGTCAGCCGCAGCATCTTCGCCCTCGTCAACGACCGCGACCGCTCCTATTTCGGTTACGGCAACGAGGGGGACGACAAGATCGGCTATATCGACGACAAGACGCGCGCGATCTTCGGGCGCAGCTATGCCGCCGAACCTGAGGCGCTGATCGAACAGCTGAAAGCTGACGAAGCCATCGCCGAGGCCGACACGCTGCTTTTGACTGTGCCGAACCAGCTGGGCGTCGACTACAACGCCCATGTGATCGAGACGATCCTCAAGCAGGTGGCGCCGGCACTCGGCTGGCGCTAGGTCGATAAAATAAAAAAAGGCGGCGCATTCTCATGCGCCGCCTCTGTTCACTTCACCGATTTGCCATAACGGGCAATGCTTTCGGCCAGAGGCGTAGTGCTGGCGCCCGACTGCTCCGGGCGTTTGTAAACGCCGTCGCGAACGTGGATCGGCTCTTCGAAATGATCCTTGATCCACGGAATATATTCGAGAATGGTCGAGGCCGGGTGCCAGTAGCTCAGATGCACATGCACCTGGCTCATCTCGCCGGCATGCGGCACGACCGGCAGGCGATGGGCAAGCGCGAGATCGGCGACCTGAATATATTCGGTTATGCCGCCGAGCCGGGTCACATCCGGCTGGACATAGGCGACCGCTCCCGCATCGATGAATGACCGGAAGGCATCCACCGTATAAAGCTGCTCGCCGAGCGCAATGGGAATGGATGTGTTACGCGCCAGCCGCGCATGGCTCGTCACATCGTCATACCAGAGCGGTTCCTCGAACCAGTAGATATCCAGATCCTTCGCTGATGCGCAGAAGCGCTGGCATGTCGGCAGGTCCCATTTACCGTTACCGTCAATGGCGATGCGGACGGAAGAACCGACACGTTTGCGGACGGCGGTGAGGCGCCCGATGTCGATATTCGGATCATCGTGTCCGACCTTGATCTTCAGGCGGGTAAAGCCATCCTCTTCCACTGCCCTGGCGCTACCCGCCAGCAGATTTTCGAGATTGATGGAAAGCCAGCCAATATCTGTATTGTAGGCTTCCACCCCCGCCGTGTGCGCGCCGCCCAGGTAATGCCAGAGCGGCACGTCGGCCTTTTTCGCCTTCAGATCCCAGAGCGCAACGTCGATCGCCGCCAGCGCCAGATGCGTGATGCCGGCCCGGCCGACCCATTGCAGCGAAGGGTAACGGGCAAGCTTCGTCCAGAGTCTAGAATGTTCGGACGCATCCTCACCCACCAGCAAGGGCGCATAACAATCGCTGATGCAGGACGTGATCAGCCTGTCGGACGGCAAATGCGCGTGGGTGCCAGTAAAACCATACCCTTCAAGGCCGTCATCCGTCGTGATTTTTGCACCGACGACGCCCCAATGGGTGATGCTGTGGGTGGAATCGGAAATGGACGCCGATGTCAGCGGCAGATGCAGGATGAAAGGTTCGATAGCGGTTATCTTCATGATCGGTCAATTCCTCGACGCTTGAGCGGCTTTTCGGGAGGAACAAACGGAAGGCCCTGCCTGATCGATGCTCTGCCGATGAACGGACAGTATCTCGCCACCACCCCTCGACCATTGGCGGCAAGAGATGAAAACTCAGAAGGCTTGCCCGACCGCCCTCCTCCAGCAGCCCGGCTTCCGATGTCAGATACAGCTAACGGAAAAACGGCCTTTGTAAAATAAAAAATTTTTTATTTTTAATATTCAAGCGTTGCCAGCCGTTCGGAGTTGCGCGATGATGACTCATGAACACGCTGGTCAAAATCACACTCGCCGAACAGGCGCATCGGGAACTGCGCGCGCGCATCGTCAGCGGCAGATTACGCGGCGGCGAACGCCTGCTGCCCAACGAGCTTGCCGCCGATCTCGGCATCAGCCCGACGCCGGTCAAGGAAGCCTGCGTGAAACTCGAGGCGGACGGGTTGGTGGTCAATTCCTCCCGGCGCGGCATGGTGGTGCGCGATTTTACCGTGGAGGACGTGGAAGAACTTTACGCCGCCAGAATGCTGCTGGAAAAAGGTGCTGTGGAAGTGGCTTTCGACGCCGGGCAACTGGACGAGGCGCTGCATACGCAGCTTCTGGAGAGCCTTGCGAAACACCGCGAATTTGCCAAAGGACCCACACTGGACGAACTGTCGAAGGCGCTTTTTCACGATCGCAGCTTTCACACCATCCTTGTGTCGGCCGCACACATTCCGGTCATCTCCGGCACGCACGAGCGCATTCTCGACCAGACCCACACGGTTTTCGTATCGATCCTGGGTGACTACGCCCGCTCTGTCGAGGAACACCAGAATATTGCCGATGCTATCGCCGCCCGCAGCAAGGGTCAGATTGTCGATGCCCTGGGGCGGCATCTGGAGCGCAGCCGGCAGAATACACTGCGGCAGGTTCGCCTGCTCAGAGACGCAGGAGCCTGATCCGTTCAAACGCTCGGCGGCAGTGATTTTTGAAGTCTTGAAAAAGAACAGGCCGGAAATCCGGCCTGTTTCACTTATTTGTGGGTCAATCCACTCTCAAGCCGTCGCAGCCTGTCGTGCCGCCTTGCGGCGCTCCACGCGGGCGCGGATGGCATCGACGTCCGTTATCGGTGTGGCGGCAAAAAGCTGGCGCGTATAGGCGTGTTTCGGATCGGCGAACAGTTCCTCGCGCGTTCCCTGCTCCACGGCCACGCCCTTCGAGATGACCATCACGTCGTCAGCGATATAACGCACCACGGAAAGATCGTGGCTGACGAACACATAGGTCAACTGGAACTCTTCCTGCAAATCCGCCAGCAGGTTCAGCACCTGTGCCTGCACCGAAAGATCGAGCGCGGAGACCGGCTCGTCCAGCACCAGAAGTGCCGGGTTGAGCATCAGCGCCCGCGCAATCGCGATGCGCTGCCGTTGGCCGCCTGAAAACATATGCGGATAACGGTTGAAGTGTTCCGGACCCAGCCCGACCTTCACCAGCATGGCTTCGGCCCGCTCGCGACGCTCGGAAGCCGGCATCTTGGTATTGATGACGAGCGGCTCCATCAGCACATCGCCAACCTTCTGCCGCGGATTGAGGCTGCCATAGGGGTTCTGGAACACCATCTGCACCTTGGAGCGCATATCAGGGCCGGGACGGCGCTTGGCGATATCGACGGGCTGACCGTCAATCTTCAACTCACCGCCGGATGCCGGGTCGATCAGCGCGATGATGCGCGCAAGTGTCGACTTGCCCGAACCGGATTCGCCGACGATGGCCAGCGTCTTGCCACGTTCGACCGCAAAATCGATGCCCTGCAGCGCCTGAACCGTCCTTGCGCCGCCGAACAGGCCGCCCGGAACGTGATAGTGGCGGGTGATACCCTTGCCTTCGACAACGATGCTCATTGAACGCCCTCCTTGCCGAGGAAATCGGAAACCGTGGGCAGACGGTCGCCGATCGCATTTTCCGGCAGGGCCGAAAGCAATGCCTTGGTGTAGGGATGCTGCGGCGCCTCGAACAGGCTCAGCACATCCGCCTCCTCGATCTTGCGGCCCTTATATTGCACCACGACACGGTCTGCGGTTTCAGCCACCACACCCATGTCATGCGTGATGAGGATCAGCGCCATGCCGTATTCTTCCTGAAGTTTCATCAGCAGATCGAGGATCTGCTTCTGGATCGTCACGTCGAGCGCAGTGGTCGGCTCGTCGGCGATCAGCAGGCGCGGCTTGGAGGCGATCGCGATGGCGATCATAACGCGCTGGCACTGGCCGCCGGACATCTGGTGCGGATAGGCGTTGAGTTTGGTTTCCGGGTCGGGAATACCGACGGAGCGGAACAGTTCCAGCGCACGCGCACGGGCGGCGGACCGTCCCATACCGAGATTGAGGCGCAGTACCTCCTCGATCTGGAAACCGACCGTAAACGACGGGTTGAGCGAGGCGACCGGTTCCTGAAAGATCATGGTGATCTCGCGGCCGATCAGCTTGCGGCGCTCCTGTGGCGACATGGCCAGCAGGTTTATGCCGTCAAAGATCATCTCGTCAGCGGTAATCGTCGCCGTATCGGGCAAAAGCCCCATCACGGCGAGCATGGATACCGACTTGCCGGAACCGGACTCGCCGACGATGGCCAGCACTTCATGCTTGTCCACGGAAACGTCGACGCCGTTGACGGCCGTGAAAGCGCCGGTAGCCGTGGCGAACTTGACGGTGAGGTTCTTGATTTTCAGCAGGCTCATCGCTCAGCTCCGCTTCAGTTTGGGATCGAGCGCATCGCGCAGCCCGTCACCCATTAGGTTGATGGCAAGCACCGAAACGAGGATCGTGAGGCCCGGAAGGGTAACAACCCACCAGGCGCGCAGAATGAACTCGCGGGCTTCGGCCAGCATCGTGCCCCATTCGGAGGCGGGCGGCTGTGCGCCCATGCCGAGGAAGCCGAGAGCCGCCGCATCGAGAACGGCAGACGAGAAGGAGAGCGTCGCCTGCACGATCAGCGGCGCGAGGCAGTTCGGCAGGATGGTCTTGAACATCAGCCGGAAATTGCCGGCACCGGCCACACGGGCGGCGGTGACATATTCGCGCCGGAGTTCGCTCATGACAGCCGCACGCGTTAGACGGGCGAAATGCGGCTGATAGACGATGGCAATGGCGATCATGGCGTTGGTAAGCCCAGGCCCCAGGATTGCCACCAGCACCAGTGCCAGAAGCAACGACGGAAACGCCAGGATCACATCCATCACGCGCATGACGACGGTATCGACCCAGCCGCCGAAGAAGCCCGCGACGAGACCGATGACGATACCGCCGACAAGGGCGATGGAGACGACGACAACGCCGATGAACAGCGAATATTGCGCGCCGTAGATCAGCCGGGACAGCATGTCGCGGCCGACAGCATCGGTGCCGAGCAGGAACGCGGCGCGGCCTCCATCCTGCCAGACCGGTGGGACGAGCAAAGCATCTCTATATTGCTGGGTCGGATCATGCGGCGCAATTACGGCTGCGAAGACAGCGATCAGAACCAGAAGAAGGAAAACGGCAAGGCCGATGACGGCGCCGCGATTCTGGCGGAAATAGAACCAGAAATCGGCGATCATCCGGCGGCGGATGGCGGCGTCAGAAAGCCTGACGACGGGAGCTGTGGTCACATCGCTCATTTGTGACGGATCCTTGGATTGATGAGGCCATAGGTCAGATCGACGAGCAGGTTGACGATCATCACAAGACCCGCAATCAGAAGCAGGCCGCTCTGCACGACCGGATAGTCGCGGCGCGAGATGGAATCGATCATCCACTTGCCGATGCCCGGCCAGGAAAAGATGGTTTCGGTCAGGATTGCGCCCGCCATCAGCACGCCGATCTGCAGGCCGATGGTGGTGATGACCGGGATCATGGCGTTGCGCAATGCGTGAACGCCGACGACGCGGGACCGCGACATGCCTTTCGCGCGCGCTGTCCGCACGTAGTCCTCACCCAGGACTTCCAGCATGGCCGAACGCGTCTGGCGCGCAATGACCGCAAGCGGAATGGTGGCAAGCACCACCGAGGGCAGGATGAGATGGGACAAAGCCGAGACGAAAGCGCCCTTCTGCCCCGAAATCAGGCTGTCGATCAGCATGAAACCGGTGACGGAAGGGAAGAAATACATCAGCGAGATGCGGCCCGACACCGGCGTCCATTGCAGGATGCCGGAGAACATGATGATAAGCAGCAGGCCCCACCAGAAGATCGGCATCGAAAAACCGATCAGCGCCGTCGTCATGGAAATCTGGTCGAACCACGAGCCACGGCGGATAGCGGCGATGACGCCGACCGGCACGCCGATCAGCGTTGCGATGATAATGGCGACAAGGCCAAGCTCGACTGTTGCTGGGAAGAGCGCGAGGAACTCGGTGAAGACCGGCTTCTTGGTGACGAGGGAATTGCCGAGATCGCCCTGAAGGAGCCGTCCGAGAAAATGGAGATATTGCTGCCAGATTGGCTGGCTGAAGCCGAGCTGTTCGGCAAGCTGTGCATGCCGTTCGGGCGAAATGCCACGCTCGCCGGCCATCAACAGCACGGGATCGCCCGGCAGGACGCGCACGAAGGCGAAGGCGACGATGGTAATCCCGAGGAAGGTCGGAACGAGATAGAGAAGTTTGCCGAGAATGAACCGAATCATGGTTTTTTCCTGAAAAGACGCGCGGAAGAACAGGGTTCTTCCGCGCGTCCTGTTGTTTGGGATTACTCCGCGATATCGACGGATTCGAAGGTGAAGTCGCCAAGCGGGCTCATGGTGAAGCCGGAAACCTTGGTGGACATCGGAACGAACTGCGTGGAATGCGCAAGCGTCGCCCACGGAGCCTGTTCCTTGAAGATCACCTGCGCCTGCTCATAAAGCTTGGTGCGCTCGGCGACGTCCGTGGCCTGCTTCGCCTTGGAAATCAGGTCGGAGAACTCCTTGTTGCACCATTGCGCACGGTTCGTGCCGCCTTCGCCTGCGGAAGCGCAGGAAAGCAGAACGCCCATGAAGTTATCAGGGTCACCGTTGTCGCCGGTCCAGCCGAGGATGACGGCGCCGTCGCGGTTCACTTCGGTCGACTTCTTGAGGTATTCACCCCACTCGAAGGAGACGATCTCGGCCTTGACGCCAACTTTCGCGAAATCCGACTGGATCAGCTCGGCGGTGCGGCGGGCATTCGGCATGTAAGGACGCTGAACCGGCATCGCCCAGATCTTCATCGACAGATCCTTGACGCCAGCGGCTTCGAGAGCCTTCTTGGCAGCTTCCGGATCATAAGCATCGTCCTTGATGCTGTCGTTGTAGGACCACATCGTCGGCGGAATCGGGTTCTTGGCAACAGTGCCGGCACCCTGGAACACGGCGTCGATGATTGCCTGCTTGTTCATCGCCATGTTCAGCGCCTTGCGGACTTCCGGCTTGTCGAAAGGCGCAACAGTGGTGTTGTAGGCGAAGTAGGCAACGTTCAAGCCCGGCTGTTCATCGAGCTTGAGGTTGGAATCGGCGCGGATGGTGGCAAGGTCTGCCGGTGCCGGGTAAGGCATCAGGTGGCATTCGCCCGCCTTCAGCTTCTGCAGGCGAACGGCAGCGTCCGGCGTGATCGCAAAGATCAGATCGTCGATCTTCGGCGCGTCGCCCCAGTAGTCGGCGTTCTTCTGGTAGCGGATGACCGCGTCCTTCTGATAAGCGACGAACTTGAACGGACCGGTGCCGATCGGCAGGTTGTTGAAGTCTTCCTTGGTGCCCGCCTTGTCCAGCGTATCGGCATATTCCTTCGACACGATTGAAGCGAAAGGCATGGCGATATTGGCGAGGAACGGCGCTTCCGGGCGCGTCAGCACGAACTTGACGGTATAATCGTCGACCTTGACGATTTCCTTGATCAGCGACGGCATTTCCATGGAGTTGTAATATTCGTAGGTGATGCCTGCGATATACTGGTTCCACGGGTTCTTCGCGTCACCCTGGCGGTTGTAGCTGAAGATCACGTCATCGGCGTTGAAATCGCGGCTCGGCGTGAACTTCTCGTTGGAGTGCCACTTCACGCCCTTGCGCAGGTGGAACGTGTATTCGAGGCCATCGCTCGAAACTTCCCATTTTTCGGCAAGGCCCGGCTCAACTTCGGTCGTGCCCTTCTTGAACTCGGTCAGACGGTTGTAGACCGGATGCGCGGAGGCATCGAAGGTGCCGCCAGCGGTGTAAGGCGAAGGATCGAAGCCTTCCGGAGATGCCTCGGAGCAATAAACGAAGGTCTTCGCCATGGCAGGCACGGCGGAAGCCATCGCAAGCGCAGAGGCTATAAGCAAACTGCGGGTCAGCATTTTCATCTGGTGGTCCTTTCCCTCTTTTTCTGAGTTTATGCGGCCCTAAGGGGCCTACCTGTTCTGGTCAGCAGCGACACAGAGACTGTGCCGCCGTTCGGTCCTTTGCCTCCCGACCAATTACCCGGCGACCGGCTGGAACAGCCGGTCGAGGTTCTTTTCCGGCGGGCAGAACCAGCGCGGCCCCGCCTCCGTCATATAAGCAATATCCTCCAGACGAACGCCGCATTCTCCATAGACGCACAGCATTGGCTCTATGGAAAAGCACATTCCCGGCTCAAGTGTCGTCGCATTTCCTGCAACGATATAGGGTTCTTCGTGAATATCCAGCCCGAGGCCATGACCGGTGCGATGCGGCAGGCCCGGAACCTGATAATCCGGCCCGAAACCGGCCGCCTTCAGGCTGTCGCGCGCGGCCTTGTCCACATCCGAGCAGGCAGCGCCGATCCGGGCTGCGGCAAAGGCCGCTGCCTGTGCGTCGCGCTCGGCGGTCCAGAGAAAACGCTGCCGTTCCGTCGGCTGGCCGAAGACATAGGTGCGGGTGATATCCGAACGATAGCCATGAAGGATGCCGCCGAGATCGACCAGCACCATATCGCCGTCATCAAGCGTCTGCGCATAGGGCACGCCATGCGGATAGGCCGTCGCCTCACCGAACTGCACCGCCACGAAAAGCGGTTTCAGACCGAGCGCGATATGTGCGGCGTTAACGAAGTCGGCAACTTCCGTGGTGGAAATGCCGGGACGCAGCCCCTCGAACACGGCCTTCTGTACGCCGTAGCTCGCATCCATCGCCGCTTGGATGATGGCAATTTCGGTCGCGGATTTGACCTGCCTTTGCGCGACGATCAAAGGTTGGGCGGAAATGATGCGACCTTCCAGACGTTGCATCAGGGCCGATGCAAAAACGAAAGGAGTGGCAGGATCGATCGCGACAAGGTGGCCGGGGCAGCCGAGCGCTTCGATGCGTTTTGCCATCAGGTCGAAAGGACTTTCATCCTCTTCCCAGACGGCAACGTCGCCCTCGATACGGATCATCGTCCGTAGCTTCGGTTCTTCAAATGCCGGGCTGACATAGACCAGCTTGCCTTCTGCCGGCACCAGAGCGCCATGAATACGCTCCGAAAGACCAAGCGAAAGGCCGGTATAATAGGTCAGCGACGATGATGCATCGAGCCAGACTGCCTTGATATTTTGCTGTATTAGTTGCGCTTGCAGGCCGCGCAACCGCAACCCGAACTCGTCTTCAGCGATCGATGAAACCGCGATCGGCTGAAACCGCTTCAGCGCCTCTTGAAAGTCTGCCATTCTCTCCCCGCCGCTTTCAGGCGCACAGACACAAGCGTGTCGGCAACTCCCAAGCGTTCTTTTGCCAATGCTTAAACACAGGCCGGGGCCTAAGCAATGGGCCAACACCATGCACCGCCACAAAACTGTGCATATTCATCTAGACATAACGAAATCGTGATCGGCACATGTCCGATTTCGATAATCGTCGCCTTGACGGGAAAATCCAAAATCCCCCGGAAACTTAAGGGGGAAAGGAAAGCGGGATATCGATCATCCTGGCGCAGATGGCGCGCAGGAGCCTGATCGCGAGGTGTATCCGAAAAAAGAAAGCCCAGAAAAGGAAAAAGCCTGCCGCGGGAGGAGGTGCGGCAGGCTTCAAACTTGATCGGCGATTGGGAGGAGGAGTACCACCGATCGACATCGAGCGACACTGGGAGGAGGAGTGCGTCGCTTCGATGATTTAAATATAACGGCATCCGCGATTTTTAACAGAGCCAGTCTCGCAATGCAGCATTGCATTTCTGCATAGCTCCAAAATTCCTGCTCTGTTTTTTAGCACTTCAGCAAAAACCGTTAAGAAATCAGCTTTCCCGATGTACCTGAAAACCGGCAAAGGACTGGTTGACCGGCATGAGCTCGAGGCTGTTGATGTTGATGTGTTTCGGCTGCGATGCGACCCAGTAGATCGTATTGGCGATATCGTCGGCCGTGATCGGATTGACGCCCTTATAGAGATTGTTGGAGGCATCCTGATTGCCGCCTGTGCGCACGAGCGTGAATTCCGTTTCGCACATGCCGGGTTCGATCGAGGTGACGCGCACGCCCTTGCCATGCAGGTCGGAACGCAGACCGAGGGAGAATTGCCGCAGGAAGGCTTTCGTTCCAGCATAGACGTTCCCGCCGGCATAGGGCCAGTGCGCAGCGACCGACGAGAGATTGATGACAATACCCTTCCGGTCGATCAGCGTCGGCAGAAGATGGTGGGTGATATTCAAAAGACCGGTGATATTGGTGTTCACCATGGTCTGCCAGTCTTTCAGCGGCACCTGCGGCGCCGGTGCCGTGCCGAGCGCGAGCCCGGCATTGTTGACGAGAATATCGATCTCCCGAAAACCTTCCGGCAAAGCTGCCAGCGCCTTTTGGGCGGCATCCTCGTCGGTAATATCGAAGGCGACGCCATGGAAGGAGGAGCCGAGTTCCTGCGCCAGCGCCTCCAGCCGTTCCGCCCGCCGACCGGTGCCGATGACCTTCCAGCCTTCCTTGATGAAGCGCCGCGCCGTGGCCTGTCCGAAACCGGACGTGGCGCCGGTGATGAGGATGGTACCGCTCATGATGGTGTCTCCAGTAAATTCGTTCGGTCAGGATCAGTCTTTGTCAATAATCTTTCAGCAGCCGCCGCCAGACAGCGCTTGTAGGCCTCGAGATCCGTATAAAGGGCGTCTTCCGTGGCGTTGCCAACGATGACGACACCACCGCGCCGCAAAATCCCGCCATGCAGCATCAGATTGTCGATCATGTCGAAATTCTCGATCGACAACCCGTCCGGTCCGCGATACCGGCCTGTTTCATCGATTGCGGCAACCCCGCCATATTGTGCCTTGATGCGGGTGAAATGATTGGCCGCGACGTTGGTGTAGGCGAAAACCGGCTTGCCCAGCGCGCACATGAACCCCAGCTCGTAGCTCGTTCCCGTATCCGCAGCGATGCCGCGAAACGGCGTGAGGTTGGCAATGACCGCATCCGCTTCCATCATCATCCGCTCATCTATGGCATTGATATTGCAACCGTGGCCGATCTTGGTGTCCGCCGGCGGAATCTCCAGATCCCCCGGAGAAAGCGGCGTAAAGCCGGCCGCCCGCGCAAGCGAGGCCTTCAGATCGAGCATTTCACCAGCGTTCGGGAGGAAAACTTCCGGCCCGGCGAGATAGATTTTCTTTGTCATCGGGAATTTCATACGATTTGGAGGAGCAGGATTTTCCTGAACCTAACCCGGGGACTTTCACAAAGGCAAGTGCCAAGCGCAAGCGCGAAGCAGCGTTGGAGAGACTATAAAACGGTATCGTCCAGTCTCTCTTTCCGTTATAGGCGGAGCAACGAACTGGAAATTCCTGGAGCAAGACATGGCAGCACCTATCCGTTACCACGAAGGCGATATTTCCGCCGAAGATGCCGCACGCTACACCGGCGCCATCGCAATCGATACGGAAACGCTGGGGCTGGTACCGCGCCGCGACCGCCTCTGCGTTGTCCAGCTTTCCCCCGGCGACGACACGGCGGATGTCATCCGCATCGCCGCCGGCCAGAAAGAGGCTCCAAACCTTGTACGCATGCTTGCCGACCCCGCCCGGCAGAAGATTTTTCACTATGGCCGTTTCGATATCGCCGTTCTGTTCCACACCTTCGGCGTGACAACCACTCCGGTTTTCTGCACCAAGATCGCCTCGCGCCTCACCCGCACCTATACCGACCGGCACGGATTGAAGGACAATCTGAAGGAAATGCTGGAAGTCGATATTTCCAAGGCGCAGCAATCCTCGGACTGGGCCGCAGAAACCCTGTCGCCCGCGCAGCTGGAATATGCCGCTTCCGACGTGCTCCATTTGCATGCGCTGCGCGACAAGCTGAACCACCGCCTCGTGCGCGATGGTCGCCTCGACCACGCCGATGCCTGTTTCGCGTTTCTACCGACCCGTGCGAAGCTCGATCTTCTCGGCTGGGAAGAAACGGATATTTTCGCCCATAGCTGAGTGTTTTTACGCTTTGTTTAAGCACTGATTTACCAGAACTGCCTATTCTCAGCCGCAACGCAGGGTGGCCGGGAATTTCC
The DNA here is from genome assembly GCF_036596185.1 of Rhizobium sp. GR12. NCBI lineage: Bacteria > Pseudomonadati > Pseudomonadota > Alphaproteobacteria > Hyphomicrobiales > Rhizobiaceae > Rhizobium > Rhizobium sp. GR12. Next base: position 288,348 of record NZ_JASXTH010000007.1, on the reverse strand, counting down.
ATATGATTACTCCGTTGCAGCAGACAGCAGGCATTGCAGTCAGCGACCTCATGCGCTCGATGGTCGAGAGCATGGAGGAACGCCAGCGCGAAGAGCAGGAAAAGGCGAACGGCACCAAGAAGGACGAAGCGGTCAAGACACAACCGCAGCCTGACCAAAGCCACCGCGCCGCCAATGAAAAGATAAGCGCCTATCTGTTCGGCGCCATGAAGCCGGACGCCGACGCCTTTGCCTCGCTTGTTTCCCGTTTCTCCTCCGCGCTTGGCATTACGCAGGAAAAGGACGAATCGAACTTTTCGTTCGCACAAAGGCTGCAGGACGTATTGACGTTGACGGGCGGCTTCGAGAAAGCCGGTGCTGAAGGAAAAGCCACAACGATTTCCCTGAAATCCTTCGGCGTTTCGGAAGCGCAGGTCTTAGAAGTCCTGAATGGCGGCGTCACCACCAAGACCGATCCCATGGCGGCACTCGCCGCACGCATTGCCAAAAGCGCCGACCTGACGGGATCGGAGGAGGATTTCGGCGAGAAATTGTCGGATGCTATCATGGCAGTGCGCGCCACTTTGCCGAAGAGCGTCAGCGATCTCGAAGAATCCACGGGTTTGAAGGAACTCGGTGTTTCGGCGCACCAGATGATCGCCGCAATCGCCAATCCATACGGCGACGCAGCGCGCGCCGTGAAGGATGCGCTGGACGAGCAGGCGCAGGGCACCCGGTTCATGACGCGGGAGACGATGAAGGTCATCCAGCGTCTGGAAGATGTCGCCGACCCGAAAACCAAGGAAGAATTGCAGGCCGAGCGCGGTGAAAACCGCATGGGCGAAATCAACGATGCCGAAGTAGAGGCCGAGCGGGAAGAGGATATCCAGACCCGTGAAGCGCAGGGCAAGCTGGAGGATGTGCAAAAACTTCAGGATGTCGTGAAGGAGCACATAGACGCTTCCGCCGATGAAAAAGCGCAAGGCGCCGAAGGACAGGGCCCGGTCGACATTTCGTCGGAAATCGCCCTGATCTCCGTGCTTGCGGCAGCGCCGACGCCTGAAGCGGCCCCGGCTGAAAACGACAATGAACCCGCCAAGACAGACGCCACCGCCACGACGGAAGCCGATGCGAAAGACGACGCCGAAAAACTGCTCGACGCGCTGGCGGTTGTCGACACCGCCCGTGACGCCATTCTGCCGATCTCGATCGACGATAATGGCCTTTATGCACTGCTGAAGAAAAAGGCGGCATGATCTCGCCGCTGCCGATAGTCACTTGAGCGAAACATGATGTGAGTTCAAACATGTCCGATATATCAGGCATATCCGGCAGCGCCGGTCACGATGCCGAACCGAATGCGGCGCAAGCGCTGCTCTCCATGGCCCTCCCGCCGCTGGTGCCGGATGACGCCGCCTTCATCGCGGCGAGCGAGGAAGATAACCTCATCGATCCCGTGGAAAACCGCCCCGAGAGAGGTTTTCCCAAGGCAAGCTGGCTCGACGCGATGCCGCCGGAAGCCTTTGAGGTGGCGGGCAGCGAGCCGGACCACATTTCATCGGTCAATTCCGACGATAACGGGCTTTACCGCATGTTCATCAGCGTTTCCCCCTGACTGCCCGCCCGACGCGGTTTTTATGGTTAGCAAATTCTTAATATCTACGTCCCAAACTTAGGGTTGATGATTCTGTGTGCGTCGCGAAGAACTGGCATCGCTGCCAGCGGCGCACACGGCGCTCCCGCATGAGCGGGCGACATGACACCTGTACATCACCGGCGCGGCAATCTTTCAACATGCGGGCCACATGCGGGTCAGAGGGCCAGGGATTGGCCCTTTCGCAGCCAGCGGCGGTAGTCGATAGGAACGGAGCGCACCATGTTACCGCCTGTACCGAAAATTACGGCAACCGATGCCACCTATGGAGCCGCAGCCGCGCAGACGCAGCGCGGGCAGCCCAAAGAGGCCGTGCAGCCGCAGGTGAGCAATATTGGTGCCGGCAATGGCAGTAATCTTTTCGCCAGAGCGGCGATCGCTTCCCTGACCAGCGAATTTCAACTCTCCCGCAGTACTGCCGTTCTGGCCGAGGCGCTCGGCAAGCTGATGAACCTGCCCCGACGCGAGGGTGAGGCCATCCCAAACTATGTGGTGCGCCTGACGGATGCGCTGCGTACCCTGCCCGCCCCGCAACGTCTTGCGCTGGAGCAACAGATCAGCAAAGCCCTGCAAGGGTTGAGCCTATCGATGCTCGCCGAAATCCTGAAACAGCCTACCGGCCCCGATGCCGCCCGTCTGGCGCTGTTGATCGAGCTTTCCCGCTACAAGGGAACGGATCTTGCGGCAAAGGCGGTGGTGTCTTCCTACCAGCAGAACAATTCCGCCAACCCGCCCCCGGTACAGCCACCACGACAAGGACAGCGGAACGCCCCGAGCCAGAGCGCCGAGAGCCGCCAGAACTCCGCAACGAGCGCAACGGCACAACCGGCAAACATCGCCGCGCCCGGCCGGCTCTTGCCTCTGCTCATCGGCCCGCTTGCCCAGAGCGCCGCCGCAATAAAAGCCATGGTGGCGGTGCAGGTAGCGCCGCAAGACCCGAGGGTCAATCTTGCCAACCCGCCTGCCGACACACCTGATTCTCCGCCCGATGCGGCAAAACCGGATGGAAAAGCCGAAAGCACGGCACGGCCGCCTCAGTCGCAAACGGGCGGCACGATAAAAGAAGCGCCTGTGGAGACCCAACCGGCAATTGCGCCACGGGTCGAGAAAGGTGAAATGCGCCCCGCCCTCGCGGTTCGGGAGATGGTGAAGTCCGAGCAGAAGGAAGCCCGTATGCTCCTGACCCCGCTATCCAGCCAGCCCGCAGGCGACATCAAGGAGATGGAAAACCTGCTGCTTGCCGCCGTGGCGGGCAAACTTCCCGCCACAGTCATGACCGCTGCGCAGACTGCCGCCACATCAACGGGTGCCGCACCGCAACAGCTGGAAGAACAGCCTGCCGAACAAACCGCTTCGACAATGCCCACCGCCCGACCGTCCGGCGAGGAAACCGAAACGATTGCCAACCGACCCGAACCCCAGCCCATCCCCGGCGCCACTCTCGACCCGGAAGCCAGATTGGCAATGCTGGAACAAGCGGCTTCGCAATCGCTGATCGCAGCAGCCCTGGCAAAAGACGGCACGCCGCTGCCGCTTGTCGCCTATCCGCCGGCGGAAGAGGACCACGAATCGGAAAGCCCGCATCGCGGAAGCGGCCCGTTTTCCGAAGAGGAGGCAGAAGGCCAGCCGGAGGATGAAAATCCCGGCGATCAGGATGAGGCCGAAGAACGGGTGGCTGCCAATGACGAGACCCGCGAGCAGGAAAATCCACAGGAAGCTGCTTCCGACGACAGCGCTGAAAACTATTATCTCAGAATGAGCGGCATGCCCTGAATTTGCACCGCGCATTCCCCGCGATACGACACCGCGCCCAATAAAAAACCCGCCGGAAATTCCGGCGGGTTCTTCATTTCGAAAGATCGTTAGCGATTATTCAGTGCGGTTCTTCAGAGCAGCACCGAGGATGTCGCCGAGCGAAGCGCCCGAGTCGGACGAACCGAACTGTGCGACGGCTTCCTTCTCTTCAGCGATTTCCAGAGCCTTGATCGAAAGCATGACCTTGCGGTCCTTCTTCGAGAAGTTGACGACGCGGGCGTCGAAAACCTGGCCAACCGCGAAACGCTCCGGACGCTGATCGTCACGATCGCGTGCGAGGTCGTTGCGACGGATGAAGGAGGTGATGTCCTCGTGGTTGACGAGCTTCACTTCCACGCCACCGTCGTTAACGGCGATGACTTCGCACGAAACGACAGCGTTCTTGCGCAGGTCGCCGGACGTTGCGGCTTCACCGACAGCATCCTTGCCGAGCTGCTTGATGCCGAGCGAAATGCGTTCCTTCTCGACGTCAACATCGAGAACGACGGCCTTGACCACGTCACCCTTGTTGAACTCTTCGATGACCTGTTCGCCCGGACGGTTCCAGTCGAGATCCGACAGGTGAACCATGCCGTCGACATCGCCTTCCAGGCCGATGAACAGGCCGAATTCGGTCTTGTTCTTGACTTCGCCTTCGACTTCAGTGCCGGCCGGATGGCTGTAGGCAAATGCCTGCCACGGGTTTTCCAGCGTCTGCTTGAGGCCGAGCGAGATACGGCGCTTGGACGGATCGACTTCGAGAACGACAACGTCAACTTCCTGGCTCGTGGACAGGATCTTGCCGGGATGTACGTTCTTCTTGGTCCAGGACATTTCGGAAATGTGGATCAGGCCTTCGATGCCCGGCTCCAGCTCAACGAATGCACCATAGTCGGTGATGTTCGTGACCGTACCGGAGATCTTCTTGCCAACCGGGTACTTGGCGGAGATGCCATCCCACGGATCGGACTCGAGCTGCTTCATGCCGAGCGAGATACGATGGGTTTCCTGGTTGATGCGGATGATCTGAACCTTAACCTGCTGGCCAATGTTGAGGATTTCCGAAGGATGGTTGACGCGGCGCCATGCCATGTCGGTAACGTGCAGCAGGCCGTCGATACCGCCGAGATCAACGAACGCACCGTAATCGGTGATGTTCTTGACGACGCCGTCAACAACCTGGCCTTCTTCGAGGTTCTGAACGATTTCAGAACGCTGCTCGGCGCGGGACTCTTCGAGAACCGTGCGGCGCGAAACAACGATGTTGCCGCGACGCTTGTCCATCTTGAGGATTTCGAAGGGCTGCGGGTTGTGCATCAGCGGGGTAACGTCGCGGATCGGACGGATGTCGACCTGCGAACGCGGAAGGAAGGCAACAGCGCCGTCCAGATCGACGGTGAAACCACCCTTGACCTGGTTGAAGATAACGCCTTCGACGCGCTCGCCGGCTTCGAACTTGGCTTCGAGCTTGACCCAGCTTTCTTCGCGGCGAGCCTTCTCGCGCGACAGAACGGCTTCGCCGAGGGCGTTTTCGATGCGCTCGACGTAAACTTCGACTTCGTCGCCGACCTTCAGCGTGCCGTCCTTGGACTTCGCGCCGAATTCCTTCAACGGTACGCGGCCTTCAACCTTGAGGCCGACGTCGACGATGGCAACGTCCTTCTCGATTGCCGTCACGATACCCTTGGCAACATAGCCTTCGGCAAGATCGTTCGAGGCAAAGGATTCTTCGAGAAGCGCTGCGAAATCTTCGCGCGTGGGTGTAGATACTGACATGAAATCTCCTGATTGTATCCGCAAGAGAGCGAATACAAGAGCGCCGGTGGGCTAGCGTTGTTGATACCCGAACCCATGCCCGCCTTTTTAAAAAGGCTTTCCGGCGCAAGGACATGTCTTCAGGCAATTCCTGACTAAACGCGGACCAAATTCAAGCGGTTCCGCGAAAAACCTATTTCTTCAGAGCGGCGTCGATGATCGTCCGCGCGGCCTGAAACGCCGCCTCTATACTCATTTCCGACGTATCTAGCAAGTGCGCGTCTTCAGCTGGTTTCAACGGGCTGTCGGCGCGGCCCATATCGCGCTCGTCGCGTTTCCTCACTTCAGTGAAAATGGCGTCGTAATCGGCATTGCCGCCATTGGCGAGGATTTCATCATAACGACGTCGCGCCCGCACCTCCGGCGAAGCGGTGACGTAAAGTTTCACCGGCGCATCCGGGCAAACCACCGTTCCGATGTCACGGCCGTCCAGAACCGTGCCAGGCTCCTTTGTGGCAAAACGCTGCTGCGCTGTGACCAGCGCGCGTCTCACCGGTGTCATCACCGCTATCCTGGACGCGGCCTCGCCGATATCGTGCCTTGAAAGGACCGCGCGGTCGAGACCGGCAAGGTCGAGTTCCAGCGCCACCTTTTCCGCAATGGTTTCGTCATCGAGCCGCAGGCCCGCGTCTAGAAGGGCCTTGGCTGTGGCTCTATAGGTCAGCCCGGTATCGAGATGATGGAAACCATAGGTCTCCGCAATCCTGCGTGACAGGGTCCCTTTGCCCGCTGCGGCCGGCCCATCTATGGCAATCGTGAAGGTCATGAAGCTTTCTGCCTGTGCGCGCGTCATTAATACAGTAGAGTGCCGTGACCTCCAATCTTTATGAGCGACTTGGTATACAAGGCGCATCACAGAGGGCGACATCCGAAGTTTGTCTTTGACACGAAAGACCGCAACGATTAAGGGGACCGGCTAGAAATTTTACCGTCTATGCCGGTTTTACGGCGTACACACCGAAACTCATCCGACAATTTGAGGCTTAGACAGTGGCAAAAGCGGACCTTGGTACCAAGCGCACAGACCCCGATACCGGCAAGAAGTTCTACGATCTGAACCGCGATCCGGTCGTTTCTCCCTATAGCGGCAAATCCTGGCCGCTGTCCTTCTTCGAGGAAAGCACGGCTCAGGCAAAGCTCGAGCAGGCTGAAGAAGAGGAAGTGGCAGAAGTCGACGCCGAAAACACGGAAGTCGAACTCGTATCGCTGGAAGATGCCGACGGCGACACCAGCGGCGACGAGATCCCTGATCTTGGCGACGACGAAGATGACGTGGAAATCGGTGACGATGACGACACCTTCCTCGAAACCGACGACGAAGATGACGACGACGACATGTCCGGCATCATCGGCGTACCGGGCGACGACGAAGAAGCTTGATCTTATTGGATAAACCGGCCCGGCGACAAAAAAATGAAGCCGGGCTGTTTTTTGTGCTTGCACTCTTCGGTTAGCCGAAGTAGTAAGCCGCCACCGAACGGAACAACAGCCGCTTCGGTTCCCGGAACCGGACGAAATGCCGGAACCCTTATGGGGCTATAGCTCAGCTGGGAGAGCGCTTGCATGGCATGCAAGAGGTCAGCGGTTCGATCCCGCTTAGCTCCACCAAATCTCTATGAACTGAAAACACCTGTTATTAGAACGGCCTTATCGGCTGCTCACGGCGATTGCCTATTGCAATAGCGCCCGCAGATCCTGTCCGTTGATCCGGCATTCCACGGAAAGGACGCCGCCGCCCTCTTCCACCACATGGCATTCGAGATATTTGCCGCGCAACCGGTTTTCCAGCGCCTTGAAGGCATTCAGGCCGCAGGCATAACGGCGGCCGTCAGGGCCGGCACAGACCCGGTTGCGATCGATATCCTCCACGCCGGCAAGGCGGAATTCCTGCCCTTTGAAGGTGAAGCGGTTGTTGGAGACAACGCGCAGACGCTGATCCGCGTATATTTTCAGGGGGTATGGATCGGGCGGGGTCGGAATACGCTCGAAATTCTGGTGGCGGAGGTCAACCCGAACCGGCGAGGTCGTCCACAGCGTCTCCGTGTTTGCGGCAAGTCCAGCTGTCGCACCTGTCGCATCGCCGTTGACGAGCGAAGCAATACGGATGGCGGCTATGCCGAGCCCAATGACCAGCACGATCTGCAACAGCAAAATTAAAACCTGCCGAACCATGTCACCGCAACATCAAAAAATAATCGACAAAAATAGATCGGCGTTTTTAAAAGAGGCCGAACGGAAAAAATATTACATCAATAAGACCTTGCGGGCAGTGATATCACGCACCGTGCCCATTGCCATGATCGGAATCCGGTCAGAGTCCAGAATCACTCTACCCGTTGTCCGCAGCCAGCGGAAATCGCCGGATTTGAGCCGAATGCGGTATTCCTGATCATAAAACACGCCATTCGTCAGCGAGTTGTAAACCGCCTTGGCCACGCCCGCCCGGGAACCGCTTTCGATCTGCGCGATGAAATTCTCCACCGGAATGCCGCAGGCGGCCTCCTCGATGGAAACGTCACGCAATTGCGAAGCCACGGCATCCAGATAAATCAGGTTTTGCCCGATGTTCCAGGTGTAGTAACCAACAAGCGACTCTTCGAGAGATATGTCCTCTAGCATTGGCCTTCTGCGTTATGAAAGATGCTTATGGCGGGTCTGTAACATAACGGATGACGGACGCCTAACTACAAGAATTCATCCTTTTGTCTGATGAAACCCTGTTTTCCGGCGCGCGCATCAGCGACCCTTTCCAGCCCGTCCTTGTTGGCGAACCGGCCTTCCTGTGCCAAAGAAGGTTGGTCTTGCAGCCAAGAACCAGAGGAGTCGCCGTGACCATCGGGCTTGCCCATGCCGAACTCATCGCCGTCGTCACCGCCATCACCAGGGACGAACCACGGGTCATGACCGTTCGAGCGGGCGCCGCACTTCCTTCGGGGCCGTTCGAATTCGGTCACAGAACGCTTCAGAGCGGGTTGCGGGAGTGGATCCACGAGCAGACGCATCACCCCGTCGGTTACCTCGAACAGCTTTACACCTTCGCCGATCGCGACCGCAACAATGACATTCTTGGCGGCAGAACCATCTCAATCGGCTATCTCGGGCTGGTTCGCGAGCAGGAGCCGCCCGGCAACGGCCGCCCGCTCTGGCACGGTTGGTACGAATATTTCCCCTGGGAGGACCATCGGCAGGGCCGCCCAGTGGTTCTCACCACCATTATCGACAGGCTGCGTGCGTGGGCCGATTCCGATCCGGCCTGCAAAAGCCAGCGCCACTTGCGAGCCGATTTCACCTTCGGTCTCGATGGCGGCGGCTGGAACGAGGAACTGACCCTGCAACGCTATGAATTACTGTATGAGGCAGGGCTGGTGGAGGAAGCCCAGAGCGAGCCCCGGATCAATTTCGGCAGGCCGATGTTTGCCGATCACCGCCGCATTCTCGCCACCGGCATCGCCCGCCTGAGGGCCAAGATCAAGTACCGCCCGGTGGTTTTCGAACTGATGGCCGACGCCTTCACCCTGCTGCAATTGCAGCGCGCGGTCGAAGCGCTCGCCGGGCTGACGCTGCACAAACAGAATTTCCGCCGGCTGATCGAACAGCAACAACTGGTGGAAGAGACCGGCGGCATGGCGACCGAAACCGGCGGACGGCCGGCAAAGCTTTTCCGCTTCCGCCAGACCGTTGTCGATGAACGCGCCCTCTCCGGAACAAAACTGCCGCTCTCCCGCAATTGACATATACTCACAATGAGAATATCTCTTTGACCTAGATATGCTCAAATAGAGTATAAATGGGAGAACGCGTGAACGAACAGATTTCTGCCGCAAGCCTTTACGAGCGCGTCAGCCGCGTCATTCCCAAGGCCGAATGGATGGGCTTTCAGGACGATGTGGAGGCGATCCTCGATCTGAAGCGCAGGCGCAACGCCGTCATCCTCGCCCATAATTACCAGACGCCGGAAATCTTCCACGGCGTCGCCGATATCGTCGGCGACAGCCTTACCCTTGCGCGCAAGGCGATGGAAGTGGAGGCGGACATCATCGTTCTCGCCGGCGTGCATTTCATGGCCGAGACGGCAAAGCTGCTCAATCCGGGAAAGACCGTGCTCATTCCGGATATGGCTGCGGGCTGTTCGCTCGCCGATTCCATTACGCCCGAAGACATAGCGCTTTTACGCAAAGCCTATCCCGGCGTTCCAGTCGTCACTTATGTAAATACGTCTGCGGCGGTGAAGGCGGCTTCCGACATATGCTGCACGTCCGGCAATGCCCGCCAGGTGGTGGAATCGCTCGGCGTGCCGCGCGTGCTGATGCTGCCCGACGAATATCTGGCGAAAAACGTGGCGCGGGAAACCAATGTCGAGCTGATCGCGTGGCGTGGCCATTGCGAAGTGCACGAGCTTTTCACCGCCGATGACATCCGTGAATTGAGAGAGAGCCATCCCGGCATCACCGTGCTGGCGCATCCGGAATGTCCGCCTGATGTTGTTGAGGCCGCGGATTTTTCCGGCTCCACCGCCGTCATGTCGGATTATGTCGGCAGGGAACGCCCCGCACGCGTGGTGCTTCTGACGGAATGCTCGATGAGCGACAATGTCGCCGTGCATCACCCCGATGTCGAGTTCATCCGCCCCTGCAATCTTTGCCCGCACATGAAGCGCATCACGCTTGGCAATATCCGCACGGCGCTGGAGGAAAACCGCCATGAGGTGACGATCGATCCGACTATCGCGGTCGCCGCCCGCCGCGCCGTGGAAAGGATGCTGGCGGTATGAGCGAAGGTCTGTCGCGATATGCCGGCGGAACGGTCATCGTCGGCAGCGGCATTGCCGGCCTGATGGCGGCGCTGACGCTTGCGCCGCAACCGGTGCTGCTTTTGACGCGCAGTGCGCTTGGCGGCGAGACGTCCAGCGCCTGGGCGCAGGGCGGCATTGCGGCAAGCCTCGGGGCTGACGATAGCGCGGCGCTTCATCTTGCCGATACGCTTGCCGCAGGCGATGGCCTCTGCGATGCGGATGTGGCCGCGGATATCGTCTCCGCCGCCCCCGCCGTTATAGAAGCGCTGGAGCGGGCCGGAGTGCGTTTCGACCGCGACGCGCAAGGCAAACTTCTGTTCGGGCTGGAAGCCGCCCATAGTCGCCGGCGCATCCTGCATGCCGAAGGCGACGGCTCGGGCGCGGCCATAGTCAAGGCTCTCGCAGCCGCCGTTCTTAACACGCCGTCCATCACGGTTCTGGAGGGCACGGAAGTGCGCCGGCTGTTGACTGGTGACGGCGTGGTGACAGGTCTCATCTGCGCCGGGCAAGGGGGCAGCTTCGTTCTCCCGGCCACCAACGTCATTCTTGCAACCGGCGGGCTTGGCGGGCTTTACGAGGCGACGACCAATCCCTCCGGCAATTACGGGCAGGGCATCGTGCTCGCCGCGCGCGCCGGCGCCATCCTCACCGATATGGAATTCGTCCAGTTCCACCCGACGGCGCTTTCCTCTCCCCGGCGGCCGCTGGCACTGGTCAGCGAGGCGGTGCGGGGCGAAGGTGCACTTCTTCTCAATGAAAACGGTGAGCGTTTCATGGCGGCCGTTCCGGGTGCGGAACTCGCCTCCCGCGATATTGTCGCCCGCGCCATCGACCGGGAAATCCTGCGTGGCGGCAAGGTCTTTCTCGATGCCCGCCAGGCGCTGGGCACCGGTTTTTCGGCGCGTTTCCCGTCAATCGACCTGCTCTGCCGCGAGGCCGGGATAGACCCCGCCCGCGAGCTTGTTCCCGTCCGCCCCGCCGTGCATTACCACATGGGCGGCATCGCCACTGATGGCAATGGCCGCAGTTCGGTGCCGGGCCTCTGGGTTGCCGGCGAAACCGCCTGTACGGGTCTTCACGGGGCCAACCGGCTCGCCAGCAACTCCCTGCTGGAGGCGGCGGCCATGGGCATGCGCGCAGCGGTAGGTATTGCCGCCCAACCGACATCAAAACCGGTGACGGCTGTCACGTCATTCGCCACACCTGTTCTTCCGGTCGCAGACCCCGCCATCGTCCGGCCCATCGTTTCCCGCCATCTCGGCATCGCCAGACATGAAGCCGGGCTGGCCGACGCGATCCACAAACTTCTGCCTTTGGTCGAACAAAACGGCCCGGCATCCGATCCCGCCATCGTCGGCCTCGCAATCGCCGTCTTTGCAGCCTTGCGCACGGAATCACGCGGAGCGCACTTCCGCGATGATTTCCCCGAAAAAGAAGCGGTCGCCGCAAGGCGCAGGCTGCGCCTGTCCGATGTCATCGCCGTTGCCTATGACCTTTCCTCTTCCAGCATTGCGCGGAGCGCCTGACATGATCCTCTCCCCCCTGCCACGCCTCATCGTGGAACCGCTCGTCCGCAACGCCCTTCTGGAAGATCTGGGGCTGGCGGGCGACATAACATCCGCCGCCGTCATTCCTGCCGATCATCGCTCGGTCGTCGTCATGGCCGCACGCGAACCGGGCGTCATTGCCGGTCTCGATGCCGCGGAACTTGCTTTTCAACTGGTGGACCCGACAATCGCGATGAAGCGGCATATTGAGGATGGCGCGACTGTGGCTCCCGGCGACATCATCGCGACGATCGAAGGTCCCTCACGCGGCCTTTTGACCGGGGAACGCACCGCGCTTAATTTTCTCGGTCACCTGTCGGGTATCGCTTCCGTCACCGCAAGCATCGTTGCCGCCATCTCCGGCACCAAAGCCTCGATCGCCTGCACCCGCAAAACGACGCCGGGCCTCAGGGCGCTGGAAAAATATGCCGTGCGCGCCGGCGGCGGCATGAACCACCGCTTCGCCCTCTATGATGCCGTTCTCATCAAGGACAACCACATCGCCGTAGCCGGCGGCGTGCGCCAGGCCATTCGCAGCGCCAAAGCGGGTGTCGGACATCTGGTCAAGATCGAGGTGGAAGTCGACACGCTTACGCAATTGCGCGAGGCAATGGACGAAGGCGTCGATGCGGTTCTCCTCGACAATATGACGCCGGAACACCTGCGCGAGGCGGTGGAAATCGTTGCCGGGCGCGCCATTACCGAAGCCTCCGGCCGCATCAACCCTGAAACCGCCGCTACTATTGCCGCAACCGGGATAGATCTCATTTCCGTCGGCTGGTTGACCCACAGCGCAGCGGTTCTCGATATCGGTCTGGACTTCCAGAGCCAAGGCTGAAGATAGCACCGCTGCGCGGAACAAAATCGTCGCTCGACCGTTAATGATCGCCTGGGGTCAACAAGGCGGGGGGATCAGTGCGCGCAAAAGCCTGTCCATATGCCTGCGGACCTCTTTCAAAAAGGAAAGGGCTGTTATGGAAGACGCACAAATCGGTTGGATTGCAGCAATCATCATAGGCGGTGTGGCCGGTTGGCTCGCCGAACAGTTCATGAAAAGCAACATGGGTGTTTTCATGAACATTATCCTTGGCATCATCGGGGCCATCGTCGCCAATTTCCTGCTTGGGCTCGTGGGCATCTCGCTCGGAGGCTGGATCGGATATCTCATCGCCGGTTTCATCGGCGCATGCATTCTCATCGCCATTGGGCGCGCATTTCGCCGATAAAGGGAGGACAAAATGAGCTTTTTCGACAAGATCAAGGGTGCGATTTTCGGCAGGGCCGAGGCGGCAACACCGACTCCAACCGGGGCACCGACAACCACTGCAAGCCCGGCCGCACCTGCCCCGACAGCTTCGTCTCCGGCATCGACGGGCAGCATCGACGTCGCCTCCATTCTGGATGCGGCGGTCAAAAAGAACGGCCAAAAGCTCGACTGGAAACACTCGATCGTCGACCTTCTGAAGGCGCTCGATCTGGACAGCAGCCTCAGCGCCAGAAAGGAACTGGCGGGCGAACTCGGTTATACCGGCGACACCTCGGATTCGGCGACGATGAACATCTGGCTGCACAAGGCCGTCATCACGAAGCTGTCCGAAAACGGCGGCAAGGTTCCGGCCGATCTTCTGGACTGAACCTGTGACCGGGAGAGACGCGATGGACGACTATTCAAGCTTGCGAGAGCAGATCGGCCTGGACCTCGACACCCTTCATGGGACTGAGAACCCGAAGTCGATTTTTGAGATTGCCGACGACTATCTTCTGGGAAATCCAAACCTCAAGAGAGCGCTGGTCGAAGACATCATCAAGGAAGAAGCGGACAAGCGCGGCATCGCGATCCACTGAAGCCGCGCGTCACAAGCACGGCATTGACCAAAAGGGCGGCGTCCGGACCGGATGCCGCCCTTTTTTTGCCCTGTGCCCCGAGGCGTCATTTTTCCGGCTTTACCTCGGCCTTTTTGGCGTTTTCTTCCATCAATTCATACCACATGGCGTTCATGACGGCGAAGATGGCGGCGAGAGGCAGGCCGAGCAGCCAGGCGAAATACCACATGTTCGCTCTCCTTCTGTTTGTTCGATATTAATAGGCATGGCCGTTGTCGTCGCGGATCGCCTTTTCATCCACCTTGCCCCACAGCACATGATAGACCCATGACGTATAAGCGACGATGATCGGGATGAAGATGAGGGCGACGACCAGCATGATGAACAGCGTCAAGTGGCTAGACGATGCATCCCAGACCGTCAGGCTCGACTTCGGATCGACCGAAGACGGCAGGATGAATGGGAACATCGTAAGCCCGACGGTGGAGATGATGCCGAAAATGGCGAGCGAGCTGGAAAGCAGCGCCAGCACCTCCCGGCCAAGCCTGAACAACAGGAAGGCGACAAGCGGAAAGGCAAGACCGAGCGCTGGCGCCAGCATCATCCACGGGTGGGCCGCATAATTGGAAAACCAGGCGCCGCTTGCGACCTCGACCGTCTTTGACAGCGGGTTGGACGGGCCGTCGGTTACCACTTCCGAAGTGAAGCGATACCCATCGATACCGAGCCACAACAGGACGCCGCCGAGTGCGAAGAGAACGGTGGTGGCTAGTGCGGCAATGCTGCCGAAAGTGCGGGCGCGGGCAGCAACCGGGCCTTCGGTCTTCAGCACCAGCCAGGCCGCGCCGTGCATCACCAGCATGGCCACGGAAACAAGACCGCAGAGAAGGCCGTAGGGGTTCAGAAGCTCGAACAAAGTCGTGCCGTCGTAGAAAATCCTGAGATCGTCATTAAAGTAGAAGGGGACGCCCTGCAGGACATTGCCGATCGCCACGCCGAAGATCAGCGCGGGAACGAACCCGCCGATGAACAACGCCCAATCCCAGGCGCTGCGCCATGCCGTGCTTTCGCGCTTCGAGCGATATTTGAAACCGACTGGCCGAAGAATGAGCGCAAACAGGGTGGCGAACATCGCCAGATAAAAACCTGAAAACGACACCGCATAGAGCGGCGGCCAGGCGGCGAAGATCGCACCGCCGCCAAGGATGAGCCAGACCTGATTGCCTTCCCAGACCGGGCCGATGGAGTTGATGACGACACGCCGCTCAATATCGGTCTTCGCAACGAAAGGCAGCAGCGCCCCTGTGCCAAGATCGAAACCGCCGGTGATGGCAAACCCGATGAGCACCACGCCGAGCAGCAGCCACCAGATGACGCGGAGGATTTCGTAGTCGATGAGTTGATGCAATATCATGATCGTTTACTCCGCAGCGACGAGTTTTTCAGGAACGAGCGGTGCTTCCGGTTCGTGGTCCGGATCAGGACCCTTGCGGATCGCCTTCAGCATCAGCCCCATCTCGACGATGAACAGCACCGTGTAGATGGCGATGAAACACAGAAGCGTAATCAGAACCGTCGAGGCGCTGAGGCTGGAAACGGCCGCGGCCGTCGGCAGCACACCCTCAATGATCCACGGTTGGCGACCGAATTCCGCAACCACCCAGCCCATCTCCGCAGCAATCCACGGCAGTGGAATGGCAAAGACGGCCACCTTCAACAGCAACGGATAGTGATCCAGCCGGCGGCGAGCTGAGAGATAAAAGAAGGTCGCCGTCAGCACGATAAAGAACAGGCCGAGACCGACCATGATGCGGAACGCCCAGAACAGCGTCGGCACATGGGGAATGGTGTCGGCAGCCGCCCTAGCGATCTGCTCTTCAGTTGCCTGGCGCGGATCGTCGACATAGCGTTTCAGCAGCAGGGCATAACCAAGCTCGTGGCCGAGTTCGGCAAAGGTGCCGCTCACCTCTTCGGGCAATTGTGCGCCCTTGCCGTTGGCCCGTATCTGCATCAGCGCATCATAGGCCTTGATGCCGTCGCGGATTCGGGTCTTTGCAAGCTCCACGAGATCGTTGATGCCGGGGATTTCCGTGTCGAGCGAGCGCGTACCGATAAGGCCCATCACCCATGGGATCTTTACCGCAAAATGCGTCTCGCGCGCTTCCTGATCGGGAAAACCAATGGCCGTGAAAGGTGCCGGAGCCGGCTCCGTTTCCCACATGGCCTCGATCGAGGCGAGCTTCATCTTCTGGTGTTCGGTCGAAAGATAACCACTTTCATCGCCGAGCACGACGACCGACAGCGCCGACGCCAGACCGAACGAGGCCGCAACCGTCATCGACCGCTTGGCGAGATCGACATGGCGGCCTTTCAGCACATACCAGGCGGAAACGCCAAGCACGAAGATGGAAGCGGTGACATAACCCGCAGAAACCGTGTGAACGAACTTCGCCTGCGCCACCGGGTTCATCAGAACCGCGAAGAAATCCGTCACTTCCATACGCATGGTCTGGGGGTTGAAGGCCGATCCCGTCGGGTTCTGCATCCAGCCATTGGCGATCAATATCCACAGCGCCGAGAAATTCGAGCCGAGCGCCACACACCATGTCGCGACCAGGTGGCCGAGCTTAGACAGCTTGTCCCAGCCGAAAAAAAACAGACCGACAAAGGTAGCTTCCAGGAAGAAGGCCATCATTCCTTCGATCGCCAGCGGCGCGCCGAAAATATCGCCGACATAATGGCTGTAGTAACTCCAGTTCATGCCGAACTGGAATTCCATGACGATGCCGGTGGAAACGCCCAGCACGAAGTTGATGCCGAATAGCGTGCCCCAGAATTTCGTCATCTGCCGCCAAATGGCGCGGCCAGTCATGACATAGACCGTTTCCATGATGGCGATCACCACCGACAGCCCGATCGTCAGGGGAACGAATAGAAAATGATATAAAGCGGTAACCGCGAATTGCAGGCGCGACAGCGCGACGATGTCGAGTTCCAATGTTTTTACCCCACCTTTACTGGAAGGCCGGCCTTCTGTTGCGACGCAACGCCGGTCTTGAAAAGTCAATCAATCCGGACGCAATGTTTGCAGCATTACGTCGTATTCCGGGGTTCCGCTTTGACATCGATCAAGTTGATGCCCGGCTTTCAGTACGATGATGCGATCCGCAAATTCCGCCTCGCGGCGATTATGGGTGATCATCACGACAGTCTTTCCTTCTGCCCTGGAAAACAGCCGGCCCAGCACGTCGCGGGCAGTGTTGCCATCCAGCCCTTCCGTCACCTCGTCGAGAAGCCAGAGCGGTTTGTCGCGCAGCAGGAAACGGGCAAGGGCGAGCCGCCGCGACTGACCGCCGGAGAGACCCTGCCCCGCCTCGCCAAGCTTAGTGTGTAGCCCGGCCGCCAGGGTTTTGACGTGTTCGCCAAGGCCTGCGGCATGTAAGGCATCCCACAATTCGCGCTCGGTCGCGTCAGGTTTTGCCAGCCGCAGATTGTCGGCGATGCTATCTCGGAAAAGCTGACTTCGCTGCGCCATGAGGCAGGATGGCAAAGCACTGACCGTGCCCGCCGCCGGTTGCAATTCGCCCGCCAGAAGCTGGATGAGGCTGGTCTTGCCCGCGCCGCTCGGCCCGACGATCGCGACCGTTTCTCCGGCGGCAATTGCAAGGTCGATATTTGTCAGGATCGGATTTTCGTTGCCGTCCCGCTTCAGCCGCACGCCATGAAGCTCAGCCGCCATGCCCGAAGCAGGCAAGAGCGGATGGCGGTCCGCAGCCTCGGCAGAAAGACGCGGCGCAATGCGCCTTGCCGAAAAAAGCGTGCGTCCGAGTTCCATTGCACCACGGCGGAGCGCCGTGAAAGGCTCCAGCGCGGCGAAACAGACGAACAGGCCGAGGGCTGCGGCTGGCGCGTCGATCGCTCCCTGTTCCACGAGCCATGCCATGCCGAGAAGGGTCGCACTCAAGAGGACTGCCGCAGAGATACCGAAGGAAAAGCCGGCATTCGTTTCGATGCGGCTCAAGTGATCGTCGCAGGCAAGCAGATAGTCGTCGGCACGCTCCACTGCCGCAACCTGCGCGCAGAGACGGGAGGCCGTCAGCAATTCCACCTGCCCGTTGACGAGATCCGCCGTGCGGGCGCGAAGCGCTTCGAGCCCGATTGCCCGGCGACGTGAGAATTCTTCCGCCCGCAATGCCGATCGCACCGAAATGCCTAGCCCCGCCGCTATAAGAAAGGTCGCCGCCAGAACGCCTGCAAGTGGGTCGAGGAAAGCAAGCCCGATGCCTGTCGCAATCGCAGCGAGGACCGCGACGGCTACGGGAACCAGCACGCGCAGATAAAGCGAGTCCAGCGCGTCGATATCCGCAGTCAGCCGGTTCAGCAGGCGGGCGGGCCTCGCTTCCAGATGTTTCGCCGCTTGTGGCGCGGCAAAGCCACGAAACAGATTTTCCCGGAGCACGACCAGCACTGAAAGCGTCGCCTCATGTGTGCTCATGCGTTCGCCATAACGGGCGGCGGTGCGCGACAGCGCCAGCAGACGTATCGCTGCAGATGGCGCAAAAACATCAAACGCAAACGCCGTTGCGGGCAGAAGACCGGCAATCGCCGTCGCAGTAATGAACCAGCTGGAAATCCCGAGAAGGCCGATGCCCGCCAGCACCGTGGTTGCCGCCAGAGCCGCTCCGGCAAGCAGCATGCCGCGACGCGCCGACCAGAACAGGGCAACGACAGGTTTCAATGCGGCAAAACGCGCGATCATGGCTGGCCTCCTGACGGGACTGCCGTCATTTCCACGATCCTGTCCATGCGCGATGCGAGCACCGGATCGTGGGTTGCGACGATCAATGTCCTGCCTTTTGCCAGCTGCAGCAGGTTTTCCGTGACGAGAGCAGCCGTCTCCCGGTCGAGATGCGCCGTCGGCTCGTCGGCTAGAACAAGCTGCGTTGCGGGATCGGCGAAGGCGCGCGCAATGGCGAGCCGCACCGCTTCACCGCCGGAAATGCCATAACCGTCGTCTCCGATCGGCAGATGCCCGCGTGCATGCGACAATGTGTTGAGCCCGGTGTGACGCAGCGTCTCCTCCACCATGCCGTCGCGGACACCGGCACGGCCAAAGCGAATATTCGCCTTCAGGGAACCGGCAAAAAAGAACGGTTTCTGGCCGACCCAGCCGATGGTACTACGCAGGGCACCGGCAGTTGCGTCATCAAGGATGATGCCGCCGATTTTTATCGTGCCGCTCTTTGCTGAAGCAAGACCCGCGATCAGGGACAGGACGGTGGATTTGCCGCAGCCGGAGGCTCCAAGAAGAGCGATCGTCTCGCCCGATCGGACAACAAGATCGAAATTGCGGATCACCGGCAGCGCATCGGGATAGGCAAAGGACAGCCCCTCGATTTCCAGCATGCCGGACGCAGCTGACGAAGGGTGCCGCGTGACGTCCTTGCCTTCGCCGACGATGGTAACGGTGCCCTCCGTCAATTTACCGAGCGCATGGAGCGCCGCCTCGCCCGCCGCCCGGTCGTGCCACACGGCGGACAATTCCCGCAGCGGTTCGAAAAAAGCCGGGGCCAGAAGCAGGATGAACAGACCTTCGGCCAGCGTCAATTTCTCTCCCCACGCGCCAAAGTCGAGAAAACCGAGCAGATGGAAACCAATATAAACCGCTGTCATGGCAACCCCGAGTGCCGCGAAAAGCTCCAGCACCGCCGAGGATAAAAAGGCGATCCGCAGCACCGCCATCGTCCGCTTCTTCAGGTTTTCGGCATCGGTGCGCAGGCGTCCGGTGGTCAGATCGACGGCCTCCAGCACGCGGATCGTTTCCAGGCCGCGCAGGCGATCGAGCAGAAAGGCATTCATGTTGCCGGTCTCGGCCAGCTGCTTTTCGCTCGCAGCCTTCGCCTGCCAGCCGATCAGCGCCATGAAAAGCGGAATGGTCGGCATGGAAAGCAGCAGCACCAGTGCCGCGATCCAGGTGAACGGCAGGATCGCCAGCACGAAAACCAAGGGGACGACGGTGGCCTTCATCCGCGCTGGCTGAAACCTTGAAAGATAGGGTACCAGCGCTTCCGCGGCTTCCGCGATAACGCTTGCCGCCTCGCCGGACGCCGTACGCGACAGATCGAGTGGCGACACTTTCGCCACGGCATGAAGCGCTTCCAGCCGCCGCCGCGAAAGGGCGGCGCGTGCAGCGCGAAACGACAGTCTCGCCGCAATCTTTTCCAGCCATGCCCTGATGACACCGAGAACGAGGACGGCGACAGCTGCCGGCAGGATCGCCATCATCGGCTCCCCGTCAGCGACTTTACCGACTGAAAATGCAAGCAAACCCGCCTGCGGCAGCCAGAGCAGAGCCGGCAGCATATGCAGTAGCGCAACCGATCTTCCCACCGCCGGTGCCTTTTTCATTTCCGCTTTTCCAGCCCCCTTTTCACCGGAGACGTTCCCGAAGAAATGCCGCCGCGCCGCACCGGACGGGACCGTTTCAGGCGCGGGACAGTCTGCACCTTCGGCCGACTGACGAATTTGTGGGGACATGCTCACGGCCGATCTCCTCATTTGCCCTTCGTGCCACGGGGCCTGCCGAGAGAGACGATCCTGTCCTTGGCCTCCAGAAGTTTCGTGACTTTCGAGCCGAGCGCCAGCAGTGACGCCAGCCTCTCCGTCTCCAGCCTCTTCACATCGTCATACCAGCCGGTGAGCTGCTCGATCAGCGTTTTCATCTCATCGATGCGCTTTTGCGCATGCCGCTCCTCTTCGTTCTCCGGCGTCTCCATCAGGATTTCGCGAAGCACGCTGAGCGTCGGGTCGATCTCGCGCTTCTTGCGCTCCTCGGCAAGGGTGCGGAGAATTTGCCAGACATCCTCCGGTGTCGTGAAAAAATCGCGTCGGTCGCCGGGGAAATGCTTGAGAATTGCAAGGTTCCACGCCTGAAGTTCCTTCAGGCTCATCGACACATTCGAACGGGAAATGCCGAGCACCTCGACGATGTCGTCCGCGCAGAGCGGCTGCGGCGATATGTAAAGCAATGCATAGACCTGACCGACCGTGCGGTTGATGCCCCAGCGGCTGCCCATCTCGCCGAAATGTAGCACGAAGGACTGAACGAGCGGGGAAAGATTAGCCGGCATTTCTGTACTTCCTGTATTTTCAGTAATTTCTGAAATTTCGATAACGCAAAAAACGTTTGACGACAATCACCTTTTTGACCTGCGTCAAAATGTGCAATCGGTTGAGATGCCGTCTAGCGACCGGAGGTCGGACCTGTCCAGCACTCTCTGAAATGAATCATGATATCGATAACATCGCCTGCGAATTGCCATGAGCGGAAAAGTCGCGCATAAAAAATCGGCGGCGGAATAATCCACCACCGATCAAAACATCAGCGCTCTCGCGTTCGGAAATAGCGCTTACGAAAAAGCGATCTGCACTTTCATGGCGCGGCTGCGGTCGGAGGCGAATTCGAAGGCCGAGATGGCGTCGTCGAGATCGACAGTCTGGGTGATCAACGGCTTGACGTCGATCAGCCCCTTGCGCATCAATTCGACGCCGGTCGCGAATTCCTCATGAAAACGGAAAGAGCCGCGCAGATCCAGCTCCTTGGCGGTGATCGCCATCATCGGCAGGCTCATGTCGCCGCCAAGCCCGAGTTGAACGATGATACCGCGTGGCCTGAGCGCCGCAATTCCACCCACAAGTGCAACGGCGGCACCCGAGCATTCGTAGAGAACGTCGAAGGTCCCCTTGTTCGCGCCATAAGCCGCCAGCGCGTCGGGTTCATTCTTGCTGTTGATGACCCGATCCGCGCCCGCCTCTCGCGCCTTGGCGAGTGTGAAATCGGAAAGGTCGGTCGCAACGATTTCAGCGGCGCCAGCGCGGCGCGCGGCAAGAATGGACAGAATGCCGATAGGGCCGCAGCCGGTGACCAGCACACGTTTTCCCAGCAAATCTCCGGCGCGACGCGTGGCATGCAGCGTTACCGCCAACGGTTCCGCCATAGCCGCTTCGCCGGCGCTCAGGCCGTCAGCCGGAACGCATTGCAGGGCATCCGCCACAAGAACCTCGCGGAAAGCGCCCTGAATATGCGGGAACGGCATGGCGCTGCCATAAAAACGCATGTTGAGGCACTGATTGTGCAGGCCTTCCTGGCAAAAGCGGCAGGTTCTGCACGGGCGGGACGGCGAAACCGCGACCAGACTGCCGACCGTCAGTCCCTTAACGCCCTCACCCAGTTCCTCGATGACGGCTGATACCTCGTGCCCCAGCACCATGGGTTCGCGAAGCCGCACCGCACCGAAACCGCCGTGATTGTAATAGTGAAGATCGCTGCCGCAAATTCCACCCCGGGCCAGACGAAGGCGCACTTCTCCCGCCCCCGGCGCTTCCTCGGGCCGCTCCTCGATGCGCACATCCTTTGCCCCATGGGCGACGATCGCTCTCATAAATATCTCCCGTTCGACATCACGCCTGTTCGGCGCGACAAGATAATCCGCATCCCGATCACCGCCGCCGGCCGCGCATTTACGCGCCTTGCGGCCTCCTCGCACGCCCGCTCCGTACCGAAACCAGGTGTTTTAAGCCTTGACATTCACGTCTGAAAGGGATGAATGTTATCGATAACATAGACCGGCATAAAAGCAATGTCGAGAGACTGGAGGAAACAGTGGGCCTTAATTTGTTCGATCTTTCCGGCCGCCGCGCCCTGATCACGGGTTCTTCCCAGGGCATCGGCTTCGCGCTGGCGCAGGGGCTGGTGGAGGCCGGGGCAGAAGTGGTGCTGAACGGCCGCGACGAATCGAAGCTGAAAGCCGCCGCCGCAGGCATCAAGGGCGCCAAGACGCTCGCCTTCGACGCCACCGATCATGAAGCGGTGCGCAAGGCTATCGACAGTTTCGAGGCGGAAGTCGGTCCCATCGATATTCTCGTCAACAATGCCGGCATGCAACACCGCACGCCGCTGGAGGATTTTCCGGCTGATGCGTTCGAGCGCCTGTTGCAGACCAACATCGCCTCGGTGTTCCACGCCGGACAGGCCGTTGCGCGCCACATGATCGGCCGTGGACGCGGCAAGATCATTAACATTGCCAGCGTGCAGACAGCGCTCGCCCGTCCCGGCATCGCGCCCTACACCGCCACTAAGGGTGCTGTCGGCAATCTGACGAAAGGCATGGCGACCGACTGGGCCAAATACGGCCTGCAGTGCAACGCCATTGCGCCGGGTTATTTCGACACGCCGCTCAACGCGGCTCTGGTGGCCGACCCGACCTTTTCGGCCTGGCTTGAAAAACGCACGCCCGCTGGCCGCTGGGGCAAGGTCGAAGAGCTCGTCGGCGCCTGCATTTTCCTGTCGTCCGATGCCTCGTCTTTCGTGAACGGACATATTCTCTACGTCGACGGCGGCATCACCGCCTCGCTTTGAAGACGCCGCAACCACGACGCTTTGGGAGGAGACCGTGAGCACCATGACCGAGAAGAACAAAATCGCGTTGATCGGCGCAGGCGCCATGGGCGGAGCGATCGGCACGCGGCTGATCGAGACCGCCAATGAACTGACGGTTTTCGACCTGGACCCGGAGAAAGTAGCGGCGCTGACCAGCCTCGGTGCCCAGAGCGCCAGCACCGCAGCGGCAGCGGCTTCGATCGCCGATGTGGTGATCCTCAGCCTCAATTCACCGAAGATCGTCCGGCTGGCCGTCTTTGGCAAGGATGGCGTAGCGGCGGGGGCAAGGCCCGGCACGCTGATCATCGACATGTCCTCCATCGATCCAGAGGCGACGAAGGAACTGGCGGTTGACGCTGCCGAAAAGGGGCTACGCTGGGTGGACAGCCCGCTTTCCGGCGGTGCGCCCAAGGCCCTTGTCGGGCAACTGACGCTGATGGCCGGTGGCACGGAAACGGATGTGGCCGATGCCTATCGCGTGCTGCGGCATGTCGCCAGCAACTATACCCATATGGGGCCTAGCGGTGCTGGCCAGACGACGAAACTCATCAATCAGGTTCTCTGCGGGCTGAACTTCCTTGCCGTGGCGGAAGCGACGCAGCTTGCGCTGGACGCCGGCGTCGACGCCGCCAAAATCCCGCAGGCGCTGAAGGGCGGCAGGGCCGACAGTGCTATCCTTCAGGAGTATATGCCAAGGTATGTGGCGAAGGATTATCGCCGCACCGGCCGCATCGATAACATGGTCAAGGACCTGAACGGCGCGCAGGATCTGGCCCGACGCACCAATACCGCCATGCCGCTAACGGCGGTTTGTGCCGAAGTGCACCGCATGCTGATGGCGGCGGGACTGGGCGGTGAGGATCAGGCCGCGCTGATGGAATTTTTCAGCGGCGCGAAGCGGACCTTTCCGGACTGATTTCCGCCACGCTGGCCATTGCGAAATGTTCCCGCAGCGAGGATGATCGGGCGAATCGGCGAGCAGCCGGCCAGATCACCGCAGACATACGCATGCAAAGGACCATTTCCCGATGACCACCTCCACGACAGGCGCGGGAATTTCCGGTTTGACCATTCATGGCCAGGATTTCAGCGCCGAGATCGCTTACGAGGGCGCGACCCTTCTCAACTGGCGACCACTGCTTGCAGATGGCAACGAAGGCGAGAATCTTGTCGACGGATATTCGACGCCTGCGGAATTGCAGTCGCAAAACGGTGTAAGAAACGGCATTCTCGCACCCTTCACCAATCGCATCCCGGATGGCCAGTTCCGCTTCGGCGGAGAAATGCATCGCATCGAGCCGGTGCTTGCCCATGAAGACCTCGTCTTCCACGGATTTGCCCGCGCCCTGCCCTTTATCCTGGACCGGTCTTTCGAGGAAAACGACGCGCATGTCCTCGTCTTTCGGACCGAGATATCGCCCGGCGACTTCAAGGGTTATCCCTACCATCTTGCGATAGAGGTGGAATACCAGTTCTCCGGCCATGCGGTCGCCATCGACACACGCGGCATCAATGGCGATGATCGGCCGCTGCCCTTTGCTGCCGGCTGGCACCCTTATTTCCGGCTGCCTGGTCTGGCGTCCATCGACGATCTCCATCTGACGCTCCCGTCGCGAACGGCAATCGAGATGGACGCAGATTTGATACCGCTGCCCAACGGGGAGGCAGGCATTCTCAAACGCGATGACGCGACGTTTCTTTCCGCCGCGCCGCTTTCCGGCCATGTGCTCGATGTTTGCTTCACCGATTTGATCGCATCTGAAAACGGGCTTTACGAGACGCGGATGGAGAACCGGCAGGACGGATCGAGCCTGACGGTTTGGCAGGAGCGTGGCCACATGCATGTCTTTACCGGCGATACGCTTGCCCGCGACAGACGAAAATCCATCGCGCTCGAACCCGTTGAAACGCCCACCAACGCCTTCAACCAGCCCGGGCTTGCCGCTGCGCTCACCCTCCAGCCGAGTGAGACGCGGAGTTTCCGCTTCGGTTTCCGTTTCGAAGCGGCGCGCTGAAAAGCCAAACGGACCCTGTCAGATATGTGTCGTCGGCAAGGAAGACGACAGCTTCACCGTCTCCATCGAGATATAGGCGGACATGTCGTAAAGCTCGACCCGCCTCAGGATCTGTTTGTAGATCGTGTCGTAATATTCGACATTCGGCAGCACCAGTTTCAGAATATAATCGAAATTCCCGGTCAGCCGATGAACCTCGACGATCTCCGGTATGGTGCTGACGGCGGCATGGAACCGGTCCAGCCAATCCTCGGCATGCAGGCCGGTTCTCACAAGCAGGAAAACCGTGGTCGGCAGGTTGATTTTCCGCCTGTCGAGCAGCGCCATCGTGCCCGTTACATATCCGTCCGAGCGTAGCCGCGTGATGCGGCGCGAACAGGCGGAAAGCGATAGCGACACTTCATCCGCGATATCGGCGAGCGGCGTTTCTGCATTTTCCTGGAGAATCGCAAGGATTCGGCGGTCGCGGTCATCAATCATCCGTCAAGAATGCACCTGTTGCGACAATGACGCAAGAATTTTGCGTATTTTTCATAGATGACGCGGATAATTTGCAAAACTATCTCCAAACGCCCCGAAAAACGCGCGCCGTTTTCATCGTGGCAATGGCATTCTTGTTTTCAATCAAATTTGAAAAAGGGAACTGTGATGAAACGGATCGGTCTGATCGGTGGCATGAGCTGGGAATCCACCGCAACCTATTACCGGATGATCAACGAGGCCGTGCGCGATAGCCGCGGCGGGCTGGTTTCGGCCGACATTGTCATGCATTCGCTCGATTTTTCTGAAGTTGTCGCCCTTCAGAAGGCCGACCGCTGGGATGAGGCTGGCGCGCTTCTGGGTGCTGCCGGCGCACGCCTTGCCACGGCCGGTGCCGATTGCGTGCTGATCTGCACCAACACCATGCACCTTGTTGCAGAAACCGTTGAAAAAATGTCGGGCGTCGCCCTGATCGACATCATCGATGAAACCGCTGCCACATTGAAGGCGGACGGACGCCGCAAGCCGCTTCTGCTCGCCACCCGTTACACGATGGAACACGGCTTCTACACCGATCGCATGCGCCGCCATGGCGTCGATGTGGTTGTGCCGGATGAGGACGACAGGGTCGCCATCCACGATATCATCTTCGGGGAGCTGTGCCAGGGCGAGATCAAGTCGTGCTCGCGCGAGCGCTATCTGTCGGTCATCGAGAAAGCCCGCGCGCTCGGCGTCGATTCCGTCATTCTCGGCTGCACCGAAATTTCCCTGCTGATAGATCCCGACGCCCTACCTTTGCCGGGCTACGATTCGACCGCCATTCATGCGAAGGCCGCTGTCGGCTTCGCGCTCGGAAGCAAAGCCCTGAACAGAGCCGCATGAATGTGCCGCCTCTTTGCCTATTCCGGTGAACCTGTCTGGCTCGACAGTCTTCTGATCGAGCCGGAAGCATCGCTGGTCAGCCAGTCCATGGCCGCGAGGGAAGCGAAAACCGTCGTCAATGGCGACGGCTGCGGCCTTGGATGGTATGGCGAGCGGGGAACGCCCGGCGTTTTTCGCGATACCAGACCCGCTTGGTCCGACGCCAATCTAGCCGCGCTTTGCCATCAGCTTCGCTCGGGCATGTTCATGGCCCATGTCCGCTCCGCCACATCAGGCGAAGTATCCCGCGCCAATTGCCATCCGTTCGCACGCGGGCAATATCTGTTCATGCATAACGGCCAGATCGGCGGTTATGAGCAGATCAGGCGCGATATCGATTCCCTCATTCCCGACGATATCTATGCATCCCGACGCGGCACCGGCGACAGCGAAGCCATCTTCCTGATCGCCGCCGGTCACGGCCTCGATGCAGACCCGGTCCGGGCCATTTCCACCGCGCTGCGCCTCTGCCAGGAAAAAATGGTTTCGGCGGGCGTATCTTCGGCCCTGAGATTCAGCGCCGTGCTGATGGACGGCGATTGCCTGCACGCCTTCCGCTGGTCAAGCGATGACAAGCCACCGACGCTTTACTGGCGCGGACTCGATGAGGGCATCGCGCTCAGTTCGGAACCCTTTTCCTTCGATTGCGCGCCGTGGTGCGCCGTTCTGCCGAATACCCGTGTGATGATACGCGCCGGCGAAATGACGACGGAACCTTTTTTTCCGGCATAACGCGTATTTCATTGTGATCGAGAACCGGTTTCACACCGTAGCCGCCACCGGCTCGCGTAGCGTCAGCACACACCTCGTTTATTTTCATTGAATTTTCTCCGCTGCGAAGGCTAGTGTGTGAGCCGATAGACCGAAACAGTTTTCAGGACCGGTGAACCATTCAGAAGTGTTGCAGCCCCTCTCCCTTTCATGAACGATGTCCAGCATCGCAAGTATCACGCAACCCCGTTCAAGAACGGCGCACGCAGGGCGCGCAATGCCTTCGGCAACCCTTGGGGTGCTGAGGAAAAAGTCTTATTTTTCATTACGCTAAGCTATTCAATTTTCCACGAAAAATGCTGTTGCCACGCCTCCGTATCGATGCATAAACTGGCATCAGCAAAGGCAAACCGGATCGACCTCATCAGACCCTCTCCTCCCACCAAGGTGCTGACCGACCAATGATCAACAATCTAAACGCCGCCGATCTTCCCCGCCCCGCCCCACGCAGTTCCAACCCGGAAATCATGGCGGCGGAAATCATCGAGCGCCTCACCTATCGCATCGGCAAGGACGTCAAGGTCGCCAAGCCGCACGACTGGCTGACCGCGACCATTCTCGTCGTCCGCGACCGTATCATCGACAAGTGGATGGCCTCGACCCGCAAGGCGTATGCCAACAACTCCAAGCGCGTTTACTACCTGTCGCTGGAATTCCTGATTGGCCGCCTGATGCGCGACGCGATCTCCAATATCGGCTTGATGCAGGAAATCAAGGATGCGCTTTCCTCCCTCGGCGTCGATCTTGATGTCATTGCCGGGCTGGAGCCGGATGCGGCACTCGGCAATGGCGGCCTCGGCCGTCTCGCCGCCTGTTTCATGGAATCCATGGCAACGGTCGACATTCCCGCTTATGGCTATGGCATTCGTTATGTACACGGCCTCTTCCGCCAGCAGATGGCGGACGGATGGCAGGTGGAACTGCCGGAAACCTGGCTTGCACACGGCAATCCGTGGGAATTCGAACGCCGCGAAAGCTCCTATGAAATCGGCTTCGGTGGATCGGTCGAAACCATCGGCGGATATGAAGAGCCGCAGCGTTTCGTCTGGAAACCGGCCGAACGCGTGATCGCCATGGCCTACGACACGCCGGTCGTCGGCTGGCGGGGCACCCGGGTCAATACATTGCGCCTGTGGTCAGCCCAGCCAATCGACCCTATTCTGCTGGCAGCCTTCAATGCCGGCGACCACATCGGTGCGCTGAAAGAAAGCAACAAGGCGGAAAGCCTGACGCGCGTACTCTACCCGGCCGATGCGACGCCGGCCGGCCAGGAACTGCGCCTGCGGCAGGAATTCTTCTTCTCCTCCGCCTCCCTGCAGGACATTCTGCGCCGCCACCTGCAGCAATATCCGGATTTCACCTCGCTGCCCGACAAGGTTTCGATCCAGCTCAATGACACGCACCCGGCCATTTCCATCTGCGAAATGATGCGCCTGCTGTGCGATGTCCATGGCCTGGAATTCGATGAAGCCTGGACGATTACGCAAGGCACCTTCTCCTACACCAACCACACGCTTCTGCCCGAAGCGCTGGAAAGCTGGCCGGTGCCGCTGCTCGAGCGTCTTTTGCCGAGGCACATGCAGATCGTCTACGCGATCAACGCCAATACGCTCGTTTACGCCCGCAAGGAAAAGAAGATGCCGGATCAGCAGATCCGCTCCATCTCGCTGATCGACGAAAACGGCGAGCGCCGCGTGCGCATGGGCAACCTTGCCTTCATCGGCTCGCATTCCATCAACGGTGTGTCGGCGCTTCACACCGAACTGATGAAGGAAACGGTCTTCGCCGACTTGCACAGCCTCTATCCCGAACGCATCAACAACAAGACCAACGGCATCACGCCGCGCCGCTGGCTGATGCAGTGCAATTCCGGCCTGACGGGATTGATCCGGGAAGCGATCGGTGACGATTTCCTTGATGACGCGGAAAAGCTCACCCCGCTCGACCGCTTCGCCGAAGATGCCGGTTTCCGCGAGAAATTCGCCGAAGTGAAGCGTCGGAACAAGGTGCGCCTCGCCAATACGGTGGCGCAACGCATGGGCATCCGCATCGACCCATCTGCCATGTTCGACATCCAGATCAAGCGCATCCACGAATACAAGCGCCAGCTTCTGAACCTTATCGAAACGGTGGCGCTGTACGACCAGATCCGCTCCCACCCGGAACTGGAATGGGTACCGCGCGTTAAGTTCTTCGCAGGCAAGGCGGCGCCGAGTTATCACAACGCGAAGCTGATCATAAAGCTTGCCAATGATATTGCCCGGGTCATCAACAACGATCCGGCCGTGCGCGGGCTTCTGAAAGTGGTGTTTATTCC
This sequence comes from Rhizobium sp. GR12, assembly GCF_036596185.1. NCBI lineage: Bacteria > Pseudomonadati > Pseudomonadota > Alphaproteobacteria > Hyphomicrobiales > Rhizobiaceae > Rhizobium > Rhizobium sp. GR12. Next base: position 259,000 of record NZ_JASXTH010000007.1, on the reverse strand, counting down.
AAACTACAACGTCTCGCTTGCGGAAATCATGGTTCCCGCTGCCGACCTTTCCGAACAGATTTCCACGGCGGGCATGGAAGCCTCGGGCACCGGCAACATGAAGTTCGCGCTGAACGGCGCGCTCACCATCGGCACGCTCGACGGGGCGAATGTTGAAATGCTCGAACATGTCGGTGAGGACAATATCGTCATCTTCGGCATGACGGCGGAAGAGGTGTCAAGGGCGCGGGCCGATGGTCACAATCCCCGCGCGATCATCGAACGGTCCGCGGAACTGTCGCAGGCGCTGTCGTCCATCGCTTCCGGCGTGTTTTCACCGGACGATCGCTCGCGCTTTTCCGGCTTGATCGACGGCATTTACAACAGCGACTGGTTCATGGTCGCCGCAGACTTCGACGCCTATGCCAATGCACAGCGCAAGGTGGACGCGATCTGGAGCGATCCGGAAAGCTGGTATGCGAAAACAGTCCGTAACACGGCGCGCATGGGCTGGTTCTCGTCCGACAGGACGATCCGGCAATATGCCGCCGATATCTGGAGAGCCTGATGAAAAAACCGCTCAATTCGGCCGAAGAGAAAAAGACTGGTGCTGTCACGAAGGCTGAAATCGAGGCGATCAAGAGCGGTTTGCATTCCAACCCCTTTGCCCTTCTCGGCGTTCACGAAACGCCGGAAGGGTTTTCCGCGCGCTGTTTCATCCCCGGGGCCGAAGAAGTGTCCGTCCTCACACTCGACGGAAATTTCATCGGCGAGTTGAAACGGCTCGATCCGGAGGGCTTTTTCGAAGGCCCTGTCGGTTTGGCCTCGCGCCAGCCGGTGCGTTACCGGGCATGCCGTGACGATGCCGAATGGGCGGTGACCGATCCTTACAGTTTCGGTCCGGTTCTCGGTCCGATGGACGATTATTTCGTCCGTGAGGGATCGCATCTGAGGCTGTTCGACAAGATGGGCGCTCACCCGCTCAAGCTTGAGGGCGTCGAAGGTTTCCACTTCGCCGTCTGGGCACCCAATGCGAAGCGCGTCTCCGTCGTCGGCGATTTCAACAATTGGGACGGCCGTCGGCACGTGATGCGCTTCCGCAAGGATACGGGCATCTGGGAAATCTTTGCGCCTGACGTCTATGCCGGCTGCGCCTACAAGTTCGAAATCCTCGGCGCCAACGGCGAGCTTCTGCCGCTGAAGGCCGACCCCTATGCGCGGCGCGGCGAATTGCGGCCGAAGAACGCGTCGGTTACCGCGCCGGAACTGGCGCAGAAATGGGAAGACCAGGCCCACCGGGAACATTGGGCGCAGGTGGACCAGCGCCGCCAGCCGATCAGCATTTACGAGGTCCATGCCGGCTCATGGCAACGCCGCGCGGACGGCACATTCTTAAGCTGGGACGAACTGGCCGCCCAGCTCATTCCCTACTGTACGGATATGGGCTTCACCCATATCGAATTTCTGCCGATCACCGAACATCCCTATGATCCATCCTGGGGCTACCAGACGACCGGCCTTTACGCCCCGACCGCCCGTTTCGGCGATCCGGAAGGCTTTGCGCGTTTCGTCAATGGCGCACACAAGGTCGGCATCGGGGTGATCCTCGACTGGGTTCCGGCGCATTTTCCCACCGACGAGCATGGCCTGCGCTGGTTCGACGGGACAGCGCTTTACGAACATGAAGATCCGCGTCAGGGCTTTCATCCCGACTGGAACACGGCCATCTACAATTTCGGTCGCCTCGAGGTATTGTCCTACCTCGTCAACAACGCGCTTTATTGGGCCGAGAAGTTCCATCTCGATGGATTGCGGGTCGATGCGGTCGCCTCAATGCTCTATCTCGATTATTCCCGCAAGGAAGGCGAGTGGATCCCCAACGAATATGGCGGGCGCGAGAACCTTGAATCCGTCCGCTTCCTGCAGAAGATGAATTCGCTCGTTTACGGCACCCATCCGGGCGTCATGACCATCGCGGAAGAATCCACCTCTTGGCCGAAAGTGTCCCATCCGGTCCATGAGGGTGGTCTCGGTTTCGGCTTCAAATGGAACATGGGTTTCATGCACGACACGCTGAGTTACTTCTCGCGTGAGCCGGTGCATCGCAAGTTCCACCATCAGGAACTGACCTTCGGGCTTCTTTATGCCTTCACCGAAAATTTCGTGCTGCCGCTTTCCCATGACGAGGTGGTGCACGGCAAGGGATCGCTGATCGCCAAAATGTCCGGCGACGACTGGCAGAAATTCGCCAATCTCCGGTCCTATTACGGCTTCATGTGGGGTTATCCCGGCAAGAAGCTGCTGTTCATGGGACAGGAGTTCGCCCAGTGGAGCGAATGGAGCGAAAAGGGATCGCTCGACTGGAACCTTCGCCAATATCCGATGCATGAGGGTATGCGCCGCCTCGTGCGCGATCTGAACCTCACCTACCGTTCGAAAGCGGCATTGCACGCCCGTGACTGCGAACCTGATGGCTTCCAGTGGCTGGTGGTCGACGATCACGAGAATTCCGTCTTTGCCTGGCTGCGCACGGCGCCGGGTGAAAAGCCGGTGGCGGTCATCTGCAATCTGACCCCGGTCTATCGGGAAAACTATTATGTGCCGCTTCCCATTGCGGGGCGGTGGCGGGAGATTCTCAACACCGACGCCGAAATCTATGGCGGCAGCGGCAAGGGAAATGGCGGACGCGTTCAGGCGGTCAACGCCGGCGGGGAGATCGGGGCGATGCTCGTCCTGCCGCCGCTGGCGACGATCATGCTCGAGCCGGAAAACTGACAGACAGAACGGGAGGACAACATGTCGGAAAAAAGAGTTCAGCCGTTGGCGCGTGATGCAATGGCCTATGTCCTCGCAGGTGGAAGAGGAAGCCGCCTGAAGGAATTGACGGATCGCCGGGCAAAACCCGCCGTTTATTTCGGCGGCAAGGCGCGCATCATCGATTTTGCACTCTCGAATGCGCTCAATTCCGGCATTCGCCGCATTGGCGTCGCCACCCAATACAAGGCGCACTCGCTCATTCGCCACCTGCAGCGCGGCTGGGACTTCTTCCGCCCGGAACGTAACGAGAGCTTCGACATTCTGCCGGCCTCGCAGCGCGTGTCCGAAACGCAATGGTACGAAGGCACCGCCGACGCCGTTTACCAGAACATCGACATCATCGAGCCCTATGCGCCGGAATATATGGTCATTCTCGCCGGCGACCACATCTACAAGATGGATTACGAATACATGCTGCAGCAGCATGTCGATTCCGGTGCGGATGTGACGATCGGCTGCCTTGAAGTGCCGCGCATGGAAGCCTCCGGCTTCGGCGTGATGCATGTGAATGAAAAAGACGAGATCATCGACTTCATCGAAAAGCCGGCCGATCCGCCCGGCATTCCCGGTAACGAGGGTTTCGCGCTCGCCTCGATGGGCATCTACGTCTTCCATACGAAATTCCTGATGGAAGCACTGCGCCGAGATGCCGCCGACCCGACCTCCAGCCGCGATTTCGGCAAGGACATCATTCCCTATATCGTCCAGCACGGCAAAGCCGTCGCCCACCGCTTTGCGGATTCCTGCGTACGCTCGGATTTCGAACACGGACCCTACTGGCGCGACGTCGGTACCATCGACGCCTATTGGCAGGCCAATATCGACCTGACGGATGTGGTGCCGGACCTCGACATCTACGACAAGTCCTGGCCGATCTGGACCTATGCGGAAATCACCCCGCCGGCAAAATTCGTGCATGACGATGAGGACCGTCGCGGTTCGGCCGTGTCGTCGGTCGTGTCAGGCGATTGCATCATTTCCGGCGCCGCTCTCAACCGCAGCCTTCTGTTCACCGGCGTGCGGGCCAATTCATACTCCCGCCTTGAGAATGCCGTAGTACTGCCGAGTGTGAAGATCGGGCGTCACGCCCAGCTCAGCAACGTCGTCATCGACCATGGAGTGGTCATTCCGGAAGGACTGATTGTAGGAGAAGACCCCGAACTGGACGCCAAACGTTTCCGCCGCACGGAAAACGGCATTTGCCTTATCACCCAATCGATGATCGACAAGCTGGACCTGTAGAGCCCATGAATGTCCTTTCGGTTTCATCCGAAGTCTATCCCCTGATCAAGACCGGAGGGCTCGCCGACGTTGCCGGCGCGCTCCCAATCGCGCTCGAAGCCTATGGCGTCAGGACGCGCACGTTGATACCCGGATATCCGGCGGTGAAAGCCGCCGTGACGGACCCCGTCAAATGTTTCGAGTTCGCCGACCTGCTTGGCGAAAAAGCCGAGCTGCTGGAAGTCCGGCACGAGGGACTAGACCTTCTGATCCTCGACGCACCGGCCTATTATGAACGTTCCGGCGGTCCCTATCTCGGCCAGACCGGCAAGGATTATCCTGATAACTGGAAGCGCTTTGCGGCGCTGTCGCTGGCCGCAGCGCGCATCGGTGCTGGTGCTCTCCCCGGCTGGCGGCCGGATATGGTGCATGCGCATGACTGGCAGGCCGCCATGACGCCCGTCTACATGCGTTATGCCGAAACGCCGGAAATCCCGAGCCTTCTGACCATCCACAACATCGCCTTTCAGGGGCAGTTCGGCGCCAACATCTTCAGCAGGCTCGAATTGCCTGCCCACGCCTTCGGCATGGACGGCATCGAATATTACAATGATGTGAGCTTCCTCAAGGGCGGCTTGCAGACGGCAACCGCGCTCAGCACGGTCAGCCCCTCCTATGCGGAGGAAATCCTCACCCCGGAATTCGGCATGGGGCTGGAAGGGGTGATCGGCAGCCGCGCCGAAGTGCTGCACGGTATCGTCAACGGCATCGACGCCGATGTCTGGAACCCGGCCACCGACCATCTGATCCACGACAATTATTCCGCCGCCAACCTGAAGAACCGCGCGTTGAACAAGAAGGCGGTCGCCGAACATTTCCGCATCGACCAGGATGACAGCCCGCTTTTCTGCGTCATTTCCCGCCTGACCTGGCAAAAGGGCATCGACCTCATGGCCGAAGCCGTAGACGAGATCGTTTCCCTCGGCGGCCGCCTCGTGGTGCTCGGAGCAGGCGATGTGGCGCTGGAAGGCGCGCTTTTAGCGGCAGCATCCCGCCATCACGGCCGTGTCGGCGTCGCTGTCGGCTACAACGAGCCGCTGTCGCATCTCATGCAGGCAGGTTGTGACGCGATCATTATTCCCTCCCGCTTCGAGCCCTGCGGCCTGACCCAGCTTTACGCGCTGCGTTACGGCTGCATTCCGGTCGTCGCCCGCACGGGTGGACTCAACGACACCGTGATCGATGCCAACCACGCCGCCATCGCCAGCAAATCGGCGACCGGCGTACAATTTTCACCCGACACGCTGGACGGTCTGAAACAGGCAATCCGCCGGACCGTCCGTTATTACAACGACCCGAAACTGTGGACACAAATGCAGAAACTCGGGATGAAATCCGATGTTTCCTGGGAAAAAAGCGCTGGTCTCTATGCCGCGCTCTACAGCCAGCTTATTTCGAAAGGCCATTGAAACAATGATCAAGACCATCAAGACGACGCCCTTCCAGGACCAGAAGCCGGGCACATCCGGCCTGCGCAAGAAGGTGCCAGTCTTCGCCCAGGAACATTATGCCGAGAACTTCATCCAGTCGATCTTCGATGCGCTTGAAGGTTTCGAGGGCCAGACGCTGGTGATCGGCGGCGACGGCCGTTATTACAACCGCGAAGTCATCCAGAAGGCGATCAAGATGGCCGCCGCTGCCGGTTTCGGCAAGGTGCTCGTCGGTCAGGGCGGCATTCTCTCCACCCCCGCCGCCTCCAACATCATCCGCAAATACAAGGCTTTCGGTGGCATCGTGCTTTCTGCCAGCCACAATCCCGGCGGCCCGACCGAAGATTTCGGCATCAAATACAATATCGGCAATGGCGGTCCAGCGCCTGAAAAGATCACCGACGCGATCTATGCCCGCTCCAAGGTCATCGACAGCTACAAAATTTCGGACACCGCCGATATCGATCTCGACCAGGTGGGCAGCTTCAAGGTGGATGGGTTGACGGTCGATGTGATCGACCCGGTCGCCGACTACGCCGCCCTGATGGAAGAGCTGTTCGATTTTGCCGCCATCCGTGCCTTGATCGCCGGCGGCTTCAAGGTCGTGGTCGATTCCATGAGCGCCGTCACCGGCCCCTATGCCGTGGAAATCATCGAAAAGCGCCTCGGCGCACCGAAAGGCTCGGTCCGCAACGCAACGCCGCTGCCCGATTTCGGCGGCCACCATCCCGACCCGAACCTTGTGCACGCCAAGGAGCTTTATGACGACGTCATGAGCCCGGAAGGTCCCGATTTCGGTGCGGCGTCGGATGGCGACGGCGACCGCAACATGGTCGTCGGCAAGGGCATGTTCGTCACCCCGTCCGACAGCCTGGCGATCATCGCCGCCAATGCCAAACTGGCACCCGGTTATGCCGCCGGCATTTCCGGCATCGCCCGCTCGATGCCGACAAGTGCGGCCGCCGACCGCGTTGCCGAAAAGCTCGGGCTTGGCATGTTCGAGACGCCGACCGGCTGGAAATTTTTCGGCAATCTGATGGACGCTGGCAAGGTCACCATCTGCGGTGAGGAAAGCTTCGGCACCGGCTCTAACCATGTGCGTGAAAAGGATGGCCTGTGGGCCGTGCTCTACTGGCTGAACATCGTCGCGGCGCGCAAGGAAAGCGTGAAGGACATCGTTACCAGACACTGGGCCGAATATGGCCGCAACTATTATTCCCGCCACGATTATGAGGAAGTGGATTCGGACGCCGCCAACACACTGGTGGCCACGCTGCGCGAAAAACTCGCGACACTTCCCGGCACCAGCTACGGCAATCTCAAGGTCGCGAGCGCTGATGATTTCGCCTATCTCGACCCGGTCGACCAGTCCGTCAGCAAGAATCAAGGTATCCGCATCCTGTTCGAGGGTGGCTCACGCATTGTGCTGCGCCTTTCCGGCACCGGCACGGCGGGGGCGACGCTCAGGCTCTATGTGGAGCGCTACGAGCCGGATGCCGCCCGTCACGGCATCGAAACGCAGGAAGCGCTCGCCGACCTGATTTCCGTTGCCGATACGATTGCCGGCATCAAGGCCCATACCGGCCGCAACGAACCGAGCGTCATTACCTAAGTTTGCCGCCGCGCTCAACGTCATCCTCGGGCTTGCCACGGGGATGACGGAAGAGAGATTTCAACATCTCTGAGAATTCCGGGGTGACCGAAAGGCTGCCTCATCCGAGAAACGATACCGGAGACACAGACCATGCAGAAACCATCCGTTTTCCCCAAAGGCGCGACCCGGACGGAAAACGGAACGGACTTCACGGTCTATTCCCGGCATGCCTCCCGGATCGACCTTTGCCTCTTCGATGCAACGGGCGAAAAAGAGATGGCCCGTTTGCCGATGACGCGCGGTGAGGACGATATTCACCATTTAACGGTGGCCGAAGCCGGCCCCGGCACGCGATACGGCTATCGCGCCGACGGCATCTATGCCCCCGAACACGGACTGTGGTTCGACCCTTCGAAACTCCTGCTCGACCCTTACGCCACCGAGATAGACCGGCCGTTCCGGCATGATCCGGCATTGTATGTCTTTGGCAAGGAGACGGGTGCGATCATGCCAAAAGCGGTCCTGTCGAAATACGAGCCGGTCGGGCACCAGCCGCCACATTTTGCCGAAGGTGGGCTGATTTATGAACTTTCGATCAAATCCTTCACCAAATTGCATCCTGCGGTACCGGGGAAGCTGAGAGGCACCGTGGCGGCGCTGGCCCATCCCGCCATTGTCGAGCATTTGAAAAAAATCGGCGTCGATGCAGTGGAACTGATGCCGGTTACCGCCTGGATCGACGAACGCCACCTTCCGCCGCTCGGCCTCTCCAATGCATGGGGTTACAATCCCGTTGGCTTCATGGCGCTCGATCCGCGCCTCTGCCCCGGCGGCGTGCGGGAGTTGCGCGATACGGTTGCGGCACTGCATGCGGAAGGCATCGGCGTCATTCTCGATCTGGTCTTCAACCATACGGGCGAAAGCGACAGCGAAGGCTCCATCCTGTCGTTACGCGGGCTGGATAATCTCACCGCCTTCCGCCACCCGCAGGGACAACCGGGTGTGCTCATCAATGACACCGGCACCGGTAACACTGTTGCCTGCGATCACCCCTATGTGCGCCAGCTCATCGTCGATTCACTCAAACATTTTGTTTTGAACGCCGGTATCGATGGCTTCCGTTTCGATCTTGCGCCGGTGCTTGGAAGAACGGCCAACGGCTTCGACACGGCGAGCGAAACGCTTGCCGCCATGCATTCCGATCCCGTACTTTACGATCGCATGCTGATTGCCGAGCCATGGGATATTGGCCCAGGTGGCTATCAGCTCGGCAATTTTCCCGAGAGCTTTCTCGAATGGAACGACCGAACCCGTGATGACATGCGCCGGTTCTGGCGCGGAGATGCGGGAACGACCGGCGCACTGGCCAATGCGCTTTCCGGGTCCTCACCGATCTTTTCCCGCCATGGACGTTCGAAAAGCCGAAGCGTCAATTTCCTTGCTGCCCATGACGGTTTCACACTGTTCGATCTCGTCAGCCACGAACACAAGCACAATGAAAAAAACGGCGAGAACAATCGCGACGGCCACAATGAAAACCATTCCTGGAACAATGGTTTCGAAGGCCTGAGTGACGATCCCGCCATTTTTGCCGCCCGCCTTGCGGATGTGAAGGCGCTGCTTTCCACGCTTTTCGTCAGCCGCGGCGCATTGATGCTGACCGCCGGCGATGAGGGTGGCCGCAGCCAGCACGGCAACAACAATGCCTATTGCCAGGACAACGATATCACCTGGGTAGACTGGTCATCGCTTATCCCCGAACTCATCGACCACACGGCGTTTCTCGCAGCGCTTCGCAAACGGTTCGGCGTCTTTTCGCAAACCGGCTTTTTCTCCGGCAATGGCGACGTGACATGGCTTGCCCCTGGCGGCAAACCAATGACGGTGGAAGAATGGGAAAGACCGGACGGACCAGCATTCGCCATGGTGCTCTCCACTCCGGACCATGAGACCGGGAACGATACCGAACTTGCCGTCCTCATTAATCGCAGCCGGAAAATCGTGCCCTTCACTTTGCCCGGCGATGACTGGCACGCAATCGGCACGGATTTCGGCAACCCCGCATTCCTGCCGGCCCGCTCGGTGGTGTTTTATCTGCGCGGTTGATCGCCTGACCCCCGCAGCTTTATAAGTTCCGCGAGACAACCCAAACGAGGTAACATGGCAAAGGACATTGGACTGGCGGAGATGAAAAATCTCGTCGGCACGGAAATGGGCGTTTCCGACTGGATCACCGTCGACCAGGCGATGATAAACGCCTTCGGAAAAGCGACGCTGGACGAACAGTTCATCCACAGCGACCCGGAGCGGGCCAAGGCGGAAAGCCCCTTCGGTGGCACCATAGCGCACGGGTTCCTGACGCTCTCGCTGCTTTCGGCGCTGAATTACGATGCCCTGCCACGCGTTCGCGAAACGACCATGGGCATCAATTACGGCTTTGACGCCGTCCGCTTCGTGACCCCGGTCAAAAGCGGAGCGCGGGTGCGTGGCCGTTTCACTTTGGCCGAGGCGCGTTTTCGCGGCGCCACCATGCTGGTGACGACCTATGATGTGACGGTGGAGATCGAAAACGAGAAAAAACCGGCGCTCACCGCCCGCTGGACCACCATCACGCAATTCAATCCGGAAGATAGACCGGAAGACGCCTAAGAGCTGGCAAGGAAAAGACCGCATGCATGACGAAGCCGTAAGGAATGCTTTTCTGGTTCAGGCAAGAGCCTGCGACAGCCTCGGTTCGCCCTTTACCGCACGGCTTTGCCGCGCGGTGGCGACGCGGCTGGACCGCGAGGCGGAAGTGGGCAGGAAGATTTTGTCCTGGCCCGGCGATGTCGGCCCATCGGGCGATTCCGTGCCCCTGCGGCTGGCCGGCGCCCTGCACGCGCTTGTCATAGAGGACAAGATCGCGCCGCTGGTCGATATCGCTCCCGAAAACGAAGACGCACTCTGGCAGGTTTGCGCAGACGCCTTGCGTTTCCATTCGGCCTTCATCCTCGAAAGACTGAAATCGCCGCCGCAAACCAACGAAGTCCGCCGTTCCGCTGTGCTGCTGCCGGGCTTTCTTTCCATTGCGGAGCTTTTCGACAAACCGCTGGTCCTTTCAGAGGTCGGCGCCAGCGCCGGGTTGAATCTGCAATTTGACCGTTACCAATATCGTCTCGGCGATCTCGCATGGGGCGAACAATCCGAAGTGTCCATGTCGCCGGAATGGCGCGGAAACACCCCGCCCGACACACAGATTGAGGTCATCGAGCGCGCCGGCTGCGATCTCAACCCGCTCGACCCGTCATCGGCCGAGGACCGGTTGCGGCTGATGTCCTATGTCTGGGCCGATCAGACCGACAGGCTGCAACGCACGGCCGCCGCCCTCAGGATTGCGGTGGAAAACGGCTTGCATGTCGAAAAGGCCGACGCGATCGACTGGCTGAAACGCCGCCTTGCCACGCAACATCCGGGCGCTGCCCATGTCGTCTACCACTCCATCGCCTGGCAATATCTGCCCGATGCGCTGAAACAGGCGGGCGAGGCGTTGATTGCCGAGGCCGGAGCCCACGCCACGCCCGATGCCCCGCTTGCCCGCCTGCAAATGGAGGCGGACACAACGCCGGGCAACGCCGCGATCACCCTGCAAATCTGGCCGACCGGCGAGAAAAAGGAAATTGGCCGCGCCGATTTCCATGGCCGATGGGTGGAATGGCGGGGATGGAAAAACTAGAGTATCCGCTTAATCAAAACGGATACTCTAAACCGCCACGTCCTGCGCCGCTTCCTGCAACAGGCCGCCGACATATTCGGCAAAGGAGCGCCAGCACTCCACCCGGAACGTATCGTCAGCCACGCGCAGTAGCACGACTTCCGCCTTGCCGAAAACCGTGCGCGAGCATGCACCGACCGGGAATTTTTCGAGCGATAGCTCCTGCGGACAACCGGCATTAAGTGCTGCTTCCGCGCCGGGACCGGAGACGATGACGGCCGTGTTGCGGTGGGAGATGTCGGTTGCCGAAAACAGACCGGAAACGCCGGCGAGTGCCGCCATCAGGTCGCTTTCGCCCTGATCGATGACCAGCCATTCGTCCGGGCCGATCCAGAGAGCAGAACGCAGACCCGATGTGACGGAGCTTTTCGGGCTGGTCGGCAGGGTGAAACCAAGCGCCTCCGACAAGGCAGGCAGGGCACTTTCCCTTGCCCGCAGCGACAGTCGCGACGCCGAAGCGGCGGGCTTCAGCGAGACGAAGCGCGAGCCGCCGTGGAAATCCTCAAGTACGGATTTGCGTTTTGCGTGAAGCTTGTCAGCCATTGAGACGGGCTCCTTCCTTGTCGAGGAAGACCATATCGGTCACTTCGACGGCAATAGTTTTATCGGCAAGAGGGATATAGAGCGTTTCGCCCATGCGCGCCCTGCCATCCGCCACCAGCGCAAACGCGATGGAATGGCCGAGATTTTCCGACCAGTAGGCGGAGGTGACATGGCCGAGCATGGTCATCGGTTTCGGCTGGTTCGGATCGACGACGATCTGGCCGCCTTCTTCCGGAACGGTCAGGCGATCCTTCGTCTTCAGGCCCACGAGCTGCTTGCGGCCGGACCGCATCAGATCCGGGCGCTTGAGGCCGCGAATGCCGACGAAATCCGTCTTCTTTTTGGAAACGGCCCAGGCAAGCCCCGCATCATCAGGCGTCACGGTGCCGTCGGTATCCTGCCCGACGATGATGTAACCCTTTTCCGCACGCAGGATATGCATGGTCTCGGTGCCATAGAGGCAACCGCCCACCGCTTCGGCCCTTTCGCGGATCGCGCTCCAGACGGCAGCGCCGTAATCGGCCGGAACGTTGATTTCGAAGCCAAGCTCACCGGTGAAGGACACGCGGAAAAGCCGCGTGGGCACACCGCAGAAGGTGCCTTCTGCCACGGCCATATGGGGGAAAGCTTCGGGAGACAGATCGATGCCCTCGACAAAAGGTGCAATCACCTCACGCGCCTTCGGCCCCTGCACAGCAATCACCGCCCATTGTTCGGTTGCCGACGTCAGCCAGACATTCAGCTCAGGGAATTCGGTCTGGAGATAATCCTCCATGTGCTGGAGAACGCGCGGTGCGCCGCCCGTTGTCGTCGTCACATGAAAACGGTCCTCGGAAAGACGACCGACAACACCGTCGTCGTAAACGAAACCGTCCTCGCGGGTCATGATGCCGTAGCGGCAGCGGCCGGGTTTCAGTGTGTCCCAGGCATTGGTGTAGATGAGGTTCAGGAACTTCGCCGCATCCGGGCCAACGACCTCGATCTTGCCGAGTGTCGAGGCATCGAAAACGCCAACACTTTCGCGCACCGTCTTGCATTCGCGGTTGAGCGCCTCGTGCATATCCTCGCCGCCACGCGGAAAGAACCATGCGCGTTTCCAGTTGCCTACATCCTCGAAGAGGGCGCCTGCTGCCGCCTCTTCATCATGCATCGGCGTCTTGCGGGTGGGATCGAACAGCGCACCGCGCGAATGGTTGATGAGCGTGCCGAAAGTCACCGGCGTATAAGGTTGGCGGAAGGTGGTGAGACCGACCTTCGGCAGGTCCCGCCCAAGCGCTTCCGAGGCAATGGCGAGCCCGTGCATATTGGACATCTTGCCCTGATCGGACGCCATGCCATTGGTGGTGAAGCGCTTGATATGCTCCACCGAATGCATGCCTTCGCGCACGGCAAGGCGAATATCCTTGGCGCAGACATCGTGCTGGAAGTCGATGAAGGCCTTGACCCCGGTGCCCTCGCCCGCCCCTTCGGCAGCACCGATCATGCCGCCGGTCCAGGCCCGCGCATTCTCGCCGGAAAATTCCACGGCACCACCGCCTCCGGCGGCAGCCTCGGCAATCAGCGCGGCCAGATCGTCCGTGCCGTTGCAGGCGCCGACTGACACGCAGTTCTGCACATGGATATCCGGCAGGAAACGCTGGTTATCCGCATCATACTTCAGCTTGCCGCGCGATTGCGAAAAGAGGTGCACCGAAGGCGTCCAGCCCGCCGAAACGACGAGCGCATCGATAGCGATCTTGCGCTTGTTCGAACCACCATTGCGGCCAACGCTCATGGAAGAAACGCGCAGACGTCCCGTCGTGTCGTAAACGCTGTGACCCGCCAGCACCTCGATGCCCAGCGCCCGCGCCTCGTCCAGCAACCGCCGATCGGGGTTCTCACGGCAATCGACAATTGCGGCGATTTTAACGCCCGCCTTTTTCAGATCGAATGCCGTCTCATAGGCGGAATCATGAGCGGTATAGACACCGACATTATTGCCGACTGCCACGCCGTAATGATTGAGATAGATGCGGGCGGCGGAGGCCAGCATGATGCCGGGACGGTCGTTATTGGCAAAGACCATATGGCGCTCGATCGCGCCTGCCGCCAGAATGACCTTCCAGGCGCGAACCTGCCACAGTCTTTCACGTGGCTGGTGTTTAGCAGGCGTGGCGAGATGATCGGTCACGCGCTCGGCCAGCGCCACGAAATTGTGGTTGTAATAACCGAAGGCCGTCGTGCGGGTCAAAACACGCACATTGGGCAGCGATTTCAGTTCAGTGAGAACCTTCTGCGCCCAGTCGTAACCGGGAAGGCCGTCGATGACCGTTCCAGTATCGAAACGCAGCGCGCCGCCGATTTCGGCATTCTCATCAACCAGAATGACACTGGCGCCAGTTTTTGCAGCGGCAAGCGCCGCGGTAAGTCCCGCTACACCGCCGCCGGCCACCAGCACGTCGCAATGGGCATAACGGCCGGAGTAATGATCCGCATCCGGCTCGGTCGGCGCCTTGCCGAGACCGGCGGCGCGACGGATGATCGGTTCATAAATCTTGTGCCACGCGGCCTTCGGCCACATGAAGGTCTTGTAGTAGAAACCGGCCGCAAACATCGGCGAAAGGAAATCGTTGATCGCGCTGATATCAAAAGACAGCGACGGAAAGCGGTTCTGCGAGGCGATGATGGCGCCATCGAACACATCCTGCACCGTGGCGCGCACGTTGGGCTGCTTGCGCATGCTGTCGCGCGAGACGTCGATCAGCGCATTCGGCTCCTCCGGGCCGGCGGACAGAAAACCACGCGGCCGGTGATATTTGAACGAGCGGCCGATCAGATGCACGCCATTCGCCAGAAGCGCCGATGCAACGGTGTCACCTTCCAGCGCCTGATAAATCTTGCCGTCGAAGGTGAAGCGCGCCGTTCTGGCGGGTGTCAGGCGGCCAGCGCCCTTGATACGATAATCACCGCTCATTGCGCAGCTCCCTTTTGCGCGGAAAGGACCGCCTCGGCATCCGGTTTCGGTTCGCCTGCCTTGTAGGTCATCAGGAATTTGTCGCTGACAGAATCGCGGGCGGCGTTGAAGAATCGGCCACAACCGTGAATGTGACGCCAGCGCTCGAAAACGAGGCCCTTGTCATTGTCGCGAATGAAGAAATATTCGGCGAAGGCCTCATCGGAAATATCGGCGATGTTTTGCGGCCGGGCGATATGGGCTTCGCCCGCCCAGCGAAATTCGAGTTCGGAACGGTCTTCCCGGCAATAAGGGCAATGGATCAGAAGCATCGTCGCTCCACTTTCAAAGAGAACTTTCCGGAAGGACGCTTCCGGCGGGTTGGTCACACAGCCGCTTTCCCATCGCAACGAAGGGGGAAAGCCGCTTTAAGAGCTGCTCGAAATTATCGAATGGTTTCAGCGCCGAGGCCCGGCCCATATTGATGATGGCAACCGCCATCATGTCTGTGTCGATCGCGAAGGGTTCGTCTTGTCCGCCATTTTCCTTCTCGCCGACGAAATAGACCAGCTTGTCCGCCAGGCTTGGCGCGCAGAGAAGCAGGCCTTTTTCTGCCACGAACGGCCAGTCGCGCTCACCCTGCATTCTCTGGATTTTCTGGCTGCGAAAATCCCCCACCTCGGGAATGAGATTGCCCGCCGGCACGACCGCCGCCGCAACACCTATCTTTGCCGAAAGCAGAACCGCCGCCAGCATCAGTGCGCCACGGCAGCGGCAGCGGCCTCGTCGATGAGGCGTCCGGTGCGGAAACGGTCGAGCGTCAGCCCGGCCGCCAGGTGGTGCGGTTCGCCGCGCGCGATGAGATGCGCAAACAGGTTGGCAGAGCCCGGCGTCGCCTTGAAACCGCCCGTTCCCCAGCCGCAATTGACGAAGAGGTTCGGCACCGGCGTCACGCTCTGAATGGCGGAACGATCGGGTGTGTTGTCGGTAATGCCGCCCCATTGGCGCATCATCTTGACGCGGCGGAAGATCGGGAACAACTCGCAGATGGCGTCGAGCGTATGCGTGATGATCTGCAGACCGCCGGTCTGGGAATAGGAATTATACTGGTCGGTGCCCGCTCCGATCACGAGCTCACCCTTGTCGGACTGCGATATATAGGCATGCACCGTGTTGGACATGACGACGCAAGGGAAGATCGGCTTCAGTGGTTCCGACACCAGTGCCTGCAACGGGTTGGAATGCAGGGGCACACGCACATCCGCCATCTTCATGAGAACGGAGGAGTGACCGGCGGCGGAAACGCCGATCTTCTTTGCGCCGATGAAACCACGATTGGTCTCGACGCCTGTCACCGCCCCGTCCGGTCCGCGGCGAATGGCCGTAACCTCGCAATTCTGGATGATGTGCACGCCGCGATCGGAGGCCGCCCGCGCATATCCCCAGGCAACCGCATCGTGGCGCGCCGTGCCGCCGCGCCGCTGAAGGGCAGCACCGTTGATCGGATAGCGCGCATTACCGGAAATTTCGAGCGGCGGGCAATAGGCCTTGGCCTGTTCCGGCGTCAGCCACTCATTGTCGATGCCGTAAAGACGGTTGGCGTTGATATGTCGCTTGAAGGACTGCTGGTCGTGAATATTGTGCGACAGCATCATCACGCCGCGCGCCGAATACATGACGTTGTAATTGAGATCCTGGCTGAGGCCTTCCCATAATTTCAGGGAATGCTCATAGATGTCCATGCTCTCTTCATAGAGATAATTGGAGCGGATGATGGTGGTGTTGCGGCCGGTATTGCCGCCGCCGAGCCAGCCCTTTTCCAGCACCGCAATATTGGTGATGCCGTGTTCCTTGGCCAGATAATAGGCGGCACCGAGACCGTGGCCGCCGCCGCCGATGATGATGACGTCATATTCCTTGCGCGGTTCGGGCGACGCCCATTGCGCATCCCACCCTTTATGACCCCGCAACGCCTCGCGCGCCACGGCAAAAACGGAATATTTGCGCATTCGCAATCTGCTCCTCAAGAACCGGCCAGAAGCCGAAAGCATAGCTCCGGCACATGTTATACACATGGCAAATCGGCATCGGAGGCAATATCCATTTTGCGACGCGGCGATGGTTTTGTTTCGACATGACGGGAAGAATGGCGGACCCTCCGCATTTTACCGGTTGTTTGCCGCTTACCGGCTGGACTTGCCGTGAATGATCTGATAATGCACGTCACCAATCGCACGGCCAAAGCGGTCCAGCGAACGATTTTGTGTTTGCCCGCGAATGCCTTTATTCGCGCAGCAAGATAACCGGTTAAAAGGAACGGGATTCACGTGCAGGTACTAGTCCGCGACAACAACGTTGATCAGGCGCTTCGCGCTCTCAAGAAAAAGATGCAGCGCGAAGGCATTTTCCGCGAAATGAAAATGCGCGATTATTACGAGAAGCCCTCCCAGAAGCGCGCCCGCGAAAAGGCTGAAGCTGTTCGCCGCGTTCGCAAGCTGGCACGCAAGCGTGCACAGCGCGAAGGTCTGGTTGCAGCTCCGCGTGCAGGCCGTTAATAGGCCGTCTTTTAGACGTTTTTGAATGGTTGTTGGGCGGGGGCGATCAATTCGCCGCCGCTCTTTGTGTTTGTGGCCGGAGAATGTTCTTGGGAACGATTGTGAGACCGGCCTGCGAGGGAACCCACGCCGAATGACCGCTGTTGATGCCTGTGTTGTGAAAAACTCCGATGCCTCCACGCGCCGGGTCGCCCTGAAGAACAACAAAAGATTTCGTGTTTCTCTCGTCGTCTGCACCGTCCTTGCCGGCCTTTCCGGCTGCGCGACGTCCAACCAGACCGACGATGTCTTCCGGATTGACCGCGCACAGGGCTCGCAGGAAAATATCGCCTCGCTCACCTCGGTCATCAACGCCAATCCGCAGGATCCGGAGGGCTATAATGTCCGGGGTTCCGCCTATGGCCGTGCCGGCGATTCGCGCCGCGCCATCGAGGATTTCAACAAGGCGCTGCAACTGAACCCGCGCTTCTATCAGGCCTATGCCAACCGCGCGCTCGTCTACCGCAATTCCGGCCAGCAGCAGCAGGCCTTGCAGGATTACAACGCCGCCCTGCAGATCAATGCAAGCTATGATGTGGCGCTGATCGGGCGCGGCAATCTTTACCGCCAGTCCGGACGCGTAAACGAGGCTTTCAACGATTTCTCCCGCGCCATCGAACTTGAAACCACCGATGGACGCGCATGGCACAATCGCGGCCTGATCTACCAGCTGCGCAACCAGCATGCCCAGGCCATCGAGGACTTCTCCAAGGCCATCTCGCTGTCCTCGACATCGCCTGAACCCTATAACGGCCGCGGCCTTTCCTATGTCGCGCTGAACGACGACGAAAACGCCTTCGCCGATTTCAACCACGCTATTTCGCTTGATGGCAATATCGCGGAATCCTGGGCCAACCAGGCGCTGGTCTATGAACGACGCGGCGAGATGGCCAAGGCCGCCAAGTCCTATTCGCATGCGGCGCGGCTCGACCCGAAATACAAGCCGGCACTTGACGGTGTTGCCCGTACACGCGGCGCCAGCGCCTCCTGATCAAACAGGCACGAACAAAAAAGCCGGCGGTGTGACACCTGCCGGCTTTTTTATGGGAAACGCCGATGCCTCAATGGCTGTCGCGGCGTGCCTCGGGGGCGGCATCGCCCGTCCACAATTCCGCCTGAACCGCGTTTTGAAACTCCATGACCTCGCGCCGCATGGCGGCGTCCTCATAACCGAGGCCAGTCAGATAGGCGGCCAGCTCACGGCACTCCCTGCGCCAGAAATCATTCGCCTCCACACCATGCAGCCGGTCGAGCATGGTTGCGCACCGTTTTACATTGGCAATACGGTTCTTTGCCGGAAAGGCGATTACTTCCGAATTCGTCGTCACGCGGGCACCTTGCTCTTCGAGGAATCAATACCCACTTTTTAAAGGCTGGATGGTTAACGAAGTCTGCAGAGCGACAGAGAAGGCTGGCAAGGCCTTGGACCAACGGGCTTTTCGGCCCCGTCAGACGCCAAAATCTGCGGTGAAGACTGGCCGGGCCCCGGCAAAACGACAATTACCAAGGAATTTACCATTCAAGATTACCGAAATTTCACGTCACGGGAGATAGAAGAAGTATATGTGTGTTGAAACAACACCAGTCTCATCGTATATTTCTTGCAAAGAAAAAAAATGCCGCAGCGCAGCCAAAAACGGAGAAGTCGTTCTCGGGAGGAGAGCACCATGTATGCACCTCGTGTCTTTTTCAGCATGATCGGTGCGTTGCTTATCTTTGCGGTTGCTACATATTTCATTCAAGGGTCGTTCTATACGGCGTTCATCCAGACGCTCATCTGCGCCGTCATTCTGCAAACCGGTTATTTTATTGCGATTCTGGTTCTGGTCGCCCGGGAAAAACGCCGGATGCGAGAAACCTTCCTGCGTGATCGTACCGCCGAAACCTTGGCGGCGGAAACCGCAAACAGCGCCCCGCCGCATGGCGCGAAACTGACCGATATGTGACTGCCCGCGCACATTCTTTTATTGCGGCGCAAAAAATCGCTTGCATCCACACCCCTGACACTTTCTGCTGGCCAAATCCTGACGGTTCGTCAAAGCAGAAGGACAACACATGGTCAGCGGTTCACAGCCCATTTGCGTCATCATCGCTGCGAAAAACGCATCTGAAACAATAGATATCGCCATTCGCTCCGCCCTTGTGGAACCGGAGGTCGCAGAAGTCGTGGTGATCGACGATGGCTCCACCGACACGACCAGCGATGTGGCACATGCGGCCGACGACGGCACGGGCCGCTTGAGGGTCGTGCGATTCGAGCTCAATCGCGGCCCCTCGGCTGCCCGCAACCATGCGATCTCGATTTCATCCGCACCGCTCATCAGCATTCTCGATGCGGACGACTTCTTCTTCAGGGGTCGTTTCGCCGCCATGCTCGCCGATGATGACTGGGACCTGGTCGCAGATAACATCGCCTTCATCCAGCAATCGGTTCCGGGCGCATCGTCCATGCAGCCGGCCCGCTTCGAACCGCAGGCCCGTTTTCTATCCCTCACGGAATTCGTGGAAGGCAATATTTCCAGGCCAGGCGTGGAGCGCGGGGAAACCGGCTTTCTGAAACCGGTGATCCGCCGCGCCTTTCTGGACAAACATGCGCTGCGTTACGACGAGCGCCTGCGTCTCGGCGAAGACTACGAGCTTTATGCGCGCGCTCTTGCCGCTGGTGCCCGCTATAAGGTTATCCGCCATTGCGGTTACGGGGCGATCGTTCGTGGCAATTCGCTGAGCGGGCGTCACAGCACTGAGGATCTTCGCCGCTTATACGAGGCGGACAAGGCCATTCTTGCCGGCTGCAAGCTTTCCGCTGGCGAGACGGCGATCCTGCGCGAGCACGAAAAACATATCCGCGCCAAGTTCGAGCTTCGCCATTTTCTCGATACGAAAAAACAGAAAGGCATGGGCGGCGCACTGACTCACGCTCTTGCGCGCCTGCCCGCCCTGCCCGCCATCACGCGTGGCATCTGGACCGACAAGACCGCGCGTTTCCGCAAACCGGTACAACCCGTAAAAGACATTCGCTACCTTCTCGATGGCACACCGGTTTCGTGAAGGGAAAAGGCACGCGGCGTTAGGGCAAGCAACCTTGCCCAACACTCCACCACCGTCCTCGGCCTCGTATCGAGGATCTACTCCCGTATTGTAAAATCAGTCGGTTGCAGATGCTCGGGACAGGCCCGAGCACGACGGCAGAAAGTTGGAGGATGTTATCCTCAAGCGAAGGCGGCAGAAAATATCCTGCCGCACCCTGCATTTCACCCTAGAGATAATCGCGTCTGATCGTTTCCAGAACGGCGGAAAAGCGCTCCTTGCGTTCCTCCAGCCTGCCGTCCGGGCTAAGACGCGGCTCGGCACGGCTCGCCTGCCAGAGCGCCAGCGTGGAAGGTGCGGCCAGCACCTGTTTGGCCAGTTTGCGCAGCGACAAGGATTGCGTTTCCTGCGGCCGCACCAGCACGTCCCCCTCATGTGCCGGGACGGGAACGGTCTCTTCAATGACGGGGGCCGGCGGCGGCGGGAAATTCATGCCCCAGAAACGCGACCCCTTTTTTGCCGCCTCGGCGCGGGTCGAAACAGGCACGTAACGCGGCTGATATTCCACGCCGACCGTGCCTGCCCAATCGCTCCATTTGAAGCTGTTGATCGAGGGGGATGTGCTCACCGCCACCCATGGCACGCGAAACGCGTCGGCGAGAATGGCGCCATGCATGGATTCGGCCACGATGAATTCCGATTGGGCGATGGCGCGGATGACGGATTTTGCCTCGCCGCGCGGGTCGAGATAGGTCAGCCCGGCCGGTTCACAGACCGTTTCCCACATGCCGAATTCCGCCGATTCCCAGTGGGGAACGAAGGTCTTCTTATGAAGTTTCGGCAGCCCTTTGAACTCGGGCATCTCGGTTACCATAACGGCGGGATCGACAATGCCTTTTTCCGGCGCAAGCCCCAACTTGGCTGCGGTTTTTTCGCCGCGTACGCAGCGTATGTCCCAAAACTCGGTGCTCGTGTCCGGCACCGCGCCGTAGCCGTAGCCGCTGCCGATCACCAGCTTTCGCTGCTTTGCGGGCAACAGGGTATCGTTGAGAACCGTGCCGACACCCACAAGCATCACGTCGTCATGCACGTCCCGCAGACCGGGGAGCAGAAAATCCCACAGCCACAGATTGAGATCGTCACCGAAATTTCCGTGATGCGATTCCCAGTGGTAAGGTTTCATGAGGTCACTCCTGGGTAAAAAACATATAAATTCTTGCGGGCAAGAATTCGCTTATCTCGTCCGGACGATTTTGCCTGCACCGAGCTCAAAAGCCGCTCGCAGGAGTGCCGGATCGCGCATCGCCCACTTCAGCAGCAGTCCGAATTCGGGCACCTTGCGCCGTTTCAGATTGCCCGCCTGGCTCCAGAGCGCCTGTTTACGCGCCGTGTTTTTATAGGAAGCGATCGATGCCACATCGGCCGGCCGCCGCGAAAAACGCCCCTCCAGCGTATCGAGCGCCACCCAGGTATTGAACTGCTGGCGCAGGAATTCAGGCGAGGTATTGTCGATGCTGTGGAAGATATTGACGCCCATGCCGCGCATGGCGCCCGCATCGTCACACAGAAGCGTGCGCTTCGATGCGAGGATGGAATCGCAAAAAAACAGCACATCTTCCGCCGCAAGCCGGAGCGCCGGATCGAAGCGTATCTTTTCAAACAGGGGACGACCGATCACCATGCAGGAGAGATGCAGGAAGCTCCAGTTGCGCAGCATCACGCTTGCCAGATCCGGCAGTTCGATCACCAGAGGCCGCTCCGAAAGCCGTGCGGCACCCTCGTTCTTCTCCAGTTCGGAAATGGCGAAATGGTAATAAAATTCGTCACTTGCCTGCATGGATGCCCAGTAGCACTCACCACCAAATGTCGTGAGCGCAAAGGTCGCGTTCTGGAGATGATCGGGCGTCCAGATATCGTCCGAATCGAGAAATGCCACGTAGTCGCTGCCGTCAGGAACATGGTCGAGGCCGGTATTGCGTGCGCCACCCGGCCCGCCATTGGCCTGCTTAATGACGATAATCCGGTCTTTCTGCGCTTGCGAAAGTTCTGCAAGCTCATTGTCTATCGGATGTGGCGATTCGTCATCGACGATGACAAGATCGAAATCCTGGTAAGTCTGCGCAAAAACCGATGCGAGCGCACGTCCAAGAATTCCGTGCTGCTTTTGATAATAGGGAATGACGACAGTAAATCTTGCCATTGTTTCGCCCCTTGCGTTGATCAAGAAGTGTCGGGCCCGATCCTAAAAGCGGCCCCGATGGTATCGGCAACTCCCCACCGGCGTTCCTCCCCGCCGGACTCCAGAAACAGGATGCTTGTATGCCCCCAGCTCCAAATGTAAAGACCATCACCACGAATGTCGGCTGGAGCGTCCTGTCAAAGACAGGGACATTCGGGCTTAAATTTGTCACGGTCCCAATTCTTGCGCGACTGCTTTCACCGGAAGAATTCGGTGTGGTTGCAGTCGGCCTTACGGTTGTACAGTTCCTGACCATGATCGCCGGTGCAGGGCTGACCTCGGCGCTGATCGTCGAAAAAGAGGAGGATATGGACACGATCCATACCGTTTTCTGGGCAAATCTGGCGATTTCCTGCATCATGGCCGCCGTTCTCTACGTCTTCGCGGAGTTTTTCGGTGGGCTTCTGGGTGCTGTGGAAAGCGCCTATCTGCTGCGCATCATGGCGTTTCTCATTCCGTTGCAACTTGCGGGTGATGTCGCCTATTCGCTGCTTGCCCGGCGCATGAATTTCAGCCAGGACGCATTGTGGAGCATGGCGTCCGAAAGCATCGCGGCGGTTGTCGCTGTGGCTATGGCCCTTCTCGGCTTTGGTGTCTGGGCCCTCATCATCCAGCTTTTCGCCGCAGCACTCATCAGGCTAGTCGGGCTTTACGCCGTTTCCCGCTATTGCCCGCGTTTCGTCATGAAACCACGCCGTCTGGTGCCGCTTCTCGGTTTCAGTTCCGGCCTGATGGGATCGGAAATCGCCAATTTCGTCACCTTCCAGTCGCCGATGGTGGTAATCGCCCGGCATCTCGGCCTTGCCGATGCGGGCGCTTATTCCGCCTCCAACCGTTTTGCCAGCATTCCCAATCAGGTCGTGCTTTCCGCCGTCATGGGCGTGCTGTTTCCCGCCTTCAGCCGCATGATGGACGATCCGCAGCGCCGGCGGGACGCCCTGATGTTCAGCACGCAGGTGTTGACCGTGCTGCTTGCGCCGATGATGTTCGGCCTCTGGGCCGTGGCCGAACCGGCCATGCTGGTGATCTTCGGACAGAACTGGGCCTATGCCTGGCCGGTCCTCGGTCTTCTGGCCCTGTCGAAGGCCATTCTCACGCCATGCAGCACATTCATTCCCTATCTCAAGGGTGCGGGTTACGGACGCGTGCTGTTCTGGTCGGCGACGATCCGCGCCATCGTCACCACGGTCGCGGTCTGGGGTGCCGCCGTTTATGGCAGCCTGATCGACGCGATGATATGGCTCTGCATCGTCAATGCAGTGACGCTGGTGGCCTATTCCTGGGCCGTATTCAAGGCGAGCGACACACCCTTTTTCCGCGGCCTCTATATCAGCAGCAGGCCGATGATAGCGGCGCTGGCCATGGCCGTTTCGGTACGTTATCTGCTTCATATCCTTGCGGAACGTATTCCCAGTGCAACCCTACAGGTTCTCATCGGGGCAGCAGTCGGGGGCACCATCTATGCGGTGCTGATCCTGCTGACCGAGCGCGCACTGCTCGGAAAAATCCTTGGAATGGTGAAATCGCGGCGAATGCGCGAAACTACAACCTGAGATTATCATATCTTGACCCGAGATGCCTCATTTCGGCCGCTAACCGGCCTTGTCCGCCACGGGCAAGGCCGGTGTGGCAAAGCGCATAAATCATTTTTTTGCGGTGCAGCATCCCGGCCAACGATAATAACGCAGGCTTCCGCCATTTTTAATAGTTGTCGAAATATATAGGAATATCAATAATTTCAGCTACTTGAATAAAATAATCCCCAGGGAAGTCAGGAAAGCCAGACAATCACCCGCAAATTCTAAGCTTGTGTTTTTCCCGCGTCGCCACATTTTACCCTAAAGTCGAAACCAGAATTATGAGTGCGGGCTTAAGTTCGCTCTGGTTGCAACGCGGCGTGGGTGGACGCCGCCCAATTAGGGGTGACTGATGTGACTGTCGATCAGAACCTATCCTCCCGTATCAATTTGATGCGTATATTGCTGATATCTGGAATCGTGTTCGTCCATGTGCCGCACGATGCCGAAACCAGCCCTTTTCTCGGTCTTTACGGCTTCTTCGACTGGCTGCGTATTTTTCTGGGAGATGCGCTGTTCCGTATCGGCGTACCCTGTCTCAGTGCCATTTCCGGATATTTGCTGTTTCGTCGCGGAATGAGCGAATTTGACTATTCGGCGACGATACGGGCGAAGTCGAAGACGGTGCTGCTGCCCTTCCTTATCTGGAATGGCGCCCTGTTTGCCATGGTTTTGCTGATCCAGCTGTTCGATGTCGGCGTGGGTTATTTCCCGGATCTGTGGAACGCCACCCCACGCGAAATCATCAGCCATGGCACCGCGCTTGAAGAACTGCCCTTGAATGTGCCGCTTTATTTCCTGCGCGACCTGTTCGTCTGTATTCTACTGTCGCCGGTGCTCGCCTTTCTCATGCGCCGCTTTGCGCTGCCGACGCTCGCCCTGCTGCTTTTCGTTACCGCCCTGCCGGATCTGACGATCTTCATCGTTCAGAAAAAATCCATCCTTTTCAGCTTTTCGCTCGGCATTGCGCTTGCGTTGCACCGCGTCGACGTCAAGGCGCTCGATCCCTACGCCTTCCCGATCATGACGCTGACCTTTGTCGCTGCGGCCATGCTGGCAACGGGCCTCTATTTCACCGGCCCGGAATTCACCTTCTGGCTGAACATGTCGCGCAATTTGCTCGCTGTTTTCGGGGCGCTCGGCTTCTGGGCATCGTCTGCGCTTTTGATCCGGAGCAGGCTCGGCAAGCGGCTTTCCGAAACTGGAAGCCTCAGCTTCTGGATATTCTGCGCCCACTATCCGCTGCTCGTCATCATGTGGATGGTGTGGAACAAGGGTGGACCCGATTTTTACCCCGCCTTCTATGTCATCGCCACACTGTCCGCCTTTGTCATTCTGGTGGTGAGTAATGCCCAGACCCGCAAATACCTGCCGACCCTCTATGCCGTGCTGACCGGAAGCCGGAACGGCAAACACAAGGCGAGGGTTGATCTTGCGGAAAAACGGACCTCCACGGTTGGAACGCCCAAATCCGAAACACTTTATTCGCAACGACAGAGGTGAACCAATGACAACATTTGTCACCCGCGTTCAGACACGCACTCTTCTAACCGCCGCTCTACTGGCAACATCTTTCACCACGCCAAGTCAGGCGCAGGAAGGCAACGGCACGTCGTTCATCGAGAATTTCGACACAATGGACAGGTCGTTCTGGTACGTCTCCGACGGCTGGAACAACGGTTCGCACCAGAACTGCACCTGGTCGAAAAAACTGGCGACGGTCGAAAACGGCCAGCTGGCGCTCGGTTTTGAAGAAGGAAAAACCGGCGATCGCAACTTCGCCTGCGGTGAAATCCAGACCAAGGGGCGATATCGCTACGGCACCTATGAAGCCCGCATGAAAGCCGCTACCGGCTCCGGGCTGAACTCCGCCTTCTTCACCTATATCGGCCCGACCGACAAAAAGCCCCACGATGAAATCGACTTCGAGGTGCTGGGCAAGAATACGGGCAAGGTACAGCTCAACCAGTATGTTTCCGCCAAGGGCGGCAATGAGAAGCTGGTGCCGGTGGGAGGCGGAGCCGATGCCGGCTTCAACGACTATGCCTTCGTGTGGGAGCCACAACGCCTGCGTTATTACGTCAACGGCAAGCTCGTCCACGAGGTGACGGACGAGACGAAAATCCCGCAGAATGCCCAGAAGATTTTCTTCAGCCTGTGGGGAACCGACACGCTGAAAGACTGGATGGGCGCCTTTTCCTATTCCGGTGCAACCCAGATGACCGTCGACCGGTTTGCCTTCACAGCACTCGGCGACAAATGCCAGTTTTCCGAATCCATTGCCTGCGCCCTCAACTGATGGCCTTCCTGAAGCAAAACATGAGCTGCGGCGTCTTTGACGTATGAAATCAACCGGAACCCATGCATGACCCACGTTCTTTATCTCGCGCATGACCTGTCAGACCCCGCCATTCGCCGGCGGGTGCTGACCCTGCTTGTGGGTGGGGCGCGGGTCACGTTGGCGGGCTTCCGGCGCGGGCAGAACCGGCTTGCGGAAATCGAGGGCGTGGTGCCCGTCATTCTCGGAGAAACCGCCGATGGGCAGTTTCTCCAGCGAATGGCGGCCGTCGCCAAAGCCAGCCTCTCGCTGGGCAAAGCGTTAAGCGGCATCCCGGTCCCTGATGTCATTCTTGCCAGAAACCTGGAAATGCTGGCTCTCGCAAAACGGGCGATGTCGCTCTACAACCGGCAGCCGACACTAGTCTACGAATGTCTCGACATCCACCGCCTGCTTCTCAACAGGGGCAAGGCCGGGCAACTCCTGAATGCGGCACAACGTTATTTCGCCCGCGACGCCAAACTGCTGGTAACGAGTTCTCCGGCTTTCGTGGAGCATTATTTCAAACCGGTCTCCGGCCTTAACCTTCCCGTACTGTTGCAGGAAAACAAGGTGCTGGCGCTCGACGCCACCGTCACAACCACGCCGAAACCGCGTCCACCTGCCCCCGGCGAACCCTGGAAAATCGGCTGGTTCGGCGCGCTTCGCTGCCGCAAGTCGCTCGAGATCCTCGCCGAATTTGCACGGCGTATGGAAGGCAAGGTCGAGATCATCCTGCGCGGACGGCCGGCCTATTCCGAGTTCGCGGATTTCGATGGTTTCGTGGCCGCCGCGCCGCATCTGCATTTCCACGGTGCCTACAGGAACCCCGAGGATCTGGCCGCCATCTATAATGAAGTGCAATTCACCTGGGCAATCGACTTTTTCGAGGAAGGCCAGAATTCGAGCTGGCTACTGCCCAACCGGCTCTACGAAGGCGGCCTTTATGGTACCCTGCCGATTGCACTTGCGGGCACGGAAACCGCCCGCTTCATCGAAAAGCGCAATATCGGTTTTGCCCTGCAAAACGCGGGAGCCGACGATCTGGCTGCTCTTTTCGACAGCATGACGCCGCAAACCTACACGGAAGCCTTCGGCACCCTGTCGGTGCTCGATAAAAAACAATGGCTGACCGACCGCGACGATTGCCGTCAGCTGGTCCAGCAATTGTCCTCTCTCGCTAAATCCGCTTCCGGCCATGCCCGTGAAGCTGCGTTTTCACCCGTGTAATGCGTAGGGGGCACATCATGGAAGGTCTTGGTCAATCCGGCATCAGAACTCTGATCGTCATTCCCTGCCTCAACGAGGCAAAGACGATTGAGGCGCTGCTGCGCAAATTCACGGCTGCAATGGAGGGACGTGTTTTCCGCATCGTCGTTGCCGACGGTGGCAGCACGGACGGCACCCGCGACATCGTTTCCGCCTTCGTCGCGACGGATGATCGCGTTACACTTCTTGCAAATCCCAAACGCATCCAGAGCGCCGGCATCAACCTTGCCGTTTCCACCTTCGGTGAGGATTTCGACTATCTGATCCGCATCGATGCCCATGGCGATTATCCTGATGATTATTGCCAACGGCTGATCGAGGATGCGGATCGCACCGGCGCGGATTCTATCGTGGTCGCCATGGATACGGTCGGCCACGGCCTGTTTCAGAAGGCAACGGCGATCGCCCAGAATTCCAAGCTCGGTAATGGCGGCTCCAAGCATCGTGAAGGCGCCAAAGGCCACTGGATCGACCATGGCCACCATGCGCTGATGCGGATCGCCGCATTCGACGCGGTCGGCGGTTATGACGAAAGCTTCAGCCACAATGAGGATGCCGAACTGGATTTCCGGCTGCGCAAATCCGGTTTTCGCATCTGGATGACCGACAAGACCCGCATGACCTATTATCCGCGCGACAGCGTCATGCCGTTGTTCAGGCAATATCTCGCTTATGGCCGTGGCCGCGCGAAGAATCTTCTGAAACATCGGTCGATCCCGAAAATCCGCCAGATGATTCCGCTCGCCGTCCTGCCGGTCTTTATCTTCGCCCTGCTGTCGCTTGTGCATTGGGCAGCCCTTATTCCGCTCGGCCTCTGGATCGCCGCATGTGTGGGGTATGGCTTGTGGATGGCAATAGGACAGAAAAACCCATACGGCCCCCTCGCCGCCTTTTCAGCAATGGTGATGCACCTGGCGTGGTCCACCGGCTTCTGGCTGGAACTCCTGAAATTCCGGGGAAGAAAGGCTGTCTCATGACCGACCTCACCGTCACCGACCCACACAATTCAAAGACCGTCGATATCGGCATCTGCACCTACAGACGCCCGGCGCTGGTCGCCACACTTCTGTCACTCTTCGAGCTGGAGGTGCCTGAAGGCGTGACGGTTCGCCTGATCGTCGCCGATAATGATGAGGAGCCGAGCGCTAAAGCAAGTGTGGATCGGCTGCGCGAGACTTCACCCTTCGAAATCGCCTATGTCCATTGCCCCAAATCGAATATTTCGATCGCCCGCAATGCCTGCCTGTCGGAATGCAGTGCGGACTATCTGGCCTTCATCGACGATGACGAGACCGCCCCGCCACATTGGCTGGCCGCTCTTCTGGAAAAAGCCCTGGAAACTGGAGCGGAAGCCGTTCTCGGGCCGGTGACGGCGGTTTACCGGGAAAACGCACCGGGCTGGATGAAACGCGGCGATTTTCACTCGACGGTCCCCGTCTGGGTGAACGGCGAGATCATCACAGGGTATACCTGCAACACGCTTCTCAAAATGGATGCGCCATCGGTGAAGGATAGGCGTTTCGCGCTGGCGCTCGGCCAGAGCGGTGGTGAGGACACCCATTTCTTCTCGCATCTTCATGCCGCCGGCGGGCGCATCGTCTTTGCGGAAAAAGCCGTGCTGTCCGAGCCGGTGCCGGAAAGCCGCGCCCGTTTCATGTGGCTTGCCAAACGTCGTTTCCGCTCTGGCCAGACCCATGGCCGTGTGCTGGCTGAAAAGAAACCCGGTGTGAGACGCGTGATACAGGTGGTGAAAGCCGGATCGAAAGCGCTCTACTGCGCTGTCTTCGCCGCGCTGAACGGTTTCAACGCCGTGCGCCGCAACCGCTATGCGCTGCGGGGCGCCTTGCATATGGGCTCGGTCAGCGGCGCCTTCGGCGTGCGCGAAATCCGCCAGTACGGCACGGTGGAGGCAACCTGATGGAGAACCTCACGCCTCAGTCCAGCAACATTTCCGATCCCGATCCGGATATCAGCTTCGTCATCGCCGCCTATAATGCCGCCGATACGATCGAAGCAGCCATTCGAAGCGCGCTTGAGCAGCGGGGCGTTACGCTGGAGGTGATCGTCGTCGACGACTGCTCCGCCGACCAGACGATCCCCCTTGTCGAGACTATTGCCGCCACCGATCCGCGTGTCAGGCTCCTCGCGCTCGAACAGAACCTCGGGCCGGGCGGCGCGCGCAATGCCGGCATCGAAGCCGCGACCGGGCGCTTTATCGCGGTACTCGATTCGGACGATGTCATCCGCCCCGAACGTTCCGCCTGCATGTTGTGCCGGGCAGACGCCGCCAATGCGGTGATCGCGGTCGACAATCTCGATGTCGCCTATGCCGACGGCCGGACGATGGAGACGATGTTTCCGGAAGAGTTTCTGGAGGAAAGACCTGTCCTCACCCTTGAGGACTTCATTTCCTCCAATATCCTTTTCCGCTCCACCTTCAACTTCGGCTATATGAAGCCGATGTTCCGGCGCGATTTCCTCAATTCGGAAGGCCTGCGCTTCCAGGAAGATATTCGCATCGGCGAAGATTATATCCTGCTGGCCTCGGCGCTTGCCGCCGGGGGTCTATGCGTCATCGAGCCGAAACCCGGCTACGTCTATAATATTCGAGAGGGCTCGATCTCGCGTGTGCTCGAAATTCATCATGTCGAAGCGATGATGCGGGCGGATCAGACGTTTCTGAGCCATTACACGCTGCTGCCCGCCGCCATGGATGCGCAGCAGGCAAGAAGCCGCAGCCTGCGGCTGGCACATAATTTCCTGACATTGGTGGAAGACATCAAGCGTCGCTCGATTATCGGCGCTCTGAAGACCACGATCAGAGATCCTGCCGTGCTGGGGCACTTAAGAATGCCCATCGCCGCACGGCTGAGGAGGTTGCGGAACGCGATGTTTGCGCCCGCAGCGGATACCGGGGTGAAAAGACAGATTTCGTAAAATCTGTGAGCGGACAAATCTGTAAGCGGACTGGGGAAAGATCAAATCTTGATGAAGGAGAACGCGATGGACCTGAACAAAACTGTCAGAAAAGCCGTCATTCCCGTAGCCGGCAACGGCACGCGGTTTTTGCCCGCCACCAAGGCGATGCCAAAGGAAATGCTGACGATCGTCGACCGCCCGGTCGTGCAATATGCCGTCGATGAAGCCATGCAGGCCGGCATCGAGCATATTATTTTCGTGACCAGCCGCAACAAGACCGCGATCGAAGACTATTTCGACAGCGCACCCGAGCTTATCAACACGCTGACGCGCTCCGGCAAGACGGTTCAGGTGTTGCAGCTTGAAAAGATGCTGCCTGTCGCCGGCACCGTCAGCTACACGCGCCAGCAGGTGCCGCTCGGTCTCGGCCATGCCGTCTGGTGTGCGCGCGAACTGGTGGGCAAGGAGCCCTTCGCGCTGCTTTTGCCAGACATGGTTTCCTATGGCGCGCGCGGCTGCATTGCCGGGTTGATGGAGCTTTACGATGAAGTCGGCGGCAATATTCTCGGTGTTGAGGAATGCCTGCCGGAAGAAGTGTCGTCCTATGGCGTCGTCGGCGTGGGTGAGAAGGTTCATCACGGCTTTGCGGTTACCGAAATGGTCGAGAAGCCGGAACCATCCAAGGCGCCTTCGAATTATTACCTGAACGGTCGTTATATTCTGCAGCCGGAAATCTTCGATATCCTCGCCAAGCAGGAGCGCGGCGCGGGCAATGAAATCCAGCTGACCGACGGTATGAAGCGGCTGGCGGAAAAACAGTCCTTCCATGCGCAGAAATACAGCGGACGCACATTCGACTGCGGCAGCAAGCAGGGCTTCATCGCCGCCAATGTTGCCTTCTCATTGATGCGTGCCGACATGGAGGCGCAGGTTCTCGCTTCCGTGAAGGAACTGGTTGCAAACCATGAAAGCCGCGTTCAGGCGGCCTGATTTTAATCGCGCCGCCGGGGAGGCGGTCGGCGCACCAATAACGGGGGGCGGGAAGTCGAGCGTGGCTCGGCTTCCCGCGTACCATTTTTTTCACAAGGTAGGTCCATGCACCACAAGACCTTTAAATCCAATATCGGCTTTCCGGATCCCGGCAAGGATGCCGACACGTTCATCGACCTCGACCGCCTCTGGGCCGCCGTGGTTCGCCGTGCCAATGTCATTGCCGCCTCGGTCATCGCCGCTGTGGTTCTGGCTGGCCTTTATCTGGTGCTTGCGACCCCCGTTTACACCGCGATGACGCAGGTGTTGCTGGATGAAAGCCTTTCCCGCTACGCGGAAGAGGAATCGCCGGTGCCCGCCGCCCAGATCGTTGACAACCGCATCGCCAGCGCCGTGGAAATCCTCAAATCCAAGGAAATGGCGCTGACCGTGGTCGACAAGGCCAAGCTCGACGAGAACGATATTATCGTCAATCCGTCGATGTCGCCGATCGAACTCGTAAAATCCTCCGTGCGCGGTATCGTTGATCTGATCCTGCCGGGGGATCCGCCGGCCTCCGAAGCGGCAATCCGCGCCGGACGCCGCGAAAAGGCCGCCGCCGTAATTCAGCAATCGCTGATAGTGGAGCGTGTCGGCCGCAGTTCGGTCATAGCCATCTCCACCCGCTCGACAGACCGGCAGCTTGCCGCGCAGATCGCCAAGACCTATGCGCACGCCTATCTCACCGAACAGCTGAACGCCAATTTCGACGCCAGCGAGCGCGCTTCCGTGTGGTTGCAGGAACGCATGACCGACCTTAATCAGCGTGCCCAGGCAGCCGAGCTGGCGGTGCAGAAATTCCGGTCGGACAACAATATCGTCTCCTCGCGCGGCGAGCTGATGTCGGAAAGCCAGTTGGCCGATCTCAACGGCCAGTTGATTGCAGCGCAGGCGGACGTCGCGACGGCTGCGGCCCGCTATGGCCAGTACAAGTCCATCATCGACCGTGGACCGGATGCGGCCGTTGACAATGCGGTCGTTTCCGCACGGGATGCCGATAATTCGGTTATTCAGGACCTTCGCAAACGCTACATTACAATCTCGGATCGATTGCAGGGCGTCGTGCAGCAATTCGGCGCCGATCACCCGCAGGCCGCCGCCCTGGAGGGCGAGAAGAAAGAGATCGCAAGGCAGATTTTCCAGGAATTGCAGCAGGTCACTGGCAGCCTGAGGAACGAATACGACGTCTCCAATTCCCGTGTGCAATCGCTGCGGGACAATATCGACCGCGTGGCTGGCCGCAATTCGCAGGCCAATATCACCATGGTGCAATTGCGCGAGCTTGAGCAGCGGGCAACCGCTCTGCGCACGCTTTACCAGTCCTATCTCGGTCGTTTCGAAGAGGCATCCCAGAAGCAGTCCCTGCCAATCGCCAAGGCTCGCATCATCTCCGAAGCGGGTCTGCCGACGGCACCTTCCAGCCCGAAAAAGACCATGACCATGGCGCTTTCGGTCATTCTCGGCCTGATGCTGGGCGGCGGCATCGCAGCGCTTCTCGAATTCCGGGATCGCTTTTTCCACACCGGCAACGATGTGCGCGACAATCTGCGCATGCGCTTTCTGGGTTACCTGCCCTTTATCGGAGAAAGGGGCGTGGAACCGGCAAAAACCGGCACCAGCGCCGCCACCCCCGTCAGCGAGAACACCACACTCGATGAAAGCGGCCAGGTTTCGTTCCAGAAAATGCTGCGCCTTGCCGTCGATAGCCCGCGCTCCAGCTTTGCGGAAACGCTTCGCAACGTGAAGCTGACAGCGGACGTCGTCATTCAGGAGCGCCAGTGCCGGGTCATCGGTGTCATTTCCTGCCTGCCGAACGAGGGCAAATCAGTCGTTGCGCTCAATCTGGCCGGTCTTATCGCCTCCACCGGCAAGCGCACGCTCGTGGTGGATGCCGACATCCGCAATCCCGGCCTCAGCCGCATGCTGACGACGCGGCAATCCGCAGGTCTCGTGGAGGTCGTCCTCGACGAGATACCGTGGACGCAGGCGGTAAAGGTCGATACGCGCACGAAGATGGGCATCCTGCCGGTTTCCACCAGCAACCAGTTCGCGCATTCGAGCGAGCTGCTGGCTTCCTCCGGCATGCGAAAATTCATCGAATCGGCGCGTGAAGCCTGCGACTACATCATCGTCGACCTTGCACCCGTCGTTCCCGTCATTGATGCGAAAGCCTTCGCGCCGCAGGTGGACGGTTTCGTCTTCGTGACGGAATGGGGCAAGACGCCGATCCAGATGGTGCAGAACCTGATGGCCAATGAACCGCAGATCGCCAACAAGACGCTGGGCATCGTGCTGAACAAGACCGATATGACGGAATTGCAGCGTTATGCCGGCCCCGGCGGTTCGGAACACTACCACGAGACGTTCGCGGCCTATTACGGCGACGCCAAACCGGCAGTAAAAGAAAACGCCTGAATGGTGTAACGGCCCGGTGAAAACCGGGCCGTTCTTTTTGCGGCACAAATTCCGACGTCCCGCCTATGGCATTGCCTGCAAAATTGCGCATTGATGGTGAAAAGCCCAATTGCCAGCAAGCAGGACCAATTTCATGCCATCACCCATCGCCTTTGTGTCAAGGATGAATGCGCAGGCGGAGGCCGTCTGGAAAGACGCACTTTGCGCTGCCATGCCGGAAGAGAAAATCCTCTCCTTTTCCGAACTGAGCGGCGAACAGAAACGGACGGTGGAATTCGCCATCGTCGCCAATCCCGATCCAGCCGACATTGCCGCATTGCCGGGTCTCACCTGGATTCACAGCCTGTGGGCGGGTGTCGAACGGCTCGTGCTGGAACTGGGGAGCAAGGCCCCGCCGATCGTCAGGCTGAAAGACCCGGAGCTTTCGCGCGTCATGGCGGAAGCCGTGCTGGCATGGACCTACTATCTGCAACGCGACATGCCGGCCTATCGCGAAAACCAGCAAAAAGCCCTCTGGCACGAGTTCGATTACCGCCATCCGCGCGAGATGACCATCGGCCTCCTCGGCCTTGGCGCACTCGGAACGGCCGCTGCGGAACGCCTGCTCCACGCGGGCTTCAACGTTGCGGGCTGGAGCCGCTCCGCCAAAGCCATCGAGGGGGTGGAAACGCTGACGGGCGACGACGGGCTGCAAGGATTACTCGAGAAAAGCGACATCCTCGTCTGCCTGGTGCCGCTCACCGATGCGACGCGCGGCCTTCTGAACGCCGGCCGTCTCGCCGCCATGAAAGAGGGCGCCGCCCTCATCAATTTCGCCCGTGGAGCCGTCATCGTCGCCGACGATCTAATCGCGGCGCTTCACTCCGGCCAGCTTTCGCATGCGGTTCTCGATGTCTTCGAACAGGAGCCGCTGCCTGCGGCTTCCGTATTCTGGCAACACCCGAAAGTCACCGTCCTGCCGCATATTTCCGCGCCGACAAGCCGGGAAAGTTCAGCGAAGATCGTGGCCGGCAATATCAGAACATGGCGCGAGACGGGCGTGCTGCCGGAAACGATCGATATGACGCGCGGCTACTGAACCGGCGGCCGCGTGTCGCAAATTTTACAAATTCAACGGCAGAGCCGGGCGATTGATTGATAATTGCCATCCTCAATACGCCAGAAACTGCCGCAAACGGAACGGCAACAAAGGAATTATTAACGCTCAATACGGGGGCTGACGGTGGCGGTGCCGTCTGCATCCGGGTCTCCGCCACACCGCGACCAGAGGGAACAAAAATGAAAATACTTTTGGGTGCCACAATTCTTTCCGCCGGCTTCGCCTTTTCAGGCGGCGCGGCCTATGCCGCCGAATGCGGAAACGTCACCATCGCCAGCATGAACTGGCAGTCCGCCGAAGTCGCGGCCAATCTCGACAAGCTCATTCTTGAAAAAGGCTATGGCTGCTCCGCCGAAATCGTCACCGGCGATACCGTACCGACATTGACCTCCATGGCCGAAAAGGGCCAGCCGGATATCGCGCCGGAAGCCTGGGTCAGCCTGCAACCGGAAATCGTCAAGCAGGGGCTGGAAGGCGGCAAGGTCGTCGCCGCCGCCAAGATCCTGTCGGACGGTGCCGTTCAGGGCTGGTGGATTCCGAAATATTTTGCCGACGCAAATCCCGGCATCAAGAGCATTCCGGACCTCTTCAAACATCCGGAACTTTTCCCCTCGCCTGAAGACAAGGCAAAGGGCGCCGTATTCAATGGCCCGCAGGGCTGGGGCGGCACGGTCGTCACCGCCCAGCTTTTCAAGGCATTTGGCGGTGAAAAGGCTGGCTTCACCCTCGTCGATACCGGCTCCGCCGCCGGTCTGGACGGCTCTATCGCCAAGGCATACGAGGCCAAGCAGCCATGGGTTGGCTATTACTGGGCACCCACCTCGCTGCTCGGAAAATATGAAATGGTGAAACTCGGCTTCGGCACCGAATATGATGCGGCCGAATGGAAGCGCTGCACCTCGGTTGCCGATTGTCCGGACCCCAAGCCCAATGCATGGCAGGTTGACGACGTGCAGACGCTGGTCAGCAAAAGCTTCGCCGACCGTGCCGGCCCGGCCATGGATTACCTGAACAAGCGCGCCTGGACCAACGCAACCGTCAACAAGCTGATTGCCTGGATGACCGACAATCAGGCGACCGGCGAAGATGGCGCCAAGCACTTCCTGAAGGAAAACGAAGCCCTCTGGTCGGGCTGGGTTTCTCCTGACGTCGCGCAAAAGGTCAAGGCCGCCCTGTAAGGAGGGGCGACATATCTGCCCGGCAGAAGGCGTCCGCCAATGGCGGCGCCAGGCCGGATCGACGCTGAACCCCGCTTGCGGTTTTTGCAGGTGATGAAGCGCCGGTTCAACAAGATAGGGCGTCCCGTCTGGCGTATAAGCAGATGTGCGGCGCTCTGGCGATTTTACTCCCGGAGTGCGGAGGATATCGATCCCCGCCTCCGGTTCGTCATGGAGAACAGGATATGGATTGGCTTTTTAAATTTCCGGCCATGAATGATGATGCCCTTCGCGCGCTCAAAAAAGTGATCGACGAGGGCTTCCGGGCATTTACCCGGACCTATGGCAGCGCGATAGAGGGGTTATTCACCCCCCTTCAGAGCTTCCTCATCTGGGCGGAAAGACTTTTGATCGGCGCACCCTGGCCGGTCGTTATTGTTATTGTCGGTGTGCTCGCCTGGTTTGCCAGCCGTAGCGCGACTATTGTTGCACTCTGTTGCGGTATTCTGTTTGCCATAGGCTGGTTCGGCATGTGGGAAGACACGATGAAGACGGTCTCGATGATCTTCGTCTGCGCCGTGTTATCCATCGTCGTCGGCCTGCCGATCGGCATCGCCATGGCGCGGTCCAACCGCCTGCAGAGTATCGTCAATCCCATTCTTGACGTCATGCAGACGATGCCGAGTTTCGTCTACCTCATTCCCGTTGTCATGCTGCTTGGCATCGGCCGTGTGCCGGGCGTCATCGCCGTCGTGATCTACGCCATTCCGCCGATGATCCGGCTTACCAATCTCGGCATCCGCATGGTCGATCGGGACGTTCTGGAGGCGGCCGACGCTTTTGGCTCCTCCAAGCGC
Source organism: Rhizobium sp. GR12 (assembly GCF_036596185.1). NCBI lineage: Bacteria > Pseudomonadati > Pseudomonadota > Alphaproteobacteria > Hyphomicrobiales > Rhizobiaceae > Rhizobium > Rhizobium sp. GR12. Next base: position 222,174 of record NZ_JASXTH010000007.1, on the reverse strand, counting down.
CAGAAGCTGTTCAAGGTACAGCTGCCGCTTGCGCTTCCCACCATCATGGCGGGCATCAACCAGACAATCATGATGGCGCTCGCCATGGTCGTCATCGCCTCCATGATCGGCGTGCAGGGCCTCGGCCAGCCGGTTCTGAAGGCCATCGCCAACCAGTATTTCACGCTCGGCGTATTCAACGGCCTCGCAATCGTCGGCATCGCCATCATCTTCGACCGCATCAGCCAGGCCTATGGCCTTCGTCTGCAAAAACACCGGGAAGTGGCGCATGGCTAGTCAATCGATCGAAATCCGCAGCCTTTACAAGATTTTTGGCTCCAAGGCGGAAAACTACATCGACGCCGTAAAGGGCGGCATGTCCAAAACGGAACTGAACGCCAAGCACGGCCATGTGCTCGGCCTCAGCGACATCAACATCACCATGCCGGGTGGCCAAATCACCGTGATCATGGGCCTTTCCGGCTCCGGAAAATCGACGCTGATCCGCCACGTCAACCGACTGATCGACCCGACAGCGGGGGAAATCCTTTATGGCGGCACCGATGTCTGCCGCCTGAACGAAGCTGAACTTCTGGAATTCCGCCGCCACAAGACGGCGATGGTGTTCCAGAAATTCGGCCTGCTGCCGCACCGCAACGTGCTGCAAAATGTCGTCTACGGCCTTGAGGTTCAGGGCATAGACAAGGGCGAGCGGGAAGAAAAGGCCGATGTCTGGATCAAGCGTGTGGGGCTGGAAGGTTTTTCGAGCCATTATCCGAACCAGCTCTCCGGCGGCATGCAGCAGCGCGTGGGTCTTGCCCGGGCGCTGACCAACAATGCCGAAATCCTGCTGATGGACGAGGCCTATTCGGCGCTCGATCCACTCATCCGCGTCGACATGCAGACGGTGCTGCTTGAATTGCAGAAAGAGCTGAAGAAGACCGTCGTCTTCATCACGCATGATCTGGACGAGGCCCTGCGGCTTGGAGACAAGATCGCCATCCTGCGCGACGGCGAGATCATCCAACAGGGTACGGCCGCCGAAATCGTGATGAGCCCGGCGGACAGCTATATCGAAGCCTTCGTGGAAGAGGTCAATCGCGGCCGGGTCATTCGCCTCGGCGCCATCGTCCAGCCGGAGTTTTCCGGCCAGTCGCGTCTTCAGCTCGGTGCGGACATGACCGTCGAGGAAGGCTTGCGCGCACTCGTCAGGGAGGATGTCGGCAGCGCCGTCATTATCGGCGAAAACGGCAAGGCACTCGGTTCCGTCACCACGGATGCCATCATGCGCTGCCTCGTCAGGACCACGCCAGGTACGGAAAAAAAAATGGCCGAGGCCGGTTAGGCCAAGCCTTCGAGCCATTTGGCCATGCCCTTGGCGGCGGCCTTGCCGGTGGCAAAACAGGCAGTCAGCAGATAACCGCCGGTCGGCGCTTCCCAGTCCAGCATTTCCCCGGCAACAAATATGCCGGGGAGTTTTTCCAGCATATAGTTCTCATCAAGACTGTGCCAGTCAACGCCGCCGGCCGATGAAATCGCTTCGGCAATCGGTCTTGGCCGCAAAAGCGGTATCTCCGCATGTTTTATTCTTGCGGCGACAAAGTCATCGGGCATAGCCGATATATTGGGAAAGATTTCCCGCAGAAGTCCGACCTTGATGGCGGACAGGCCGGCGGCCTTGCGCATGCGGTTTGCGAAGCTCTCCTTGCGGCCAAGCTTTGCCAGATCCCGGCTCAAGCGCTCCACGGTGCGTCCCGGCGCCAGATCGATGGCAAGCGAGGCCTTGCCCGTCTCATCCAGCCGGTCGCGCAGTGCGGCGGAATGGGCGTAAACGATGCTGCCCTCTATGCCGTGTTTCGTTATTACGAACTCGCCCTGAAAGGCTCCGTCCGGGGAAATGGCGATGACGGATTTCAGGGCCTCACCCGCAAAACGCTGCCGGAAGACATCGCTCCAGTCGACGTCGAAACCGCAATTGGCAGGTTTGAAGGGATTAAGCACCACACCTTCAGCCGCAAGTGCGGGCACCCATGCGGCATCGGAACCCAAACGTGGCCAGCTTGCGCCGCCGAGCGCCAGGAGAACGGCATCGGCCTGGATGGCAACCTCGCCCTCCGGCGCGACGAAAACCAGCCGGTCGCCGGAAAAACCCACCCAGCGCTGGCGCGTCCTGATAACGACGCCCTGCGCTTCCAGCCGGGCGAGCCATGCCCGCAACAGCGGCGAGGCCTTCATGACGGTCGGAAACACCCGGCCCGATGTGCCGACGAAGGTCTCCTGCCCCAGCCCATGCGCCCAGTCGCGCAGCATGTCGGGCGTAAAATCATCAAGGGCTGCGCGCAGCCTCGGCTCCGCATTGCCAAATCGGTGGAGGAAATTTCCGTAATCTTCGGCATGGGTGATGTTGAGACCGGATTTGCCAGCCATCAGCAATTTGCGCGCGACAGTCGGCGTCGCCTCGAACACCGTCACGGCATGGCCTGCCGCCGACAGCATTTCAGCCGCCATCAGACCCGCCGGCCCGCCGCCGACAATCGCGACCTGCCTTGCCTTGCCCAAAACCCTCTCCATCGCCATCTTCGCCATCGTGGCCTTATACCGATTTCCGCGCGCGAATATATGCGATATTGAAACGCGCATGTTCACGCTCGACCGCCCCGTCACCTTTTCGCAGGATATCAAGAAAAGCCGCTTCATCGCCTTTGCAGCACCTGTGACAGGCGAGGAAGATGCGAAAAGCTTTCTCGCCACGCATTCCGACCCCGACGCGAACCACAATTGCTGGGCGTGGCGCGCAGGGCAGATCTATCGTTTCAGCGATGACGGTGAACCTTCCGGCACGGCGGGAAAACCGATCCTTCAGGCCATCGACGGTCAGGCGCTGGACAATGTCGCCGTTCTCGTCATCCGCTGGTTCGGCGGCATTCTGCTCGGCAGCGGCGGCCTCATCCGCGCCTATGGCGGCACAGCGGCGGCCTGCCTGCGGCTCGGCGAAACCTCCCCCGTCATCGCCTATGTCAGCGCGACGCTGAGCTGCCCGTTTTCCGATCTGGCACTGGTGAAATCGCGCCTCGCCGCCACGCAGAACCTGCGGGTAGATAGGGAAGATTTCACCAGCACCGGCGCCGATATGCTGCTTTCCGTTCCGGCTGAAGAGGCGGAGCGCCTGTCGCGGCTCATCAGCGACCTGACCAGCGGGCGCGTCAATCTTCATATTCCCGACTAAATAATATTGCGGGGGCACGCATCTGGCCCCATGCCTGATTTGTGCTAAGGAAGCACAATGTCATCTATGCTTTCGGACCCCGTCTATAATCCGCCACTCGACCCTTGGCTGACCATCGTGCACCGGGATGACGATCTGCTGGTGCTGGACAAGCCGAGCGGGCTTCTGTCGGTGCCGGGGCGCGATCCCGCACTCTCCGACAGCCTTTTGACGCGGGTGCAGAAACGCTTTCCAAAAGCGTTGATGATCAACCGGCTGGACAAGGATACGTCTGGTATCGTGCTGATGTCGATGAACCGCAAGGCGCATGCGGCGGTCGCCGCCCAGTTCGAAAACCGTCAGACGCGCAAATCCTATGTCGCCGTCGTCTGGGGAGAGGTCGAGGGTGAAGAGGGCGAGGTCGATCTACCGCTGGCGATCGATCCAGAAAACAAGCCCCGCCACCGGGTGGACCACGAACACGGCAAGCCGGCGCAAAGCCTGTGGCGGGTACTGGAAAGATCGCCGCTTCCCGCAACGCGGCTGGCACTTACCCCCCTCACCGGCCGCACCCATCAATTGCGGGTGCACATGAAGGCTCTTGGCCATCCGATCCTCGGTGATGAATTTTATGCCGAAGGCGAGGCGCTTGCCGCAGCGCCGCGCCTGATGTTGCATGCAGAAGAGGTTGGTTTTCGCCACCCGGATGGCCGCGACGTCACCTATACCGTGCCCTGCCCGTTCTGAGGCCTGCGATGAAAGAACAAGACGAAAGCTTCGTGGTGGATTTTGTGGGCGGTGCGGTCGGTCACCGTTTCCGCTCCGGCGAAGGTCGCGGGCAGGCTCTGCCAAAAGCCGCTGGCTTCACAAAAGGCCGCACGCCAAAAATCGTGGATGCTACGGCTGGGCTCGGTCGGGATGCCTTCCTGCTCGCATCCTTAGGGGCCGATGTGACGTTGATCGAACGTTCGCCCGGCATGCACGCTCATCTCGCGGACGGCATTCGCCGCGCATTGGAGGCGGGCGGAGCCTATGCCGAGGCCGCCTCACGCATGACGCTGCTGCAGGGCGATTCACGGCATCTGCTGAAAGAGCTTTCTCCCGAGGTGGTGATCATCGACCCGATGCATCCGCCGCGCCACAACACGGCGCTGGTGAAGAAGGAGATGCGGGTGCTGCGCGAACTTGTGGGCTCCGATCCGGACCAGATCGAACTGATGGAGGCGGCGCTTGAAAATGCGACGAAACGGGTGGTTCTGAAATGGCCGCTACGCGCTGACCCTATGCCCGGCATCCGGAAGCCATCCCACCAGATAACGGGCAAGAACACCCGTTACGACGTCTTCATGATCTTCGGAAAATCTTCCGATCTTGAGGAATGATCAGCGGAAGCTCGGCTTGCGCTGCGCGTTCATCAGAAGTTCGTGCTTCGATGCGAATTCGCCGAACAGTTTTCTGAGCCGGGCCTCCTCGGCCTTGTCCAACCGATAACGGTGGCAGAATTCCGCAACGCTCAGGATCGGCTTGGTTCTGTTCCCGTCTATGCTCTTGTTGTCGATGATCTGCATGGTACCCTCCGTGTAACCACGTAACATTTTGGGGGAAACGTGATGGTGGGCCGGCGGTTCCTTGTGAATTCGCGTGGATGAAAAAGAGCATCCCGCCGTACACGGCCTCATCAAGTTTTCTTGAAACTATCGAACGAAACGAAATCCTCCCCAAATTGTTTCTGCTGATGCAGACGAAGGAAGGGAGACCCATGTTCCGCAACAACCTATTTCTGAGCTCGACGATATTACTCGCTCTGATTGCAATACCGCTTGCCGGTGCGGCTCAGGCACAGACCGCCACAACTGCGGAGACGAAACGGGCCAATGCACCGGATCAGAAGCCGGCTTTCGAGGGGCAAACCCGCGCGCCGCAGGCCGCCACACAGCCAAACATTGAAAAGACAGTCATTGCCGAGGGCCTGCCACATCTCTGGTCTATGGAGTTCCTGCCAGACGGCCGCATGATCGTTGCGGCCAAGGAAGGCGGCATGCATATCGTTGCCGATGGCAAGGCCGGCCCTGCGATCGCAGGCGTGCCAGAAGTCGCGTCCGCCGGACAGGGCGGTCTTCTCGACATAGCGCTTGCGCCCGATTTCGAAACATCGCGTACCATCTTCTTCTCCTTTTCCGAACCGCGCGATGGCGGCAACGGCACCTCGGTGGCCTCGGCCAAACTGACCGAGGAAGGTGGCGCGGCCAAACTTGAAAATGTTTCGGTGATTTTCCGCCAGACGCCGACCTATGACGGCGATAAACATTTCGGTTCCCGTCTGGTCTTTGGGCCGAACAACGAGCTTTACGTCACCGTCGGCGAACGTTCGGATGCGACGCCGCGCGTGCAGGCGCAGGATTTGTCCAGCGGTCTCGGCAAGGTCTTCCGCATTGATGCGCAAGGAAAAGCCTTCGAAGGCAATCCTTTCGCCAGCCAGCAGAACGCCCTTCCCGAAATCTGGAGCTACGGCCACCGCAACTTGCAGGCGGCGGCGCTCGATGGTCAGGGAAGGCTCTGGACCGTGGAACACGGGCCGAAGGGCGGCGATGAGCTGAACTTGCCGAAAGCCGGCCTGAACTACGGCTGGCCAGTCATTACCTACGGCATTGAATATAGCGGCCGTGCCGTCGGTGAGGGTGTCACCGCGAAGGAAGGCATGGAACAGCCGGTCTACTACTGGGACCCCGTCATCGGCCCCTCCGGTATGGCCTATTATGACGGCGACCAGATTCCCGAATGGAAGGGCGCCTTTATCGTTGGCGGCCTGGTGAGCCAGGGCCTCGTCGTCCTGCACCTCGAGGGAGACAAGGTCGCAACTGAAAGCCGGCTCCCGCTTGAGGCGCGTATCCGCGACGTGAAGGTCGGGCCGGATGGCGCGCTTTACGCCGTGACCGAAGAGCGCGGCGGTGGGGAATCGCAAATTCTGCGGATCGCCAAGGCCGGCTAAGAGCAAGGATGATTGAAGAGACGGGCCGCCGGAACGAAGGCGGCCTGTTTTTCGTTTGCGCAGCATGAAACCTGCCGGAAAAAACGATGCCACAACCGCCTGCCCGCCTTCTCGCAAAAATCGGACTTACCTATGTTAGCGATCAGGAACCCGGAATAGCCCGCGAAAAGCGCGGACGTGGTTTCTGCTATCGGTTGCCGGGCGGCGAACTTCTGTCCGATGGCGTCGAACTGAAGCGCATCAAATCGCTCGGCATACCGCCCGCCTACAGAGACGTATGGATCTGCATCGACCCATCGGGGCATTTGCAGGCCACCGGCTTCGATGCGCGCGGGCGAAAGCAATATCGTTATCATCCCGACTGGCACGCGCTGCGGGGCGAAACCAAGTTCTTCCAGCTCAAAAGCTTCGGCAAGGCGCTGCCAGCGATCCGCCGCCGCGCCATCGCCGATATCGAAAAGCAGGATCATGGGCAGGAGATGACGCTGGCTGCCCTGACGTTGCTTCTCGACGCCGCCTATCTGCGCGTCGGCAACCGTTCCTATCTCGAAACCAATGGCACCTATGGCGCGACGACCTTGCTCAAACGGCATGTCTCTTTCGGCGAAACCATCGAGTTGCGGTTTGCCGCAAAGGGCGGGCAGAAGGTGAAGCGTAAGCTGCGCCACCCTCGCCTTCAAAAAATCCTCGAGGAAATCGCCGATCTGCCCGGCAAAGAACTGTTCGTCTGGCAGGATAGCGAAAATCGGGTGCATTCCGTCGATTCAAGCGATCTCAACGCCTATCTTTCCCGCATCGGCAGTGACGGCATTTCCGCCAAGACCTTCCGCACCTGGGGTGGAACGCTGGCGGCCTTCTGCCACGCGATGGAGCGCTTGGCGTCCGGCGAAAAACCCAGCATAAAAGGCATGTGCCAATCAGCAGCGACGGAGCTTTCCAACACGCCCGCCATCTGCCGCAAGAGCTATGTCCATCCCGCCGTTCTCGACATAGCGACGGAGGAGAAGGCGCGGAAAAAGCTCGACCGTATCTTGAAGGTCGGCGCAAAGCCCGTCTCCGGCCTCAGGGCGGATGAAAGACGGTTGCTTGCCTTCCTCCCCTGACGATCAGCGGCTTGTCGCCCACTCGCCAAGCTCCCGCTCTGCCTTTTCCAATGCGCTGTAGTTCAAAAGCTTGCGCAGGAAAGCCACCGTGACGGCGCGGGTTCTCAGATTATACCGCCCTTCGGCCTCGTCATCGCCGGCCGTCTGGTGCACGTTCAGCTTCTCATAGAGGCTTTGCAGGCGGTTCTGCACGCTGCGCAGCGACAGGTTGCGACGGCGCGCAATCGCCTTGTCAGTCAGGCCGAGCGCCACATCGATCAGGATTTCATATTCGGAATCGGTAAAGCCATGCGCCTTGCCGAGGCTCTTTTCCTGCAGTCCGCGCACTTCCCGATCGATCACGCATTGCGCCTCGATGAAGATGCTGCGTAGCGCCAGCCGCAACCGATCATCGGATGCCGATTTCAGCACGTAACCATACGCGGCCCCTTCAGGAACGATGCGGGAGACGCCACGCACATAGGCCTCGTCGGAATAGTTGGACCAGAACAGGATGCGGGTGTCCGGCCTCTCCTTCCAGATGGTGCGCGCCGCCTCGATGCCGTTGCGCTCGTTCATCTGCAAATCCATGACGATATGCGCGGCCCGGTTTTCCCGCGCCAGCTTTTCGCCGGTTCTGCCGTTTGCCGCCTCCAGCACATTGTCGCATTCCGGCAGGGCGGCTCTCACCGCCTCGTTCAGATAGGCGCGATGCAGCGCATCGTCCTCGACGATCAGCACATCCATGTCATAAATCCTCCCGCCGGTCGAAGGCGCTTTCCGGCAACGTCACGGTGATGCGGGTTCCAGCACCTTTGCCATTGCCGCCAATATCGAATCTGGCCGAAATCAGCCGCGCCCGCGTCTTCATATTACCAATGCCGAGGCCGCCGGAAGCGCCGCTTTCCCCGCCGCCGCTGCCATCGTCGCTGACCGTCACCCGCAAGCCGCCATCGATAGTCGAAAGTGTCACCGTAATGGTTTCGGGCTGGGCATGGCGAATAGCGTTGTTGACCGCCTCCTGCACGATGCGGAACAGCGAGATCGCCACCGTCTTGTCGAGCGTTTCGACCAGCCCGTCCGTCTCATCCGTCACCGACCAGTCGATCGCAGAGCCGCTATCGCGCACGGAACGGTCCACATAGGTTTCGATCGCCTGCACGACACCGAACAATTGCAGGATGGAGGGTTTTGCCTCCTCAATGATCTCGCGCAAATCCTGCATGCAATGCTGCAGGCTGCGCACCACCGGCTCCAGCATCTCGCCCGATACGTCGGATGTATGGCTCATGCGCTCGATACGCCGCGCAAGCCGCGTCAGATCCGCCAGCGTCTGGTCGTGCAAATCCATGCCGATCCGCTGCCGCTCCGCCTCCAGCGCCTCGGTCAGTTGCAGGGCGCCCAGCCGCAAACCCTCTTCACGGGCATTGGCGCGCGCCTCTTCAATGGCCGACCTCTTGGCCTGTTCGGCAGCGCGAATGGCGTAGAAATAAGGTGCCAACAAATCGGCAACCGCGCGGGCATTGCCAACATCTTCCATCGTGTAAGCATTCGACTGGTGCGAGGAGCAACTCAAAGCACCGATAATGTCGCCATGCACCTTCATCGGCACATGCAGGCGGCTATGCAGGTCCAGTTCGATGATGGGGCTGGAAAATGCCCCTTCGAAATGAAAGCGCGGATCGGCGCAGGCATCGCCGCTTAGGAGATACTCAACCTCGCCGGAGAGCACGGAACGGATCGGGCTGCCGGTTAAAAGCGCCGGCGGCTGTCTGCTCCAGGCGCTTGCCAGACCGCTTTCATAGGCGATGTGAAATTTGTCATCCAGCTGCTTGATGCAGACATCCAGGTGGACGTGCGGAATGATATGGGTGATCTCGGTCGCCACCGCCTGAATGATGGCGTTGAATTCGAGCTGCCCGGCAAGCAGCCGCGAAATGCCCATATAGTGGTGGAAAAGAGCGCTTTTCGGCGTATCCAGCATGTGCGGACACCCTCCCAAGCGTCTGCCTTGTCGACTTGTACGGAGCAAACCAGAAGCATCAGTCCGCCGTGTCAGCCATTCTGCGCCCGGCGGTGCCGTTTCGTCCTGCGGGTTCCCGCAACCTTTCTGCGGAAACCCGCAGTAAGATTGCCGTGATCCGCCTGTACAAGCCAAATCTTCTTGGTCATTCTCGCTTCTACTGGGGAAAGGAGCTCCAGTGCAAAGGAATTCCGCCTGCCGCCGAGGAGATTTGCGGGAAAGCGGGTTCCGAGCTCAAAAAGGGCAAGCCACCAGGGAGGAAAATCAATGGCTTTCAGAAAGATGCTTCTGGCATCGGTCGCTGTCGCATGCGCAGCTTTGCCGATCACAGCTCACGCCGACACGTCGGCTAAAAAAATCGCGCTTTCGAATAATTACGCGGGCAATTCCTGGCGTCAGGCAATGCTGACGAGCTGGGACAAGATCACCAAGCAGGCAGTCGCCGACAAGCAGGTTGCCAGCGCCGACGCCTTCACGACAGCCGAAAATCAGGCGACCGAACAGGCGGCGCAAATCCAGAACCTTATTCTTCAGGGTTATGACGCCATCGTCATCAACGCCGCCTCGCCCACCGCCCTTAACGGCGCGGTGAAGGAAGCCTGTGACGCCGGTATCATTGTCGTGTCCTTCGATGGTATCGTGACGGAACCCTGCGCATGGCGTATTGCGGTCGACTTCAAGGCCATGGGTGCAAGCCAGATCGACTATCTGGCGAAGGCCATGCCGAAGGGCGGCAATCTGCTCGAAATCCGTGGCCTCGCAGGCGTTTCGGTGGATGATGAAATCCATGCCGGCATCGCTGCCGGTGTCGCCAAGAACCCGCAGTTCAAGATCGTCGGCTCGGTCAACGGCGACTGGGCGCAGGACGTCGCGCAGCGTGCCGTCGCCGGCATTCTGCCAAGCCTTCCCGAAGTCGCTGCCGTGGTGACACAGGGCGGTGACGGTTATGGCGCGGCACAGGCTTTCGCCGCTGCCAAACGTCCGACACCAACAATCGTCATGGGCAACCGCGAAGACGAACTGCAATGGTGGAAACAGCAGAAGGATGCGGGCGGCTACGAGACCATGTCGGTTTCCATCGCCCCCGGCGTCTCCACGCTCGCTTTCTGGGTGGCGCAGCAAATCCTCGACGGCAAGGATGTCAAAAAGGATCTGACCGTTCCTTTCCTGCGCATCGACCAGGGCAATCTTGAGGAAAATCTCAAGAACACCCAGAAGGGCGGCGTCGCGAATGTGGAATATTCACAGGAAGACGCTCAGAAGGCCATCGCATCGGCCAAATAGGCCGGATCGGCTTAGAGCCTGAATATTGCGGCGCTCCCAGAACGGGCGCCGCAATAGCCACCGATATTATCCTATTTTCAGATCACTGGCGTATCGTTCATGAATGACATCATCGAGGCGGAAGAAGTCGTCGCCGCGCGCGGCGTGAAGGTCGTTTTCGGCGCGGTGAAAGCGCTTGATGGGGCCGATCTCGTCATCCGCGTGGGGGAGTGTCTCGGGCTCGTGGGCCACAATGGCGCGGGAAAATCCACCATCGTCAACGTCATCAATGGCGGACTGACACCGCATGAAGGTTCCATTTCCTATCGCGGCGACCAGAACCGTCACGGCATCGCTGCGGCGCGTGCCGGCGGCGTACGCTGCGTGTTTCAGGAATTGTCGCTCTGCCCGAACCTGACGATCAGCGAAAACGTCCGCATCATGCATGCCGCAATCACCGGGCGGAACTGGCGCGGTCGCGCGCTCACCATGATCCGGCAGACGCTGGACGAGATTTTCCCCGGCCACGGCATCGATTGCGAACTGACGATCGCCGAACTTTCCATCGCCGAGCGGCAGATGGTGGAAATCGCCATCAATTTCTGTCGGACACCGGACGCGCCGAGATTGGTCATCCTCGATGAGCCGACCTCCTCGCTCGATGCCGGTCTTGCCGAACAATTGATGGATTATGTCCGCCGTTTCGTGCGTACGGGCGGCTCCGTTCTGCTGATCTCCCATATTCTCGGCGAAATTCTTTCGACAGCCACCCGCATCGTCGTCATGAAGGACGGCCGTGTGGTCGCCGACCGGACGGCGGGAGAGTTCACGACGCGCACGCTGGTGGAAGCCATGGGCAGCGTCGTCAAGGAACAGGACAGGCAGAAAGGCGAAAACCGCAAGGCGGGAGAGAAGGTGCTTTCCATGCCTGCGCGCAGAGGCAAAGGCCTCCCCTTCGAAGCGTTTCGCGGCGAGATCATCGGCCTTGCCGGTCTCGGCGGCCACGGCCAGACCGAAGCCCTCCTCGATCTTTATCTTGCCCGCAACAGCAGCTGGCTACCCACGCGCAAGACGGATATCGCCTTCGTGGCGGGCGACCGCAGTCTGAACGGCACCTTTCAGCTTTGGAGCATCCTGAAGAACCTTTCCATCGCCTCGCTGCGGGATATTTCATCCGCAGGCATGGTGGACAGGGGCAAGGAAACCGAGCTTGGCGCGCAGTGGAAAAAGCGCATCGAAATTCGCACACCCGACATGGGTAATAAAATTCTTTCGCTCTCGGGCGGCAACCAGCAGAAGGTGCTTTTCGCCCGCGCGCTCGCCACCACGGCCAGCACCGTGCTGATGGACGACCCGATGCGCGGCGTCGATATCGGCACCAAACAGGAGGTCTACGATATCTTGAGAACCGAAGCCTCCCACGGCCGCACCTTCATCTGGTACTCCACCGAGATGGACGAAATCCGCCTGTGCGACCGGGTTTATGTGTTCCGCGACGGCGCCATTCAGGCGGAACTGGTGGGCGAGGAAATCACCGAGCAGAATGTGCTGGCCGCCTCCTTTTCCGGAGAAGCCCACGCATGAAACTCTCCGCCAGCGCCCTTCGCCTCATCATTCCCGCCGCCTCGCTCGCCTTCCTGCTCGCCGCCGTCTTCTATATGCAGCCGCGCGCCATAAGCTATACCGGCCTCAACCTGCTGTTTAATCTGGCGGTGCCGATCGCACTCGCAACCATCGCGCAGATGCTGATCATGTCCGTCAACGATCTCGATCTGTCGATGGGCACCTTCGTCAGTTTCTGTGCCTGTGTCACCGCCACTTTCCTGCAAAGCACGCCGCTTCTCGGCATCGCGATTTTTGCCGGCGCGATCGCGGTTTATGCGGTGCTTGGCGCCGTCATCCACATCCGCGCCCTGCCCTCCATCGTCGTCACACTTGGCATGAGTTTCGTCTGGGGCGGCCTTGCCGTCCTCATCCTCCCCTCGCCTGGCGGACAGGCACCGGCCTTCATCCGGGCGCTGATGACGGCAAAGCCGCCGCTCGTGCCGATCGCCATCATCGCCAGTATCCTGATTGCGGTGGTCGCCCATTATATTGTCATGCGCTCCTCCTTCGGCGTGCTGATGCGCGGCGTCGGCGGCAACTTCCGCTCCGTCGAGCGCTCCGGCTGGTCGGTTATCGGCATACGCGCCGCCACCTTTGCGCTTGCCGGGTTCTTCGCCGTGCTGTCTGGCATCGCACTTGTCGGGCTGACGACATCGGCTGATGCCAATATCGCGCTTCGCTACACGCTGCTGTCGATTGCAGGTGTCATTTTAGGCGGCGGCGAATTCGTCGGCGGCCGGGTTTCGCCCATCGGTGCCGTCATCGGCGCACTGACGCTGACCCTTGCCGGCTCGTTCCTGTCCTTCATGCGCATTTCGCCGGACTGGCAGATCGGCGCACAGGGCGCGATCCTCATCATAGTGCTCGCCCTGCGCCTCCTGCTCAACCGTCTCGAAAAGCGGGAGAAAAACCAATGAACGGGCTTTCGTCTCTCTCGAAAAAACCATGGATCTGGTCTTTTGCCGCAACGGCTGCGGTCTGGATCGTCACCGTCATGTTCACCGGCGGCGCAAGCTCCTTCGGCCTGTCGCACGCGGCTCTTACCTTCGCGGCCTTTTCCGTGATCGTCGGCATCGGCCAGATGTTCGTCATCACGCTCGGGCCGGGTAATATCGACCTCTGCGTTCCCGCAACGATGACGCTTTCCGGCACGTTGGCCTTGAAATTCATGGATGTGTCCGATGGCCTCATCCTGCCCGGACTGCTGATCGCCATCCTGATCGGCATCGCCATCGGTATCGCAACTACACGCTGATCAAGCTCCTGCGCATCCCTCCGATCATCGCGACGCTGTCCATGAGCTTCATCGTGCAATCCATCGCCATCTGGTCCAACCGCGGCCTACGCATCAAGCCGCCGGAAACATTGGCCACTTTCGCCACCTCCAGCTCTCTAGGCATACCGAACGTGGCGCTCGTCGCGCTGCCGCTCTCGGTCATCGCCTGGTTGCTGCTAGATCGCACCTTTTACGGACGCTGGATTTCCGCCATCGGCCAGAGCACCTTCGCTGCCCGCATGACCGGTATTCCGGTGGATGGAACACGTTTCATCACCTATGTGCTTTGCGCGGTGCTGGCGGCCATCGCCGGTTATCTGCTCGCCAGCTTCTCCGGCGGCGCAGCACTCAATATGGGATCGGAATATCTGCTGATGTCCATCGCCGTTGTTGTGATCGGCGGTACGGCGGTGGCGGGCGGTGATTCCAACGTGCCCGGCATCTGGGGCGCCTCGCTCTTCATGTTCCTGGTGGTCTCGATGCTGAACACCTATGGTTTCGGCGCGGGCATCCGTCTCATCCTCACCGGCCTCATCATCATTTCCGTCATTCTTCTGGCAAGCGGCCCCAAGGCCACGCGCTGAACCCCGAACGACAAGCCCTCAAGCGGACCACGCTCATGACCACAGACAAGACATCCCCTTTCGAAATTCACGATGATCGCTTCCGTCTTCTGATCGTCGGCAATGCGGAACTGGAAGAGCTTTATTCCGGTTGCCGCTGGGCCGAAGGCCCGGTGTGGTTTGCCGACCTGAACTGCCTGCTGTTCAGCGATATTCCCAATGAGCGCATGCTGCGCTGGGTGCCGGATGGCGGGGTTTCGGTATTCCGCCAGCCCTCCAACTTCGCCAACGGCAATACCCGCGACCGGCAGGGACGACTGGTTTCCTGCGAACATGGCGGCCGCCGCGTCACCCGTACCGAGGTCGATGGCTCGATCACGGTTCTTGCTGACAGCTACGACGGCAAGCGGCTGAACTCGCCCAATGACGTGGTGGTCAAATCCGACGGCAGCGTCTGGTTCACCGACCCCACCTACGGTATTCTTTCCGATTACGAGGGATACAAGGCAGAGCCTGAACAGAAGACGCGCAATGTCTACCGGCTCGATCCCGCAACCGGTGAAATCAAGATCGCCATTGATGACTTCGTGCAGCCAAACGGCCTGGCTTTTTCGCCTGATGAAACCAAGCTCTATGTTGCCGACAGCTCCTACAGCCATGATGTATCCCGCCCGCGCCACATCCGCGTCTTCGACGTGGTGGACGGCGTGAGGCTTACCAACGGTCGGGAATTCTGCAATCTCGACAACGGCCTGCCGGACGGATTCCGTCTGGACACGGCGGGCAACCTGTGGACCAGTGCCGGCGATGGCGTTCACTGCTTTTCGCCTGATGGTACGCTGCTCGGCAAGATCAAGGTGCCGCAGACGGTCGCAAACCTCACCTTCGGCGGCCCGAAAAAGAACCGCCTGTTCATCACCGCGACGAAATCGCTCTATTCGGTCTACGTCGCCGCAACCGGTGCGCAGACACCGTGAGGCGCTGAAAAACCGGAGGACATCAGGCGGACGGGAACTGGCAAGACGGCTTCGCTGCGCTATAAAAGCGGGATGAACGATGATTCCAGCCCCTTCCTGACCGACGACATGGCCCTGGATGGTGAAACGCAGGCCAGCGAACCCACCAGCCGGATGCTGTCATGGGCGCGCAATTCCGCTCTCTACCGGCTGGAACAGCGCATGATGACGGAAAAGCAGCTGCGTGACGCAGTCACGCGCAAGGCGCGGGAAAAATTCGAGGCAATCAGCCCGGCACAGGCAAAGGCGCTCGGCGAGTTCGCCGTGACCTTCGCCTATGGCATCAAGGCCCTTGATGACACGGCCTACGCGGAAATTGCCGTGCGAAGCGGCCAACGCAGCGGCAAGTCGAAACGCGGACTTGCGCAAAAACTTCAGATCAAGGGCATCGATCGGGAAACGGCCGCAGTCGCGCTTGAGGAAACCAACGATCTGGTGGCGGCCGTCATCTTCGCACGCAAGCGCGCCTTCGGCCCGTTTCGCCGTGTCGAACTCGATGAAAAACGCAAGTCGAAGGAATTTTCCGCCTTCGCCCGCAACGGTTTCGGTTTCGAGATCGGCGCGAAGGTCATGGCGATGACAGTGGAAGAGGCGGAAGAGATCGTCTCGGAAGCACCGCTTTAAGGGTTACTGCGGCACGGGATGCTTTTTCAGATAGGCGATCAGATCGGCAATATCCGTTTCGCTCCACAGCCCGAAAAAGCGCATCGAGGTTCCCGGCATCGCCTTCTTCGGACTGGCGATGAATTTTTGCAGCTCCTCCTCCGACCAGACTCGGCCAGCCGCGCCGGCATCCCTAAGCGCCTGCGAATAATGGCCGTAATCGGCCACTCCGGCCATCGGCCTGCCGACCACACCCATCAGATGCGGTCCCATGCGAGTGCGCGGTGTGTCGATACTGTGACAGGTGGAGCAACGGCTGAAAACCTTCTCGCCGTGAGCCGAATCACCTTCGGCAAAGGCCGTGACGGCGAGACAGAGGAAAAAAGCCAGTAAAGCCGGGAGGATTCTGAATGTGGCGGTCGTCATGATCCGCATACTACAACGCCCTCCTCGTCTGACAACGAAGAGGGCGTTTTTTGACATGCGACAGAATGCCCTGAGCTATGCTCCGGGCGCTTCACCGATCAGTTCATGGCCGTGAGCGTCACGGAGGTGCCGGTGGCGGCAAGGTTGAGGCCGACCTGACCCGTCACGCTGACCGTCTGAAGCTGGATGGAACCGGAGGTGCCGCCAACGAGGACGTTGGTGCCGACGCCGAGACCGACAGTCACTTCAGCCGTTGCGCCCTGATAAAGGCCGCCGAGCGAACCGCGATGGTAACCCGCTGTCGGGGCAAAAACGGCCCAGACCAGACGGCCCTGCGTGGTGAAACCAAGATCAACGCCCATCTTGCGGATCGCGCCGGTGTAATGGTCGGTGCGGCGCGCGCCGAGGGTGGACTGGAACGTGCAGTCCAGTTCCTTGGCCGAGCCGATAACGTAACCGACACCGCCGCCGATATCGCAGCTCAGATAGCCGATCTTGACGCCGTTGCGGTCGTCCTGCTCCTGGGGAGCCGGTTCATATCTCGCAAGGTCGGCAGCGAGTGCGGACACGGTACCGCCGAGGCCCATCGTCAATGCGGCAAAAGTTACGGCAACAGCCTTTTTCATCTTATTTTCTCCTGTTTCATTCCTACCCGCAGCAGCCCTTCTTGCCCTCTCCGGATATTGAATTCCGCACTGTTAACGTTTGTTCCCCAAAATCGATCCAAAACAACTGAATTGGATGCAAGGAAAGCAAAACAGTTAACAATGTCTACTGGCGGTAGGATGCCATTAAGACATTGTTAGGGCGGGAAACGCTTGAGAAATTGCCGTCGAAGACGAGCACTTCCAAGCGTTGTTTTACGGCAACATCAAAGCGGCAGGGCGACGGGAAAGCCGGTGGCGGCATGGGTGATGACATCCATGCGAACGCCATAAATCCGCTCCAGCGTTTCCGGCGTCATGATCTCCTGCGGTGTTCCCCTTGCGATCAGGTGGCCGGAATGAAGTGCGACGATCTCATCGCAGAAGCGTGCCGCCATGTTGACATCGTGCAGTACGACGATGACGCCGAGACCCTTTTCGCGCGACAGTCTCTGCACCAGCGAAAGCACCTCGAGCTGGTGCGCCATGTCGAGCGCCGATATGGGTTCGTCCAGCAGCAGGCTTTCGGCGTTCTGGGCAACCAGCATGGCCAACCACACACGTTGGCGCTCGCCGCCGGAAAGCGTGTCCACCAGCCGGTCCCTGAAGGCCACGGTATCGGTCAGCTCGATCGCCTCATCCACCTTCTCCTGATCCGCCTTGGTGAACTGGCCAAGCGCGCCGTGCCAGGGGTAACGGCCAAGCGCCACCAGTTCCTTGGCCAGCATGCCGGAGGCCGCCGGCGTATATTGCGGCAGATACGCGAGCTTCCGCGCGAATTCACGATTGCTCCAGCTCCCGAGCGCCTTTCCCTCGAACGAGACCCTGCCCGTCGTCGGCTCCTGGATGCGCGCGAGAATCTTGAGCAGCGTCGATTTTCCCGAACCGTTATGTCCGATCAGGCCGATGGTCTTGCCGGTTGCAAAACTTGCCGTCAGCGGATGCAGCAACGTCCTGCCCGGCACTTCCATCGTTACGCCGTCCAGAGAAAAAAGCGGAATATCGTCGTAATCGACGGCAAGTGCGGCCTCACCCATGGTTCTCATCTCCGTAAATCGTTCAAATAAATCATTATCGCCTGCCTGCAAGCCAGATCAGATAAGGCGCACCGGCAAGAGCCGCGAAAAGTCCGAGCGGGAGTTCATAGGGAAATGTCACGGTTCGCGCCCCGAGATCGGAAAGCGCCATCAGCACCGCACCGAACAGAAACGAAGCGTACAGATGGTCACGCGGCGTGGTGAAACCGGCGCGAAGCGCAATATGCGGCGCCATCAGCCCGACGAAACTCAACGGACCGACCAGCAGCGAGGCGGCACCAGTGGCAATGCCGGCCACCGCAATGACGGCGATGCGCGCCGCGCCGAGCGGCAGGCCAAGGGAGAGCGGCACATCCCGGCCGAGCGGCAGGATCGTCAGCCAGCGCGTCACCGACAAAGCGGCAGCCAAGAGCACGACGGAGAGCACCGCCAGAAAGATCGCCGAAGCGGGCGTTGCGGTTGAACCCGAACCGCTGAGCCAGGAAAGAATTTGCCAGGCCCGCTGGTCACCGATGGCAAGCAGCGCCGAAAGCACCGCCGAGCAGAGCGAACTGATGGCGATGCCCGCGAGCAATATTTTTTCCGGCGCCAGATGCCGGCGCACCGAAAAGAACAGAACGAGGATCATCACGGCCGCCGAGCCGATGCCGGCGCCGCAAAACAGCTCGAACAGGCCTGCGGCCGGAAAAAGCGTGATGGCGGCGGCAAAACCGAGGCCCGCGCCACCGCTGACGCCGATTACTTCCGGGCTTGCCATGGGATTGCCGGTGAGACGCTGGAGAAGTGCGCCAGCCATCGCCAAAAGACCGCCGGCAGCGCAAGCTGCCATCAGCCGCGGCCAACGGAAGGGCAAAAGGCTCTGCAGGTCGCCAGCTTTCAGCACCGTCCAGCCCTCCGGTCCCTTGCCGATGGCGAGTGCGGCAAAAACCAGTCCGGCCATGATGACAAGCACAGGCAAAAGGGCCGCAAGCCGGCGTCTTGTCGCAAGGTCCACACCTTCGGTGCGATGCACATCCGTCGGTCGGATTTTCGGAAGCAGCCACAGAAGCAGCGGTCCGCCGATCAGGGCCGTTACCGCACCCGTTGGAAAAACTTCGGCTGTCGTCGCCGCCAGAAGCTGCACGAGACCGTCACAGAACCAGAGCAGCAGACCTCCCAGAAGCGGCGAAACGAACAGCACGGAGGATGCCCGCCGCACGCCGAGCGCCCGGGCAAGTGCCGGTGCGGCAAGGCCGATAAAGCTGACGAGACCGACCGCTGCGGCAACGAAGGCCGCCAGCATGACCGCAACGGCAGCAACCGCCAGCCTGATCGAAAACAGCGATACGCCAAGCGAACGCGCACCGGAATCACCAAGGCCGAGAACCGTGAGTGGTCTTATCAGCAACCCGGTCAGAACGAGACCCGCGAGAAGTTGGGTGGCAAGCAGAAAAGCGTTCGACCAGTCCTGCTGGCTGAGCGAGCCGCCATTCCAGACGATGAGCGACATCAGATATTCGCCCTGCGCAAGCGTCAGCGCGGCGGAGACGGAGGCGGCAGTGATACCGACCAAAAGCCCTGATACCACCATGGTCACCGGTTCGAAGGACCGCCGCCAGCCGAGAAGGAACACGACGCCAGCCGCTGCGGCGCCGCCTGCCAGAGCGACCAATGCGCGATTGCCATCCAGCACCGAGGGAAAGAACAGTGTCGCGATGACGATTGCCAGCTGGGCACCGGCGGAGATGCCGAGCGTGGAGGGATCGGCAATCGGATTGCGCAGCAATTGCTGGAAAAGCGCACCCGACAATCCCAGCATCGCGCCCGCCAGAATGGCGACAGCCACACGCGGCATCAGGCTGAATGCGAAAATGACCTGATCCATCGACATGGTCGCGGCATCGAACGGCAGGCCCGGCCACGCGCCGAGAGGCAGTCGCATCAGCCCGGCATGCAGGGAAAGCCCGCAGGCCAGAAGAAAGACGAGCCCGAAGACAAACTGGAGAGGCCGCGCCGTCACAATGCTTCCCCCCGCGTTGTCAGAGCCTCGGTCAGAAGCCGCGCGAAACGCATGGCTGCGGTGATGCCGCCATAGGGGCTGATATTACCGACCGTGACCACGCGATTTTCTCGTACGGCCGGAAGCGTGCGCCAGATGGCGCTGTTGCGCAGGCTTTCACGAGCCTCCACCGGAATATCGGAGACGATGACGATGCGCGCATCGGGCGAACGGCCGAGGTTTTCGAGCGGAACCGGGGCTGCGAAGGTGAATTGTGAATGGTCGATCCAGGCGTTGCTCAGGCCCAGCCGGCCGAGAACATCACCGAACATGCTGTCTTCACCGAAAGCGCGGAAATGCCGGGCGTCGCCAATGTTGATGATATAGGTCGGCCTTTCTGCAAAGGCTTCAAGGCGCGTCCGCATGGCTTGCAGCGCATGGTTCGCCGCATCCAGAACCTTTCGCGCCTCCTCAGTCCTGCCAAGCTTTTCGCCAAGAGCGGCGACAGCGGCAAGAGCCTTTTCAAACGGCGGCTCCCCCGGCACGTAGAAAGGCAGCGAAAACACCGGCGCTATTGTTTCGAGCCGGCCGGTGTAACGCGTGTAGAAAGGCGAAATGAGAATGAGGTCGGGCCGTGTCAATTGCAGAAGCTCGAAATTCGGGGCGCCCCTCAGACCAAGATCGGCGACGGTTTCAGGGATATCAGGCTCGACGGCACCTTTCCTGAACTGGATAAGCTCGGTCGCGGCAACAGGCATGACGCCGAGCGCCACGGATGTTTCCAGCATGGCCCAGTCGATCGCGGCAATACGCGGCGTCACCGCAGCTCGCGCCGGTCTCGCGACAATCGAAGCGGCGAGCAGCCCCAGAAATTCCCGCCGCCCCCGAACGGGGCACATCAATCGATCCCTGCGCTTCATGCCCCTGCTGCTTTACTTGATGCGGCGTATCACCGGTGGTCCATAACCGTAATAGCATCCGAAAGTGGAGCAACTAGAAATATATTCTTTGTCAGTCAAGTTTTAGACGAGAGGGCGACGCACCGGGAGCGAAAAACCCGCCGCCATCCGTTTGGCTGATAGGTGGTGATACAGCCAGTGCCGAACTGATGTTGATCTTCCCGCCATGCGGCACCGCGTAGTGTGACACTTTCATGACAAGCTTTCAGGTTGATGTCAGTTAAATGACGCATTTGCCATCGACCGGCCTCGCGGCAGCCTGAATACACACGTTTCGGAACGTTTCCTGCTACCGCCGGCACATACGGATCTGGTGGAACCGACAGTGGCACTTTTTACCGCGAAAGCGACAGGAAACGAAACATATCGGCCGGAAATCGGCAGCGTGCCGCTCAGCCTGCTGACGGCTATCTATCTGCTGTTTTTTACAAACCAGACATTCTGGTCCAAGGTCCACACCTATTTTTCCGCCTATCCGGTCGCCATCGTCGCGCTCTATGTCGCCATGGCGGCGCTCTTCGGCGCCTTGATCACGACTTTTTCTGCCAAATACCTCATCAAGCCGTTTCTGATCTTCCTGATATTCGCTGCGGCAGCGGCCTCCTGGTTCATCGACCGCTATGGCATCGTCATCGACAGCGACATGATCCGCAACGCCGTGGAGACGACGCCGGCGGAAGCGGGCAATCTGATGACCCCTGGCCTCTTGTGGCATCTGGTCATCTACGGGCTGGTGCCCTCGCTCGTCATCGTCGCTGTCCGGGTCAGGCATCGGCCGATCCTCGAAAAGCTGCTGTGGAACACCATCAGCATCCTGATCTGCCTCACCATCGTCGGCATTATCAGCTTCACGAATTCCAAGACGTTCACCACCGCCCTCCGGCAGCACAAGGACATCGTCAAAAGCGTCAATCCATTGTCGCCGATCTTGTCCGCCGTTCACTATTTGACGCAGGCCGAAAAGGAAGTCGCCATACAGGTTAGCCCGATCGGTAAGGATGCAAAGGTTCTTGCTGCGCTGGGCGACGTCCACAAGCCGCGCATCACCGTCATCGTGGCCGGAGAAACCGCCCGCGCTGCGAACTTTTCCCTCAACGGCTATGGGCGCGACACCAATCCTGAATTGGCCAAGCGCAACGTGATCTATTTCCCGAGCACGACCAGCTGCGGCACCGCGACGGCGATTTCCATTCCCTGCATGTTCTCGAAATTCCCGCGTTCGCAGTACAGCCACAACAAGGCGCTCGCCAACGAGAATGTAATGGATGTTCTCGTCCATGCGGGTATCGGCGCGACATGGCTGGACAACAATACCGGCAGCAAGAACGTTGCCGACCGCATTCCCTATTTCGACCTGCCTTCCGCCAATGACACCCGCTTCTGCACCGGTGGAGAATGCCGCGACGACATCTTCTTCGACAAGCTCGACGCCTGGCTCGACGACGTCAAGAAAGACAGTGTCATCGTGCTGCACCAGATGGGCAGCCACGGACCGACCTATTATCTTCGCTACACCGACGAGTTCCGGAAATTCACACCGGACTGCCGGACCGCCGAACTTGGCAATTGCACGGACGCCGAGATCGTCAACTCCTACGACAACACGCTTCTCTACACCGATCATTTCCTGTCCACGGTGATCGACAAGCTGAAGGCGCGCTCGGACAAGCTGGCGACGGGAATGATCTACGCCTCGGACCATGGCGAATCGCTTGGCGAAAACGGCGTCTACCTGCATGGTGCGCCCTACCTGCTCGCGCCCGACCAGCAGACCCATGTACCGTTCCTCGTCTGGTTCGACGACGATTTCGCCAAATCCATGGGGTTGGACCGCGCCTGCCTCACGAAAAGCGCCGCGCAGGGCGGACGCTCCCACGATAATTATTTCCACAGCATCCTTGGAATGATGAACGTCTCCACTTCCGTCTACGACGCCTCGCTGGACGTGTTCGGTGGCTGCACCCAGCGCCAGAATAGCTGAACAGACAGTGCTTGACGCTTATCCCGCGAAAGCGATACGCAGGACGATGCGATAGAGGAGCTGTCTTGCGGGTTCTGCTTGTTGAAGACGATCAGGTGCTGGGAGAGGCGCTGCGGGACCATGTCGCCGCAGTCGGCCACGCTGTGGACTGGTTCAAGACGCTGGATGACGCCACGGCAGCGACACTGACCATGGCTTACGGCCTGATCCTGCTCGACATGCGGTTGCCGGATGGCGAGGGCATCACCCTTTTACAAGCCCTGCGCAACCGGGATGACTCGACACCCGTCATCATTCTGACTGCGCACGATCAGGTCTCCGACCGGATTGCCGGGCTGAATGCGGGCGCCGACGACTATCTGGTCAAGCCATTCGATCTCAACGAACTTTCGGCGCGCATGCTGGCGGTCTCGCGGCGTTACGAGGGTCGCTCCGCTCCCGTCATTCGCCTGCCGGGCCTCGAAATCAACCAGGTGGCGCGCAATATCATCGTTGACGGAAAGGCGCAGACGCTCAGCGCCAGAGAATGGGCCGTGCTTGAAAAACTGGTCGAGCATCCCGGTGCCGTCGTCTCGAAATCGCAATTGCACGACACGCTTTACGAATTCGGCGCTGAAATAGAGAGCAATACGGTCGAGGTCTATATCAGCCGGCTGCGCAAGAAAATCGGCCATGACCGCGTCGAGACCGTGCGCGGCGTCGGCTACACCATCAAATAGGCAGAATGGCAGGTAGGCAGACATGGCCAGACCGACAAGCATGACCCGCAAGCTGGTCACGGCGCTGACCAGCGTTGTCGCCATATCCTGGCTCATCGCCTGCGGGCTTGGCGTCATGGTGATGCAGGACGAGTTCGCCGAGATTTTCGACGCCGGTGTTGAGGAAACCGCTGAAAGGCTGCTGCCGCTGCTGGTGGACGATCTCAGGGAAAACAACACAGGTCCCGCCTCGCAGAAACTCAACCAGTCGGCACATGCGGCAGAATATCTGACCTATCAGGTTCGCGACCGGGAAGGGCAAGTCGTGTTGCATTCGCACGACAGTTCGACCGAGCCTTTCGAGGTCTCGCTCGATCCCGGCTTTTCCGAAACGGCGACACAGCGCATCTTTACGGTCGCCACACCGGACGGAAATTATTTCCTTCAGGTCGCAGACGCCTTCGCCAACCGGCGTGAGGCGATCGAAGAAGCGGGCACGGCACTTTTGCTCCCCGTTCTCCTTCTCATCCCCGCCAGCATCTTCGCCGTCATCGTCGTAGTGCGAAAAACCCTGCAACCGATCCAGACCTTGCGCGACGAAATCGGAAAGAAGGATGGCGGCAATCTCGCCCCGCTGGAAACCCTGCCATTTCCGGCCGAACTCCATCCCATCGCCCGCTCGGTCAATCTGCTGCTGAGACGGCTGAGATCGACAATCGAGGCGGAGCGGGAGTTTACCGCCAACAGTGCCCATGAATTGCGCACGCCGATTGCCGGCGCGCTGGCGCAGGCGCAACGGCTGCATGCCGATATTCCGCCCGAATTCGCACCGCGTGTGGAAAATATCGAAAAATCCCTGCTGCATCTCGGCCATCTTGCCGAAAAACTGCTTCAGATGTCGCGTGCCGAAGCACGGATCGGGGTAACCGATACGGTAAACGACCTGATCCCCGTTCTCGAACTCGTCATCGACGACATGAGCAGAACGGCAATCGGCACGTCCCGTCTCCGTTTCACCAATCGCTGCGAAGGCGGGCTGCACTGCAAGATGGGCACGGATGCCTTCGGCATCATCGTCCGCAACCTTCTTGAAAACGCGCTGATCCACAGCCCGGCGGAAAGCCCGGTGCAGATACTGGCCGAAGAGAACGGCACGATCCGCGTCGTCAATTCCGGCGTGGCAATCGACAAGGCGCTGCTTCCCAAACTGACGACACGTTTTGTCAGAGGCCCGTCCAAGGCGGATGGCACCGGGCTTGGCCTCGCCATCGTCAAAAGCCTGATGGAGCAGATTGGCGGCGAGCTCGTGCTTTCCTCTCCCGCCCCCGGCAGACAAGATGGTTTCGAGGCCCGCATCGTCCTTCCGATCGACGCCGCCTGAAAGCGCTGAAAACGAAAAGCCCCGCCAGAGGACGGGGCTTTCATCGGTATAGATCACGGCCGCTTAATCCTCGTGGATATGGCTGTGATCACGCGTATCGCGCATCTTCACATAGACCACCAGCGACAGCGCGATCATGATCGTCACATACCAGAAGAACCAGTTTTCGTGGCCGATCTGCTTGAACTTCAAGGCAACGAATTCAGCCGTTCCACCGAAAATGGTGTTCGCCAGCGCATAGGGCAGAGCAACACCGAGCGCCCGGATATGGGCGGGGAACATTTCCGCCTTCACCACCGCATTGATGGAGGTGTAACCCGTGACGATCAACAGGCCGACTAGAACGAGAGCGAAAGCCTTGATCGGGTCGGTCGTCGTCGCCAGCGTGGTGAAGATGAGATAGGTGAACAGCGTTCCGAGAATGCCGAAGCCAACCATCAACGGCTTGCGACCCACCTTGTCCGATAGCGCACCGGCGATCGGCTGGCACAACATGAAGACGAAGAGTGCTGCCGTGGTGATTTCGGTCGCACTTTCCTTGCTGAAGCCGGAGGTGTTGACGAGGAACTTCTGCAGATAGGTCGTATAGGCGTAAAAGGCGAGCGTGCCGCCTGAAGTCAGCGCCATGACCATCAACGCTTCCCTCGGATAGTGCTTGAACAGCGCCCATCCACTGGATTTCGGCTTGTCCGCTCCGCCTGCCTTGGCGTTTTCGAAGGACTGCGTCTCGGCAAGGCCACGGCGGATATAAAACACCGCAATTGCAAGAATGCCGCCGATGAAGAAGGGGATACGCCAGCCCCAGGAACCGAGCTGTTCCGGCGACAGGACGCGCTGCAGAACGAGCAACACCGCCAGCGCCAGAAGCTGACCGGAAATCAGCGTCACATACTGGAAGCTGGAGAAAAAGCCACGGCGGCTCTTGCCGGCCATTTCGCTGAGATAGGTCGCGCTGGCGCCATATTCGCCGCCGACGCTGATGCCTTGCAGAAGGCGGGCGAAAACCAGAATGGCCGGCGCGGCAATACCGATCGTCTCATGGCCGGGCGTGACGGCGATCATCAGCGAGCCGAGGCACATCAGCGTGACGGACAATGTCAGGCCGGCCTTGCGGCCCTTGCGGTCGGCATAGGTTCCCATGAACCACGCTCCGATGGGCCGCATCAGAAATCCGACGGCGAACACGGCCGCCGCGCTCAGCAACTCGGCTGTCTGGTTTCCGGAGGGGAAAAACACCGGTGCAAAATAAAGCGTAAACGCCGAATAGACGTACCAGTCGTACCATTCGACGAGGTTGCCCGCCGATCCGCCGATAATGGATTTCAAACGGGTTTTCTGATCCGGTGCCGTGGCAGGACCATTTGCCATAATATTCACGGGTAAACTCCAATTCATCTTCGTCAGGAGATGGAAGGGCGAACGGAAGGTGTGATAATTTGTCGCTCTCAGAGGGGGTATATACCCGTCATATTGCGATGCGCAAGTTTACACCGCATCGCAGCATGATGATGAACACCCTGGTTCCCGATCTTCCGCGCCGGACCGTTACAATCCATCTTGTAACCCACCCATGCTCGAACTAAAAAATATCAATGATTTACGATATATCCGACGTCCAGATCGAAAAGCTTCTCATTCCCGCTGCCCGTGCGGGCGAAGCGCTGGCGCGGCTAGACGAGCGGATAGACCGTTCGCCGATGAAGCATGGTTTCATCGGGAGGCAGGATTTTACCGATGCGATTTCATCCATGTGGGTGGATGGCGAACTAGTCCATTTGGAAGATCTCGTCCTGCATGACGCCCACATGGATGTGCGGGCGCCCACCCATGAAATGACGGCGGCGCACCGGATTCTCCGTTCGAGACGGCTGATTTTTTCCAATGCGCCGGGCTGGGCCTTCACGGCGCCCGGGCTTACGCGCCTGCGGGGCAGGACGACAATAGCGGCCG
Organism: Rhizobium sp. GR12; assembly: GCF_036596185.1. Classification (NCBI taxonomy): domain Bacteria; kingdom Pseudomonadati; phylum Pseudomonadota; class Alphaproteobacteria; order Hyphomicrobiales; family Rhizobiaceae; genus Rhizobium; species Rhizobium sp. GR12. Next base: position 195,516 of record NZ_JASXTH010000007.1, on the reverse strand, counting down.
ACGAGACGGCATTCAGCAAGGAAACTGTGGAGCGTTCCCACAACGGGGAAGCGGACACAGAAGGGGAGACCCCGCTGGATGGAGCCTTTTCCGAACTGGACGCGCTTCTGGCGCGAAGCTCCGCCACGCTGGAGGCGATCACCGCCGGCACCACGCTGCCGCCGATGACACTTCGGGACGAAGGCCATCCGATGGTCAACGATCCCGACTGGGATGAGGAGGAAAGGCTGAAAGAATGGCGGCAGGTCCATGGCCGCACGGAAGAACTGCCGACGATCCTGCGGACCGCAATCCTGCTGGATGCCTGGAACATGATCGAGGTTCTGCAGCGCAGCCCCTGGCTCGGCAGGCTTCTGGCCGCCGCTTTTCTGCGCGACGGGGCTGTCGCTCCCGATCACCTGCCGGCGCTCAGCACCGGTCTTCGCGCGGTTCCACGCGAGCGCCGGCACGCCAGAAACCAGACGCAGCGCCTCCTGGCTCTTCTGGATAGTTTTTACGAAGCGGCACTCGCCAGCATGAAGGAACATGACAGGCTGACCCACGCCAGAGAGCGCATGCTGCGCAAACTGGCCGGACGGCGCTCTTCCTCGCGTCTGCCCGAACTGGTGGAACTGGTGGTTGCCCGGCCAGTGGTCTCGGCAGCGATGATCGTCAAGGAACTCGGCACCACGCCGCAAGGCGCGATCGGGCTTGCCAATCAGCTGGAATTGCGGGAGGTCACCGGCCGTGGCCGTTTCCGCGCCTGGGGCATGCTTTAGCGCAAATCGCTCTGCCATAATCCACTAAAACCTCAAAAAATCGTACTTTTTTGACCCCTTTCACGACTGAAAAATGCCGCGATCACGAAACTTAACAAAATTTAACTATTGCGTAGGTGGGTGAAGCAGCTATGTTCCCGCTGCGTTGCAGCAACGATTTTTTCTCCGGCAACGCGGCCGCATTCGGCTCTGGCAACTTTTTTTGCCACCCGCATTAAAGTGTCCACCATGAGGGAGATGCAAAAATGACAATTTCAGTCTCACAACCCGATTCTGATCACGAAACAGATGCTCCTTTCGCCCGAAAGGTTTTGACGGCACGCAATCTCGCCGGATATTCGGTCGAACAGCTTGCCATTACCTGCGGCCTGACGGCCAGCGAAATACGCGCCCTGGAAGACGGCACGGACAGCGATCCGTCGCGCATCAGGCGCGTTGCCGCCGCCCTGCATATTCCTGTCGAAACCGTTATCTGATCGTTCGGAACGATCCGAGCCAAATCTCAGCGCCGCCGGGACGATGTTCACGGCAACATCCGGGCGGCGCGCGTACTGGCTGAACGCCGCCACACCCTCCGGAACATTTTCCACACCGCTCTCTTAACATTTCCGTTATCCCGCACCACATGATGTCCGCACGGGTCATGTTCGGCATGTGGCCCGTTTTCGCGAGAGCAGCAACAACCTCCGGAATCCTGCCATGACACTCACTCTCGACACCGAAGAACCGGTTTCTTCAGCATTGGATGAATTGTGGCCGGCGGAGAAAACGGAAATTCTCGACTGGCTCGTCACCGGCACGAAGGACGAGCGTTTTATCGATGAGATATTCGTGGAACTTTGCGCCAGGCTGCGGGAGGCAGGAATTTCCGTCGCACGGGGCGTGCTCGCCTTCCGCATCCGCCATCCGCAATGGCTTGGCGCGCGGATATTGTGGAAAGCCGGCATGTCGTCCGCCGAGATCGCCACCTATGGCTATGGATCGGAGAACACACCCGAATATCTGAACAGCCCCATCAGCGACATCCACCAGGGCGCCACCGAGATCCGACACCGGCTGAACGGCGACGACATCGATCAGCCCGGTTATACGATCTATGAGGAACTGCGCGCCGAAGGGCTGACGGATTATTTCGCATGGCCGATCGAACACACGTTCGGCAGACGCCATGTCGCCACTTTTTCCAGCGACCGGCCAGGTGGCTTTTCAGAAGCGGAAGTCCTCACCCTGAAAAATCTGCTGCCGGCCCTGGCGCTGGTCAGCGAGATACGCCTGAAAAACCGTATGACGCGCACCCTGCTGGAAACCTACGTAGGTCCGCATGCGGGCGAAAAAATCCTCAATGGTGCAACGACGCGCGGCAGCGGCATAACGGTGGGTGCGGCGATCCTGATCTGCGATCTGCGTAACTTCACCCATATTTCCGACCTCTGGCCGCGCGATGACGTCATCGAGCTTCTGAACGGTTATTTCGACGCCATGTGCGACCCGATCGAGGAATTCGGCGGCGAAATCCTGAAATTCATGGGCGACGGGCTGCTGGCGATTTTCCCGCTCAGCGATCCGCAGGCCTGTGAAAACCTCATGAAAGCCATTGCCAGCGCGCAAAAAAGCCTCGTTGCCCTCAATGAAATCAATTGCCAGAAGGGTCACGACCCTCTGGGTTACGGCATCGGCGTTCATGTCGGCGATGTCATGTACGGCAATATCGGCTCAAAAACCCGCCTCGATTTCACCGTCATCGGCCCCGCTGTGAACATCGCGTCACGGCTTGAAACGCTGACCAAGGAGACCGGCCGCAGCGTGCTGTTTTCCGAAGAATTCGTCCGTATGGCCGGATACGAGGACAGACTGGAAAATCTGGGTCCATGGCTGCTGCGCGGCCTCGAAACCCCGGTCGAGGTTTATGCGCTTCCCCAACATTCGGCCGAGACGCCCTCCATCGACTGATCACCCGCAGAGACTTGGCACCCTGCCCCGACGCTTTTTCTACGCAGCGGCCAACCGTGCTGCATGGTCTTCCCGAGGGAATGATTTCGGCCGTCCCGACCATCGTCAAAACGCTTGACACACCTCCGATGTCGATCTAGCAAAATAGAACATATATTCCATATCGAAACATTGTTTGCGTTCATATTCTGTCTTTCCGGGAGTGAAAGACGGGTGTGAGAAACCGGAGGAAAGATGGTTACGAAATTGGCACTGCTCGGCGCTGGACGGATCGGCAAGGTCCACGCCAAGGCGATCACCACCGACAGCCGTGCGAAGCTGGTGGCCGTTGTGGACGCCGTGGCCGGTGCTGCGGAAGCAATCGCCCGCGAAGCACAGTGCAAGGTCAGCACGATCGACGAGGTTCTGGCCGACAAGACGATCGACGCCGTCATCATCTGCACGCCGACCAACACCCATGCCGACCTGATCGAACGTTTCGCCCGTGCCGGCAAGGCCATCTTCTGCGAAAAGCCCGTCGATCTGGATGTGACCCGGGCGGAAGCCTGCGCCAAGGTGGTCGAGGAAACCGGCGCAAAGGTGATGCTCGGTTTCAACCGACGTTTCGATCCGCATTTCCAGGCCGTGCACAAGGCAATCGAGGACGGCCGCATCGGCAAGGTGGAAATGGTAACCATCACCAGCCGCGATCCCGGCCCGCCGCCGGCCGAATATATCAAGGTTTCCGGCGGTATTTTCCGCGACATGACTATTCATGATTTCGATATGGCGCGTTTCCTGCTCGGCGAGGAAGTGGACAGCGTGTTCGCCACCGGTTCCGTTCTCGTCAATCCGGAGATCGGCACTCTCGGCGATTTCGACAGTGCCAGCATCATTCTCACGACGAAAAGCGGCAGGCAGGCGATCATTTCGAATTCGCGGCGCGCGACCTATGGTTACGACCAGCGTATCGAAGTGCACGGTTCGCTCGGTTCGGCAGCGGCCGAAAACCAGCGGCCGGTCTCTATCGAAATCGCCAATGCCGAAGGCTACGCCCGCCCGCCGCTGCATGATTTCTTCATGACGCGTTACACGGCGGCCTATGCGGCAGAAATTGCGGCTTTCATCGATTGCATCGAAAACAATGTCGCACCGGCGCCCTCCATCAAGGATGGGCTGATCGCATTGAAACTGGCCGACGCCGCGCTCAAATCCGTGGCCTCGAAGTCAGCGGTGACGATCGGCTGACGTTACAGAAATCAGTCCGTAACCGGACATCCTGTCCGCCCCGCGCTAACGCATGGCGGACAGGAAAACAGGTATTTCCGAACCTTTCGCCCGCATCAACATCACTCTCAAGCCTCACCGGGGAGAGGTCACCTTCGCACTTGCATGGCAGCTATTCGGAAAATAAGGTTGTCTGACAAGATGCGGCTGTAACATATGGTTGCTATCCACCTTATTCGCGCCGAATCCTCTTTTGTCGCCAACAGCCGGACAGCGGTTTATTTATGCCATCACCCAAGACCGGTTATCTTTATGCCTTTGTCGCCTTCACGATCTTTGCGGCGCAGGATGGCATATCGAAACATCTGGGCAGCGCCTATCCGCCCGTCTTCGTCGCCATGCTTCGGTACTGGGCCTTCGCCGTCTTCGTTTTGCTGATGGCCGCAAAATCCTCGGGCGGCATCCGGGGCGCCGTCATGGCCAACCGTCCCTGGCTGCAAATCGGCCGTGGCGTCCTTCTTGCCGTACAGATCGTTTTTTCCATCTTCTCCTTCGCCGTTGTCGGGCTGGCGCACAGCCATTCCATCCTCGCCTCCGCACCGCTGATCGTTGCAGCACTTTCCGTACCCTTGCTTGGTGAACATGTGGGCTGGCGACGCTGGTGCGCCATTTTCGTCGGTTTCATCGGCGTTCTCGTCATCCTGAAGCCGGATGGCGAGGGTTTCGACAACACCCTGATGATCACTTTCGTCGCCGCTTTCATGCTGGCGCTTTACAGCGTCCTGACCCGCCTCGGCAGCAAGAGCGATTCAGCGATGACGAGCTTCTTTTATACCGGCGTCGCCGGTGCCGCAGCGCTGACGCTGATTGGCCCGTTCTACTGGGTGAGCCTCGCCCCCCAGGATTGGGGCTGGATGCTGGCGCTGTGCATTACCGGCATGAGCGGCCATTATTGCCTGATCAAGGCGTTCGAACTGGCGGATGCGGCCTCCGTACAGCCGTTTTCCTATTACCAGCTCGTGCTCGTCTCCATCATCGGCGTCACCGTCTATGGCGAGATCGTAACATCCAATATGGTCCTGGGCGCTGTAATCGTGATTGCCGCCGGCCTCTTCACCATCTGGCGCGAACATGTGGTCGTGCGGAAGGAACGCCGAAAGGCTGACTAGGCCCATCCTTCAGGCCCGTTGAACGCTCTCTCAGGGGAGAGCCGCCTCGCAGCGCAGCAGCATCCCGAACAGGTCGCGCGGCTCATCCGGATCGGCCAGCAGATCCAGCTCCGTATAGAGCCCGGTGGCAGCCAGTTTCGAGCGCACATAACGCAGCGCCGAAAAATCCTCGGTCGCGAAACCGACGCTGTCGAACAAGGTTATCTGCCTGTCGTTTACCCGCCCCTGCTTTTCACCTGATATGACCTGCCAAAGCTCGGTAACGGGATAGTCCGCCGGTAGTTGCTGGATTTCGCCTTCAATGCGCGTCTGCGGCGGATATTCGACGAAAATATCCGACCGCAACAAAATGTCCCGGTGCAATTCCGTCTTGCCGGGGCAATCGCCCCCAACGGCGTTGATGTGAATGCCGGGACCGACCATGTTGTCGGTCAGTATCGTCGCATATTGCTTGTCGGCCGTGACGGTGGTGACGATATCCACACCTTCCACCGCCCCTTGCGCGCTGTCGCAAATCTCGATGGCAAAACCCTGCCCGGCGAGATTGCGGGCGCATTTTTCGCTGGCGGATCGGTCAATATCGAAAAGCCGCACCGTGTCGATGCCGAGAATGGCCTTGAAGGCGCGCGCCTGAAATTCGCTCTGTGCGCCATTGCCGATGATGGCCATCGAGCGGGAATTTTTCCGGGCGAGATGTTTTGCCGCAACGGCCGAGGTGGCCGCCGTGCGTAGCGCCGTCAGGATCGTCATCTCGGTCAGAAGCAGCGGATAACCGTTGCCGACATCGGAAAGCACACCGAATGCCGTTACCGTCTGGCGGCCCTCCTTCATGTTTTTCGGATGCCCGTTGACATATTTGAAGCCATAAAGCGTCCCATCGCTGGTCGGCATCAGCTCGATGACACCCTCCTTCGAATGCGACGCAATGCGCGGGGTCTTGTCGAAGCTTTCCCAGCGGCGGAAATCCTCCTCCACCACGTCGGCAAGCTCGCGCAGAAACGTATCGATCCCCACCCGGAGCACAAGTTTCATCATGTGATCGACGCTGACGAAAGGTACGATATTGAGGTTCGGTATTACCGTCATCGGATCATTCCTTTCAGCCGGCCCGCGTTGGGCGGTCCATAACCCGCTTACCCATCAGGCTGGCGGCGAGATCGACCATCAGGGTCGCCGTCCTGCCGCGCTCGTCGAGAAACGGGTTCAGTTCCACCAGATCGAGGCTGCACACCAGCTCGCTATCATGCAGCATTTCCATCACCAGATGCGCCTCACGGAACGTCGCACCGCCCGGAACCGTAGTGCCGACCGCAGGCGCGATCGACGGTTCAAGGAAATCGACATCGAGACTGACATGCAACAGGCCGTTTACCGCCTGAACCCGCGCCAGGAATGCGCGCAGCAGAACCGCGACACCGTGTTCGTCTATCGAGCGCATATCGTGAACGGTGATGCCGCTGTCTTCCAGTGCGGCCCTCTCGGCCGGATCGACGCTGCGGATACCGATCATGCCGATATTTTCTTCAGGAACCGTATGGGACAAAGGCGGGAAATAACCCGCAAATCCGTCGCGGCCGCTGAAATAGGCGACCGGCGTGCCATGCAGGTTGCCGCTGCGCGTCGTTTCCAGCGTGTGGTAGTCGGTATGGGCATCGAGCCAGAGCACGAAAAACGGTCGGCCGCTCTCCGCCACCCGGCGCGCCATGCCGGCGACGGTTCCGGCCGAAATCGCGTGGTCGCCGCCGAGAAAGATCGGCACGGCGGCGGCACTTTCGCGATAGGCGGCCTCCGTCAGCGCCTCGGTCCAGGCCACAGTCTCGGCCAGGTGGTGCACCGCCGGATTGGGATGGCAGAATTCCCTGAGCGGCGCCGGCGTCACATTGCCGATATCGACCACCCTATGGCCCAGATCTTCCAGAGCGCGCGCGAGACCGGCAATGCGATACGCACTCGGCCCCATTTCACACCCCAATTGCCCGGCGCCGATTTGCAGCGGCGCACCGATCAACCTGATATCCATTCCATCCCTCGCTTTTCCCAACCGAATAGCCTCACTAGATCACAGAGACATGGCGGAATGAACATCAAATATTGGCAATATTATTGAAATAGGCTATCAATTTGATTAAATCTATTTATCAGAATGGCTATCAATGGATATTCTCGACGAACGGCTGGTGACCCTTTTGCGGCATAACGGCAGACGCAGCATTTCCGATCTGGCAATCGAGACGGAAACCTCGCGTGCGACGGTGCGGTCGCATATCGAAAAAATGGAAAACGACGGCACCATCATCGGTTACACCGTCATCCTGCGTGCCGATGCGGTGGAAGCGGCGATCCGCGGCATCATGATGATCGAGATTGAAGGCCATGTGACGGACCGGGTCATCCGCACGCTCGGCGGTTTCCCGGAAATATCCGAAATCCATACCACCAACGGCCGCTGGGACCTGATCGTGGAACTCAACGCCGCGACACTCAGCGATTTCGACGCCGTTCTGCGCCGCATCCGCCTTGTGCCCGGCATCACCGGCAGCGAGACCAGCCTGCTCCTGTCCACGCCCCGATCTACCCGCGCCAGACTTTAGCCAGAGCGACCAAGGACAAAAGAACGGCTAAAACGCATTTTTCTGCTTTTTCGACTTGCGCCCAAAGATAAATCATCTATATGACGACCCACCAAAGCGAACGCAGCCATGCGCTCAAGGCCTTTGGGGAATAGTTCAATGGTAGAACGACGGACTCTGACTCCGTTAATCTTGGTTCGAGTCCAGGTTCCCCAGCCAATCTCTTCTCACATTAAATCAAGTGGTTATGCGGAACCGAATGTCGAGATATCCGGCATTTCACATTCTGTCGTGCAATGCTTTCTCTCGGGTGCTTCGTTTGCGCATCACGGCGGCTGGTCCGGGATGATCCACCAGAATAGTTGTACGAGGTCGTTCCAGAGCCTGACGGTGTCATCGATCATCGATGTCACTTCTGAATAGGCGTAAATGGCCAGGAGCGTGAGAGCCGCCAGCAGCAGCCATGGCCAAATCGGTCGTTTTGGCTGTGTGGCATGCTGGTCTTTTTCATCGAGGTTCAATCGCAGTCTCCCGGTTCGTTTCGAGACTATGACAAAAAGCGGTACGACCACAATGACACGCGCTTTTTCCACGAGCGCTACTCCTGGTACGAATATAACGGCTGGGAAATTGTCGGCTACCCCGCAAGCGGTCAGTGGTAAACTGAATTGTTGATGAGTGCAGGCCTGCTCACGAAGTGAGGCCTGCCGTTCTTGCAAGCCGGCCTATTCCCGATAAACAACAGCGCCGCCGGTCAGGCCGGCCCCCGCGGCGGTCAGTAGCAGCGTCTCCCCCTCAGCGAAGCGCCGTTCGGCATTGGCAACGGAAAGCGAAAGCGGAATGGTCGCGGCAGACGAGTTGCCGAAGGTCTCCACCGTGCGCAGCGTCTTTTGCCGGTCGATGCCGAGATTGCCGCAGACCGCGTCGAACATGCGGGCATTGGCCTGATGCGGCACGAAACGGTCGATATTGGCCGCTTTAATTCCGGCCTGTTGCAGTACCCGCTCCGAAGTCTGCGTCATCATGGCCACGGCGCGGGAGAAAACTTCGCGTCCGTCCCGCATCGTCATCAGGGTATCTTCGGCAGGCGTATCAGCGGAAAAAGGCTGACTACTGCCGCCCGCCGCCATCTGGATCAGGTCATAACCGCTGCCATCGGAAACGAGATCGGCCGACAGCAGGCCGCGCTGCGCATTCTGACATGGCGCGAGCACAACGGCACCGGCAGCATCGGCGAACAAAACCGCACTTGCCCTTTCCGCAGGATTGATACGGCGGCTCAGAATATTTGCGGCGACAACCAACACGGCACGGCCCTGGGTGCGGACAAAGCCGTCTGCAAGGGTAAGCGCATAAAGAAAACCGGAGCAGGCCCCGGCGAGATCGATCGCGCCCGATCGCGTCAGGCCCAGCCTGTGAGCCAATAACGGGCCGGAAGGCGGCAGAAGATGGTCCGGTGTCGAGGTTGCCAGCAATGTCAGCGCAATATCGTCGGAGTTGATTTTCGCATCTTCCAGCGCCATGCGGCCGGCTCTTTCCGCCAGACCGCTCAAGGTCTCGCCTTCTTCAGCCCAATAACGTGTGCGGATACCGGTCCGTCGTTCGATCCAGCCAGCCTCCAACCCAAGACGCATCTCTATCTCGGCATTGCCGACGCATCGCGCAGGAACTGCATGCCCGAAACCGGCCATGCGGGAAGAACGTGTCTGCATTGTATTGTCAGGCCTTTCGAGGATGGTTTGGGATCCCGCCCGCGCGCGATTTTGCCGGAGCGGCTTCGGTCACGATCGAGGCCACTTCGTCGATGGCGTCGAAGGCGCGCGCCAAATCTTGCGCCGTCGCACAATAGGGCGGCATCAGATAAAGCACGTTGCCGAGCGGGCGGATGACGAACCCCCGCTCACGGAACAGTTGCCGCATGCGCGGCCCCGCGTCGGCGAGATAACCACCGGAGGGCACCACAAGATCAAGCGCCGCGATGGTTCCCAATTGGCGGATGTTGGCGAAACGTCCGTCACCGTCGAACCGACCCAGGTTCGTATTCAGCGCGTCTTGCAAATGCCCGATGCGCAGCATCACAGGTTCGTCGCGCCAGACCTGCAGATTGGCGACGGCAGCCGCACAGGCGATTGGATTGGCGGTGTAGGAACTCGAATGGAAAAAGGTCTTGCGGCGATCGGTTGAAAAATGCGCATCGAATATCTCGCCGCTGCAAAGCGTAGCCGCCAACGACAGCGAACCGCCGGTAAGCCCCTTGGACGTGCAGAGAATATCCGGTGAAATTCCGGCCTGTTCACAGGCGAACATGGTTCCCGTCCGGCCCCAGCCCGTCATCACCTCATCGGCGATCAGCAGGCAATCGTGGCGCTCGGCGATCTGTTTCAGCCCGGCCAGAACATCTGCGCCGTAAATCTTCATGCCACCGGCGCCGAGTATCAACGGCTCGATCAGCAGGGCAGCGACCCGGCCAGAACGGCAGAAACTCTCGAACATATCGAGCGTCTGCTGCTCGCGGCCATGTTCCGGAAAAGCAAGCCGGTCGACGCCGAAAAGCAGGGGTTCGTAAGCGACATTGAACACACCACGTTCGCCGGTCGACATGGTGCCGATCGTGTCGCCGTGGTAGCCATGCTCCATGACCACGATGCGGTCGCGCTTTTCACCGCGATTGTGAAAATAACCAAGCGCCATCTTCAGCGCCACTTCCACCGAGGTCGAGCCGCTGTCGGAATAAAATACGTGGCTCAGCCCGGCGGGCGCGAGTTCGATCAGCCCTTTGGCCAGCGTCTCGGCCGGTTCGTGGGAAAATTCGGCGAAGATGATCTGGTCGAAGGTCTCGGTCGCGGCGCGGATGGCCGCCATGATTGCCGGGTGCCGGTGGCCGTGGGTGATGACCCACCAGGATGAAACGGCATCGAACAGCCGCTCGCCATTCTCATCCACCAAAAAGGCGCCCTCCGCCGAGACAATGCGTTTCATCGGCGGTTCCAGCCCGTGCTGGGTGAAGGGATGCCAGATGGGCGAACGGTTCATGCCGACACCTCCAGAAAATCAGCGAGATCGAAGTGTTGAGCGAATGCATGGTGGAGCGCCTCGGCGGTCATCTCCGGCAGGTGAGGCAACCGGCCAAGCGAACGAACCCCACCAATACCAGTAATGACGCGCTGATTTTCCTGGTTCTCATCTCCTATGAAAACCACGCCCTGCACTGGAATGGCCCTTAGCCGCAGCGCCTCCAGCGACAGCAGCGTGTGGTTGATGGTGCCGAGCGAAGTTCTGGCGCACAGGATGAGCGGAATCCGCCAGCGGGCGAAGATATCGGCAAACAGCAATGTGTCGGTCAGTGGCACCAGAAGACCGCCCGCGCCTTCGATCACCAGCGGCCCGTCCGTTTCCGGCGGAAGCAGAAACTCAGGCTCGATCGTCACATTTTCAAGGCGGGCCGAAAGGTGCGGTGATACCGGCATTTTCAGGCGATAGGCTTCCGGCAGGATGCGCGCGCGCGGCACGCGGCCCAGCCGCTCCACCGCCTCGCTGTCGGTCTCTTCCTCCAGCCCGGATTGCACGGGCTTCCAGTAATAAGCCTGCAAAGCGTGGGTGAGTGCTGCGGAAAAAACCGTCTTGCCAATGCCCGTATCGGTGCCGGAAACGACGAAGCGCAGGCTCATTTCTCCTCCTCCATAGCGAGGGCGAGCAACCCGATCATGTCGGAGATCTGGCTTTCATCCACATTGAGCGTGAGGGATATGCGCAGGCGCGCCGTGCCTTCCGGCACCGTCGGCGGGCGGATCGCGCGCACGTCGAAACCGCCGTCCCGCATACGCGCGGCAATCCTTAGCGCACGGGCATTGTCGCCGATCATGACAGGCAATATCTGCGAGCCGCTGGGCATCACTCCAAGGCGAGAACGCAATTGTTCGCCGGCGAAGTTTATCAGTTCTTCCAGCCGCGTGCGTCGCCAGGGTTCATCGGCGATCATCCGCAGGGCCTCCCGCACGGCTGCCGCCATCAACGGGGACGGCGCAGTCGAATAGATGAAGCCGCGAGCGCGGTTGGTGAGGTAATCGGCAAGAACCGCAGGCAGGCTTAAAAGCGCGCCGGAGAGGCCGAGCGCCTTGCCGCAGGTGTGCAGTGCAACCACATTGCCCCGGCCTTCCAGTTCCGCAGCAAAGCCACGCCCGCCCTCTCCGAACACCCCAGTAGCATGCGCCTCGTCAACGACGAGGAAGCCGCCGTATCGTCCGGCAAGACCGGCAAGGGCTGCAACCGGCGCCCGGTCTCCATCCATGGAATAGAGGCTCTCCACCGCGATCCACGGGCGACCTTTGCCGCCCGCCTGCCGCCAGCGGTTTATTTCCCGTTCGAATGCCTCGACTTGATTATGTGGCACGGCCACCGCCTTCGCCTTGCCGGCGGCAATGCCGTCATGGACGCTGGCATGGATCAGCGCATCGTGAAGGACGAGGTCGTCCCGCAACGGCAGTACGGAAAAAAGCGCGACATTGGCTGCAAATCCGCTGCCGAAATAGATCGTCTTTTCCGCCCCGAAAAATGCCGCCGCTTCCGCTTCAAGTGCCTCATGTTCCGGATGATTGCCGCGCAGCAGTCGTGAGCCGCCGGCACCGACAGGCACGCCGCTTTCGATTGCGGCGGCAATCGCCGTCTTCAGCCGGGGCGCATCGGCAAGTCCGAGATAGTCGTTGGAGGTGAAGTCGACACCCTGCCGGGGGGCAAGCGCCCGCAGCCTTGACTTGCGATGCAGGCCGGCAAGCTTTACCTTATAAGGGGAGAGCGCCGACGAATTCACCGGGTCTCTCCTGCTTCCACCGTTTGCAGCTCCATTGGCTTCAGGCCCAGCCGCCGGAACAGCGCCGTATCATGATCCTCGCCCGGATTATCCGCTGTCAGCAGCGTCTCGCCGACGAAGATGGAATTCGCCCCGGCCAGAAAACAGAGTGCCTGCGTCTCGTCGCTCATTTCCGTGCGTCCGGCGGAAAGGCGCACATGCGAGCGCGGCATCAGGATACGCGCGAGGGCAATGGTGCGGACGAAATCGATTGGGTCGACCGGATCGGCCTTGGCGAGCTTCGAGCCGGGGATCGGGATCAGCATGTTGATCGGCACACTTTCCGGCGGAACCGGCAGATTGGCGAGCGTTACCAGCATCGAAATCCTGTCATCGACCGTTTCTCCCATGCCGAGAATGCCGCCGGCACAGACTTTCATGCCGGCATCACGAACATTGGCGAGCGTTTCCAGCCGATCCTCGAAGGTGCGGGTGGTGATGACCTGCGAATAAAATCGCTCCGACGTATCGACGTTATGATTGTAATAATCGAGCCCGGCATCGGCCAGCCGTTCGGACTGTTCCGGCGTCAGCATGCCGAGCGTCATGCAGGTCTCCATGCCGAGCGCCTTGACGCCTTCGACCATGGCCACCACCGCCTCCATGTCGCGCTCCTTTGGATTGCGCCATGCCGCTCCCATGCAATAACGCGTCGCGCCGCCTTTCTTCGCCTTGCGCGCTTCGGCCAGCACCCGCTCAACCTCCATCAGCTTGGACGCCTTCAGACCGGTCGGATTACGGGCGGATTGGCTGCAATAACCGCAATCCTCCGGGCAACCGCCGGTCTTGATGGATAAGAGGCGGCTCATCTGGATGGCGTTGGCATCGAAATGGCGACGATGCACCCGCTGGGCGCGAAACAACAGATCGTTAAACGGCAAATTATAGATAATTTTCGCTTCCTCCAGCGATGAATCCGTTTCGACTATAGGAGATTTCGCCGGATTTGACTCTATTTGCGTGACAATCTGATCCATTTGGCAGCCTTCCGGTTAGAATAAATAGATAGAACTTCTTTTTATCTATTTTTTTTAACGCACCTTTTGCAAGAGCTTTTTTCGGAAAATTGCCGGGTGTCGGATCGAAGAGAATATGCGGGACCAGATCGCAGGATTTTGAAGGGCGATTAAGCGGAGGAGAAAAACACCCCGCAGAAAAGATCGGAATCGCCCCCATGGCGCAAAAAGCCGGCAATTGCTAAGGGTGAAACATGATTAAGCTTCGCCCCTCCACCAGCCGCGACACGACCCGCATCCTTGAAATCTGGAGCAAGGCTGTCGACGCCACCCATGATTTTCTGCTTCCGGCGGATCGAACCGCTATCGGGGATGAAGTTGCAGCATTTCTTCCGCAGGCACCTATGACGCTCGCTGTGGAGGGGTCGGATCGGCCCCTTGGTTTCATGTTGCTACATGAAGGGCATATGGAAACGCTTTTCATCGATCCGGACCAGCATGGCAAAGGGATCGGGACGGCCCTCGTGCAGGCGGCGCTCGCCTTACATGCAGCGTTGACCACCGACGTCAACGAACAGAACGCGCAGGCCCTCGGCTTTTATCGCCGGCTCGGCTTCGAGCCGACGGGACGCTCCGACCTTGACGGGCAGGGACGGCCCTATCCGCTCATTCATCTTCGATTTTGCGCAATGAAAAAATGAGCCGCCGGACCGGGTTATCGGGCTCGGTTGATGGTTATGAGCGATATCCATTGACAAATGTCGGGACTGCGGCTCTTCTACAGCGCATGAGTGGGATGTTGCGAACATCGAAATTGATGGCACTGTTGTTTAGACTGGTGATGATATTGTCACTGGCAGGCTACAGCGTTTCCACTGTCAATGCCGCAATGCATGGTCCCAACGCTGCGGAAATGCAGCACACCCAGTCCGCCATGACGATGGATCACGGTTCGATGACGGACCATGGCGGCTCGGCCATGACATCCGGTGATCACCACAACATGGATGCGGCAGAACACGAGAGCGGCGTTAAAAAGCCTGTCAAACAGGAATGCTGCAACGATTTTTGTCTCGGCATGGCGGTGCTGATTTCGCATGACGCCCTTGGTGGACCCGTCGTCAATTCCATCCGTTCCTTCCTCGACGACAGCAAGACCGTGGGCCAGACCCCGCTGCTTCACCGTCCACCGAATATCTGAACAGGCAAAGCCCGCCTCTCGGGCAATGATCGTGCGTGAGCGGCTTTAGCGCCGTCGCGCCGTTGCATCTCCTGTTCGGAAATTACCATGAACCCTATCTACATCGTGGTTGCAGCGCCCCTTTTTCTGGGCGGCTGCACAGCCACATCCTCGATGAACGAGGCCGCCTCGTATGAAGACGCGGCAAACCCGTCGCTCGGCGTCGCCCCTCTGCGCTATCAGACACCGGTCGCAGGTTATACGCACCGCGCCCCGGTGGACCCGAAGCCCTGGCGTAACCAGAACGATGCGCAGGCTCCGAAAGGAGACGCATCATGACGATAAGCGCATTCAAACTCGCGGCCGTCCTTTCCTTCCCGGTCATTCTCGGCGGCTGCGTCACCGCTGCCGACTACACGTCGAAGAACGCTGGCTTCACCACCATCTCGGCCAGAACATCCGAAGCGACCGGAAAGCAGACGGTCTGGATACAGAACCGGGCCGAGGCGCAGGCAACCGCAACCCGCGTCAAATCGCTGATGTCAGCGAAAACCGTCGATGTCGAGACGGCGGTTCAGGTCGCGCTGCTCAACAACAAGGGCCTTCAGGCGGCCTATGCCGATCTGGGAGAATCGGCCGCAACCGCCTGGCAATCGACCATGCTGGTCAATCCGAGAGTCGGTATCGGGCTGACGGGGATCGGTACGCCGGGTCTCAGGGCCTACAAGGCAATCGAGGGCGTGATCGTCACCAATATTCTGGCGTTGGCCACCCTCAGACAGAATGTCGAGATTGCCGATACCGGCTTCCGCAAGGCTCAGCTCGCAGCCGCGCTGAAGACGTTGCAATTGGCGGCGGATACCCGTCGCGCCTGGATCACGGCTGTCGCCGCATGGGAAAATGTCGGCCAGCTGGCTCAGGCGCAGACTGCGGCGGATGCCGCCTCGGAACTTGCCAAGAAGCTTGGAGAGGCGGGTTCGCTGAACAAGGAAGGCCAGGCCCGCGAACAGGTCTTTTATGCCGAGCTGACGGGCCAGATCGCCAAGGCGCGGCTTGAGGCCCGCCTTGCGAAGGAGGAACTGACAAGGCTGATGGGACTGTGGGGAGGGGACATCGAATACAGCATCCCCAACCGCCTGCCGCAGCTTCCGAAGGATCTCGCCAAACGCGACATGATCGAGGCCGAGACGCTGCAAAACCGCGTGGACTTGCAGATGGCGAAGCTCGATCTGGAATCCACGGCCCGGTCGTTCAAGCTCACCGAGGCCACCCGTTATGTCACCGATCTCGAACTCCGCTCCGGTTTCGAGACCGAACGCGAACTTGAAGACGGTGAAAAACACAAACAGACAACGGGCAATGCCGAACTGGAATTCGTCATTCCGATCTTCGATTCCGGTCGGGCGAGAATGCGGGAATCCGAACTCGCCTATATGCGTGCGGCAAACCTGCTGGCGGAAAAGGCGGTCAATGTCCGCTCGGAGGCCCGCTCGGCCTATCAGGCCTATCGCTCGAACTACGACATCGCCCGGCACTATCGCAACAGCGTGGTGCCGCTGCGCACGAAGATCGAGGAGGAGTCGCTGCTCACCTATAACGGCATGCTCACCAACACCTTCGAACTGCTCGTCGACAGCCGGGAAAAGGTCAATTCGAACCTGCTCGCCATCAATGCGAAACGCGACTTCTGGCTCGCGGAAGCCGGCCTTGCCCCTGCCATTTACGGCGGCGGCGCAGGTACGGCAGGGGCAGAAGCCAAAGTTGCCGCCGCTAGCGGCGGCGGTGGCGGACATTGAGAAAGGAAATGACCATGTTCAATAGAAGAAACTTTCTGGGCGTCGGCGCCGCGATGGTCTCTACGGCGGCCTGGGCAAAGACATCGAATAGCAGCCTGCCGGAAGCGGCCATGATGGAAACGGCCGCGACCCAGGCGCCCGTCAAGCCCACCACCGGGCCAGATTACAACCCGGTCGTCACCCTCAACGGCTGGACCCTGCCCTTCCGGATGAATAACGGCGTCAAGGAATTCCATCTTGTCGCCGAGCCGGTGGAGCGCGAAATGGCGGAGGGCATGACCGCCCGCCTCTGGGGCTATAACGGCCAGTCGCCCGGCCCGACGATCGAGGCCGTCGAAGGCGACCGGGTGCGCATTTTCGTGACCAACAAGCTGCCGGAACATACGACGATCCACTGGCACGGCATGATCCTGCCATCCGGCATGGACGGCGTCGGCGGCCTGTCGCAGCCACATATCCCGGTTGGCAAGACCTTCGTTTACGAGTTCGATCTCGTGAAATCGGGCACCTTCATGTACCACCCGCATTCGGACGAAATGGTGCAGATGGCGATGGGCATGATGGGTTTCTTCGTGATCCATCCGAAGGACCCGACATTCATGCCGGTTGATCGGGACTTCGTGTTCCTGATCAACGCCTTTGACATCAGCCCCGGCTCCTACGTGCCGAAAATCATGACGATGACGGATTTCAATCTGTGGTCATGGAACAGCCGGGTGTTTCCGGGCATCGATCCGCTGGTGGTCTCCAAGGACGACCGGGTCCGCGTGCGTGTTGGCAACCTGACCATGACCAACCATCCGATCCACATGCACGGTTATGATTTCGAAGTGACCTGCACCGATGGCGGCTGGGTGCGCCCGGAAGCCCGCTGGCCGGAGGTCAGCATCGACATTCCCGTCGGAGCGATGCGGGCCTACGAATTCGACGCCAAATATGTCGGTGACTGGGCGATCCATTGCCACAAGTCGCACCATACGATGAATGCGATGGGGCACGACGTCCCGACCTTCATCGGCGTCGACAAGAAGACCGTCACTGAAAAAATCCGCAAGGTCCAGCCGGAATATATGCCGATGGGCACCGCCGGCATGGCCGATATGGGCGCGATGGAAATGGAAATCCCGGAGAACACCGTTCCCATGATGACCGGATGGGGGCCGCACGGTCCCATCGAAATGGGCGGCATGTTCTCCGTGGTGAAGGTTCGCGAGGGCATCTCCGCGGGCGATTACACCGATCCCGGTTGGTACGAAAATCCTCAGGGAACCCAGGCCTGGGAATGGACCGGCGACGTGCCGGATACCGAAAAGACCAATGACCCAAAAACACAGATCACGCCAAAACCGATGAAACACGGCTGATTGTGCAGACCATAACCCCACAGAACCAAGGAAACCACGCAATGACCAGACTGAAACTTGCGCTGCTTCTCACCGCTCTCGCCACGCCCGCCTTCGCATCGGGCACCCATGGCGGCGGCCATGATGCGATGGCCATCGGCGAACCCGGCGACAAATCCAAGGTTACCCAGACAATTCAGGTGACCATGAAGGAAACGCCTGATGGCAAGATGCTGTTCACGCCCGCCAAGTTCGAATTCAAGAAGGGCAAGACCGTACGCTTTGCAGTGAAGAATGTCGGCGAACTGGACCATGAATTCATTCTCGACGAACAGAGCGCCAATCTGGAGCACAAGGCCGCGATGGAAAAGGCCCCGGAGATGGAACATGACAATCCGAATGCGATCAGCCTTGCCCCCGGCGAAAGCGGGGAAATCATCTGGAAATTCACCAATGACGGCATGTTCGAATTCGCATGCCTGAAACCCGGGCATTACGAGGCCGGCATGCGTGGCGATCTCAAAGTCTCGGCAAAATAACCCATCAAAAAGGAATCTGACCATGAAGACGATCGTTAAAATCTCCGTTGCAGCAGCGCTCCTGCTTGCCGCTCCCTTCGGCGCATTCGCACAGGAATTCACCAAGGGCACGGTGAAGAAGGTCGACGCCACGGCCAAGAAAGTCACCATCATCCATGAGGAACTGAAGAACCTCGATATGCCGGCCATGACGATGGTGTTCCGCGTCAAGGACGACGCGCTGCTCGCCAAGCTCAGGGAAGGCGCGAACATCGAGTTCGTCGCCGAACGTGCGGACGGCAAGCTGGTCGTCGCCCAGGTGAAGTAAGGCATATCAACCCGCGCACGCCCGTGACTGACCGGACAGGCACGGGCGTGCGCGATTAAACGTGTGGCGATCGAACCCGCACAATTTGTTGCCCTCGGACAATTCTGGACCGGGTCGGGAATAAGGTGATCGCAAAGCGTTCCCATACCAAATTATTTTCTACAAAATAGATAGAAAAAGAACGACCTGTCTTTCTTGAAACACTTCTCATGCCTAGTTTAGCTGTCACCATCGGTCGCGCTTGAGGAGGATCGATGGTGAGTGAAATCCTGCATCGACCCGGCAATCCGCGCGGCTGCGTTGGATACCGGAGCAATATCGGTCCGGCTGAATTGGAGAAAAGGTGACACGATACGTTATCATTGGCGCAGGCGCGGTCGGCGCGAGCCTTGCCGCACAGTTCGAGCTTTCCGGCATCGAATACGCCTTGATCGGACGCGGCGCGCAAATCGCTTCCATCATCAAACATGGCTTGAGCTATCAGCGCCCCTCGGGCACGCGGCAGATAAGGCTGAACGCCTTCGATGTATCCGATCCGCCGGAACTGACGCTCGATGATATCCTGCTACTGACCGTCAAGACCCAGGATGCGGCAGCCACGCTGGCAGACTGGTCATGGCGTCAGGTATCGGGCGCAGAGGGCGCGACGGCAGCCCGATTACCGCTGGTTACCTTTCAGAACGGTCTGGCGACGGAAGCGCTGGCGCTCAGGACCTTCGCCAATGTCTATGCTGCCAGCATTCTGACCCCTGCACGGTTTACGCAAACGGGCGCGGTTGCGGCCGCTGGCAATCCGCAGGTCGGCGTGATCACCATAGGACGTTTCCCGGCCGGCTCCGACGCTACGGCAATTGAGATCGCCGCAGACCTTGCCCGCGCCGACTATCTTGCGGAAACCAGCAACGATATCCGCCGCTGGAAATCGGCAAAACTGCTTCACAACGTCCGCAATGCGCTGGATCTGTTCGACGGAGAGGACGACCAGAGGGCATCGATCGGCGAAGCGCTGGTCCATGAAGCCCGTCAGGCCCTTGAGGCAGCCGGATACAATCTCGCCTCCCCTTCCGAGCGTACCATCGACATTTCAGGCTGGAATATTGCTCAAAACAGCGGCATCGAGCCCGGCCAGCAATCGACCTGGCAAAGCTTTGCCCGAGGCGCTTCCAGCGAGGTCGATTTTCTCAACGGGGAAATCGTGCTGCTCGGGCGTCTGCACAATATCGCGACACCATATAACGAGGCTATCCAGTCTCTTGCCGGCAGGCTTGCACAGCGGGGCGGTTTCGCGAAGGCGGCACCGCTCGACGCGATCCGGTCTCTCGCCGGACAATTCCAGGATCGCGACAAGACCGGTCTTGCCGCCGCACAATGATGCGCACGGCCTGTTCCTCACATGAAACCCACAAGACTGAAGCGATAAAATGCGAGAAGCCATTCCAGATCAGATTATCACCGCCGCCGGTGCGCTATTTTACAACGAAGGTATCCGGGCAGTCGGGATCGACCGCATCATCGAAGAAGCAAAGGTCGCAAAAGCTACTCTCTATCGACATTTTCCGTCCAAGGATCACCTCGTTGCAGCCTATCTCCAGGATCGCCACGACCGCGTCATTCGCTCGCTGCGGGATGTTCTGGCCGCGACGATTGATCCGAGGGACCAGATCCGGGTGATTTTCGAGCGGCTTTACGAGAAAGCGGACAGCCCCGAATTCAGAGGCTGCGCCTTTGCACTCGCGGTCGCCGAACATGGTGATTCCGAACGGGTCGTCACCGTGGCGAGAGCCCATAAACGGATGGTGCGGGACATCTTCGAGGCTGTCATGTTGAAGGCCGGGGTCCGGCTGGATCAGGCCGCCTCCCATCTTTCGCTTCTTTATGAGGGCGCGCTTGCCACGGTTGCGGTCGGGCGCGATCCCCATGCCGTTCTCATCGCCCGGGATTGCGCGCTCTCTGTGTTCGATCTCGCAACCGGCCAGACATCCTCAGGAGACAAGGCATGACAAAGACCATCGACTATTTCTTCGGCATCGGCTCCCCCTGGTCCTTCCTCGGGCTGGAGCCTTTCGCCGCCCTTGCCGGTGAACAGAACGCCACGATCCGGCCCTATCTCATCCCGCTGATCGAGGATAATGGCGCGATCTATTCGCGCAACCGCCCGGAGGCGAGGCGCGCCTACTGGACCAAGGATTTGAAGCGCTGGGCTGCCCTGCGCGGCAAATCGCTGAACTTTGATAACCGTGCCGCCCTTTCCGATCCCACGCCGGCCGGTTTCATGATCATTGCCGCCATCGATGCGGGCAAGGACTGGCTGAAGCTGACCAAGGCGCTCCAGGAGGCCTTCTGGGAAGGCGGCGAAGACATCGGCAATGCCAAAATCCGCCGCGCAATCGCTGACGGGGCCGGTTTCGATGGCACGGCGCTGGACGAACGTGGTGGAAGCGACGACGTCGCCGCCATCTGGAAAGCCAATTACGAGGCAGCGAAGACGGCAGGCGTGTTCGGGCTTCCAACATTCCGTTACGAAGGCGAGCTTTATTGGGGGCAGGACAGCTTGCCCTTCCTGGAACGCCATCTCAAGGGCGAAAAACTGGTCGCCTGATCCCTGCCGGAACCGGGCGCTCCTTGCCATCAGGCTGCGCCCAGTTTTCGACTGTCTCCAGACTGTTTTGCGGAGTTTCTCATGTTTCTTCCTCTCAACCGGCGTCGCACAGATAGATCCGGAGCCGGGCGATGAGCGCGCTGTCTTCCGTTCTCTCCGACGCATTGCGTAGCCGTTTTGGCGAGCGTTTTTCCACCGCGCAGGCATTGCGGGAACAGCACGGCCGTGGCGAATCCCACCATACGCCTGCTATCCCCGACGCCGTCGTTTTTGCCGAAAGCACTGACGATGTGGCGGAAACCGTGCGGCTTTGCGCGGCTGAAGGTGTTCCCGTCATCGCCTTCGGCACCGGCACCTCGCTCGAAGGCCATCTGACGGCGGTGCGTGGCGGTGTCTCCGTCGATCTGTCGCGCATGTCGAAAATCGTCCGCATCAGCGCCGAGGATCTCGATTGCACAGTGGAGGCGGGCGTCACACGCGAGCAACTGAATACGCACCTGCGCGACATGGGTCTGTTCTTTCCGATCGATCCGGGTGCCAACGCCTCGATCGGCGGCATGGCCGCAACGCGCGCTTCCGGCACCAATGCCGTGCGCTACGGTACCATGCGTGAAAACGTCCTGTCGCTGACGGTCGTTTTGCCGACTGGTCAGGTGATCCGCACCGGTGGACGAGCACGCAAGTCATCGGCAGGTTACGATCTGACGCGACTGTTCGTCGGCTCGGAAGGAACGCTTGGCATCATCACGGAAGTGACGTTGCGACTTTACGGGATTCCGGAAACCATCTCGGCAGCACTCTGCTCCTTTGAAAACGTCGAACAGGCGGTTGCTGCAGCCATCACGGTGGTGCAGCTCGGCATTCCCATCGCCAGAATGGAGTTGATGGACCGTGGCCTGATCCAAGCCGTCAACGCCTATTCCAATCTTTCCCTCAAAGTCGAAGACACGCTCGCCTTCGAATTCCACGGTTCGCCGGCCGGCGTGCAGGAGCAGGTCGAAATGGTCGCCGCCATAGTGGAAGACAATGGCGGCCGGGATTTCGAATGGGCGAATGCGCCGGAAGACCGTAACCGCCTGTGGAAGGCGCGTCACAACGCGTTTTATGCCGTGGTTTTCCAGCGCCCGAACGCTAAAGGCTGGTCCTCCGATGTATGTGTGCCGGTCTCCGAGTTGAGCGGCTGCATCGTCAGGACCCGTGAATTGCTGCGCGACTGCAGCGTGCCCGCCGCCATTCTCGGCCATGTGGGCGATGGCAACTATCATGTGGTCTTCGCTGTCGATCCTTCGAACCAGACGGAACTCGATGAGGTGGCCGCGATCAACAAGAAGATGGTGCAGCACGCCATCTCGGTCGGCGGCACCTCCACCGGCGAGCATGGGGTCGGCACCGGCAAAATCGCTTATCTGCGACAGGAACACGGCGATGCCGTGGACCTCATGGCCGTCATTAAAAACGCCATCGATCCGGCCGGTATCATGAATCCGGGCAAAATCCTGCCGAGCCAGGACTTGCCCGGCCGCCGAGAAACACTCTGACCACACGGGATTTCGCAGATGGATGACTACAGGACCCACAGCTCCCACTGGGGTGCGTTTTCCGGCCGTTACAACAACGGTAAGCTCGATATCCGTCCGCATCCCGGCGATCCGCACCCTTCGCCCCTGCTCGGCAATCTGCCGGCGATCGCCGATAGCGCCGCCCGCATCCGCCGTCCGGCGATCCGGCGCGGCTGGCTGGAGGGAAGGCCCGGCAACGCGCAAATGCGGGGGGCGGATGAGTATGTGGAAGTCAGCTGGCCGCAGGCGGCGGATATCGTCGCGAAGGAGCTTCAGCGCGTTTATGCAAATCACGGCCCCCGGGCCGTATTCGGCGGGTCCTATGGCTGGTCGAGCGCCGGCCGTTTTCATCACGCGCAGAGCCAGGTTCACCGTTTTCTGAACGTGCTTGGCGGCTATGTGCGCTCCGTCAATACCTATAGTTCCGGCGCGGCGATGGTCATCATTCCGCACGTGCTCGGACCTTATGATCACTTCGACCGCAAGAGCGTCACCTGGGATGCGATCGAGCGCAGCAGCGAATTGATCGTCGCCTTCGGCGGCATGGCGATCAAGAACACGGACGTGCATGGCGGCGGCAACAGCGTGCATATCGTACCGCGGAAGCTGAATGGCGCGCGTGCACGCGGCGCGCGCTTCGTGTTAATCAGCCCGCTGAAAAACGACTTACCGAAGGAGCTGAATGCGGAATGGCTGCCGATCACACCCGGCACCGATGTTGCGCTGATGCTCGGCCTTGCGCATGTTCTCGTCACCGAGGGCCTGCATGATCGCGGGTTTCTCGACCGCTATACCGTTGGCTACCAGCGTTTCGAGGACTACCTGCTGGGCCGGACCGATGGCGTCGAGAAAAGCCCGGAATGGGCGTCCGGCATTTGCGGCATTGATACGGACGCGATCAAAAAACTCTCCCGCGCCATGGCGAGCGCAAGAACATTGATCACCGTCAGCCATTCGCTTCAGCGCGCCGATTATGGTGAGCAACCGGTTTGGCTGGGCATTGTGCTGGCCGCGATGCTCGGACAGATGGGCCTGGACGGTGGCGGATATTCCTATTCTCTCGGCGCTCTTGGCAATGTCGGCAAGCACCTGCTTGCCGTTCCCCTGCCGACACTTGGCCAGTTCAAAAATCCGGTCGCGGATTTCATTCCGGTCGCGCGCATCGCCGACATGCTGCTCAATCCGGGCGAGGAATATCACTACAACGGCCAGAGGATGCGCTATCCCGATATCCGGCTGGTTTACTGGGCGGGCGGCAACCCGTTTCACCACCATCAGGATATCAACAGGCTGCGGGCTGCCTTCAGAAGGCCGGAAACCATTATCGTCCATGAGACCGCCTGGACATCTTCGGCGCGGCATGCCGATATCGTGCTGCCGGCGACAACGACACTCGAGCGCGACGATATTGGCGCTGCTGACCGCGATCCCCTGATGATCGCGATGAAAAAGCTGATCGATCCGGTTGGCGAAGCGCGCGACGACTATGAAATCTTCTCCGAGATCACACGCAGCCTCGGCAAAGTCGAAGCCTTCACCGAAGGCCGCAGCAGCCGGGAATGGCTTGCCTTCCTTTATGAAACGACGCGTGGGCCGCTGGCAGCGGGCGGATATGAGGCTCCCGATTTCGAGACATTCTGGGAGCGTGGAGAAATAAGTCTGCCGCTCAAGCCGGATGATGGCGGGCCTGCGCGGGCCTTCCGGGACGACCCCTCGGCCTTCCCGCTGAAGACCCCATCCGGAAAAATCGAAATCTTCTCGCAGACGATCGAGGGTTTCGGCTATGACGATTGCGGTGGCCATCCGCAATGGTATCCCGGCAGGTCGAAATCGGAAGACGAAGCCCTCCATCCGCTGCATCTGGTGTGCAACCAGCCGCATCAGCGGCTGCACAGCCAGCTCGATTACGGCGCTTTCAGCCGCTCCACCAAAATCAGGAGCCGGGAACCGGTGCGCATCAACCCCGAAGACGCCGCCCGGCGTGGCATTGCCGATGGCGATATCGTCCGACTGTTCAACAGTCGCGGCAGCTGCCTTGCCGCAGCCGTTCTGAGCACGGATGTGCGCCACGGCGTGATGCAGCTGGCAACCGGCGCGTGGTTCGAACCGCATGACCCGCAAGCGGAACATGCCATGTGCATTCACGGCAATCCCAACATTTTGACGCGCGATATCGGCACCTCGAAACTGGCGCAGGGTTCGACCGGGCAGATCACCAGAGTCGAGGTCGAACGTTTTGCCGGGGAAGCACCGCCGGTGCGGATTTTCGAAAAGATGACATTTGCAAAAGAGACAACGGGGCGGTGATCGTCTCGCTGGGCCTACCTACGGCCACCGCGTTCCGACACCGGCCGAAAAGGCCCATCGCCGGGCGAAACGAGCGTCGGAAAAGCTGATCCTACCACCTTCGGAAACTGCGGCAAAATAATCCATTAATTCGATAGAAAAAGAACAACTGGTCTTTCTCCTTCCGGCTACCCTGCTACGCTATGCATCAAGATCCGAATTTCAAAAACAAAGGGACCGCGTCATGACCGCACGATGTATCAGCAAGCACGGCCTGCGATCGAATGAGCCGTCAAGGGCTGAACGGTAACGGCTACGCCGTAACATCGGTCTGAGCCTCCAAGAGGCAACGCAGGCACATTTATCCCGATTTCAGGACATTGGAACCACACCGACAGGACTGTCGTGTGAATGCCTTCCCGCGTGCGCAATTGGCGGGCGTGGAGCAGCGGCCGCCCCTGAAATCACAAAGACAAGACACAACGCGACCAATCAGGATTTTTTTAATGACTATAGGTTCTTCATTCTTTTCTTTCTCCCGACGGGGTCTGTTGACCACCACTCTTGCAGGCGCATTCGCGCTTCTGACGGCGGTGGGACCTGCTCCGGTTGAGGCCGCCGATAGCCCGCGCAACGGCGGTGACATCACCTTCCTTATCGATTCACTTGGCGATACCTGGATCCCGAACAATAGCGCCATTTCCAGCTTTCAGGGCCATATCTGGGGCCACGTGGCCGACAAGCTTCTTTATGTCGACGCCGACGGCAAGGTCAGCCCATGGCTTGCCGAGCGCTGGGAGCAGAACGACAAGGCCACCGAGTTCACACTTCACCTCAAAAGCGGCGTGACCTTCTCCGATGGCACGCCTCTCGATGCGTCGGCGGTCGTTGCCAATCTCGACATCTGGTATGCTGGCCGCAAGAGCGAGGGTATCAACCCGATCGGTCTTTTCCCCAAGACTTATGACCGCGCCGAGGCGGTGGACGCGACCACGGTGAAGGTCTTCTTCAAGAAGCCGACGCTCGGCTTTATCCCGACGCTTGGCTATCATGGCTCGATCCTGATTTCCCCGAAGACCATTGCACAGCCCGCAACCCAGCAGGCGGACCTCAGCAAGACCTCCGGCAGTGGCCCATATGTGGTCGAATCCTGGAAAGAAGGCGATTACGTCAAGCTGGTCAAACGCAAGGATTACAATTGGGGTCCGGCAGCCGTCGGACATACCGGCCCGGCCTTCCTGGATTCCATCACCTACAAGCTGGTGTCGGAACCCTCCCTGCGTGTCGCCTCCGTCCAGTCCGGCCAGGCCGATGTCGCCTACAATGCTTCGCCTCAGGAGCTGAAGTCGCTGCACGAGGAGGGCTTTACCGTCGCGACACCGCGTTATCTCGGCTTCGTGAATGGCTGGGCGGTCAACACCAAGCTTCCTCCCTATGATGACGTGAAGGTTCGTCAGGCGCTTCAGACCGGCATCAACCGGCAGGAAATCATCGACACCGTCTATACCCCGGACTGGAAACTCGCCACATCCTTCATCCAGAGCAACGTGCCGGGTGCGACCGATCACAGCGGTCTTCTCGCTTATGATCCCGCAAAGGCCGAAAAGCTGCTCGATGAGGCCGGCTGGGTGAAGGGCGCCGACGGCATCCGGACGAAGGACGGCAAACCACTGTCGCTGACGATCCACTCCAATCCCTATCTCGCAACCTCGAAGTCGGTCGATGAACTCATCGCCCAGCAACTCGGCAAGATCGGCTGGAAAGTCGCTATCCGCGCTTACGATGTCGTGACCTTCGGTGAGAAGGTCAAATTCGGCGGTGCGGCCGTGCCAACCTATGAGGTGACGCGCAGCTTCATCGATGCAGGCACCGTCGCCAGCATTCTCACCAACGCCAATAACGGCGAGAACTGGTTCGCCCTCGACGACCGCGACACGACGCTCAACGGACTGCGCGACAAGATCGCCGGTGCCGGTTCCGTCGATGAGCGTAGCCCGCTTCTCGACGAGTTGCAGAAATACGTCCTCGAGCAGGGCTATTTCATTCCCAGAACACAGATCGTGCAGCGGATCTACGTGCAGTCACCGAAGCTGAAGGGCGAAGTGTATAATGGCGTGGCTTATGCCAGCTACTACACCGCCTCCATCAGCGACTGACGGACACAAACGTGAAGGAGGTCACCGGCATGAGCAATGCCTACCTAACCTACGCCGCCAAGCGGCTTGGCCAGGCGGTCGTCGTCATACTGCTGGCTTATGTCTTCACCTTCGTGGTCGTCAGCATCCTGCCTGGCGACCCGATCACCAGCGTGCTGCGCAACCCTCAGAACGGGTTCACGGAGCAGGAGATCGCGGAAATCATCGCCGCGCAGGGGCTGGACAGACCGGTCATCGTGCAGCTGTGGTCGGCCCTGTCTGGTTTTCTGACAGGCGATCTGGGTCTCTCGATGCGATCCAATCGGCCCGTGGCGACCTTGATCGCCGAAGTGCTGCCCTCGACGCTCATTCTCGCATCGGCAGGCCTTGCGGTCGCGCTGATGCTGGCAATGGCGGTTGCCTATGGAACCCAGGTCGTACCCAAACGGTTCGCGCAGGGCTTGCTGAGAGGGTTTCCTTCCCTGTTCCTGTCCGTGCCCAATTTCGTGATCGGGCTGGTGCTCATCCACGTCTTCGGCTTCCAGATCGGCCTCTTCCGGGTGATCGATCCCAACAGTTTCTGGGCGACGCTCTTTGCGGCAGTCGCGCTGGGAATTCCAGTTTCAGCGCAGATTGCCGAAGTGCTCATCGCAAATCTCGATAAAGAAGCCGAGCAGGAATACGCCGCCGTCGCGCACGGTCGCGGCATCGGGCAGCTGCGCCTCTTCACGAAGCATCTGCTCAAGCCCGCCTCATTGCCCGTCGTAACGGTGGTGGCGCTGACCATAGGCGAGCTTCTCGGCGGCTCGCTGATCACCGAGACAGTGTTCGGGAGAACCGGTATCGGCAGTCTCGTGCAACGCTCGGTCAGCACGCAAGATCTGCCCGTGTTGCAGGCGATCGTCTCGCTGGGAGCGGTGGTTTTCGTGCTCATCAACCTGATTGCCGATCTGCTTTACCCCTTACTTGACCCGCGCGTGCAAATTCTCGGCGGGCAAAAGCGTCGTCCGACCACCGCCGACGAGGCTTCCACTACCAAGGCGGTGACACCATGACTTTTGCTTCAAACGCCTCTCTCCCGGGCGCCAACCATGCAAACCGGCTGGCAGCGCTGCGGATACCGCTCACCGTCGCGTTGTCCTTCACCATCATCGCGCTCGTCGTTGCCTGGTCGCTTGCACCCGGCCTGTTTACCAGCCACAGCCCCGTCGTCGGCGTGCCGGCGGACAAGTTGCTCGGTCCAAGCCTCGCACATTGGTTCGGCACCGACCACCTCGGTCGCGATGTCTATACACGCGTCGTTTATGGAACGTCCTCCTCCGTATCCAGCGCGCTCGTCGCGGTGGTCATCGGCGTTTTCGCCGGTGGTCTGATCGGGCTTCTGGCCGGCTTTCTCGGCGGCTGGGTCGACATCGTCCTTGCCCGGTTGGTCGACGTACTCCTGGCAATTCCAAAATTCCTGCTGGCGGTGATCGTCGTCACCGCCATCGGCTTCGAGACCATCAATGCTGCAATCGCCACCGGCGTCTCGGCCGTCGCCGTCTTCGCCCGCGTCACGCGTGCGGAGGTCATCAAGACCAGACAGGCGACATTCGTGGAAGCTTCGTTCCTGCTCGGCGGCTCGCGCTGGTACATTCTCCTGCGCCATGTCCTGCCGAACGCCTCACGCTCGGTGCTGCCTCTTGCCGTTCTGCAATTCGGCGAGTCGATCCTGGTGATCGCAAGCCTTGCCTTTCTCGGATACGGCGACCCGCCGCCCGCCTCCGACTGGGGCCTTCTGATCTCGATCGGCAAGGACTACCTCAAATGGCCGTGGCTGGTATACGCCCCCGCCTTCGTCACAATCGCGACCGTCCTCTCTGTAAACAGGATCAGCCGATGGCTACGCAAAACAGACTGACCAACACTATTACCCGCCCCCTGGCCATCGTGCCCAAGCCGTTGCAAGCGCGCCCGCTTCTTCAGGTCGATGATCTTTCGGTTGCATACGGGAGCCAGGAGGTCGTCAGTAACGTCTCCTTCGAACTCGGGCGCAGCAAGAGCCTTGCCCTCATCGGCGAGTCCGGCTCCGGCAAGTCGACGATCGCCCGCGCGGTCCTCCGACTTTTGCCCAGCGGAGGACATGCGACCGGCCGCGTCACCTTCGGTGATCAGGAGATACTGGGGTTACCGGAGCGCAATTTCCGGCCGTTGCGCGGACGGGCCATCGGCTTTGTCCCGCAGGATCCCGGCAATTCGCTCAACCCGGTCAGGACAATCGGCTCGCAGGCAATGGAAGCGGCGGCACTGCTTGATGAACCTGACAAGGCGATCCGCAAGGCGCTCATTCTCGAGACTTTCGCGCAGGTGGGACTCGACAATCCGAATGTCGTCTATGATTCCTACCCACACCAATTGTCGGGCGGCATGTTGCAGCGCGTGCTCATCGGCCTTGCGGTTCTGCCCCGTCCCTCGCTTCTGGTCGCGGACGAGCCGACCTCGGCGTTGGATGTGACGATCCAGAAACGTATCCTCGATCTGCTTTCGCGGTTGCAGCAGGAACTGGGTATCAGCCTGCTCCTCATCACCCACGATCTGGCGATCGCCGCCGAACGGGCGGATTCGCTGGTGGTCCTGAAGGGCGGCACCGTTCAGGAGGCCGGAAGCACCGCATCGGTCTTTTCCGCACCGGCCTCCGCCTATGCAAGGAAACTGCATGCCGACGTCCCGGCCCTCAATCCGGACCGCTACGCCCGGCTGCGCGACCCGGGTTTCCGTTTACTGAAGGCCGATGCCGCCACGAAGCCCAAGATCGCGATCAACGCCGTCACCAAGAATTTCAGGGTCGGCGACAGGGTACTGACGGCGGTCAACAACGTATCCTTCACCGTGCCTGCCGGCACCACCCATGCGCTGGTCGGCGAATCCGGTTCTGGCAAGACGACGACCATCCGGCTGCTGCTCGGCCTCGAGGAACCCGACACCGGCACGATATCGGTAGCCGGCGAAGAGTTGACCGGCCGCTCCCACGCATCGCTGCGCGCAACATGGCGTCATCTCCAGTTCGTCTACCAGAACCCGTTTACCTCGCTCGATCCGACCTGGAATGTCGAGCAGCTGGTGCGCGAGCCGCTTGACCGCTTCAAGATCGGAACCCGCACTGAACGGCTCGACACTGTCCGCGAGGCTCTGGCCAATGTAGGCTTGAGCGAACATCTGCTCACCCGCAAACCAGCGGCCCTTTCGGGCGGCCAGCGCCAGCGCGTGGCCATTGCCCGGGCGCTGGTTCTCAGGCCTGATGTGATCGTGCTCGATGAGCCGACCTCCGCGCTCGACGTCAGTGTGCAAGCCGATATCGTCGAAGTGCTGCTCTCATTGCAGGCGAAGCTCGGCCTGACCTATGTTTTCGTCTCCCATGATCTCGCGCTGGTACGCCAGCTCGCCCACACCGTCTCGGTGATGCAGCGCGGGTGTATCGTCGAACACGGAACAGTCGTCGATATCTTCGACAATCCACAGCATCCCTATACGGCGTCGCTGCTGGAATCGATTCCATCCGGCGCAGCTACCATCGCCCGTGTGCCACAGGCTTCGCCCCGGCGGGTTCTCGACAAGGAAAAGATCGCATGACCATCGCCGCGCCCGC
Source organism: Rhizobium sp. GR12 (assembly GCF_036596185.1). Taxonomy (NCBI): domain Bacteria; kingdom Pseudomonadati; phylum Pseudomonadota; class Alphaproteobacteria; order Hyphomicrobiales; family Rhizobiaceae; genus Rhizobium; species Rhizobium sp. GR12. Next base: position 164,692 of record NZ_JASXTH010000007.1, on the reverse strand, counting down.
CGATACCCAGCCTGCACCCTTCCGTCCCAAACAGCGGCTCGGCTTCAACACTCGGGTCTCCTTCAACGACGATGCCGGGCCGGCGCAGGGGCTGCGCGAAGGCATCGGACTGTTCAAGGCCGCCGAACAACTGGGCTATCAGTCCGGTTGGGCCTATCAGCGGCATTTCGACCACTATCTGTCCTCGCCGCTTCCGTTCTTCGCCGCCGCCGGCCAGCACACCCGCCATATCACGCTGGGTTCCGCAGTCATCCCGATGCGCTATCAGGATCCGATCCTGCTCGCCGAGGCGGCGGGCACGACCGACCTGCTGATCGACGGGCGGCTGGAACTTGCTATCTCGACCGGCACAAACGCCACCTTTGACGCCGTATTCGGCACGGTTGACACCGATGCCCGAACGGAGGCAAGACGCCGTCAGGCCCGCTTCCTCTCGGCAATCGCCGGCGATGTCCTGCACCGTACCGAAGGAGGAGAGGCCAATCCGGATGGCACCGAACTGCGCGTGACGCCGCACAGCCCGACCCTGCGCTCGCGTATTCGCCAAGGTGCTGCCAGCATTGGTTCGGCCGTGCAGGCGGCGGAACTCGGCATCGGCCTTATCTCGGGAACCGTGCAGCACGATCAGGCCGAAGGCGAGACTTTCGGACACTATCAGGCCCGCATCATCGAGGCTTTCCGCTCCACATGGCGCAAGACGTGGGAAACGGAACCGCCGCCAGTTGCTGTCGCCGCCTCCATTCTGGTTGGTACCACCACCGAGCTTCGGGAAAAATATGCGGCCTATGATCTGGAACGGCGCACCAAGGGTATTGCCGCGTCTCGCCCCAAAGGCGCTCTCGAACAGGCAGCCCAGCCCGCAGGTTATCAGATTTCGCCCGTCTTTCAGGGCACCCCCGATCAGGTACTGGAAGCGGTGTTCAACGATCCGGGCCTTGCAGCGGCCGATGAGGTCGTACTGTTTTTGCCGCCTGCCTTCGGCCTGGCCGAAAACATACGGCTGCTGACCGACCTTGCGGAAACGGTGGGCCCAAGCCTTGGCTGGTCGCCCGCCCGCTGACTACGCCGCAGCAGTTGCTGGTCCTATATCAGACGCCGTCGCAGGGAATATTTTCTACATATTCCATAGAAAAAGAAAGACCTGTCTTCCTCGTCAATCCGCCACGTCCTAACATGCCCGCATTGAACCTGAAGGAGCTCCCATGGCCGCGGAATTTATCAGCGTAAGCTTTCCAAATGCATCGAACGACCTCACCCCCCTGCCCGATGCGCCCGTGGATCCCGTCTTTCTGGAGCGTTATGCCCGTGTCCTCGATGATTACGGCTACAACTACACGCTGATCCCCTATTCCTCATCGTCCTTCGATCCTTTCACGCTGGGCGCCACGGTGCTGGCGCACACGAAACACATCAAGATCATCGTCGCCCTGCGGCCGAACACGGTTTATCCGACGGTTGCCGCCAAATCGCTCGCAACGCTCGACCAGTTGAGCGGAGGACGTGTCGTGGTGCACTTCATTGCCGGCGGCAGCGACGAAGAGCAGGCGCGCGAAGGTGATTTCCTCAACAAGGAGGAACGTTACGAGCGGCAAGAGGAATATATCCGTATCCTGCGTCTGGCGTGGACCTCCAAAGAGCCCTTCGACTTCGATGGAAAATATTACCAGTTCAAGCAATTCCGCAGCGCGGTGCGGCCCACCAACGGGCTTATTCCAATTTCGCTCGGTGGATCGTCTGATGCCGCCTATCGTATCGGCGGTTCGCTCTGCGATATCTTCGGGCTCTGGGGGGAACCGCTTGCCGAAACCAAGCAGCAGATCGAGCGGGTCTATGCGGAGGCCGCAAAAGCAGGCCGGACCGATCGCCCCCGCATCTGGGTCACCTTCCGGCCGATCGTCGCGGAGACGGACGAACTGGCCTGGGAAAAAGCCCACAGAACTCTGGATCGCCTGAACGAGAACCGCCAGAAAGGCATGACGCGCGCGCCGCTCAACGCGGCACGCCCGGCCAATGTCGGTTCGCAGCGGCTTCTGGAGATTGCCGCACGCGGCGACGTACATGACCGCGCCCTGTGGTACCCCACGGTCACCGCCACCAATGCCAGCGGCGCCACCACAGCACTGGTCGGCTCGCCACGCACGATTGCGGATTCCATTCTCGATTATATCGATCTTGGCGCCGACCTGATCTCGATCCGGGGCTATGACAATTACAACGATGCGGTCGATTATGGCCGGTATATCCTGCCGCTTGTTCGCGAGGGTATTCGCGAACGGGAAAATGCAAAGAAAAAGACCGCAGCCTGATGCCGCGATCCGGCCCGGTCGTCTGACCGGGCACTTTTTTGAAGTGCAGACGGAGCCGGCCACCCCTCGCCCGGGAGATGGCGTTCCACCACAGCCAGAGAGCCTCGACCCGCATGTCCCATGATACAATCGTCCTCGACGCAACCGTGCGCGTCCTTGCGCAGGCCGCACCGGATGCAGATCAGACCGGCCAGTTTCCCTGGAAGGGTATCCGAGCCGTTCACGAGAGCGGCCTTCTCGAAAGCACGGTTGCGACGCGCTATGGCGGCCAGGGCGCCACGCTTGCCGAGACCGCCCATATTCTGGCGGGACTTGGCCGGGGCGATCCTTCCGTGGCCCTCATCAGCGCCATGACGATCTTCACCCATCTCGCCCAGGCCGCAAAAAGCCACTGGCCCGAAGATCTCTACCGGCAACTTCTGGCAGATGCGAAACAACGCCCGCTGCTGCTCAATGCCGCGCGCGTCGAGCCGGAACTGGGTTCACCGGCGCGCGGCGGCCTGCCTGCAACGCTCGCCCGCCGGACAAAAAACGGCTGGTCGATCACCGGCCGCAAACGCTTCGTGACGGGCGCATATGGCCTCACGCATTTTCTTGTCTGGGCGCATACCGACGAAACGCCGGCGCGTGTCGGAACATTCGTAGTGCCGAACGGATTGCCGGGCATCAAGGTCATCGAGAACTGGCAGAGCCTCGGCATGCGCGCCACCGGATCGCATGACGTCGAATATGCCCATGTCGAAATCCCGGCGGAAAACGTCATTGATCTCGTCGATCCATCGGTGGCCCAGCAGGACAACCGGGCGCACGCCGCGATCACGCTGGCCTTGACCGCGCTTTATCTCGGCGTGGCCGAAGCCGCTCAGGCCAAATTCATCCGTTTTGCGCATGAGCGTGTGCCAGCCAATCTCGGCCATCCCATCGCCCGCACGGAACGTTTCATAACGCTTTCAGGCGAAATCGACCTTCTGGTTTCCGGTGCCCGCCAGATTATTTTCGGCACACTCGAAAACAGTAACGGCAACGCCGAAGACTTCATCAGGGCAAGGCTGCTTGCCGGCCGACAGCTGCACGAAGCCGTGCAGATCGCCGTGCGCGGCATCGGCAATCCAGGTCTTGGCACCGAGTTGGGGCTTGAACGGCATTTTCGCGACATCCAGACCGTGCTCGTCCATGCTCCGCAGGAAGATACGTCGATTGCGATTTTGGGTCGCGCCGCCTTTGGCCGCTGGAGCCGCGACGAAACTGCGGCCGCCCAGCCTCCGGCAGGGCTGCAAATCCTAAAAACCGCCTGAATAACAGTACCCGCACAAAGCCGTGTCCCTAACCATGGGCAAGCTTTCGCGCCGGGCCGAAGACCGTGAAGCTGAGGGCGGCGAGCAGCCAGACGCTGATGCCGGCATAGAGCATGACCAGACCGAAACCGTCTGCGAGTGCCTGATGGACGAGCGCATCCGAAATACCCCGTGTCGATCCGGCGGTTCCGGCGGCGATCTTCTCCGCGAGCGAACGCAGATCGAAGCTATCCGTGCCGGACGGCAGGTTCGTCCGAAGCGACGACCAGACGCCCTCAACCAGAATGAAGCCCATGATGGGGATATTGATGGCAAGCGAGATCATTCGTGCGCTCATGTCGATGCCGGAGGCCATTCCGGAACGCGCGGCCGGAACCGCACCCGTTGTGGTGTTGGTGACCGGCGTGTTGGTCAGCCCAAGCCCGATACCGGACAGGATGCAGCCGGGCAGCATGGTCAGCCAACTCGCATTTGCGGCACCGCTGCCAAGTTTCATCAGCATGAAGCCGAGACCAATGGTGAACAGCCCAGCCGGGATGACGAGACGGGGTTGATAACGCAATGACAGGCGCTCGGCCAGCGGCGGCACGACCAGCGCGGGCAGCGTGTAGGCGAGTAGGCCGAGGCCGGCGGTGACGCTGTCATAACCGAGGCCCGCCTGAAACCAGATCGGCAGATAGATCATGAACGGCCAGAAGCTGATGTTCATCGCCGCCGAGCCGACGATCGCCCCGGAAAAAGGCCGGATCTGGAATACGGAGAAGTCGAACATCGGTCTCGGAGTGAGCTTTTCCACGATGACGAAGGCGATGAAACTCGCAACCGAGATGCCGAGGATCAAAAGCGCTTTTGCACTGGCAAAGCCGAGTTCCGGCCCCTGCGTGATGAAAAAGGCGAGACAGAACACGGCAACCGAGAGCGTGGTGATACCGGCTAGATCAAGACGGGTTGCCTCCGGATCGCGTGATTCTCTGACGCCACCCACGGCAAGCAGCAATGTCACGATGCTGAGCGCCACGTGAACGAGAAACACCCATTCCCAGCTCCACAGCGCAACGATGGCGCCGCCGATGATCGGCCCGAAACCCAGCCCCACACCGGAGACTATACCCCACCAGCCGAACGCCATGCCGCGCTCACGGGCCGTGCGGAACTGGTGTGATAGGATGGCGATCTGGCACACCAGCATCGCTCCGCCGCTCAAGCCCTGAAGAAAGCGGGCGCCGATCAGCACGGCCACGCTTTCAGTCATTCCGCAGGCGAGAGAGGAAAGGGCAAAAGCGACGATGCTGGCGACGAAGACGCGTTTGCGGCCGAAACGATCAGCCAGGGCACCGGTTGCCATCAGCACCATGGTCACGCCGATCGTATAGGCGTTCATGATCCACTGAAGCTGCCGGAAATCCGCATGCAACACCTGTTCGAGCGTTGGCAGGATTGCGGGTACGCTGGAGATTTCCAGTCCGAACATCAGGGCGGAAAGACAGACGGCGGCGAGCGCGAAGGCGCTTCTGCTGCCGGGCGGGGCGGTAACGGCAAGGGTCATTCTTCAGCCTTTTTTTGGTTCGGACCCTCACGGCGACATTCGGTCATGGCGAAAGACGCGCTCGCTCCGGTCCGTGTGTTGGGAACTGAAGGCAAACTAGTGAAAGCTTGACCATAACTGAATTGGATGATTGGATATTTCAGAGATAACAAATCAGGATTATCGATATGACCACGCTGGATGTGGATGCCGTCCAGGCCTTCGTTACCATCGCCGATCTGCAGAGTTTCACCCGCGCCGCCGAAACGCTTGGAACCACACAGGGCGCCATTAGCGTCAAGCTCAAGCGGCTGGAAGACCGGCTCGGTCAACGGCTCCTCGAACGGACCCCCCGTTCGGTGCGGCTGTCTGCGCAGGGCGCCCTGTTTCTCGCCCCCGCGCGCGAATTCCTCGCCGCGCATGATCGCGCCATGACCGGCCTTTCTTCTACTCGCCGGCGCTTCGGCCTTGGCATTGCCGCCCATGTTGCAGGACCTGAAGTTCCGACCCTGCTGGCGCGGCTCAACGCACATGATCCGGGACTGACGATAGAAGTGCGGATGGACAATTCCCGTGTCTTGCTGGACGCCTTCGACCGCGGCGAAATAGACGCCGCGATCATCCGGCGCGAAGATGACAGGCGCGATGGCGAAGTGCTCGGACCGGAGCATTTCGGCTGGTTCGCAACTCCGCAATTCGAGCATCGTCAGGGCGAGCCCTTGCGGTTGGCAGCACTTTCGCCCGCCTGCGGCGTGCGCGATATCGCCACCCGCGCTCTGGATTCCGCCGCCATCGCGTGGACGGAAGTCTTTCTTGGTGGCACATCATCGATGGTAACCGCAGCCGTTTCGGCAGGACTCGCCATTTCGGCCTTCTCCTGCCGGCTGGCACCGCCCGGCACGGTCGAGGTGAGCCAGCGTTTCGGCCTGCCGCCATTACCCCCCACGGAGATCATCATGTTCTCCACCCTTACCGACGGCAGATCCCGCGAGGCGTTGCGCACGCTCGCCGCCGCGTTCCGGGAGCATCGCCCGGGATCGTGAGGGACAACCGAAAGACCTGATCAGGCCGTTCCCGGCAGCTTCAGGATTATTTTTATTGCCTTCCTGCGCAAGCACGACCCATGTATCCTTCGCTCCCCACCGCCACGGAGTCTCCATGTCCCTTCCCCAAAAAATTGGTTTTATCGGAACTGGAGCGATCACCGACGCTATGGTGCGGGGGCTGCTCAGCAAGCCTGTCGCCGTGCCGCATGTGATGGTATCCCAACGCAGTGCGGATATCTCCGCAAAGCTTGCCGCCGATTTTCCGCAGGTGATCGTTTCCGGTGACAATCAGGCGATCGTCGATGGCTGCGACACCGTGGTTCTGGCGATCCGCCCTCAGATCGCCGAGGAAGTCATCCGGCCCCTGCGGTTCCGCGACGGACAAAAGGTCATAAGCGTCGTTGCCGCAACCGACCGGCAGGCCCTTCTCGACTGGATCGGCAAGGATGTGCGTCTCACCCAGGCGATCCCGCTGCCTTTCGTCGCCCGGCGCAAGGGCGTCACCGCTGTCTACCCGTCCGATACGGATACGGCGGCGATTTTCAACGTGCTCGGCAACGCGGTGGAATGCGAGACGAAGGTGGAATATGACCTTCTCGCCGCCGCAAGCGCCCTGATGGCCACCTATTTCGGCATCATGCAGCAGACGACGGTGTGGCTTTCCGAAAACGGCCTTCCGGAAGAAAAGGGCCGCGCCTATCTCGCTCCCCTCTTCGCCGGACTCTCGGAGGTAGCGCTCCTTGCCGACAAGAATACCGACTTCACCGATCTCAGCCGCGAATTCGCCACCAAGGGCGGCCTGAACGAGCAGGTCCTGCAGGACTTCGATGGCAACGGCGGTTCGGGCGCACTTAAGCAGGCATTAAGCCGCGTATTGCAACGGATCACGCAATAGACGGCCATTTGAGGTGGCGTTTCTAGACCTATAAAGGTGTCTGCGTTTACAGCACCTTTGCCCATTCGTGGCCCGGGTGCAAGCGATCAAGACAATCCCGCAGCCATCGACGTTCAGGCGCTGGCAATTTCGGTGCTGCATTTGCGAAGTCTTCCTCGTCCTTGGGCCGACGGTGCTTTGCCTTGAACAGAAGTACGGCGGCGGGATTGAGGTAAGGGATGCCGTCGGCGGTCAATGCGACCATTTCGATCCGGGGCCGTGTAACTTGCGAATCCCTCTTATACACCCAACTGCCATTCGTTCCCGGCTCGATCATCATATCGACCCGCCAACGGCCGGCGGCGCGGTCGAAACACCAGATCTGGAAGATTTCCGTCGCCGGTTCCCGATCGGCGCTCAACAGATCGAGCACGCCGTCATTGACCGTGTAGAATTCCATACCGTTCAATTCGCGCCGGAAAATGCCCAGATCTTCACGCAGGACCGTGAATTCGAGATCGTCATGCTCGCGTGTCTTGCCTCCATGCCAGAGATCGAGAGCCCAGCCGCCAACGACGCACCACGGTCTTGCTACACCGTCCAGTCGCCGGGATAGCTCGGCAGGGCTCCAAGCTTCCCATGCATCCTCGTCGGGTACGATCGGGCGATTACTCATGGTTATAATGTCTCTTTTCCTCTGGGTGCCGTGGTGGCGATTTTAGCTCCGGTGATGTCAGGCCGCCCGCCTCAACAACCCTGCCAGAAGCGTCAGCGCGCCGGTCAAGTCGTCGAATGACGGACCGCCGAGGCAAAGACGAATACCGCTTTTCTGATCTTCCGGCTCCACCATCATGGACCCTGGAGGGGTCAACCTTATACCGCTCGCCGCGGCGATGGATACGAAGCGATTGGCGGCTTCGCGTTCCATCGGTAGCCAGACGTTGTATGCATCGGGATGCGAGACAATATCCCCGGTGCCGAAAAGGGAAACGGCAAGACCGGAGCGCCGCCGTGCCTCATGACGCAGATCCCGCTGGATCGACGAGATGACGCCGGTGGTCAGCCAGTCCTCGACCACTGCGCAGGAGAGCGCCGAAGGGGCCATCGGCACATCCTGCAAAAGCTGTTCCGCTGCATCCTTCAGTCCAGCCGGCAGCGCAAGCACGCCGATTTGCAGACCGGGACCGAGCGACTTGGACAACCCGTTCACATGCAGCGAGATATCAGGAGCCAATGCCGCCAACGGGCGCGAACCGGCGTCGGACGCCGCATAAACACCATCCTCGACGATCCAGACACCTGCCCGGCGGCAAATATCTACGATCGCCTGCCGCCGCACAGCGCCCATGGTAGCGGTTGTCGGATTGTGCAGCGTCGGCGTCAGATAAACCGCTCTGCCGCCGTGCGGTTTCGTGCCACCGAGCGCTTCAGCAAGCGCCTCCGGCACCATCCCCTCGGCATCGATCTCCACACCCTGCATCCGGCACCCTTTGCGCCGGAGAAGTGCGAGCGCGCCGGGATAGGTGATCCGTTCGGTCAGCAGCAGACCGTGCGGGCCGCAAGCGAGATCGAAGGCCAATGACAGCGCCTGACGGGCGCCGCTCGTCAACACCAGATGCGAGGGATCGGCGGGCAGCCCCAGCGTCTCGAGCCAGCGGGCCACAACGCGGCGGTGTTCCACATGTCCGGCGGGCGGCGCGTAGAGATTGAAATGATCCGCATCGATCTTGCGCGCGATGCCGGTCAGCGTCTTCGCCAGAATGCGGGGGTTGAGTGTGGCCGGCGGCGCGTTGGACGAAAGATCGATCTGCCGATCGTTGTGCGCTTCCCGCAGCGCCACGAATGTTCCCCGGCCCTTGACGCTGCGCGTCAGGCCACGCCGTTCAAGAACGGCATAGGCTTTCGTCACCGTGCCGAGCCCCACGCCCAGTTTCCACGCGAGATCGCGATGGGCGGGCAGGCGGGCACCGGCCGTCAACCGCCCCTCGATAATGTCGTCGGCAAGCGCAAACACCAGCCGTTCGGCGGCATTCGCCTCGATGTTTGCAAGGCGAGGCATCCAGGGGGATTGCAGCAGCACGAGAGCAACCTCAACAAAAGTGTCACGGTACACTATTTCAATAAACAGAAAGTGCAACATAGGTTATGACGACGCTCTTGGCGCTCCAGCAACAGCGCAGAGAAGCCCTTCGATTTCCGGAGAAAACCCGAATGATCGCCAGCCAGCTCGCCCTCGTCTACGGCACCTATCTCATCGCCACCGCCAGTCCGGGGCCCAGCAACATGGCAATCATGGCAACGGCGATGCGTGACGGCCGCCTGCCGGCCCTTGTTTTGGCGGCTGGCGTCATGACCGGCTCGCTCTTCTGGGCCATCCTGACGGCGACCGGTCTGTCCGCCGTGCTCACCACCTATGCCGAGGCGCTTTTCGTCATCAAGATCGTCGGCGGCGTCTACCTGCTTTATCTCGCCTTTCGCGCCGGCAGATCGGCCCTGAAACCGGTCTCCGATTTTGCGGGTACCAATGCCCGGCGCGCGACGCCACGCTATCGGACGCTCTATCGGCAGGGCCTTATCATGCATATCGGAAACCCGAAGGCCATCATGTCGTGGATAGCGATCATGTCGCTGGGGTTTCGCGCGGACGCGTCCGCCGTCATGCTGCCGGCAATCATCGGCGGCTGCGCCCTCCTCGGCGTCATTGTTTTCGGCAGTTATGCCCTGCTCTTTTCCACCGCCTCGATGATAATGCTCTATACGAGATTGCGACGCTGGATCGAATCCGTGCTTTCTGCGGTATTTGCCGTTGCAGGACTTAAACTGCTTGTCTGGCAGAACTGACGGCCGACCTTCCGCACTACCAACCGATCCGAACTGAAAGAGCGATGTCATGACCTTTGCTATCCATATGATCGACGTCTTCGGTTCCGGGCCGCTTTCCGGCAATCCGCTGGCGGTCATCACCGGTGCCGACAATCTGACGACGGATGAAATGCAGCGATTGACGCGGTGGTTCAACCTTTCCGAAACCACATTTTTGCTGCCCCCCACGCGTCCCCAGGCCGATTACCGGGTCAGGATATTCTCGCTCGACAGGGAGATGCCCTTCGCCGGACATCCCACACTGGGCAGTTGCCATGCCTGGCTCTCCGCCGGCGGCACACCCAAGAACGAAACGGGTATCGTTCAGGAATGCGGCGCGGGGTTGGTCACGATCCGGCGCGCGCATGGGCGGCTTTCCTTTGCCGCGCCGCCGCTTATCCGTTCCGGCGCACCGACGCCGGAAGAGCTGGACGAGGCTCGGCGGCTATTGGGGATCGAGTCCCGCGACATCGTCGATGCGGCCTGGATCGACAACGGTCCGGGTTGGCTGGGGATCAGGCTTGCATCGGCAGAGAAAGTGCTTGCCCTCGAACCGGTCCGCAGCTGGCCCGGCCGTATCGATGTCGGTGTGATTGGCCCCCATGCAAAAGGCGGCGAGGCCGCCTTCGAGGTGCGCGCCTTCTTCAGCGATCATCTGGGCGCCATCGCCGAGGACCCCGTCACCGGAAGCCTGAACGCCTCGCTGGCGCAGTGGTTGTTTGCCACCGGTGTGGTCGCCGAAGACTATGTGGCCGCTCAAGGGACGCGCCTTGGCCGTGACGGCCGCATTTACCTGACCCGCGACGATGGCGGCCAGATATGGGTTGGCGGCGAAACGCACACGCATGTCGAAGGCCGGTTACACGGCCTTTAAAAGACGAAAAGAAAACGAGGTGACTTGATGGATAACAGTGTTTACCGGCCCATTTCCCAACGCGTATTGGCAGATGATTGGGGACGGCTGACCAAATATGAATATGAACTCCAGCTGAGGGACGGAAGCTGGCAACGGCAGACCCGGGAGGCATATGACCGTGGCAACGGAGCGACATGCCTGTTGTATAATCCGGCAAACAATCATGTTTTGCTGACCCGCCAGTTCCGGTTGCCGGTCCTTTTGAACGGCGGCCTGGAATCACTGATTGAGACCCCCGCTGGACTGCTGGAGGGCGCAGACCCGGCGACGCGCATGCGTGCGGAACTGATGGAGGAAACCGGTTATGAGGTTTCCGAACTCACGCATCTGTTCGATATCTATATGAGCCCCGGATCGGTCACGGAATATCTGGCATTCTTCTATGGCGAATTTGCCGAGAACCATAAAGTGGGCGCTGGTGGCGGCTCCGCTGCCGAGGGGGAAGACATAGCTGTGCTCGAAATCGCCCTGCCTGAAGCAATGCAGATGATCGGCCGCGGCGATATTCGCGACGCCAAGACGATTATTCTGCTTCAGCACCTCACCATCCGGCTTTTGCAGGAAAAGCACGGGACACGCTGATCCCGACCTGCGGATTATTACGGATGCCGGTTGCAGCCGGGCTGCGGCATAAGCAGGACGATCTGGGTTTCAAGTGCCATCGTCAAAGCGGAATGCGGGAAAACCCTTGATATCCGACGGCATGACCCACACACCGCCCGAAAGAGGCACCCGGCCCAGCTGCTCTTCCGTCATATTGTGACGGTGCGACGTCACGAAAAGCGAGCCGAAATCAGGTCCGCCAAAACAGGGCATCGTTGGATGCGGAACCGGCATCTCTATTGTCCCGATCTGTCGGCTACCGTCCTCTGAGAAAATGTTCAAGACGCCGGCAGAGACGCCGGCGCTCCAATATCGGCCGCTTGAATCCAGACAGCCGCCATCAGGCCTTCCGGTCTCTTCCTCCATTTGTGCAACCAGCACGCCTTCATCGAATACGCCGTTGGTTTTGTCGAATTTCCGCTTGCGTATCCATTTCTGCACGGAGTCGCTTTGCCACATGACGGAACCGTCCTGCGAAAAGGCGAGACCGTTCGGACATGTCAGTCCGGTCTGGACGCGTTCGGCCGCGTTCTTCGTCACGCGCCAAAGCTCTCCATGGGGCTGCATCTGCGGGAGGGGCACATTGTGCATGGTACCAACCCAGAAAGCTCCATCCGGGCCGACTCGTCCGTCATTCAGCCGACAGGCAATGCCATCTGGCGCGGAAATGGAATGAAGGATGCCTACCTCACCGCTTTCCGGGTTGAGGATGAGTACACTCATTCCGCATGCGACAATCAGGTCACCGCTCCGACAGAGCCCGAGGCTGGAGACCGTTTCCGGGAACGCCCATTCACGATACTGGACACCGCCCAGACCGGAGGAACGCACCTTCCTGCCGAGAATGTCGCACCAGAACAGGATTTGGCGTCTTTCGTCCCAGACCGGGCTTTCCGCGAGAGTGCTGATTTCATCGCACAATAGTCTCGCCTGATCGATCGCAGGCGCGTTGTCGAAGTTTGCTGTTTTCATGTCTCTCGTCTGAACCATTGAATTGCGCAGCGTGGCGTTATTCGAAATATTCCTGATGTACCTCGAAGATTTGCGAAAGAATGCCGAGGACACGCCGGAGATGCTGGCGCAAATACTCCACCGCACTCTCCTCCTCACGCGCCTTGATTGCACTATAGACGGCCTCATGTTCCATCAGCAGTCTGGCCATGTGCGCTTCGTCGGTAATGGCAAGCGCCCGCAGACGGTCAAGTCCCGCCTTTTCCCGGATCAGCAAGGTCTCCAGCCTTTCGAGGCCGGTCGCGGCGGCAAGGGCGCTGTGAAACTGGTCGTCATGCACGCGGAAAGCCTTTTTGTCGCGAAGCTCTATCGCCGCGCGCTGGCCGGCCAGGGCATGCAGGATTTCCTGGTCCGCCTCGGCCGAAATGCCGGTCTGGCAGAGCCTGCGTGCTGCTGCGACCTCTAGCGCCTCACGAATGAACTGGGCGCTGCGGATATGTTTTTCCGAGAGTTTGGAAACATAAGTCCCACGGCTCGGCAGGGTAACGATCAGCCCATCGTCACGCAGCCGGCTCAAAGCCTCCCGCACCGGGGTGCGGCTGGAATTGAACGACTGACCGATCTCGTTTTCCGACACGGCCTGGCCCGGGAAAAGCTCCCGCGAAAGGATAGCCGATTTCAGCGCGGAATAAATCTGGTCCACGACCGGCCGGTTGAAGTCCAGTCTTTCCATCGTCGGCACTGTACCACCTGTCGTCGGGATTTTTGGCATGCGCTCTCCAAACGGCTCTTGTTACAACCGGTATACCGGAACACTGGTGTGTTGACAACCGGCATACCGGTATGCAAATGAATGGCCGTGGGAAGGAGGCTCCCGAATGCAAAATATCAAGACCTGCGTCATCGTTGGTGCCGGAATGGTAGCGAAGACGCATGTGCTCGCCTGTGCGGCAAGCCCTGAAAAAATTCGTTTGAAAGGTATCGTCGACGGTGGTTCCGGCCGCGCGAAAGCGCTGGCCGCCGAAGCTTCCAGACATACCGGTCATGATGTCGTCGTTTATTCGACGGTGGAAGAAGCTGCGGCTGACACCGATGTCGATTTCGCCATCATCGCGACGCCGCCCAATGCGCGTGCGGATATCGTCGGGCCGCTTGCAAGAGCCGGCAAACATATTCTTCTGGAGAAGCCAGTCGCCCGCAACACGCGGGAAGCGAGTGATCTCGTTGCGCTGTGTCGGAACGCGGGCGTCACGCTCGGCATCATTTTCCAGCACCGCATGCGGGCTGCATCGCAGAAAGCACGCGAGCTGGTCTCATCCGGCAGCCTCGGCGAACTTGGTCTTTGCGAGATTTCCGTGCCGTGGTGGCGTACCCAGGCCTATTATGACGAGCCAGGACGCGGAACGCTGGCGCGCGATGGCGGCGGTGTCCTGATATCGCAGGCCATCCATACGATAGACCTCGCACTCAGCCTTGCAGGCGGCGTTGCCCGCGTCCAGGCGATGGCAGCGACCACGCGGTTCCACAGGATGGAAACGGAAGATTATGTTTCCGCCGGCCTGCGTTTCAGGAACGGCGCGGTCGGTTCGCTGGTCGCCAGCACCGCAAGTTTTCCCGGTGCGCCCGAATCCATTCTTCTGCATTTTGATAATGCCACCCTGCGGCTCGCATCCGGCCTGCTGCACGTCGACTGGCGCGATGGCCGCCAGGAAACGTTCGGCGGCGCGGCATCCGGCACCGGCGGCGGTGCGGATCCCATGGCCTTTACGCATGAGTGGCATCAGGGCGTCTTCGAGGATTTCGTGGACGCCATCTCCTCAGGTCGCCCGCCGGTCGTCACCGGTGAGGCAGCCCTTTTGTCTCACAGACTGATCGACGCGATCATAAACTCGGCCGAAACCGGCAAAGAAGTGGAACTGCAGGATGAGTAAACCAATCAAGTTCGTGGCTCTCGGCATAGAGCACAGGCACATTTTCGGCATGGCGCAGAACCTGCTCGATGCCGGCGCACAATTTGCGGGCTGGTGGACGGAAGGCGAACCGGACGTGGTCGAAGGCTTTGTAAAGCGCTTCCCGGATGTGCCGCGCGCCGCTTCCAAAGAGGATTTGCTGGCTGATCAAAGCATAGATCTCGTCGTCATTGCCGATATTCCCTCCAAGCGCGCCGATCTTGCCATCGCCGCCATGGAAGCCGGCAAGGACGTGATGTCTGACAAGCCGGGCTGCACCACTTTCGACCAACTGGATCGCCTTCGCCAGACTGTCGCCAAGACCGGAAGAATCTGGACTGTTGATTTCTCGGAGCGCTTCGAAGTTCCCAGCGTCACCAAGGCAGCCGAACTGGTTGCGCAGGGCGCTATCGGCCGCGTCATTCAGACGGTCGGCGTGGGGCCGCACCGCCTTAACAGGCAGATCCGCCCGAAATGGTTCTTCGAACGCGAGGCTTACGGCGGCATTCTGACCGATATTGCCAGCCACCAGATCGACCAGTTCATGTTCTTCACGGGTTCGACCGAAGTTGAAATCGTTTCGGCCACCGTTGCAAATTACGCCAATCCCAAGGATCCAGGTCTTCAGGATTTCGGCGAAGTCTTGCTGCGCGGCGACCGCGGCCACGGCTACATTCGCGTTGACTGGTACACGCCGGATGCGCTGCCGACATGGGGTGACGGCCGCCTGACGATCCTCGGCACCGAAGGTTATATCGAACTGCGCAAATACGTCGATGTCGGCAATACCGAAGGCACCGACCGGCTGATCCTCGTGAACGGCGACCGTTGCGAATATATCGACGCATCCGACGCCGGCCTGCCTTACTTTGCCCGTGTGTGCGACGATATCCGCAACCGCACGGAAACGGCCATGACGCAGGAACATGTCTTCAAGGTATGCGACCTCTCGCTTCAGGCGCAGGCCAAAGCCGAAGGAACCACAGCATGATCGGCGTCGCCATTATCGGCGCCGGCATCGGCGCGCAGCATCTGAGCGGTTATCTGGCGCTGCCGGAACGTTTTACCGTCAAGGCCATCTGCGATCTGGATCTGGAACGCGCCCGCTCGGTTACGGGCGAAGGATCGTCCATTCATCTGACAACGGATCTCGACGAAGTTCTGGCCGATGACAGCATTTCACTCATCGATATCTGCCTGCCGCCGCACCTGCATTTCCCCGTCGCGCTGAAAGCGCACGCGGCCGGCAAGGACGTCGTCTGCGAAAAGCCGCTGGTGCGCTCGCTGGAAGAGGCAAGCGCACTGCTGGAATCCGTTAAGCAGACCGGAAGACAGGTTTTCCCGGTTTTCCAGTATCGTTTTGGCCACGCCTTGCGGCAGCTGCGCGCGCTTATCGACGCCGGACTTGCCGGCAAGGCCTATGTGGCAAGCTCGGAAGTGCACTGGAACCGTGGCGCGAGCTACTATGATATTCCATGGCGCGGCACCTGGAAGGGTGAATGCGGCGGCGCGATCCTCGGTCACGCCATTCATGCCCACGATCTTCTCTGCCATGTCCTAGGCCCGGTGGAACAGGTCTTCGCCATGGCTGATACACGGGTGAACAAGATCGAAACTGAAGACTGCGCCGCCATCAGCTTCCGCATGAAGAGCGGCGCGCTCGCCACCTCCTCGGTCACGCTTGGTGCTGCCGACGACACGTCCCGTCTGCGGTTCTGCTTCGAAGGCTTCACGGCCGAAAGCGGAACGCTGCCTTATCGTCCGGCGGAAGACAAATGGCACTTCACAGCGCGGGCACCGACCACGCAGGATCAGATCGACGCCGTTCTCGCAACGGTGGAAGATGGCGAAAACGGCTTTACCGGTTTCGTCGAGGCGATTGCCAATGCGATGGAGGGTCGCGAGGGCAAGGAAGTGACGATTACGGACGGCTTGCAGTCCATCGAACTCGTAACCGCCATCTACACATCGGTACAGGAGGGCACGGTCGTTCGCCTGCCGCTTACCGCTGAAAATGAACGGTTCAAGGGTTGGGCTCCGCGCGCGTCCGCCACGGCATAATCATCTAAAGGGAGGAAACCAGATGAGCAGAAAATACAGCCTGGCGTTTGCCTTGGCCTTGGGGACGGCTTCCTTTGCCGGCGCTGCCCAGGCACAGGAAGTTCGTTTCACCTGTGCCTATGACGGCAACGGCTGCGAGGTCCTGAAGGACATTCTTGCGCGTTACGAAAAACAGCATCCTGACGTCAAGATCGTCACGGATGTGGTGCCTTACAAGGCGCTTCTCGAAGGCCTGCCGGTGCAGCTGGCCGGCGGCAGCGGCCCGGATTTCGCAACCGTCACCGATCTTGGCGGCCTCAACCGCTATTATCTCGATCTGACGCCCTATGTGGATGCGAAATACTGGCAGGATAATTTCGGCGATGTGCTGAAATGGTATCGCAGCGGCCCCGACGACAAGGGCATCTATGGTATGCAGACGCAGCTTACCATCACCGGCGCCTTCATCAACCGCACCCTGTTCGATCAGGCGAAAGTCGCCGTTCCCGGCAAGGATGCGACCTTTGACGACTGGGCCAAGGCCGCAAACGAAGTGGCGAAGGCCACCGGTTCGCCGTATCCCATGGCGATCGATCGCTCCGGCCACCGTATCGCCGGTCCGGCTATTTCCTACGGTGCGAAACTTTTCGGCGCCGACGGCAAGCCGATCCTCGTCGACGAGGGTTTCACCACCTTCGTGAAGAAATTCGTCGAGTGGAACAAGGACGGCACCATGGCGCGTGACGTCTGGGCCGGCCAGGGCGGCAACACCTACCGCGACGCGGCGCAGGAATTCATCAACGGTCAGCTTGTCTATTACTATTCCGGCAGCTGGCAGACAGCGCGCTTCGACAGCCAGGTCGGCGATGCTTTCGACTGGGAAGTCGTGTCGCAGCCATGCGGACCGGCCGCCTGCACAGGCATGCCGGGCGGAACGGGAATCGTGGGCTTCAAACAGACCAAGAACCCGAAGATCGTCGCGGATATTCTGAACTTCCTCGCACAGGACGAAAATTACCTCGATTTCACCGTCCGTACCCGCAACGTCCCGGCTCAGAAGGCCGTTGGCGCCAAGGCTATCACCTACACCGGCGCGACACCGGCGACACAGAAGGCCATGAATGCATGGCTGGATCAGGTCCCCGGCATCAGCCCCATCGCCTACGCCTATCAGGGCTACAAGAACAACCGTGCGATGTTCAACATCTCCGTCCAGCGCGTCACGCAGGCGATTGTTGGCGAAAGTTCGGTTGACGACGCCATGGCGCGTGCGAAGACCGATCTTGAGGAAGCGTTGAAACAGGCGAAGTGATCCATCGCCTTCCGGCGCGGCCCTTGCCGCGCCGCGCCGGATCGAAGGAGGACCCATCAATGTACAGACTTCTCGCGCCCGTCATGGGCATCATCGAGCTGCCTTTCGCCTTCTTGCAGAAAATGCTTGGGCATCGGCGCATCGCCTGGGTGTTCCTGACACCCAATCTCCTGTTGTTTGCGGTCTTCGCTTTTTTGCCGATCATTCTCAACATGGCTTATTCAGTGACCGGCAGCGAACATATCCTGCTGTCAGAGCGTCCATCCGTGGGCGGCGAAAACTTCTCGGTCCTTCTGTCGTGCCAGAACTATTTCGATCCCAATTCCTGTCAGCGCGATCTTTTCTGGCGCGCCGTCTGGAACACGCTTTTCTTCGTCGTGTTGCAGGTCGGGTTCATGGTGGGCTTCTCGCTGATTACGGCGGTCGTTCTCAACCGTGACATCAGGGCACGCGGTTTCTTCCGCGCCGTCTTCTTCTTCCCTGTGCTGCTTTCACCGGTGGTCGTGGCGCTGATATGGAAGTGGATACTTCAGCGTTTCGGCGTCCTAAACGCTGCGCTCGATTCCCTCGGCATCGGTTCGGTGGACTGGCTGCTGGAGGCCAACCTCGCCTTCGGCTGGTCGGTATTCCTGTCCGTCTGGGCGCATATGGGCTTTTATACGCTCATTCTTCTCGCCGGCCTTCAGGCCATTCCGCGCGATGTCTATGAGGCAGCGCAGCTGGACAAGGCAAGCCCGTGGCGGATTTTCCGCCGGATCACGATGCCGCTTCTCGCCCCGACAATGCTCGTGGTTCTCGTCCTGTCGCTCATCAAGGGCGTGCAGACCTTCGACGAGGTCTTCGCGTTTACTGGCGGTGGTCCGGGTTCGGCGACCACCTTCATCATTCAATTCATCTATCAGACTGGTTTTGCCGGAACGCCGCGCAATTTCGGACTGGCCGCAGCCGCTTCGCTGCTGCTCGCCGTCGTTCTCGTGGTGTTGACCGCCCTGCAATTCCGGGCCAACAGGAGCAAAGTCGATGGCTAGGATTGGCGCATTTCTAACCCGCACACGCGGCAGAAACGGCAAACTGCACTGGACCGACTGGCTGTCCTACGCCTATCTCGGCGTTGCCGTCCTGATGATGTTCGGCCCCGTCGTCTGGCTCGTCCTGTCGTCCTTCAAGACGGAAGCCGACCTTCAGCGCTTTCCGCCACGCCTGCTTCCCTATGCGCAGGAAACGGTCGTCATCGACGGTCAAGCAGCACCTTTGCCGGCCTTCGTCGACAGGGAAGGCCGCAAGCTCGGCATGATCAGGCGCGTCGGGCTCATCGCCCAGGTGGTGGATCCGGCAAAACCCGGCGAAGTCATGAAGACGCCGTTCAATGAACTACGCCCGGCCGAGAAGGTGGCACTGGCGACGGAGAACTACACCGAACTCTTCCAGCGCTTCAACTTTCCGCTCTATTTCTGGAACTCTACCTTCATCACCGTGACGTCGACCGTCATCATGCTGATCGTCAACTCCATGGCAGCCTTCGCGCTGTCGAAATACAGCTTCAAAGGCAGAGGCGTGGTCCTGGCGCTTGTCGTCGGAACGTTGATGATCCCGCAGACCGTCGTGCTTGTGCCGCTTTTTCTCATCACCAGCCAGCTCGGCATGATCAACAGCCTGTGGGGCGTGATCATTCCAGGAGCGGCCACACCAACAGGGGTATTCCTGCTGCGCCAGTACATGCTGACCATTCCGGATGAAATCCTCGATGCGGCGCGCATGGACAAGGCCAGCGAATGGAAAATCTACTGGCGCATCATCCTGCCGCTTTCGGCACCGGCGCTGGCGGTGCTGGCCATTCTCGCCGTCATGTGGCGCTGGAACGACTTCCTGTGGCCGTTAATCGTGCTGACGCGCAACGACAATTTCACGCTGCAACTGGCGCTCAACTCCTTCCAGGGAGAAATGGCGACGGAATGGAGCAACCTGCTGGCCATGACGGTGCTGACGCTTTTGCCCATCGCACTGGTCTTCATGTTCCTGCAAAAATACATCGCCACCGGCATCGCATCGACCGGCGGTAAATAATCCTCAAGGGAGGGAATGAGACAATGGCAAGTATAGAGCTTCGTCAGGTCAAAAAAACATATGGCGCCCTCGACGTCATCAAGGGTATCGACCTCGACATCAAGCACGGCGAGTTCTGTGTTTTCGTCGGCCCTTCCGGTTGCGGAAAATCGACGCTGCTGCGCATGATCTCCGGTCTTGAGGAGCTGACCGGCGGCGATATCGTCATCGGCGGCGACGTGGTCAACGCGGTTCCCGCCGCAGATCGCGGGCTTGCGATGGTGTTCCAGTCCTATGCGCTCTACCCGCATATGACGGTTCGGGAAAACCTGTCCTTCGGCCTCGAAAACGTCGGAACGCCGAAAAAAGACATCGTCGAGAAGGTTTCACAGGTGGCCAAGATGCTGCAGATCGACCAGCTGCTTGAACGGCGGCCGAAGGATCTGTCGGGCGGCCAGCGCCAGCGCGTCGCGATCGGTCGCGCCGTCGTGCGCGAACCGCGGGTTTTCCTGTTCGACGAGCCGCTGTCGAACCTCGATGCGGAACTGCGTGTGGACATGCGTGGCGAGATTTCCAGCCTGCATCGCCGCCTCGGCAACACCATGATCTACGTGACCCACGATCAGGTCGAGGCCATGACGATGGCCGACAAGATCGCCGTGCTGCGTGCCGGAAAGCTCGAGCAGTTTGGCGTTCCTCTCGATCTCTATAATCGCCCGGCAAACCTCTTCGTTGCAGGCTTCATCGGTTCGCCGAAAATGAACTTCTTCGCGGGCGAAGTAGTAACGGACGGTCAGCCGTCCCTTAAAATCGCCACCGGCGAATTGATCCCGCTGCCGCAGAGCGGTTTTTCCTACGCGTCCGGCCAGAAGGTCACACTCGGCATCCGTCCCAACCATGTGCAACCCACACCTGATGGCGCGTTGACCATGTCCGTGCGCACGGCAGAGCAGCTTGGCGGGGAATCCTATCTCTATGGAAGCCTTGGTGACGGCAGCCATGTGACGCTGCATCTTTCGGGGCAGACCTCGACATCGGCCGGCGAAGTCATCCATATGTCGGCGCCGCTGCAACACATCCATCTCTTCGATACGAAAAGCGGGCTGACGCTGAAGCAGGACTAAGCCTCCGTCGCCACGCGCCCCGAAAGCAGGACCTTTGACATGACCGACAAAAAACTCCGTTCCGCCCGCTGGTTCGCGCCCGACGATCTGCGCAGTTTCGGCCACCGCTCGCGCATGATGCAGCTGGGCTATTCGGAGGAGGATTTTGGCGGCAAGCCCGTCATCGGCATTCTCAACACCTGGTCGGAGTTGAATACGTGTCACTCGCATTTTCCCGAACGCGTGAAGGATGTGAAACGTGGCGTCCTTCAGGCGGGCGGCTTCCCGGTCGAGATGCCGTCGCTTTCAGTCGATGAGAGTTTCACCAAGCCGACCTCGATGCTTTACCGCAACATGCTGGCGATGGAGGCGGAAGAAATGATCCGTTCGCATCCGCTTGACGGCGTGGTGTTGATGGGCGGTTGCGACAAGACGACGCCCGGCCTCGTCATGGGAGCGATCTCGGCCGGCGTGCCGATGATCTACCTGCCGGCCGGCCCGATGCTGCGCGGCAACTATGCCGGCAAGGTGCTGGGCTCCGGCTCGGACGCCTGGAAATACTGGGACGAGCGACGCGCCGGCAATGTCAGCGATGAGGAATGGCGCGGCGTGCAGGGCGGCATTGCCCGCTCCGCCGGTGTTTGCATGACCATGGGCACGGCATCGACCATGACGGCGATAACCGATGCGCTCGGCCTCACTTTGCCGGGCGCTTCCTCCATCCCCGCCGTGGATGCCGAACACCAGCGCATGTCGGCCGCCTGCGGCCGGCGCATCGTGGAAATGGTGGCGGAAGACCTGACGCCGGATCGCATTCTCACCGCCCCCGCGGTGCGCAATGCCGCCATCGTCGCCATGGCGACCGGCTGCTCCACCAATGCCGTCGTGCATCTGATCGCCATGGCGCGCCGCGCCGGCGTGCCGTTGACGCTCGACGAACTGGACGAACTCGGCCGCGTCACGCCGCTCATCGCCAATGTCCGCCCCTCCGGCAAAGATTATCTGATGGAGGATTTTTATTATGCGGGCGGCCTGCGGGCCCTGATGAAGCAGATCGAAAGCCGGCTGGACTGTTCCGTGCTCACCGTCACCGGCCGCAGTATGGGCGAAAACCTCGAAGGCGCGCGGGTCTATAATGACGACGTCATCCGTTCGCTGGATAATCCCGTTTACGCGGAAGGATCGCTTGCCGTCCTGCGCGGCAATCTCTGCCCGGATGGCGCGGTCATCAAACCCGCCGCCTGCGACCCGAAACTCCATGTCCATGAAGGCCCGGCACTGGTCTTCGACAGCTATCCCGAGATGAAGGCGGCAATCGACGATGAAAATCTGGATGTGACGCCCGATCACGTTCTGGTTCTGCGCAATGCCGGTCCGCTGGGTGGCCCTGGCTTTCCCGAATGGGGCATGCTGCCCATCCCCAAGGCGCTCATCAAGAAGGGCCATCGCGACATGGTCCGCATCTCCGATGCCCGCATGTCCGGCACCTCCTACGGCGCCTGCGTTCTTCATGTTGCGCCGGAAAGCTTTGTCGGCGGCCCGCTTGCGCTCCTAAAGACTGGCGATATCGTGCGGCTCGATCTGCCGCAACGTCGTCTCGACATGCTGGTCAGCGAAGAGGAAATCGCACGCCGCCGAGCCGCATGGCAGGCGCCGCCGCCGCGTTACGAGCGCGGTTATGGCTACATCTTCTCGAAACACGTTACCCAGGCGGATGCCGGATGCGATTTCGATTTCCTGCAGACCGATTTCGGCCGCACCGCCGGCGAACCAGACATATTCTGATACGAGAGCGCACAAAAATGATGAAACGTTTGCTGATAACGGGCGCCGGCGGCAAGCTGGGCAACATGTTGCGCGGCAGGCTCGGCCACCTTGCCGAAGTCATCCGTCTTTCGGATGTCGTTGATATGGGCGCGGCGGCCGCGAATGAAGAGATCGTTCGCTGCTCTCTGGAAGACGAGGCCGCTGTCCATGCGCTGGTGAAGGATTGCGACGGCATCGTCCATCTCGGCGGCATCTCCGTCGAAAAGGCTTACGACCCCATCGAGGCCGCCAATCTGCGCGGTGTCTATAATCTTTACGAGGCAGCAAGGCTCAACGGCTTGCCGCGCATCCTGTTCGCCTCCAGCAACCACACGATCGGATATTATCCGCAGGGTGAGCAGCTGTCGCCGCAAACGCCGTTTCTGCCGGATGGCCTCTACGGCGTTTCAAAGATTTTCGGCGAGGCGATGGCGAGCCTCTACCATTCCAAGTTCGGACAGGAGACGGCCATCGTGCGCATCGGCTCCTGCGAGGAGAAGCCCAGCAACTGGCGCATGTTGTCCACCTGGCTAAGCCACGACGATCTGGTGTCCCTGGTCGAGGCGGTGTTCCGCGCGCCAAAACTCGGTTGCCCGGTCATCTGGGGCGTCTCCGCCAATGACGACAGCTGGTGGGATAACTCCCATGTCGATTTTCTCGGCTGGCAGCCGCGCGACAACGCCGCAAGCTTCCGGGGCGATATCGAACGCGACGTTCCACGCCCCGGCCCCGATGCCGCAATCGCGAAATACCAGGGCGGCGTTTTCATAGACGAGCCGATCCACAAAAACTGATGTGCAGACACTTACGTCATTCGAGGAGATTATGATGAATACAGAAACCCGGGAAAAACTGATGACGGTTTCCGTCGCCACGCTCGCGACCGCACTATACAAGCGCGGCCTGCGAAACCAGGTCATTCAGGGTGTCCATCCGCTTGGCCACAAGGGCGCGAACATGGTTGGGCCTGCTTTTACCCTGCGTTACATGCCCGCCCGCGAGGACCGCAACCAACTGGTGGAATTCCGCAACCCCGCGCATCCCCAGCGCGTCGCCATCGAAACCTGCCCGCCCGGCCATGTACTGGTCATGGATAGCCGCAAAGACCCGAGTGCTGCATCTGCTGGCGATATTCTCATCACGCGCCTGATGGTGCGTGGTGCGGCCGGCGTGGTCACGGATGGCGGTTTCCGCGATGCGGCAACGATTGCGGAACTGGATATACCTGCCTATCACAACCGCCCGTCCAGCCCCACCAATCTCACGAAACACGAAGCGATTGAAATCAACGGCCCGATAGGCTGCGGGGACGCCCCGATTTTCCCCGGCGATATCATCGTCGGCGATGCGGATTGCGTCATCGTCATCCCCGCCGGAATTGCCGATGAAGTAGCGGCGGAAGCGGTGGAAATGACCGCTTACGAAGATTTCGTCGTCGAACAGGTCAAGGGCGGCGCAACCATCATCGGCCTTTACCCCTGCACAAAGGACGAGCACCAGAAGGCATTCGCCATATGGCGCGAACAGAGAGACGGTTCGGGAAAATCGAACGGTTGAGATAAGCATCCTTTGCCATCGATGATCTGATGGAGAACTCCGCATGGGTGGTATCCGCCCATGCGGGCGAGTTCGTGGGCGTCCTCCGAACTGCGCCACCCACTGCGTATTCCACGCATGCGCCGCGGCTCTTCGGATGGCCCGCCATGCAACCAGCTACATCTCTCAGATTTGATGTCCATTTGACCCGTTCAGCAACTGATGCGCTGCAACGGGCACGCAACGTCATTTTGTTCTGTGCCATGGCGATATCCAACATCAAATATTGCGATATCCGTCGTCTTCTTAAAGCATCTTGCCAGCGGTCGGTCGACGAGGTCCGGTTTGCGGCGAAATTTCGGATGCAGCGCTTTCTGCGCCACACCCCGCTTTGTGAGTGACGACGATGTCCAGTTTGAAAGCCCCCTTCTTCACCGACGATGCCGTCGCCAGTCCTTTTTGGTGGGATGAGGCCCGTCCGGATAAATCCAGCGCCGACGACATTTCCTCCTTCACTGAAGTCGCAATCATCGGCGGTGGTTTCACGGGTCTTAATGCGGCCCTTGTTCTGGCCAGGGCGGGCAAGCAGGTCACTGTTTACGACGCTGATGCGCCGGGCTGGGGCGCTTCGTCGCGAAACGGTGGCTTCCTCGGGCCGGGATGGGCATTCTTCGACCCGGCATTGACCTACGGCACAGACATGGCCCGGCGGGTCGTTGAGGAGAGTTTTGAATCGCTGCAATATGTTAAGGACGTCGTCGCAAAGGAACAGATCGCGTGCGACCTCAAAGTAGTCGGATATTTCAAGGGAGCAATGACCCCACGTATCTACGACAGCCTGGGCAGCAACATAGAGCGTATTCGCAAAGTGCTGCCGTGCGACGCCTACATGGTTCCACGTTCAGAACAGCATAGGGAAGTCGGTTCCGATCTCTATCATGGCGGGGTGGCCATGCCTGGTTATGCCGGGCTTCATCCAGCAAAATATGTCAAAGGCCTGGCGGAAGCCGCCCAACGCCTCGGCGTACGCGTCTTCAGCAATGCCCGCGTAACCGATCTTCAGCAGCAAGGCGGTGCCTTTGCATTCAAGGTCCTCGGTCGGGATGTCACGGCACGCCAAGTTCTGATAGCGACCAACGGTTATAGCGGCGGGCTGCTGCCGTATCTCAAGCGGCGCATCATCCCGGTAGGTAGCGGCTTGGTCGCGACGGAACGGCTGCCACCGAAGCTCATGAGCAAGCTGATGCCAAAACGGCAAATGCTTGCCGGCAGCCAGCGCGTCGTGACTTATTATCGCCCTTCACCAGATGGGACGCGCATCATACTGGGCGGACGCGTTCTCGACATGAGCGGGACGGTAAAAAGCAACTCGGCAAACGCAACCTATCTTCGCAGCCTCCTTGTCAGGATCTTTCCGGAATTGGAGGCGCACAAAATCAGCCACTACTGGCACGGCCAATTGGGGTTCACCTTCGATCACTTTCCGCACGTCGACACCATTGACGGAATGTTTTTCGCCGGCGGTTACAATGGCACAGGCGTGGCGCGCTCCAGCTGGCTCGGTGGAAAAATCGCCAACAAAATGCTCGGTAATGACCAGGGCAAGACGGTGTACAGCGAACTCAGCTTCGAGACCCGCCCTTACTTCAACGGTAAGCCCTGGTTTCTTCCATTAGCCGTTTGGTATTATGGAATGCGGGACCGGTGGGACCAGAGGTGATCGCCCGGGCATCCCGTCTACGAAGACACAGCTGTTGAATTGGCACGGCGGAGGAATGGGCGCAGCCAGCCTGCCGCCCATCAATCGAAGTAACCGAGCATCGATTTTACCTCCAGATATTCCGTCATCCCTTCAACGCCGTATTCGCGGCCATTGCCGGACTGCTTGAAACCACCGAAGGGTGCATGCGGATCCCAAGCAGGATAATTGAGATGAACCTGCCCCGAGCGGATGCGGGAAGCGACATGCTTGACGGCCGCGATGTCGTTGCCCTGCACGTGGGCGCCGAGACCGTAGACAGTGTTGTTGGCGATCGCGATGGCCTCATCGACACTGTCATACGGGAGGATGCAAAGGACCGGTCCGAATATTTCTTCCTCGGCGATCTTCATATCCGATCGAACGTCGGAAAAAATCGTCGGCTTCACGAAAAATCCTGATTCAAAGCCGTGGGGCCGGCCCGCTCCCCCGGCGATCAGCTTTGCACCTTCTTCGATACCTGTGCCAATCATCGTCTGAACCCGGTCGAACTGCGTCCGGTTGGCCATGGCGCCGTGGGTCGTGTCTGAAGCCAACGGATCTCCGACGACGATTTCCGCCGCAGCTCTTGCAGCGATCGCCTCGACTTTCGGCAACAGGGCGCGCGGCACGATCATGCGGGTCGGCGCACTACAGGATTGCCCCAGATTGCGAAAGGCGGCAGCGACGCCGAGTGGGACGGCTCGGTCGAGGTCAGCATCGGGTAATATGACGTTAGGAGACTTGCCACCGAGCTCTTGCGCCACACGCTTGACCGTTGGGGCCGCAGCCTGCGCGACCAAAATACCGGCCCGGGTCGAGCCGGTGATCGAAACCATATCGACGTCCGGATGGGCCGACATGCGCTGGCCAACAACGGCACCATCGCCGTTCACCAGATTAAAAACACCAGCGGGAAAACCGGCTTCCTCGACAGCTTCGGCAAAAAGCAGCGCATCCAGCGGAGCGAGTTCGCTGGGCTTCAGAACGACGGTGCAGCCCGCAGCCAGTGCCGGAGCCACCTTTGCGGTGATCTGGTAAAGCGGCCAGTTCCATGGAGTGATCAGGACGCAGACACCGATCGCCTCATGGGCGATGGCCGTATGTCCACGCTGCTTTACGAAGGGAAAGGAAAGGAGGACCTCACGGGCCGTCGCCACATGCGCGATTGCAAGCGGCACCTGCGCGCTGCGCGCATAGCCGATCGCCGCCCCCATTTCCAGTGTCAGACATTGCGCGAACATCTCGCTTCGTTTCTCGATGACCTTGCAGAGTTTCTCAAGCAAGTCAGCGCGATGTTGCGGAGTGGTAAGCGACCAGGAGGAAAATGCGCCACGGGCAGCGGCCACGGCAGCGTCGACATCCTGCGCACTCCCGAGGGCAATCTCAGCAATAACCTCCTCAGTCGCCGGGTTTGTGACGCGGCCTTTGCCGGTTCCCAAGGCAGGTTTCCATTTGCCGTCGATGAAGAAGTGGTCAAGTCTGTTGTTTCGGATCAGGTGTTGGAGAGGTGCGGTCATCGCAATAGATCCTTTATGTGGCAAATGCCGTCGAGAAGCGGCCGGAATCATGGGCGGATAGCCCCGATGGTGTTTTCGAAAACGCGCTACCAGCCGCGCAGCCGGCTCCAGCGCGCCTGGATCCACGGGCTCTCGCCTTTGACGACATTATAGAAATCATGCTGCGCAGCCGTCGCGCAGGCATGGTTGGGCAGGATACGAACCTTCGTGCCGATCGGTAATTCCGGCATGGCCTGCGCCGAACCCTGCCGCATCGCCAGAATGCCGTGTTCCTGGCTCGCCTGAACAACGATTAGATCCTCATAGACCTGACCACGCACATCGCACACGACGCCATATCCCTGATCAGCCTTCTGACCGGACGTGCCGCGGTCACGCGAAAGCGCCATCCAGCCAGCATCGATCAGAACCCAACCCTTTTCGGGCTTGGCGCCTATGACAGTAGCCAGCACAGAGATCGCCAGGTCATCAAGCGCGCACACGCCAACGCCGTGCTGGACGAGATCGAAGAACATATAGACCCCGGCCCGCACCTCTGTGACGCCATCGAGGTTCTGCGCAAAATGCGCCGTCGGCGTTGAACCGACACTGACGATCGGACAGGCATGGCCCCGAGCACGCAATATTCCGGCCGCACGCACAGTCACAGCCCTTTCGTTTTCGGCTGCGGCGATCAAGGCGTGTCGTGAATCAAGTGCGTAGGATTCGCCTGCATGGGACAGAACGCCAACCAGATCGGCGCCTGCGGCCGCAAGACGATCCGCGACCTCGATCAGCATCGGATCATCCGGCTTCAAGCCGCCACGATGGTCATCGACATCAAGCTCGATGAAAGCGGAAGGGACGATACCGGCTGCTTTTCCAGCTGCTCCGAGCGCGTCCGCCTGTTCTACCGTATCGAGCAGGAACTTTAGGTTTGCGCCGGTACGGCGGCATAATTCAAGCCCCCTTTTGGCAGCGGCTGGGGAAACGCCAATGGCGTACGTAATGTCGAGAAACCCGTGATCGGCAAAATACTCCGCCTCGGCAAGGGTCGAGACCGTAATTGCCCCAGGTTGAGCGGGATAAATCCGACGAGCGACATCGATGCTCTTGGCGGTTTTCATATGAGGGCGTAAGGAAGCGCCGAGCCCCTTCACATGTTCGGCGAGCCGCTGAGTGTTTCGCGCGAGCTTGACTTCGTCGAGCAACAGCGACGGAGTAGGCACCGCATCGATTGGCATCGTGCCATCGACCAGCGCAGCATCAGTCCAAGTCCTATCCATCATCTTTCTCTCCTAGCTGAGCGACTGGTTTGCGACCGCATACATATGAGCGGGGGAAACAGGTGCGGGTAAGCTTCCCCGAACCATGGACACGGCCTCGCCAACAGGCTGTAGACCGAAGCTGCACAGCCAGTCGCCCAGGCCATCCTCGGCATAAACGTCGATTCGAACGAACTGGCCGCCGAGCTTGGCAAGATGTGCGCGGATCAGGCGCTTTGCGTCATCTGCATTGTTGGCGGCGACCGGTCCGATGACATAACCGCGCCCGAATTTTCGCGCGATGGCATAACCGAGCAAATCGTCACCTTGAACGATTGCGAGTGTGTTTCCGACATCGGCAAGCGCTGTTACCAGCTGTTGCCTGGGCATTCCGATTGCGCGCTCGTCGAAAGCTTGAATGGCTTTCAAATCGTCGCCGGTGGCAGGACGAATGTCCTCGTGAAACTCAGTATCCGGTGCAACCGTCAAAACAGCTTGATGCTGCAGGATCTTGCCCCAAGGCGAAAACCCACGTCGTTGATAAAGCGGCAACCCCTCTTCCGTCGCATTGAGCAGGATGTCTCGATCCTGCGTCGCTTCCAGCAATGCATTAAAAAGGCGGGAGCCTTGACCGCCGCCCTGGACCCTGGCGGTCACGATGATCATTCCAGCGGTGGCATGATGTGCGCCGTAGCACCACCATAGTGCCGTACCGACAACTTCGCCGGCCTGTTCAAGTACGACCCCATCCCCCAAACTGGCGGCAAACTCCCAGTCTTCGAAACGGTACGGCCAGGAAAATTCTTGGGAGAGTTTCAATGCGCCTGCGAGATGACGAGGCTCAAGCCTGGAGAGGCTGATATCGCCGTTACGGAGGATTTTGTCATTGTCGCTGATGGGCATTTTTCAGGCGTCTCTGTTTTTCGAGAGGACTTCCAAGTCTTCGCCAGTATCTTCGAAAAAATCGAGTTTTCCTGCCGTATTGCGTGCCTAATTCAGCGATTTCATGCGTTCTGAGCCGCCAATCGGCACCTCCTGTGACAAAATCACTGCGATGAACGACACTTGTGCTTCGATCTTCGTCGAGGAGGAGCGGCAACGCCCTGCCGCTTGTCGAAAGTGTTTGCGAACGCACAAGAGCCACAGTCCGAAAGCAGGAGACAATTGCATGATCTATATCAGCGAGGAGGAGTCTGCGGCCCTTGTTACACACGAACTCGCCTATGCGGCGGTCCGGTCCGCGCTCGTGGCGGTCATCGGCGAAGAGGCCCGGATTTTTCCCGCCGTGCTTGGACGCGCCGCCACAGCGACCAATACGTTTTCGATAAAATCCGGCTCCGCGCCACATTTGACGGGTGTGAAAGTGGGATCCTTCTGGGCGAAAAATCCCGAGCGTGGCCTTCCACGTCATAATTCGACGATCTTGTTGCTGGACCAGGATATCGGCCGCCTGAGGGCCGTCGTCGAAGCCGGAACGGTCAACGCCTACAGAACGGCTGCCGCCGACGCGGTGGCGGCGGATCTTCTTGCCCGCACCGATGCTGGCACGCTTGCTATATTCGGCGCAGGAAATCAGGCTTTCTTTGAGGTAGCCGCGCTGTCACGCATCCGCCCGATCGAAAAAGTCTATATTGCTGCACGCCCTTCGGCGCGCCAGGAAGCATTCGCAGAGAAGATCGAAGCCACAGGTCTTCGCGTTGCGATTGTTTCGGCCGAGGAAGCGGTTTCGTCAGCGGATATTATCGTCACCGCGACCCCTGCACGCGAGCCACTGTTCAATGCGGACTGGGTACGCCGCGGAACCCATATTGCAAGCATGGGATCAGACGCTCCCGGCAAGCGGGAACTTCCGGCAGAGCTGTTTTTCAAAGCCGATCTCTTCTGTGATTTACCAGCGCAATCGGTGACGATAGGCGACTTCCAGCATATCCGCGAGCAGGTGTCAGCCGGTGATCTTGTCATTACGCCAATTGGCGCGGTTATCGAAAATCAGGTGGCCGGCCGCAGATCGGCCGACGCCATCACGGTGTTCGACAGTTCCGGCATAGCTCTTCAGGATCTTTTTATCGCCGATGCGCTTATCAAAGCTCGAGAACTTTTTTGACGTCCGGCTGGTGCGAGAAACGCAGACGGTTAAAAGCACCTCGGGGATAATGCGGATTGGCATAGTCTGTCGGCGGGATAAAGACCACGTATTCCGAGATCCTCTGTGGCGGACATCCGCCGGTTCAACCTCCAAACAAGTCGTTGAGAGGAAGATGATGTTTGACGAACGACGATTTCATCACGACGAAGCTGAAGTACTTGTCGATGCCGATATCTGCACCGAGCAGCCCTTCCATCAACTCCTGGTAGTCACCGATGGTAGCGGTAACGAATTTGATCAGGTAATCATAGCCGCCTGACATCAGATGGCACTCAATTGCTTCCTCGATTTTCTCAATCGCCTGCTGGAACCGGGAGAAGTCGTTTTGACGGTGGTTACTGAGCGTGACTTCGGTGAAGATCGTCACGGTCGGGCCTAGCTTTGCCAGATCTATTTGCGCCGAATAACCGGAAATATAGCCTAACTGCTGTAGCCTTTTGACGCGTACGAGGCACGGACTGGGCGACAGATGTACGAGATCCGATAGCTCTGCATTCGTGAGCCTGCCATTGTGTTGCAACTCATGCAGAATCCGGATGTCGATCCGATCAAGCTTCACGTCCGTCTTCCTTTCGCCGCCTGCATTCGGCCGGTTTCGTCAAGGGCATGCCGCTCGCACAACCTCAGCATTCCCCGTACCTTTTCGGTCAGTCAAGTGCGAAAGAACAGACCGCAGTCGCTGCCTTGAACAGTTCACAGAAGCCAGCACCGGGAAACTGCCAGGCAAAAGTTTCGCGAGATCAGCGTGCAGAAACCTATCATTACTTCTCAGCTCGTGTTTCCAGACTTGCGGATCGATTGCCCGCCTGATCGCAGAGTATGCCGTCACGGGAAAGAGTTCTCTGCCGCATAGCTTTCACTTTTGGCAAAAGATATCGAACAAGGGGTCAAATGCGGTTGATCCTGCTTGAAAATAGGCCCTACCTTTTGAAACGGCGCTATCGCATTGCATTTGTGTAGCCGGCCGGAGTTGCCCTCACAGGTTCGCCGGTCCATGTGATTGTAAAGGGGGGATGGCCAGTGGCAAAATCGGTTCGCGTGAAATCCTTTGACTTGGTGGCGCAGGACATCAGCGAGGTTGATCTGCAGTCGCTGCACGCGCTCTCCATTGGCGTCGGTTGGCCTCATCGGCCTGATGATTGGGAATTCCTGCGACGTGTAGGGCAAGGTATCGCCGCCGTTGACGGGATCGGCCGGGTCTTCGGCAGCGCCATGTGGTTTCCACATGGAGAGAATTTTGCCACTGTCGGACTGGTCATTACAACTCCCCGCGCCCAAGCTCATGGTGCCGGCCGCTGGCTGATGGAGCAGGTAATGGCGCGTTGCCATGGCCGAGATCTGAGCCTGAACTCCACCAGAGCCGCCTACCCGCTGTATATCTCGCTCGGTTTCGAAAAGGAGGCGACGGTATTCCTGCACCAAGGCATCGCATCTGTGCTTCCGACGCTGCCTGCGGGGAGCAGGACGTTGAGTGAACTCGCCGCCGACAGCATCGACGAGCTGACCGACTTCGACACTCTGGCGTTCGGGACCGAGCGCGCGCAGTTGCTCGCGGCGCTGTCCGAAGCGGCCGTGACTTGTGTTCTAAGACGAAACGGCGTTATCGCCGGCTATGCAATGCGCCGCAAATTCGGGCCGGGTCAGGTGATCGGCCCGGTTGTCGCCCTGAACGATGAGGATGCGATCCATATCACAGCCTGGCATCTGAAGTCGCTTGAAGGACAGCATGTGCGTATCGACACGCGGGAGGAAGGGCTTTTCGCGGAATTCGTGACGCGGTGCGGCCTCATTATGTCCGAAACC
The DNA here is from genome assembly GCF_036596185.1 of Rhizobium sp. GR12. Taxonomy (NCBI): domain Bacteria; kingdom Pseudomonadati; phylum Pseudomonadota; class Alphaproteobacteria; order Hyphomicrobiales; family Rhizobiaceae; genus Rhizobium; species Rhizobium sp. GR12. Next base: position 132,074 of record NZ_JASXTH010000007.1, on the reverse strand, counting down.
ACGACCACCATGTCCAAGGGGCGAAGGTTCCTGAACCGGACCAAGAACGCACCATGGGTCTATGGGTTGGCTGGTCACGCTTTGAGTTGATGGAAACGAAGGCAACCCCCTCGCGTCGTTGTTGGAGAACACTTGAGTGCTGGCCACTGGGCTTGACAGCGAAATTGATCACAGCCGCAACGGCTCAATTAGTATATCCCATAAACTTTATTGACAACAACATCGATACACCCGATTAGTGTTCGCGTTTAAGGGGACCGAGCAACGTATTTCTAACTCAAACTATAGTCCTGAGTATTTTCAATCAGTATTCTATTTATTTCATCAAGCATGCCGCTTCCAGTCAGCTGGAGCGGCTTTTGATAACGTGAAGAAACGTTTTCACGGGTAGATATCTAAACTCCTACACGAAAGTATCAGTGACAGTTTAGATTATTGATGCATGCAGCCTCCGCAGACCCGTATGCCTGCCATTCTTGCAAAGGCGTGAACCCCGCCGCGAGATTGATCGCCGCAGGGCAGAGGAAAGCCTGTTGGCGTTTGATTATGTGATGCGGAACTGTTTGCGCAAAACCTTGTCGAACAACCCGGCTGTTGCGAACCGGCGCAACAGGCTCACCATGCGCGCCGCGCTGCCCGCAGTGTAGCGTCGGCGCGGAACAGGATCGTTGGCTGCCTTTATCACAACCTTCACGATGACATCCGGCAGGTCAGCCTTGGGCATGACGTCCCGCAGTAGGGCCGCGACCGCTGCGCGCGCGCCATCATATTCGGCTTTCTGCTGGTCGGGTTCCATGCCGTTCTGATCGAAAACAGTGCGCACATATGCCGGCTCGATGACGGAAACACGGACATTGAAGGCCCGGACCTCGTGATCGAGAGATTCAGAATAACCCTCGATCGCATGCTTGGCGGCGGAGTAGTGCGCCGAATACGGCGCCGGGATGACACCGAGGATAGAGCCTATGTTGAGGATGCGGCCGCCGCCCTGGCTCTTCATCACGGGCAGGACGGCGTTCGTCATCCGCATGGTGCCGAAAACATTGACGTCAAATAGGGCCTGAGACTGCGCGACCGAGGATTCCTCTGCGCCACCGAACATGCCGATGCCGGCATTGTTGACGAGAAGATCGATCTTCCCCGCCCGCGAGACCACCTCTGCGACCAGCGCCGACACGGACGCCTCATCGGTCACGTCGCATACCAGCATCGTTACCCCCTTGGGTCCGTCACTGGCGAGTTTCCGGCTTGTTCCGAAAACCCTGAACCCCGCGCCGGCGAGACCTTCGGCGGTGGCGTAGCCTATGCCGGAGGATGCCCCGGTTACAATTGCAGTTCTGACGGCGTCCATGTTTTTTCCCTTGGGTGAACGTCTCGGATTTAAGCTCCAGAGACCAGTTGCATTATGCTCACTTAATGATATTATGATCATAATTCAATAGAAAAACGGAAGCATCGTCATGCGATACGAAAAAGGCCGGAAAGACACCTCACGCCGCAAGATCATGGACGTCGCTGTCGAGCGGTTCCGGAAGGATGGAATTGCGGGCTCTGGCCTCGCGACGATCATGAAGGATGCCGGCCTGACGAACGGCGCCTTCTATCCCCACTTTCCCTCAAAGGCCGATCTCGTTCGGGAAACTATTTCGGACGCCCTGAGCACGCAGGCTGTATGGTTGCGCCAGGTGCTGGACGAAGGCGGGCTTACTCACCTGACCGACCTCTATCTTTCGCCCGGGCACCGGGACGACCCGGGACAGGGCTGCGCCTCCGCAGCACTGCTGCCTGAGCTCGCCCGGCAGCCGGTAGAGACACGCGGCATGTATGCCGAACAGTCCCGCGCGCTCGTGCTCCTGCTCGCCGATGCGCTTCCGGCAGATATGGAGGCAAAGGAAGATGTGGCATGCGCGATTTTTGCGACCCTGATCGGGACGCTCCAACTGGCGCGCGCGGTCGATAAGGACATGTCGGAACGCATTCTTCAGGCTGGGAAAGACGCGATCGACGTCCTCGCGGCTGGTGCGCGTACCGGGGCCTCTCAAGCCTGATCGATCACCTGGGCGCTTTGTCCACTTTTGGACGGCGCTAACATGGGCCCATTGCCCTCAACCATATCTGATCCTGCGCGAACCACATGGCGAAAACAATGCCTAGCCAGGCAAGGAATAACACAGACCGGAGATTTCCAAATGAAAGCCTACGTCGTTGACAAGTACAAGAAGAGGGGCGAGCTGCGCCTCGCCGAAATGCCGGATCCGCAGGTTCAGAACGACGACATCCTCGTTCGCGTTCATGCCACGGCAATAAACCTGCTAGACTCGAAAATCAGGGACGGCGAGTTCAAACTCTTCCTGCCCTACCGTCCGCCCTTCGTGCTTGGCCATGACGTTGCGGGGACTGTCGTCAAGGTCGGCCCCGGCGTCAGCCGCTTCAAAGTTGGCGACGAGATCTATGCCCGGCCGAGGGATCACCGCATCGGTACGTTTGCGGAATTCATCGCCATCCATGAAGACGACGCCGCGCTGAAGCCCCATACGCTGACGATGGAGGACTCATCGTCCATCCCGCTGGTCGCACTGACGGCGTGGCAGGCCCTCGTCGATGTGGCTAAGGTGAAGCCCGGTCAGAAGGTTTTCATTCAGGCCGGTTCGGGCGGCGTTGGAACAATCGCGATCCAGCTCGCCAAGCATCTGGGCGCAACGGTCGCAACGACCACCAGTGCGAAGAATGCGGCTCTCGTCAAAAGTCTCGGCGCGGATGTGGTGATCGACTATACAAGCCAGGATTTCGAAAAGCTTCTCTCCGGCTACGACGTTGTGCTGAACAGTCAGGATCCGAAGACACTTGCGAAATCTCTGAACATCCTCAAGTCGGGCGGCCACCTCGTCTCCATTTCAGGCCCGCCGGACCCGTCATTCGCCAGGGATATCGGGCTGAATGCGCTCCTGAAGCTCGTCGTGCGGTTGTTGAGCCGTAGCGTGCGCAGGAAGGCAAAAAGCCGTGGCGTTCATTATTCTTTCCTGTTCATGCGCGCCGACGGCCGGCAGCTGGAGCAGATCGCCGGGCTGATCGATAGCGGCGCGCTGCGCCCGGTCGTGGACAAGATATTCCCCTTCAACCAGACACCCGATGCGTTGGCCTACGTCGAAACGGGGCGTGCGAAGGGCAAGGTCGTGGTCAAGGTGCAGTAGCGGCCTTTACAATGGACAGGCGGAAATACTGCGCAGCGCATTTTCTGCGTGTAAGTCAGGGGCAAATCTTCGCTGGACGCGTTCAGGCGTCGCGATCGGTCATCGCGCGCGGGCGCGTTTGGCAAGGAGAGCGGAGGTGGCTGAGGTACGATCCGAGAGCTCCTTTGCAAGGCGCGCTTCCCGAAGCCGCAAGGTCTTGGCTTCGCGGGATTGCTCAATGGAAGAGAGCTCTTCGAGCGCGTTTTCCTTACCAAAAAATGGCGTCTGGATGTGGCTGAAGGCGATCTCCGCCTTTTGGCGAGAAATACTGTATTTTTCTGTCATGGGTGTTCCGGTGATAAGGCTCGGCAAGCGAGCGAAAAACAAAAGGCCAGGCAAATTGCCTGGCCTTGATTGGGTTGGCGTGCTTCCGGCAATGCCAGTACATCCGTGGTCAAAGGGAAGCGCAGACCCATTCAGGCAGCTTGCAGATTGCAGGCCGACATTTTACCAGACTTGTTGTCGCGCTCCAGATCAAAGCCGATTTTCTGACCTTCCACGAGTTCGCGCATGCCTGCACGCTCGACGGCTGAAATATGAACGAACGCATCGGCGCCGCCATTGTCAGGCTGAATGAAGCCGAAGCCCTTGGTGGAATTGAACCATTTAACTGTGCCAGTGGTCATGATGAACCCTTTCATAGCGATAGAGGAACCACAGCACTTGTGGCGCTGCGGAGATAAGAGCGATTTTGAAAGGAAAGGTTCGTTCAGAACGCGTTGCCAGTCGCGCGATAAGCAAAGCTAAGCAAGCAAATTCGACTGCCCCTTATATCCTGCCTATGCGGTGGCGTCAACTATTAGTTATGAGTTACGGCTGCCCTCATCAAAAGGTTGTGCTACGCAGGCAGCTACACGCCAAGACTCGCCAAGAAGGCCCTTACACGCGGGACGACTTCTTCGAGGTTCATCTCCAATAGCCAGTGCCCGCCGTCCAGTAGATGAAGTTCGGCATCGGGCAGATCTCGGAGATAGGCCCGGGCCGACTCTTCCGGCATGTAATGATCTTGGGGTCCCCAAAGAATGAGGGTCGGCGGCTGATATGTTTGCAGATAGCGCCGGTGGATCGGAAACCAGGCCCGGTTCCTCTTCAAATCGGAAAGAAGCTCCGCAGCGATATCCTTCCTCCGTTCTGTCATCAGGCGCCAATGCAGCTGCCAAAGGTCCGGTGGAATGAGCGCGACTAGTTCCGGGCGAACATTGTTCAGAAACTCGTCCCGGAAGTTTTCCTCGGTCACGGCGTCGCGAAGTTCCGCGCGCATGCTGTCCTCAGACAAGGACCAGGTTTTTTCAATGTCGGCGTATTTCGGCCCCAACGCGTCCTCGTAAGGAATGTCGCCGTTCTGGATGATTTGCCCAACAATCCGCTCAGGCTTCATGATGGCCAGCCTCGCTCCGATGGGAGAGCCGAAATCATGCAGGTAGAGAACAAATCGATCGAGATCCAGTTTCTCGACAAACGCATTGAGCCACTCGGCGTAGCCGTCGAACGTGTAGGAAAAGCCCTCGGGAGTGTCGCTATACCCGAAGCCGGGATAATCCGGTGCGATCAACCGCCATCTGTCCGCCAGTTCCGGCATCAGGTTTCGAAATTCGAAGGATGAGCAGGGATAGCCGTGCGGCAATAAGATGACCGGCGCATCCGGCGGACCGGCCTCTCGATAGAAGGTTTCAATCCCGGCTACAGGGGTTAAGCGATGCCTGATACGCCTGTCCATTGCGTTGCTCCTTTCGAGATAGGAGCGTAACGCGTGGCAATAGCTCGGGTTGCACAACACATATACGAACGCCATTCGCTGCTATCCGCGAACTGGTTTCCGCCAAAACGGCCTGCACCGGGCGGCATTGGAGCCGCCCGGTGGTAGCGGACACAATCAACTATGCGTCGAGGTCGGCTCCGGTCCGATCCTCGGTATATGCCATGGCAACCAGCGATACGACCGCGCAACCGATGATAAAGAGCGCAACGGGAATGTAGCTGCCGCTATAGGCAGTGAGCAGAGCAGTGGCGATGAGTGGCATCGGTCCTCCCACCAGAGCAGCCCCTACCTGATAACCGAGTGACATGCCGGTGTAGCGGATATCGGCGGGGAAAGCCTCGGCCAGCACGGTTCCGATCATCGCGCCATAAGTGGGCCAGATGATGCCGAGCCCGACGAAGATTGCAACACCGACAAGCACCAGCGAACCCTGATTGAGCATCCAGAAGTAGGGGAACGCCCAGAGCATCAAGGCGATAGTACCTCCGACAAAAACCTTCTTTCTTCCAATCCTGTCGGACAGGCGGCCAAATACCAGCATCATCGGAAATGCGAACAGCGATGCCAGCAGGACAAGGTTCAGGATCGTGACCTTATTGTAGCCAAGACCGACCAGATAGGAGATCGTGAACGTCGCGTAGAGGAAGAAAGTGGAGGTCTCCACGAACTTTGCCCCGATAGCGACGAACACTTCCCGCTTGTGCGTCCGGAAGGTTTCGAACAGGGGAACCTTTTGAGCTTTCTGAGTGTGCAGGACCTTGCGGAACGACGGCGTTTCGTCGACGCGGTTTCGAATATACATGCCGACGAATACGAGGACGATCGACAGAACGAACGGGATGCGCCAGCCCCATGAGAGGAACGCCTCATCGCCGAGTTGGTAGCCAAAGAGCGACGTTACCGCGTTGCCGAGCGCAAGGCCCAGAACCGCGCCGGTCTGGGGAACGGCTCCGAAGAACCCCCGCTTCTTGCGCGGAGAATATTCGACGGCCAGCAGGACCGCGCCTCCCCACTCACCGCCAAGCGCCACGCCCTGCAGCAAGCGAAGGATCGTCAGGAGGATCGGAGCGGCGATTCCGATTGTCTCGTATGTCGGAAGCAGCCCCATCGCCACGGTCGAAAAGCCCATCAGACTCAACGTGACGGCAAGCGTTTTCTTGCGCCCGATCCTGTCGCCGATATGCGAGAAGATGATGCCGCCCAGCGGCCGCACCAGAAAGGCCAGAGCAAAGGTCGTGAGGGCGAGCAGCTGACTGACCACGGGATCGGCCGACGGGAAAAACAGTTTTCCAAACACGAACGCCGACATCGTTCCGTAGAGGAAGTAGTCGTACCACTCAATCGTCGATCCGACCGCTGATCCCATCAGGGCGCGTTGACGGTCGGCATCCGTCACCTGATCTTCTTTCCTTGTACCTGCATATGCCGTTTCATCTGCCACGGTTATCGTCATCCATTCCTCCCTTTAGTCGTGTTTAAGTCGTCGAGCCTCAGAACGAGGCTTCCAGCATTGTTGTGTAGTCATCGGATGTAGCGTCGCGCGGATTGGTTTTATGGCTGTGATCCGCCAGCGCTCCGATAATGATCCGCTCGAACAGGTCTCTGGTCACGCCGATCTCGGAGAGGCTCGTCGGCAAGCCGATGATCTTCGTCATGGCCTTGATCGCGCTTCCGATTTCGTCGCCCGAATTCAATCCCATTGCCTGAGCGATGTGCCGGTACTTGTCTTCGCTGACCGATGTCGGCGCCGAGCGGTTGAAGTCGATCACGGCCGGCATGAAGATCGCGTTCAGCGTTCCGTGATGCAGTGTGGGGTTGATGCCCCCCAGCGAGTGGCTCAGACTGTGGACGCAACCGAGCCCCTTTTGGAAAGCCATCGCGCCCATGGTTGCTGCTATCGCCATGTTCGACCTGGCGTCCCGGTCATCCGGCTGCTGGGTGGCGCGAAGTATGTTTGCCCATCCGCGCCGGAGTCCTTCGAGTGCGATCCCATCCGCGGGCGGGTTGAACGAGGGGGCTAGGTAGGTTTCGATGCAATGGGAGATGGCGTCCATGCCTGTCGCCGCCGTCAGTTTCGCTGGCAGGGTCAACGTCAGCTCTGGGTCCACGATTGCGGCCTTCGGAACGAGGTAAGCCGACAGAAGGCCCACCTTGCGGCCGTCATCGAGAATGATGATCGCACCGCGGCCGACTTCGCTGCCCGTTCCCGCCGTCGTCGGGATAGCGATCGTGGGGAAGGTTTTCGCGGTGATCCGCTCGACGCCGCCTTCGATCGCCGCGTAGGCTTTCAACGAGCCACCATGCGCGGCAAGGATCGCCACCGCCTTCGCCAGATCAAGCGCAGAACCGCCACCGATAGCAATAATGCCATCTGCTCTTGCCGCCTGGAACAGCTCAGTGGCCGCCCTGACCGCCGCCTCGTTTGGATTGCCAGGGGTGTCGTCAAACACTCCAGCCGGGCTTTCCCCCAGGATTGCCTCAATCTTCGCCAGGACGCCAAGCTGGCGGACGCCCTTGTCGGTTACCACGAACGGACGCGAGATGCCGGCGACGGAGAGTTCGGATTTGAGAGATGACAGCTCGCCATAGCCGAACTGTACGCGAGTGACGTAGTTGATTAGGCCCATATGCCTCTCCCTTCGGTATTTTAAATTGGAAACTCGAATTTCCGCACCGCAATGCGCAGCGATCAAATTCCGGTCAATAGAGCTAAATATTAGGCTGTACGGCACTGTAAATGTACTATATTCGGATACTGATATAACCAAAGGAGAATTTGGTAGTGCGGACATCACGTAGCTCGCCGCTTTCGCGGCTTGCCCTCCGACAGATTTCACTGATCGCCGCGATCGATGACAACGGGTCTCTGAAGCGGGCAGCCGAGATGATCGGAATGAGTCAGCCTCGAGCGACGAAGTCCCTTCAGGAGGCCGAGGAACTTGTGGAACGAAAGCTCTTTCATCGCACCAACAGGGGGCTGCTGCCGACTGCAGCGGGCGAGTGCGTGATCCGGAACGCGAAAACCATGCTTGCCCAGCTTGGCAAGATGGAGCAGGAACTGGATGGAATGGCGGGAGGCAACTGGAGCCGGCTTCGCGTCGGAACGATCATGGGCGCCGTTCCATTCGTGACCGAAGTCATCCAGCGGCACCTTCAGCGTTTTCCCCAAACGTCCTTCGAGATCATCGAGGATACGAGTGCGGAACTTCTCAGGCAGTTGGATCGTGGGCTGCTGGACCTCGCGATCGGCCGAAGTTCGGTAAGCTCAACGCCGCAGCTCTACAACGTCACGACCTTCCATGACGAACTCCTGACGGTTGTCGCAAACCCGGCCCATCCTCTTGTCGGGCGCAAGCGGGTTCAGCTCGAAGAGCTCTCGGATTCGCGCTGGATCGTCTACACGGCGTCGATGCCGATGCGCATCTCCCTTGAGCATGAATATCGCAATGCCGGGCTACCCTTCCCGTCAGCGCTGCTGGAAACCCGCTCCGCGCTGGCAACGATGTCTCTCATCCAGGGCAATCCGAACACGGTAGCCCTGCTGTCGAGCGATGTGGCGGCATTCTTCGTAAATTTCGGAATGGCCTGCACGCTGCCCATGCATCTCCGGTCGAAAAGCGATCCGTACGAAGTGATCACCCGCCGCTCATACGATCTCCCTGAGGATGCAGCACTTTTCATCGAAGAGCTGGTGGCTGGAGTGGCGCGCTCGAGCCTAAGCCAGTCGGCGGCGAAGTTAGTGTAGGAGACAACCCCGAAGGAGCCCCTGCAAACGAGGTCAATCTCCTTCGAGGCCACTCAACCAATCGCTGGCAAAACCCGACTTTGCGGGCTTCAGGCTTCGACAGGTTCGCGAACATCATCAACGAGAAAGTGCACGATCACATAGCGCGTCGTGTATTTCTGCCCGCTATCGGACACGCTCTCGACGCTGCCACCGTCGGAGGGATGCCATTTCTGGTAATGAGGGTTGTTGGCGATCAGCGTAATAGCCTTGCCCGAAAACCTCCCGTTCAGCCGATAGCGAGACTCTGCCAGAGGCCAGATCTTCTCAAAATCCTGCTGACTGATGCGGGCTTTCAAGGCCTTCTTGGATATCGCTTCTCCGGGCGAACTATCGTCGTGCGCCACCGCTGGAATATGCAGGTCAACCTCTTCCGCACCATCAAGCAGAAAGGCAAATTCGTCTGGCCACATCCGTCTCACGTATCGCTCCTCCCAAAGCTCCTACAACACAATTATGATAGCGCCTCTGCCGCGAGAGGCAATGGGGGATATGAACCTGCACTTCCCGACATCCCAATTTTCGGGATCGTCGCCATCCTGATCTCCGATGAATATCGGTTCCGCTACAAGCTCAGAGCTGGGCGAAGCCACAGCGAAAGCAACTGTGGGCGTCGGCGCTATTTATGTAGCGTGGACCGCAAAAGTCGTAGTGACGTAAATCAAGTTGCAAATCGCTCTTCTTCATACGTCCATCTCAGTTTGGTGGCGTATGGAATAATTTATCGGCAAGGAAGCCCGATTTTTAGGTTCGACACTACGGCTGCGCCGCGAGATGAATCCGGTTGAACGCCGTCAGAATTGCTTGGCAACCAGGGTAAACTATGGCGGAGAGGGTGGAGGAAAGCACGATGAGCATTCCCGAGATTGCATGCAGCCTGTCCATCATATTCCTGTCGGCGTTCGTGCTATTTGCGTGAGTGACCGGCGCAAGCCAGCCGATTTCGCTCAGAAAAAGCCCGCCAGCACGTTCGACGGCCTTTTCCCCTCCTGACGCTGATTATTAATGTCGCCGTGTGCTGGGTCGATTTTGCGTCTTGCTTAACTCACATTTTGGTAAGCGCGGCAAACTTTTCACATTCGCTGACCTGCATCGGCTGAATATAGTTTGCGTTGCTTTTCCGCGAAGATTCGACCTCTTGGACCTTTGCACACGCGACGCGGAGGAAGTCGTAAGTTTCGACCTTCGGACCATTTGCCATCGCCGTTGAAATGCCACCGAGCATCTTGACGTATTCGTCCTGTGGCATGTCATTTGCGACCGCGACCATAGGAACAAGAGCGAGAAGAATTGTGAAAAAATTACGCATTGAGATACCCCCTGTAACGCGGAGGGTGGTAGACTAGACAGGCAAATAATTCCTTACATGGATAGTTAAAATGTTCGGCTGCACGGGTCATCAAAACCAACAGGCATTTCCGATGCCGGATCGGGGCCAGCCTCACAGGAGACGAACTGAAAATGACTGAAGTGGCACTAGGGCCTAACGAGTTGGCCATGCTGCTGGAGAAGGCTCTTGTTGGCGGCTTCGATACGACCAAGCTGTCACGCGTAGCTTACGGGATTTATCAGCAGTATGGCTTGGATTTCACGCCAGAGATGGACCGGATAATCCTCATGTTGATGGCCATGGAAGAGGGCGCGGAGTTTGAGCTAAACGAGAGCGAGATTCGAGGCCTTATTGCGGATCTTGCGTCCATGTAGTGGAGCCTGAACAATTGACTGGATGCTTCACCCAAAAAAGTTGAAATACCCGAGCTGCCGAGCAAAAAGAAACCCGCCGGAGCGGGTGCGCAGATATGCCAGAGCAATGCTCAAAGCGCATAGCTAAGAGGTTGAAATAGAAAAGTATTTCGATTTTTGATGGCGATTTTTATCGAAAAATTAACGATGTTTGGTACAATGGCGGGTATCTTCAAGAGGGTTTGCCAATGGCCGAAACTTCAATCGAATGGACTGACGCGACATGGAATCCGGTTGCGGGATGCACCATAATGAGCGCCGGCTGCACCAATTGTTACGCAATGAGAATGGCTGCGCGTCTCGAAGCTATGGGTGTCGAAAAATACAAGGGCCTCACACGCAAGAGCGGTGGTCGAGCAAAATGGACAGGTGCTATTTCGCTTGATGAAAAGGCGCTGTCGATACCGTCGACGTGGTCGAAACCTCGTAACGTTTTTGTCAACTCAATGTCTGACCTATTTCATCCTGATGTGCCTGTTGATTTCGTTCGCAAAGTTTGGCGCGCGATGAAGGACACACGTCGGCACACCTATCAAATTTTGACCAAGCGGCCTGACCGCATGGCAGAAATCCTGGGCGATGGCTTCGATATACTGCCAAACGTCTGGCTCGGGACCAGCGTGGAAGACGGACGCGTTCTTAATCGTCTTGACGATTTGCGTAATGTACCGGCGGCGGTTCGCTTTGTATCCTACGAACCGCTCATCGGTTCAGTGAAGGGCGGAAAGCTCAACGGGATTCATTGGGCCATCGTTGGTGGTGAGTCAGGCCCAAATGCTCGTCCAATGAACCCAGTATGGATCGATGAAATATTCGATGAATGCATGGATGCTGGCGCGGCCTTCTTCTTCAAGCAGTGGGGCGGAAAAAACAAGAAGGCAACGGGTCGATCTTATCGGGGCAAGACTTGGGATGAAATGCCGCGGCTCGCGGCTTAAAAATCCAGAGTGCCTTGGGCGCTCTTACTGGATGTTTTCCAAAACGCATGGGCCAGTTCGTGCTTTGCCGCAAGCAAGAGCCAATAGAGGTGCTGGCCGCGCGTTCCGGTAATTAACTTCGTGTCCTTGGAGGTATCTATCCCGGTTTTTGCAACCTCTCCCTTCCAATACTCAAAGACCTCTCGCCTGACACGGGGATGCGGCTGGTTGAGATTAACGGCTTCACGCCAGCCGGGCGCAAAATTCTCGAACTCATCTTGTTCTTCGGAAATGTTGCCTGGCAAATTGCGTTGAAAATCCATTTTGCTGATATGAGCAAGGATATCTATTCGAGTTAGTCGCGACAGAGTTCGAAACATTTCGAAGTCTAGCGCACCGATACTGTAAGGATCTAGAAAAGCGAAGTTCAGCCCATAAACAGCAGCGGATTGGAGTGCCCGGAACGCTGTGTCCTTCGCCGCACCGTGTATCTTAACAACCGGTGCGCCTAGTTTAGTAAGGCGATCTGCCGCCGCGTCGAGGCGAACGGTATCGATATCTGCAATGATGACTTTTGAGAATGGGGCACCGCCCTCAACGCTTTTCTTCCAGGCGGCAACAGGGCTACCATCTATCCACTCCCCGGTGTCTCTTATTCGGGACCGTCCCGGACCGCAGAATAGGTCTATATACGTTGCACCACCTGGTCCTAATGGCGGCAAATACTTCTTTCGGGCTCCGCGTGATATATCCACGTAACGACAGAGGTATTCTTGTTTCTCCTTCGCCCATGGGCCAACCTCTTCGGCCGGCAAGCCATCATCGCCCGCAATTAATTCACCCATTCAAGCCCCCCAGCTCGCTCGCTGCTTCTTCACGTCATCACGTTTAATCATCCGTTAAAGCTTCTAGCGCTTTTTTACGTTCAGATGCCGAGCCTGAACGTCTTCCCAGAACTTGTTAAACTTATGCATCTGGCGCTGGTAACATGCCGAATAAAGCGCTGTGTCTTTCTTGTCGCGACAGGCTCGTTCGGAACTGTGTTCGAACGATTTTCGCAGTTTCCATTCCATCGGCGTTTCCGTCTGGCAGGCGGTCAGCGCAAACGCTGAAATAAAGATAAATAAGTACTTCATGAAATTCCTCTGTGGCGTTTGCCACCATTTTCGGCATGACGGTTGTCAGTAATATTCGATCCTCGTCTCGTTCAGTACGACGCGCAGCACCCGATAGACGTACAGGAAACTTGCGAGGCCGAGGGTGATGATGATCAAGACGCCCCAGACGATAACATGGCCGATCGAATGACCGATGTTAAAGGTGCAGTTCAGCCGCCCGATTGTCTTGCCGGAGGCGTCGAGAATTTCCGTTTTGTTGAGCACGGCTTTGTTGAGGTAGTAAGGAAACACCAAGAGTGCCAACCCCAGCGTGACGACGGTAAGGATAACCCAAAGCACCACCGTTCCGATCGCTTCGATCGTGCTGAAGGAGCACTTCAGCCGTGCGATCCGGGTGTGCGTGATTGACGTCATATCGTTCATTCGAATGTTCCTTTTTATCCAGTGCTGCCATTTGCCCGGTAGCGTAATTGAAGAGTTACCAGCCACCTGGCCGAGACATCGCGCTTCGAGCGCCACATAGACTGCCATCTGCCGCCCGGTCGTAGTAGGAGTAGCAATTCCCCGGATAGCTTCTTGTCGGGTAGCCGCCCCCGCAATTGTTGTTGGCGCAAACAGCGACTGCCGCGCCGACCAACGCGACAGCAACCAAGGCCGCTGCCGCAGCATCCTGATTCCTCACCATTTCCGGACATTGATAGAACTGCACGCCCCGCCGGCTGAGTTCTTTGGCGAGGTCTTGCTGGAATGCTGGATCTTGGCTCTGCAAGTACGTTCGACAGAGCGTCGGTTTATCAATCGACTTTGGATTAGCGTTGAATGCTTCGCGCGAAGTTGTGCATGCGCTCAAGGCGCACGAGATGAGCAGGGCGCCGAGCACCCTCAAATAAACAATTGTCAAAAAAAAAGCCCCCAGTAACGTCCCCGTGATTACAAAAACACGCAGAGAGATTGGAGTCGAGTCAACTCAACTAGAATTTTCATTAGGGAGGCCAAAAAGAAGTTTGGGCGCTTGCGGTTTGAAGTGACTTCTGAAGATATCCTGATTTTGGGGAAACGCAGGGGCAATTAACAGATGATCCAGAATCTTTGGCAGCTTATCACATACCACCGTCATCGATGTGAACTGTGGGCGCTGCGTTTCAGTCGGAGCCTATCAGCTATCATTCGGCCTCCACCGATCATGCTGATGATAATGGTTCTGTATATTTCGGCTTGTTTGCCGGTCGGCCTGACATACGCACTGTTGTTAGCCCTGGGGGTGAGCGAGACAGTCGCCTACCTGATTATGGTCATCCCTGCCGTGGCGTTTCTGTTCATGGTCGCACCTTGGGTTTTTCGATGGTTTTGGATTGCACTGAGCATGCAGTTCGGAAACTTCAAAAGCGCCGATGCAAAAGAAAAGCAGCTAGCGGCGTGGACAGAAGCATTCGAAGCCCGTCGTCCGGATACCTAACCGATGCAGCGCGGCTCGGATCGGCAAAGTCAGTCTCCTACTTCCTTACGGACACAGACCTCGAAACCGGCAGTTTCAACGGAAAGTCGGCACTTCTCTCTAATCTGAAATGCTTTCAGTTGCGCTTCATCTATCGGCTTGCCTGTAATCGCTTTGTCATAAAGGGGGTTCGCGTCAAGGAAGAGTGCAAGAGAAAAATGAAAGCCGAAAAGCCTTACGAAAGATTCTAGGAGGCATTCGCGTGTATCACCACCCATGCTTGGGTCGATCAAAATTGATGCTTCACGGTAAATGTCCTCAGAATTATTTTCATTTATTGCGCCGACATAACAGTAGTCGTTACTAGTATTTACAACATTGAAACTGGATCCAAAACCTGTGATTTTACCAGATTTCGCCTCTTTCAAAACGTCTTTTCCAATGAGTATTGCAATATTGCTTCTGCTTTCTTCCTGCGTAAAAGAAAAGAATTCAGCATAAAACTTGTACCACTCAGTTATATATTCAAACAGTGGTTCACTGCCAGTTCCCGCTCTTACGTTGATAAAAGTTGGCGACCTGTAGTCAAAAGAACCTTTTTTGGCCGCACGCAGGATGTACGACTCGAGGACCGCGTTGATTGAGGCATCCTTGTCGGAGTCAGATGCATATGTGCGGGTGGTTACGAGGCAGCAGAAAACCACGCTGACAAACCAAGTTAGAAATATCCTGGCCGCAACGGAGAGGTCGCAAAAGCATAACCGCTTGTACCAACGCATACGCGCCTCCGATGAATTTTGTCCCTGCGCCCGTCTCTACCAGCCGAAGCCACCCCATTTACGACCGCCCGGATGCTCACACCAGTGATTCTCGTGAATGCCGTCGTCGGTCTTGTTGGCCTAGTTGCACATGCTTACCTCGGCATCTTGGCTATGGTGATTTTCACATCGCTCTTCACGCTGCATCGTTTGCATTTCAGTCGCTTGGCAATCTCGTTCACGGTCGTGTCGATCTTCGCCACGCGGTTCAGTTGCCAGTGCGGGATATTCGAAACGTGACCGCAGTAGTTGCACTTGGCAACGACAATCTCCCAGTTTCGAATTTCCTTCACTCTAACGGCCAGCGGCTTCGCTTGTTTCAATGCTTCGATCTGGCTGCCGGAGCGTGCGTGGTAATGAAGCATACAGCGCCCCGAAAAGCCTTCCATTGGCTTTGCGCATTTGATTACTTCCTGCGAAATGTGCCGCAGCATCGGTGGCGTCGATAGGTCGATAGGTCGCCAAACTCAATCATGAGCTCGCCTGAGCTTATGAATTTCAGCAGCTCGCATTCTTCGCATATGACACCGACTGGCTCGCCGCCGTAGTCCGAAAGCAGATACGCTCCTTCACCCGGCATTTCGGTCAGCGTCCGGCTTCCATCCCCTCGTAAAACCGGTTCCCATGGCGGCAGTCGGGCTGCCTTTTGCCTCACCCAACGGGCTTTACAATCTGTCGAAGCTGTCGGTCTTCTGGTTGAGGCTCGGCATCGCGATCGAACGTATCAAGCCAGGCCACCCTCAACAGAACGGCCGGCATGAGCGTATGCATCTGACATTGAAGAAGGAGGCAACCCGACCGCCTGGACGAAACCTTCTCCAGCAACAGGCGCGCTTCGATGCATTCGTCAGCGAATTCAATGGTGAGAGACCGCATGAAGCGATCGGTATGAAAGTGCCTGCCGATCTCTACAGCGCCTCTTTGCGCCCCTGCATCGGCTTGCCAGAGATCGATTATCCCTTCCACGATCGCGACATCATCGTCACCAATTGTGGGCGTGCCTGCCTCTATCGAAAGAAGATCAACATATCGACCGTTCTGGCCGGACAAAAACTGGGACTAAAAGAGGTGGAAGACGGCATTTGGCTCGTCAGCTTCATGCAGTATGATCTAGGCTATATCGATCTGGAACAGCGAACGCTGCAAACCATCGACAATCCGTTCGGCACGAGATTGTCACCTATGTCTTAGGGACAAACTGTTACCTATGTCTTCGGTCCGGACAAGAAACTGATGGCGGAGAGGGTGGGATTCGAACCCACGATACCCTTGCAGGTATGCCGCATTTCGAGTGCGGTGCATTCGACCACTCTGCCACCTCTCCGCATGCGCGAACGCTTGCGTTGCGCGCTCCTCATAAACATCAATAGCGGGGCTGACAAGGGGAATTTCGTGTTTGTGTCACAAATTGTTCGTCGTAACCGGGGCTGGAGAGGAGCTTCGCCTTTTGGCCATTTTTTCGAATATTTTTCAGGTGGCGGACAGGCGCGGTCACCCGCGCGCGCCACATCGGCCATGGTGTGCCGGACGTTAATAACGCCGTAAGATTTCCAGGATCTGTTTATCCTGTTCCTGATCCGGCAGCAGGGCGGGTTGCCGGCTGGCGCCAACGGACGGGTCCTGAAGGTAGAGCGAACGCTTGACCATGGCAGGTGCAAAACCGAGTGCGTAGAGATCGGTGCGAAACGCGGTGTAAATCGCCTGCTGGCGTTCCGCCTCAGCGATATCGCCCGTGTTGAAGGCACTGAGAATGCCCGCGAGCACATCCGGTAGCGCATTGCCCAGGCCGGAAATGCAGCCTGCGGCACCGTTCTGCAACGACCAGAGAACGAGATGATCCGGACCGGAATAGACCTCGAAACCTGGCATTTCCTTTGCCACCTGAAGATAGGCCTCCAGCGTCTGCTGTGCGCCGCCGGAATCCTTGATGCCGGCGATATTGCCATGGGCCGCGAGTTTGCGCGCGGTCTCCGGCTCTATGTGGTTCTGGGTTCTGGCCGGAATATCGTAGAGATAGACCGGTGTTTCGACGGCGTCGGCCACCGTTGAGAAATGGCGGATCAGCCCGTCCTGCGTGCAGGCGATGAAGAAAGGCGTGATGACGGCAATACCGTCGACACCGATACGGTCGAAGGCCTTGGCGAGTTGCAGGGTTTCGAAAGTGGCGGGCATGCCGGCATTGACGATGACCCTGGCGCGGCCCGCCACCTCATCCACCACCTCTTCGGTCAGCCGGACCTTCTCCTCATGCGTCAGCGCGGTGAAATCGCCATTGGTACCGGCGCACATGATATTGTTGCCGGCCGCCACCTGGCGGCGCACCTGCGCGCGGGTTGCTTCGTAATTGATTGTTTCGTCCTCGTTGAAACAGGTGACGAGCGCGACGAAGGCTTGTTTGTTCATGAAAGAACTCCGCTTGGATTTCCAATAGTGTGGCCGACGTCGGCCAGACGATGCGTGGACTGCATATTGGGGTCCGGATCGAGGCTGGCCGAAAGAAGCGCACGGGTATAGGCCTCGCGTGGCGCCTCGAAAACCTGCCGGACCGTACCGAATTCCACCACTTCGCCCCGCTGCATCACCATGACGCGATCGGCAAAATCCCGAACCACCGGCAGGTCATGCGCGATGAAGATGAAAGAAAGACCCATTTCGCGACGCAGCTTGTCCAGAAGCGCTATGACCTGCGCCTGAACCGAGACATCGAGCGCCGAGACCGCCTCGTCGCAGATGATGAGCTTCGGCTCCAGCGCCAAAGCGCGGGCGATGGCGATCCGCTGCCGCTGGCCGCCGGAGAACTGATGCGGATAACGGCGCATATGTTCAGGCGAAAGGCCGACCTGATGCAGCAATTCCGTAACCCGCTCGCGCCATCTTGCCTTGGGCAATATGTCCGGATGGATGACCCAGGCTTCGGAGATCAGCTGAAACACGCTCATGCGGGGATTGAGCGACTGGGTTGGATCCTGAAACACCATCTGCAGATCGCGCCTGAGCGCAAAGAGTTCCGCAGGTGAAAGCTTGAAAAGGTCACGCCCCTTCCATTCGGCGCTGCCCGCATCCGGCTCGTCAAGCCGCAGCAGAATGCGCGCGAGCGTCGATTTGCCGGAACCGCTTTCGCCGACGACGGCGATGGTTTCGCCGGCCATGAGATCGAAAGAAACACCCTTCAGCGCCTCGAACGCGCCGTAGCGTTTACGCACATCACGCACGCGAAGAAGCGGTTCGCCGGCAGCCTGCGGCTCATGCATTTCGCCCCTGCCGGGCGCGGCACTGATGAGCTTGCGGGTATAGGGATGCTGCGGATTGCGGTAAACCTCGCGAACCGTGCCGGTCTCCACCAGCACACCCTTTTCCATCACCACGACCCGGTCGGCGATTTCGGCGACGACGCCGAGATCGTGGGTAATGATGAGCACAGCCATGCCGGTTTCGCGCTGCAATTCCTTGAGCAACGACAGCACCTCGGCCTGCACCGTCACGTCAAGCGCTGTGGTGGGCTCGTCGGCGATCAACAGATCGGGTCTGAGCGCCAGAGCCATGGCAATCATCACACGCTGGCGCTGGCCACCGGAAAATTCGTGCGGATATTTCTTCAAGGCCCCGTCCGGATCGGGAATACCAACGCGCGCGACGAGCCGTCTCGCCTCCGTTTCAGCCTTTGCCTTGTCCATTCCATGGGTGGTCATCGCCTCGCGGATTTGCCAACCAACAGTATAGACGGGGTTGAGGTGGCTGAGCGGATCCTGAAAAATCATGGCGACGCGCCGGCCGTTGATCTCGCGGCGCGCCTCGGCTGGCATTGTCAGAAGGTCTTTGCCCTCAAGCAATATCTGGCCGCCGCTGATACGCCCGGGCGGCATGTCGATGAGGTTCATGATGGCCGAGGCCGACACCGATTTGCCCGAGCCGCTTTCGCCGAGGATCGCCAGCGTTTCACCGCGATCAATGTGGTAGGAAACCTCCTTCACCGCATGAACGACACCGCTTGCGGTGTGAAACTCCACGGAAAGGTTGCGCACGTCGAGAAGATGGTCAGCCATTCTTGCGGCCTTTCATTTCCAGCCGCCAGCGCTGCACGGGGTCGAGCGCGATGCGCAGCCAGTTGGAAAGCAGGTTGAGCGACAGGGTGGTGAGGATGATGGCAAGACCCGGCCAGAAGGACAGCCACCAGGCATTGGTGAGGTATTGCCGCCCCTGCGAGATCATCAGGCCCCAGGTGATTTCCGGCGGCTGAATGCCGATGCCGAGGAAAGACAGCGCACTTTCCGCCAGCATCACATAGGCGAAATCAAGCGTTGCAAGCGTCGTCAGCGTCGGCAGCACGACGGGCAGGATGTGCCGGAACAGGATGCGTTTTCCCGATGCGCCCATCACACGTGCCGCCTGCACGAACATGCGTTCCCGCACCTCCAGCACCTCCGCCCTTGTGGTGCGGATGTAAACCGGGATGCGGGTGATCGCCAGCACCAGCATCAGGTTGAGGATGGAGGAACCAAGCAGATAAAGCACGATGACCGCGATCAACAACGACGGAAACGACATGATCACATCCGCGAGCCGCATGATGATCTGTCCGGTGCGGGCGGAGGAAAAACCCGCGATCAGGCCGAGCACGGTGCCGGTTACGGCGGAGAGAAGAACGGCACCGGCGGCGATCATCATCGTGTTTTGCGTGGCGGCGATGATACGCGCGAAGAGCGAGCGGCCGAGCGCATCCGCCCCCAGCCAGAAATACCACTCGCGCTGCCAGTCGAACGGAGCAAGGTTGCGCCCGCGCAGGTTCTGTTTCGTCGCCAGATCGCCGAGCCATGCCGGCCCGACAAAGGCAAGGATGACGATGACGAGAAGGAAGATCGCGGCGCAGAGCGCAAATTTATCGGCCCACAACATGCGCAGCATGCGTGTTGCAAAGGGCGGTTCGTCCACGATTTCGGTGTCGGCGTTCAAAAGGCTCATGGCTGAACGGTCTCCTCAGTGCCGGATACGCGGATCGAGGAGCGCATAGGCGATATCGATCAGAAGGTTCATCAGGAAGATCGCAAGCGCCGTGATAAGAATGGCGGCCAGCACGACGTTGAAATCACGCTGAAGAATGGAGTCGATCATCAACTTGCCGACACCGGGAAATCCGAAAATGGTTTCGACGATAACTGCACCGTTAAGGAGGCTTGCCGCCTGATCGCCGATGACGGTGATGACCGGCAGCATGGCGTTGCGCAAGGCATGCACGAAGATGACCGGGCCCGATTTCACCCCCTTGGCGCGCGCCGTTTTGACATAGGCCGACGACAGCGCGCCGATCATCGAGCCGCGCACCACCTGCACGATGATGCCGAAGGGGCGCACGAACAGGACCGAGATCGGCAAGATCCAGTGCAGCACCGAGCCGGTGCCTGATGTGGGCAGCCAGGCGAGATTGACGGAAAATACCACGATCGCCACGATCGCCAGCCAGAAATCCGGTACAGAGGCGCCGATGAGCGAGACGGTTGAGGCCATGCGGTCGAAAAAGCCACCGGACCGGAAAGCCGCAAGCGAACCGACGACGATGGCCGCGCTGGTGACCAGCGACATGGTGATCACCGCAAGCCACAATGTCCAGACGAAAGCCTCAAGCACCACATCCAGCGCCGGGCGGGCTTTTCGAAGCGATTCGCCCAGATCCCCAGTCATCACATCGCCTGCATAGCGCAGAAACTGCACCATCAGCGGATCGTTCAGCCCATGCAGCGCGCGAAACTGCTGCTTCAACTCCTCCGAAGCCTCCACCGGCAAAAACAGTGCGGCCGGGTCTCCCGTCAGGCGGGACAGGAAAAAAACCATCACGATAAGGCCGATCAGGGAGATCAGGCTCGCAACGGAACGTTTTCGGATGAAGCTCAGCATGGGTTGCCTCCGGTTTTTCAACGAGGGCGGCGAAGCTCAAGCTCCGCCGCCGCTCTTTGGCTGATAGGACAAAGGCTTTACTTGATGCCGATTTCCGAAAGCTGCAGCATCGAGTTGGTGGCGATGGTGGGCTTGAAGTCCAGCCGCTCGGAGACACGCGAGAAGCCGACCATGTGGAACAGCAGCACATCCGCCACCACGTCGTCGTGCAGGTAGGCGATGAGTTCGGACCAGAGCTTGGCGCGCTCGTCACCGACGGCTGCGGATGCACGTTCGATCAGGTCGTCCACCTTGGGGTCCGAAAAGCCGGACTGCGTGCCCTTGGTGGCATATTTGAAGAACATGGTGAAGGACGGGTCACCCTTGGAATTATCGTGCATGGCGGCGACGATCTGCGGTCCCCGGCCTTCCTTGAATGGCTTGGAATAGTAGCTTTCGTGTTCGGCCACTTCCACGAATTTCAGATCGATCTTGAAGCCGACTTCCTGCAATTGTTGTTGGATCGCTTCCATGATCTCGGTGACGTTCGGAAAGTTCGCCGTGCGTGCGATGACCGTGATCGGCGTATCCACCTTCACGCCGGCAGCCTTGGCTTCCTCAAGCAGCTTCTTTGCGCCCTCTGGATCATAGGGGAACACCTTGACGTCGGGGTTCCAGCCAAGCGTAGTCGGCGGAACGAGCGCTGTCGCCAGCACAGCACCTTCGGGAACCAGCGTACCGAGGAAGGCTTGCCGATCGATGGCGAGATTGAGAGCGCGGCGCACCCGAACATCGTTCAGCGGCGCGATGTTGTGATCGAGGCGCATATAGACCGTCTCGCTGTCGAGATAGGAAAAGTCGGTCTTTGCATTTGTGGCGTCAAGCTGGGAAATGGAAGGTGAAAGATCGGCCTCGCCGGTCTGCACCATGGCGGCGCGCACCGAAGGATCGGCGCGGAAAAGATAGGTCGCTTCCGTCACCTGCGGCTTGGTGCCCCAATAATCGTCGCGCGCGGTCAGAACGATCTGCTGGCCTGGCGTCCAGTTGGTCAGCTTGTAAGGTCCGGTGCCGACAGGCTCGCGGATGAATTCCATCTTGGTTTCTTCGGGAACGATGGTGACGAGCGACATCAACAGCGGAAGAATCGGCTGGGCCGGTTCGGTTTTGAAGTCGATCGTGTGGTCGTCGACGATCGTCGGGGTAACGCTCATACCGCCGAAATAACGGCGGGATTCGCAGGCGTTCTTGTCGCTCATGATGCGCTCGAAGCTATGCTTGACATCCTTGGCGTCGAAGGCTGTGCCGTCGGAAAACTTCACACCCTCACGCAGATGGAAACGCCAGCTTCCGTCCGCATTCTGTTCCCATTTTTCAGCGAGGCGCGGCTGCACGCCGTTCTTGCCGCGCACATCAAGCTCCGTCAGCGTCTCGCTGACGTTCTCCATGATGATACGGCCGATGTTGGAGCGGGTCGCCATACAAGGCTCGAGCAGGTCCGCCTCTTCCGCCAGCACGATCTTGATCGGCCCCGACGCCGAAAACGCCGGCGATACGACGGCGCTGAGGCAACCCATGGCCAGGGCGCCCGCAATCAATGACTTCTTCATTCCGTTCTCCTCCCAGATCAGAAATTCAGCAACATGGCGGCGCGCCGCAAGGGGTATCTAAAAAATAACCCGTCCCCTTCATTCAGGAGCATGGCGTGCGGATGATTGTCTCCTCCACCCGTAAGCAGAGCATTGACGTTCAAACGTTTTTTGTCAATTTATTTTTCATCCTCATTTTTTATCTGAAAAGATATTCCTTGTTTTATCAATAAAAAACAATTTGGTAGACGCATAAACTGAAAAATTTCCACGCAAATTTTTCATCAAATAAACTTGACAACTTTTCGAATATGTCATTTCCATCAGGCAAGAGGAGACCACGATGACCCCTGATGACATCGCTCACGCCATGACCGGAGCCATCCATGCCGTTTCAGAAAACCGGCACGAAGCGTTCCTGCCGTCACCGATGATCCAGAACCACGCGAGCTTCCTGCACCTGCTGGATGACGGCACCCTATTGTGTGCATGGTTCGGCGGCACGCTGGAGGGAAAATCAGATATCTCGATCTTCGCGTCGGTGTTGACATCAGGTGCAACCCGCTGGGGCACACCGCAACGCCTGAGCCAAGACCCTGCCCATTCCGAGCAAAACCCGGTTCTTTTCAACGCTCCGGACGGCGTTCTCTGGCTGTTTCATACCTCCCAGCCCTCCGGCAATCAGGACGAATGCCGCATCCGCATGGCGCGGGTCGTCCGCGACCCGGCTGCACCGGAAAAACTGTCCTCCGATGAAGGCCGTTTTCTCGACCTTCCGAAAGGCTGTTTCGTGCGCGCACCGCTCCGCATCCGCGATGACGGCGCCTGGTTGCTGCCGATCTTCCGCTGCGTCCAGCGCCCCGGCCAGAAATGGAACGGCAGCCACGATACGGCAGCGCTCGGCATATCCAAGGACAATGGCGCGACATGGCAATTGCAGGAGCTGGCGGGCTCGACCGGCTGCGTGCATATGAGCCCGGTTGCGGGCGCGGATACGCAATACTCCGCTTTTTTCCGCCGCCGCCAGGCCGATTTCGTTTACCGCACGGAAAGCGCCGATGGTGGCCGCTCCTGGTCACAGCCGCAGCCGACCGATGTGCCTAACAATAATTCCTCCATCGCCGCTATCAGGCTCGGTGACGGCAGGCTGGCAATGATCTGCAACCCCGTTAACGCCGCGCAATCGAGTGACAGGCGCGCCTCGCTTTATGACGAACTGGGGGAAGAAGACGACAGGCCGGATGCCGATCCGAGCGGCGGATGTGTGCCCGTCTGGGGAGTGCCGCGCGCGCCGGTCTCCATCTGCCTGTCTGATGACGACGGCCGCAGCTTTCCCGCCCGAATCCTGATCGAGGACGGGCCGGGCACCTGCCTGTCGAACGATTCGACGGACGGCCGCAATCTGGAAATGTCCTATCCATGGCTTCTGGAGGCACCGGACGGTACGCTGCACGCAAGCTACACCTATCATCGCCGCGCAATCAAATATGTCCGGCTGGCGCCCGGCTGGGCAGACGCCGAGGACAGGAGAGAAAGATGAGCAACATCATTGGCATCACCATGGGTGACCCCTGCGGCGTCGGCCCGGAAATCACCGTCCGCGCACTCGCCGAAATGTCCGCCACAGATCGCGCAGCGACGCGGATTTACGGCAACCTCGCCACACTGGAAGCGGCGCGGCAGGCACTTGGCGTCGACATCGATCTCACCGGCCATGTTGTCAACCTGCCTGTGGAAGGCGCGCCGCTGCCCTGGGGCACGCTATCACCCGTGGCCGGTAACGCCGCCTTCCGTTTCATTGAGAAGGCCGTTCGCGATGCCGAAGCAGGTGCAATCGGCTGCATCGTCACCGCGCCGATCAACAAGGAAGCCTTAAACCTCGCAGGCCACCATTATGACGGGCACACCGGCATGCTGCGCAGCCTGACCGGCTCTTCGGCGGCCTATATGCTGCTTGCCTCCGAACGACTGAAGGTCATTCACGTCTCGACCCATGTTTCCCTGCAGGAAGCCATTCGCCGCGCCACCACGGAACGGGTGCTGGCGACGATCCGCGCCGGCGATGCCCATCTGAAGCGCATCGGTTACGAGCGTCCGCGTATCGCAGTTGCCGGCATCAATCCGCATTGCGGCGAAAACGGCCTGTTCGGCACCGAGGACGACGACCAGATTGCGCCGGCTGTTGCAGCTGCGCGCGCCGAAGGCATCGAGGTGCAGGGGCCGATTTCTGCCGATACCGTGTTCCACCGGGCCTACTCGGGCGCTTTCGATCTCGTCGTTGCGCAATATCACGATCAGGGCCACATCCCCATCAAGCTCGTGGCCTTCGATACCGCCGTCAACGTTTCTGTCGATCTGCCGATAGATCGTACCTCCGTCGATCACGGCACCGCCTTCGACATTGCCGGCAAAGGCATCGCCAATCACGGCAACATGAAAGAGGCCATCGCCTATGCGCGCAAGCTCGTGGCGGGCAAGAGCGCGAAAGGATGAGCACCATGTCCACAGCTTCCATTCTCATCCACCAGCCGCGCAGGCTCGCAATTGGCGCTGGCACCATTTCACAGGTCGGCGTCTGGGCCGGCGAAACCGCATCGACCCTGGTGATCGCCACGCCGCTGACTGCGAAATTCGCTGAGCGGCTGCAATTGCAGGGCGCTTTCACCGTTTTCGACGCCATTCCCGGCGAGCCGGACACGGCAACGCTTGATGCCGCACTGGCGGCGGCGCGCGCTGCCAAACCCGATCTCATCATCGGCCTCGGCGGCGGTTCGGTGATGGATGTGGCAAAGCTGGTCGCCGCACTCTGGAGTTCCACTCAGACGCTGGAGGATGTGGCTGGACCCAACCGGGTTGCCGGGCGCAACACAAGGCTCGTGCAGATCGCCACCACCGCCGGAACCGGGTCGGAAGCCGGCATCCGATCGCTCATCACCGATCCCATCAAGGGCAGTAAGATCGCGGTCGAAAGCCCTTATCTGATCGCGGATTTCGCCATTCTCGATCCGGAACTCACCTATTCCGTGCCACCAGCCGTTACGGCGGCAACGGGGGTGGACGCTATGGCCCATTGTGTGGAGGCTTTTACCAACCGCAAGGCCCATCCGATGATCGACGGTTTCGCTCGCATGGGTTTTGCGCTGGTGGGCAAATATCTGGCGCGCGCCGTTCGTGATGGCGGCGATACCGAAGCGCGGGAAGGAATGATGCTGGCCTCCTATTATGGCGGCATCTGCCTTGGCCCGGTCAATACGGCGGCCGGTCACGCCATCGCTTATCCGCTGGGCACGCTTCTCAACCTGCCGCACGGATTGGCGAACGCCATCGTCTTCCCGCATGTTCTGGCCTTCAATCAGCCTGCGGTTTCGGCAAAGACAGCGGAAGTGGCCGGAGCGCTCGGGCTTCGCGAGCATCTTTCACCTGATGACCTTCGCAAGGCGGCGACGGATTTCTGCGCCGGCCTCGGCATTGAAATGTCACTCGCCAGGCACGGAGCAAGCGAAAGCGATCTTTCCCGTTATGCCGAAGACGCGCACGCAATCCGCCGACTGATGGACAACAATCCCATCGATATGAGCCTCGAGGACGTGCTCGGCATTTACCGCCGCGCCTTCTGAGGGAAAATCCGATGCGCAGTCGCGCGCATCGGTTTGCCGTCACTTTATCAATCCGTATGCGAGGATTCGAACAGGCGATCGCGCGATCCCGTCAGATGCTCCAGCATCAACCGCCGCGCGCCCTCCGCATCGCCATCAGCAATCGCATTCGCAATCGCCTCATGCTCGGCAAACACGCGCGTGAGGCCGGATGCCTCGCGCTTCACCGACATGCCGTGAAACTTCATTCCAACCGCGATGTGGTCTTTCAGAGCCTCCATGGCGGTCGAGAAATAACTGTTCCTTGCCGCCCGCGCGATGGCGAGGTGGAACTGGTAGTCGGCATCTTCGCGGTGAGACTGGCGATTGGTGGCGTCCCGCATCAACTCCAGCGCCTTTTTGATCGCCGACAGCCTTTCACCATCATGCCGCAGGGCGGCCGCAGCCGCCGCTGCCGGCTCCAGCGTCAGCCGGAATTCATAACAGTTCAGAAGATCGGCGACATTTTCCAGCTGACCGAAGCCCAGCGGTTCGCGCAGGCCGAATGCCCGCACATAGCTGCCCGAGCCTCTTCGGGAATAGATGAACCCCTGCTCGCGCAACCGCCGCAGGGCCTCGCGGACAACCGGCCTCGACACTTCGAACTCCATGGCCAGTTCATGTTCGGTCGGCAGCCGCTCATCTGGCTTATAGGCGCCGGATTTGATCGCCCGGTGCATTCGCTCGAAAATAATGTCCGGAAGTGCCTTGCGCGCCGTTTCTTTCATCAGCCCCATCTGGTCAGCTCTCTCCGGCGTCATTTTCGCCAAGCATCATTTTCGCAATTCGTTTCAACGTGTCAGCTTGCCCAAAACCGCCGGACTTCGCAATAAAGCATTGGCCGCCGGACCAGCCGACACCGAGACCGGGCAGGCATTCGCCGGCAAGGCGAAGACGCGAGATATTCATGCCGCGCAGTACGGCTTCGGCCGTGGCCCCGCCGGACAACAACAACGTGGTCGCCCTGTCCGTGAAGTGAGGCACGACTCCTTGCGCCAGCCGGTCGGCAACCTCGAGCGGCGAAACATCTTCAGTCCCTTGTGTCGCCTGAACGAGTGTCAGGCCAGAGCCATCACCTGCCTTAGAAGGCACGACACCATTGGATGCATCGATGACAGACGCAAAGCCGGTACCCTTGAGGACTTCAATTTGTTCCACGGTGATCGGGTCACGCGAACCGATGACGAAAAGCCCCTTGCCCACGGGAATGGTCGCCGGTTCAGGCGCAGTCCGTGCCGCCATCATTTCGGCCAGCGCCTCGGCAAGGCCCCGCGCACCCACCAGGAGATCGACCCCGTTTGCCCGTCCGGCGACGAGAGCCTCGCTGATGTCCGCCTGGGATCGGGTATCGGGTATCGTGCAGCGGCTGGTGTGCCCGCCCAGTCTTTCATCAACCGGAATGGCGTCATCGACGCCAAAACCGGACACGGCCCCGCCAACGACGATACGCCCGAAATCCGGAATAGCGGGGACGACAAGCGCATGGCGATAGGAAATCGCGTCCATTTCCGCAGCGATATGCCCTTTCAGGCGGGAATCGATCTTCTTGAACAGAACTGTGCCGGTCGGAACCAGCGCCAGAAGTTCCTCCGTCCGACGGCGGGCTTCATCCGCCTCGCCATCCCGGCACCCCAGATTGACGCTGAGAACGGCCGGCGCATCCGCCAGTGCCGCACCGACGCCGTCAATACCGATCGCAACCTCGGTCGAAAGCCCACGCCCCGCAAAGGGGGCGGCCGCATCAAGCGCGCCGGTCAGGTCGTCGGCAAAAATCAACAGCACGGGCGAAAACCTTAGAAAAAAGTTGTCATGTTTTCCTTCGATAAATTGATTTATAATCAATACATAAATGGAAGTGAATAACAAAAATAATTGGGCCACTGGATTAGCCAAGCCGGCCGTCATCCGTCAAACGGCAAGATCAGGAACGAAAGACGACGAACGGCTTTTCGTCGCTAGATGAAGCGGAAAGGCAAGCCTGAGATAAGCGCTTTGACAAAGCGCTTTTTCTGAAAACGCCCGTTCAGCGACACGCGCGGCAGAAGCATCGGCGTTTCGAGGCTGTGGGGTCCGAGAACACCCGCCTGCGTGGTGACCGCCACGGGAAATCCCGCTGAGAATATCGCATTCGCTTCGCGTTCTCCCACCGCCTTTGTCGAGCCATAGGGATAGGAAAAGGATTGTGGCCGATGCGCGACATAGGCCTCTATCCGGCGCGTCGATTCCTCGATCTCGTAGGCCAGACGCGCCGCATCGATCTTGCGCATGTTCACATGCGTCATGGTATGCGCGCCGAGATGAACCAGGGGATCATCCGACAACGCCTTGAGTTCGGCCGCATCCATGACGAGTTCGTCTACGATGGCGATCGGATCGATACCATATTGCCTCGCCGTACGGTCGATCCTCTCCACCGCCTCATCCTCCGCGAAGCCCTGGACGAAGTTTTCCAGACGCGCGAATGCGTCAGCTTTTTGCCAAGGGCTGGAGGATTTCACCTGTTCCGGCCCTGCCCCGAAATCAAAGTCGAAGGACGCCGCCTTTTGCATCAGCGCGGCGGCGGTTTCCCACCACATGCTGCGCGTCCGCTCGACAAAACCCGGCGTGATGAAAATCGTGTAGGGAACGGCGTATTTGCGGAAGACCGGAGCGGCATATTCGGAATTGTTGCGATAACCGTCGTCCAGCGTGAAGGCGCAAAACGCCCGCCCCTCGGAGTTATCGGCGAGCAAACCCGGCAGATCATGCAGATGAACGGGCACAAGACCGCATTCGAGCGCGGCCACTATCGCCTCTTCAAGAAACTGCGGCGTGATCGACAAGTGCACATTCGGCGCAAAAGCCGAAACATCCGCATCCGGGCGAACATGATGGAGCGTGAAGATCATGCCGCGCCCGGCAAAGAATGGGATAGCCGCGCGAACCGCCGGCAGGGAAGCAACCTCCAGCCCCGTCCTTATGGCCCCATATTTCAGCGAGCGTTTTACCGACTGCAAGAACACCATCGCCGACTACCGTGACTTCAGACCGGGCAGAACCCGTTTTTTGATAACTCTCCAGACCGTGAGCGGCAGGTCGATCAGGCCCGGCAAGGGATCGTTCGGTGCAAAAGCGGCCCAGCTGCGGATTTTGCGCAGAGAGGCGAAATAATTGCCGATGTCCCCCTGCCCCCGCCGGTTCAATGTGAACGCAGCAATGGCATCGCGGACAAGATAGGACCAGGAAACGCCTTGCCGTGCATCGAAGGTCTGACCGGTCGGCATGTCATTGGCAACCTGCCACAGCAGCGCACCGAGATCGATGCCGGCGGCCGAACACAGGCCGAACCATGACCATGGGCGTGGATTGACATCGAGAAGTTTCAGCGATCCATCCCTGCCATCGCGCTTGAATTCCACCTCGACAAGCCCGCTGTGGCCAACGGATTTCAATATTTTCCGGGCCGCATCGATCGCTTGCCGGTTGTCGACCACCTCGACACAGGTGCTGGTATAACCGAAATCGACAGGATATTGGCGTGCACGCCGGGCGGTGAATTCGGCAACCGGTTCGCCGTTCCGCCAGAGCGCCGCATAGGAAAACTGGCTTTCTCCTCCGCCGGGAATGAGTTCCTGTACCACGACATTGCCCGCACCGATCTCGCCGCTCGCCTCGGCAAAGGCCGCTTTCAGCGTCTGCCTGTCATCGGCGCGGATAACCTTCGCCCGGGAGATCACGGTGTCGCCGCCACCCATATTCGGCTTGAGGATAACGGGAAACCTCACCTCCAGCCCATCGATGTCAGCGGTCGATGTCAGCGCATATGTCCGGGGAAAACTGACGCCAAGCTCCGCGGCGCGTTTGTAAAGCAGCGGTTTCTCGCAGATCCATTGCAGAGAGGCCCAATCCGGCAGGACGATCTCGTAAAGGGCGGAAAGCTCATCGCGATGTTGCGAAACAAGTTGAACCTCACCATCCCCCGATGGCACCAGAAGGCAACCTTTCAGATGATGTTTCCCCGCCATCTCGCGCAAAAACGCCAAAGCCCCGGCATCATGCGGCCCCGGCCAGCGGATCGTTTCCCGAACGAAACGCGACCAGCCCGGCAAGGGTGAATCATGGGTGAGATAGCGCACAGGCACATCAAGGGCGCCAAGGCTGCGGGCAAGGGCAAGCGTGCCGTGAGCGCCACCAACAATAACAACACCTGGAATGGTCACAGCCTGATCCCCGCCCTATTCCATACCTTGATCGCAAAAATTGATAAATAAATTGGATATTTCTCAATTATTGGGCGTCTGGCGATCAATGAACGGAACGGCGGGAGTGTTGCTTCACACTTCTTTGCGAACAGGACGCGGCTCACCCTTGTCGTCCACAGCGACCATGATGAAGACGGCCTCCGTGACCTTTTCCCGGGAATCCTGATAATGCCTGCGGGTCCAGGCCTCAATCTTGAGCGTGACGGAGGTGCGGCCGACCTTTTCGATCCTGGTGTAGACGCACAATGTATCGCCGATCTTGACCGGTTTCTTGAAGACGATCTCATGAACCGCCACGGTAACGGTACGCCCGCCCGCCACATCATTGGCGCGGACGAAGGCCGCAAGGTCCATCTGCGACATGACCCAACCGCCGAAAATATCACCGGCCGGATTGGCGTCCGCCGGCATGGCAAGCGTTCTGAGCGTGAGTTCCATATTGGTGGGCGGTTGCTGATCCATGTCTCAAATTCCTTTCAAGAACCTCCCGCCGCCGGATTTAAACAACCACGTCCCATCAGCCAATAGCTGATTTTTCGCGGCAGCCTTTCCAAAACAGCAAGGAATCACGACGTCACCGTAAGCTTCGGTTAACCATGATGGGGCACGATTCCAAAAAACGCGGGGCGCGCAAATGGCTTATGACTGGAGTGGAAACAACACGATACAGCAGCGCTATGACCGTATCGTTGTCGCGGTCGCCAGCGTCGTCGCCATCAGTCTGGCAACAGGCACCCTTGCCCTTCGTTCGCAGGAAGGACCGGGCGGCACCGTAAGCCTTGCCAAACAGCAGCGGCTCAACTCGGAACAATGGCATTTGCGGCTTTGATCCGCACGATAGGGCCAACGGGCCGCACAGCCCGGCGGCCGCTTATTGCCGAGCGATATCCGGCTTCGCTGCATTTTCCTTCGTAAAGGCGAGATCCAGATGGGCCACAGCCGGGGAAAGAACCGACAGAAATGTCTCTGACCTGCCTATATAGATGATGGCCACGTCTTCGATCCCCCGCAGAACCTCGGCCAGCGTATCCTGCGTCTGTTTTTCCAGCCCTTCCAGCAAATCGTCGATGACGATGAATTTCGGCTTCAGCAACAATGCATTGGCGATCCTGAGGCTGGCCTGCTCATCCGAATCCAGCTTCTTGTCCCAGCGGATGTTTTCATCAAGCCGGGATGCCATCTCACCGAGCCCGCATGCGGTAAGCGCCGCAACGTAGTCCTCCTCCGCGAACCGCTGGGGTGCGCGCGGATAGGCCAGAACTTCGCGTAGCGTCCCCGTCGGCAGATAGCCGTGC
The DNA here is from genome assembly GCF_036596185.1 of Rhizobium sp. GR12. Classification (NCBI taxonomy): domain Bacteria; kingdom Pseudomonadati; phylum Pseudomonadota; class Alphaproteobacteria; order Hyphomicrobiales; family Rhizobiaceae; genus Rhizobium; species Rhizobium sp. GR12. The sequence continues at coordinate 100,645 of NZ_JASXTH010000007.1, read as the reverse complement.
TGGGCGATGAAAAGCGTATCGGACTGTTCGGGCATTTCTATTCGGCCCTGCCCCCAGGGCCACAGGCCCGCCATGGCAGCAAAGAGCAGCCGCCGGTTCACGCCCTGCTCACCATTGACCATGAGACGATCGCCGGGTCCGATTTCAACATCGGTCTCGCGCAACCGGAAACCCCGTTCCAGATCCTGCCCACCGGCATCACGGCAGATCGTCACCGACTGGAGGCGGATTTTATCATTCTGCGTGCTTCGTTGAAGATCGATCGCCAGACCATGCTGTTCGACACTGTCCATCTGGATCAGGGCGTTGCGGAACACCGAAACACGCTGCAACGTCGCCTTCCAGCTGGCGATCGGCCCGAAATTGTCGATATACCAGCGCAGCGCCGTATTGACCTGGTTGAAAGCCCCGACAGCCATCATCAGCCCGCCGAAGGTGAGGTTGCCGGAAAAATAAACCGGCGCGGCAATCAGAATGGGCGCGACGACCGCCAGCCACCCGTAGCCCGACGAAACCCACGTCAGATGCGTCATCGCCATGGCAAGGCCGCGGATCACACCGAGCACCGCATCGATATCGACGCCGATCCGCCGCCTCTCGTTTTTTTCACCACGCGCGAGCGCAATCGCCGCCAGATTTTCGCTGGCGCGCATCAGGGAAAAGCGCAGTTCAGCCTCTTTCGAATAACGTTCTGCATTCAGCCCGACCAGACGGTAGCCGACAAGGTTACTGAGCAGCGATGCCGAGCCTGCATAAAAGATCGCCGCCCAGACCATGTATCCCGGAATGGGCACGGGATCGCCGTTGATCGTAATGGAAAAGCCCGCCGACAGGCTCCAGAGAACGCCGATGAAGCTGATGAGCAGGATCGTCGCATTTACAAGGCCAATGGAAAGCGCCGTGCTGCTTTCCGCAAGATTGCGAACATCATCGTGCAAACGTTGGTCCGGGTTGATCGCGATGGTGCCGAAACCGGCAAGACGGGCGGCGCGGCCCGGTTTCAGCCACTGGTCCACCATATCCTTGGCAAGACCCTCGCGCATGTTCAGCGCCGTCATCTGGTTCAGCCATGTCTGGATGACGTTGAGAAGAAGTAACAGCCCGGCAATGATCGCGAAGACCTCAAGCTGATGGAGGAAGGCGCCAAGGTCGCGCCGTTCCAGCGCGTTGTAAAACGGCGCGTTCCATTCGTTGAGCCTGATCTGGCCATAGGCGGTGAGCAATATCACGGCGAGCAGGGCGATCGACAGCAATATCAGCCGGTTGCGCACCGGTGACGTCCAGAAGGCATTGCCCATCATGCGCAGCTGCGCACGAAAATCGAGATCGAAGCCCGAAAGGTTAGCCGCGCTCTTGCGCTGATCGTCGGTCACCGTTGTTGCCATTCAGTCCATTCCGAAACGTCAGTCGGCAAAGAAAGCGGTTCGCGATCCTGCGCTTTGCGATGCCAAGCAATAACACGCCGTTCGACCTTGTCCACAACCCCGGCGAAATCCTGACGGCGGCGATTTAAAAGCCCCGGCGATTCTTCCTGCGGGCAAACATCGCGGCCTCTACCAACAATGCGATTGCCCCGGGAAATGATCCTTGCTTTCTTTTCCTGCATTGCACAAAATCCGAATAATTTCAGAGGGGCGGACAAACCGCATAAACCGGAAAACCGGGCAAGGCAGATTAATGGCGATCAAAGCGAGCATCTATCATCTGACGCATTATAAATACGACAATCCGGTTCGCCTTGGACCGCAAATCATAAGATTGAAGCCCGCCTCCCACTCCAGAACCCACGTCATCAGCCATTCGCTCAAGGTTTCCCCTTCCAATCATTTCGTGAACCTTCAACAGGATCCTTACGGCAATTACCTCGCCCGTTTCGTTTTTCCCGAGCCGGCTACGGAATTTAAGATCGAGGTCGATCTTGTCGCCGATATGACGGTTTACAATCCGTTCGATTTCTTCGTGGAGGAAGAAGCGACCAAATGGCCGTTCGACTATCCGCAGGAGTTACAGGAAGATCTGTCCATCTACATGAAACCGGAACCGACCGGCCCCCTGCTTTCCGCCTTCATGGCCACGGTCGACCACACGCCCGGACAGCCGACGGTCGATATGGTCGTGGGGCTCAACGCCCGTCTGCAACAGGAAATCGGTTACGTCATCCGCATGGAGCCGGGGGTTCAGACCCCGGAAGAAACGCTGGCTTCCGGCAGGGGATCGTGCCGTGACAGCAGCTGGCTGTTCGTCCAGATCCTCAGACATCTCGGCCTTGCCGCGCGTTTCGTATCGGGATACCTGATCCAGCTGACGCCCGATCTCAAGGCGCTGGACGGCCCGTCAGGAACGGAGGTGGATTTCACCGATCTGCATGCCTGGGCCGAGGTCTACATGCCGGGCGCGGGCTGGATCGGTCTCGATCCTACTTCGGGGCTTTTGACCGGCGAGAGCCATATTCCGCTGGCGGCAACGCCGCATTTCCGCAATGCCGCACCGATTTCCGGCGGTTATTTCGGCGAGGCCAATACGGAATTCGCTTTCGACATGCAGGTCCGGCGCGTTGCCGAAACTCCGCGCATCACCAAGCCCTTTTCCGATGAGAGCTGGGAGAGCCTCAACACGCTCGGCAAACAGGTCGATCAGGTCCTGAACGCCCATGACGTGCGGCTGACCATGGGCGGCGAGCCGACATTCGTTTCCATTGACGATTTCGAGTCTGAAGAATGGAATACCGACGCGGTTGGACCGACGAAACGTGAAAAGGCGGATGCTTTGATCCGCCGACTGCGCGAACGTTTCGCCCCTGGCGGCTTTTTGCATTACGGACAGGGAAAATGGTATCCGGGCGAGAGCCTGCCGCGCTGGACCTTTTCGCTTTACTGGCGCAAAGACGGACTGCCGATCTGGCAAAACCCGGCGCTGATCGCCGAAGAAGACGCAAATACCGGCGTCGAGGCGCAGGACGCGCAGAAACTGCTGAGCGGCATCGCCACTCATCTTGGCGTGGAACCGGATCTGGTACTTCCGGCCTATGAGGATCCGGCCGAATGGATCATCAAGGAAGGTAGCCTTCCCGACAATGTCGATCCGTCCAATTCGAAACTGAAAGACCCCGAAGAGCGAAACCGTATTGCCCGCGTGTTCGAACGCGGATTGACGACCCCGACGGGCTATATTCTTCCGGTGCAGGCGTGGAACGCCAAGGCCGATGGCAAAGGCTGGGTCAGCGAGAAATGGAATACGCGGCGCGGCAAGATCTTCCTCGTCCCGGGCGACAGCCCGGTCGGTTACCGCCTGCCGCTCGGCACCCTGCCCCACGTGCCGCCATCCGCCTATCCCTATATTCACGAGGCCGACCCTTCGATCCCGAGGGGGCCGCTTCCCGACAATTTCAAGCCCTCTGGGCGCACCATGCCGGAAGCTTCTTTCCACGTCGATGAGGCCTCCGGGCAGGAACGCATCGAACAGACGCTGGGAGAAATCGGCGGCGCGGTGCGCACCGCAATGTCGGTGGAACCGCGCGACGGACGGCTCTGCGTTTTCATGCCGCCGGTCGAGCGCATTGAGGACTATCTCGAACTGATCGCGGCGGCGGAAGCGGCGGCAGCCGATCTAGGGCTGCCCGTCCATATCGAAGGCTATGGCCCGCCGCATGACGAGCGCATCAATGTCATCCGCGTCGCACCCGACCCCGGGGTCATCGAGGTCAATATCCACCCGGCCGCAAGCTGGAAGGATTGCGTCGATATCACCTCGGCCGTCTATGAAGAAGCGCGCCAGACGCGCCTCGGCGCCGACAAGTTCATGATCGACGGCCGCCACACCGGCACCGGCGGCGGCAACCATGTGGTCGTGGGTGGCGCCAACCCCAATGACAGCCCTTTCCTGCGCCGGCCCGATCTTCTGAAAAGCCTTGTCTTGCACTGGCAGCGGCACCCGTCGCTCTCCTACCTGTTCTCCGGCCTGTTCATCGGCCCGACAAGTCAGGCGCCACGCATCGACGAAGCCCGCCACGACAGTCTCTATGAGCTGGAAATCGCGCTCGCGCAGGTTCCTACCCCCGGTGAAGGCGTGCCGCCGCTGCCTTGGTTGGTCGACCGCCTGTTCCGCAACCTGCTTACGGATGTGACGGGCAATACCCACCGCGCCGAAATCTGCATCGACAAGCTGTTTTCGCCGGATGGGCCGACAGGCCGCCTTGGCCTCGTGGAGTTCCGCGGTTTTGAGATGCCGCCGAATGCCCGCATGTCGCTCGCCCAGCAATTACTGGTGCGCGCCCTCATCGCCCGTTTCTGGAAAAGCCCTGCCGCCGGAAAATTCGTGCGCTGGGGTACGGCGCTTGCAGACCGTTTCATGCTGCCGCACTATATCTGGGCCGACTTCATGGACGTGCTTGGGGACCTCAAAGAAAACGGCTTCGACGTGAAGCCGGAGTGGTTCACCGCCCAGCAGGAGTTCCGGTTCCCGTTCTTTGGTGAGGTGGAGTATGAGGGTGCGAAGCTGGAGTTGCGGCAGGCGCTGGAACCCTGGCACGTAATGGGTGAACAGGGTGCCATCGGCGGAACCGTGCGTTATGTCGATAGCTCCGTCGAGCGCATGCAGGTGCGCCTCGAGACCTCCAACCCTTCCCGTTACGCCGTGACGTGCAATGGGCGTGCGGTTCCGCTGACCGCGACGGAAAACCGCAGCGTTGCGGTTGCGGGGGTTCGCTTCAAGGCATGGCAGCCTTCCGCCGGCCTGCATCCCGTGCTGCCGGTCAACTCACCCTTGACCTTTGACATTTATGATACATGGTCGGGACGATCGATCGGCGGATGCATCTACCATGTTGCTCATCCGGGCGGGCGCAATTACGAGACATTTCCCGTCAACGGCAACGAAGCCGAGGCACGCCGCCTCGCCCGTTTCGAACCATGGGGACATACGGCCGGGCAATATCCGCTGATGGCGGAAACCGTGTCGCCAGAATTTCCGCTGACGCTCGATCTGCGCCGGCCACACGGAGTGTAAATTGTCCAAAGCCCCGGCAACGGAACGCAAGAGGGAAACGGGCGCGCAACCGCGCGGGCTTGATTATTCCCCCTTGCCTGGCGTCGCCGACGAAATGCTCGACACCAACGGCAAGGTAAGACCAGTCTGGAAACACCTGCTCGGTGCTCTTTCGCGCATGTCGGAACGCGAATTACACGAACGCTTTGCCCGCACCGACCGCTATCTGCGCGATGCGGGCGTGTTCTATCGCGATTACGCCAAGGGCAGCAGCGAAAGAAACTGGCCGATCTCCCATATTCCCGTGCTGATCGACGACAAGGAGTGGGCGGTTCTTTCCGAGGGGCTGAAACAGCGCGCCAATCTTCTGGAAGCCATGGTCGCCGATTTTTACGGTGAAAACCGGCTGGTGAAGGAAGGCTATGTTCCACCAGCGCTGATCGCCTCCAATCCCGAATATTTGCGGCCGATGGTCGGGGTAAAACCGGCAAGCGGTCATTATCTGCATTTCTGCTCTTTCGAGATCGGACGTGGACCTGATGGTAACTGGTGGGTGCTGGCCGACAGGACGCAGGCGCCTTCCGGCGCGGGTTTTGCCCTCGAAAACCGGGTGGCGACCACGCGCGCGCTTTCCGACATCTATGCGGAAACCCATGTTCACCGTCTCGCTTCGTTTTTTGGCGCTTTCCGCGACACGTTACAGGCGCACAGAAAGCACCCGGATGACCGCATCGCGGTGCTGACGCCAGGGCCTGCCAACGAAACCTATTTCGAACACGCCTATATCGCCCGTTATCTCGGCTTCATGCTGCTCGAGGGCGAGGATCTGACCGTCCTCAACGGCCGCGTGATGGTGAGAACCGTGGCCGGGCTGAAGCCGATCGGCGTGCTCTGGCGCCGTCTCGACGCCTCCTATTCCGATCCGCTGGAACTGAATCAGCAATCCCACATCGGCACGCCCGGCATGGTGCAGGCGCTGCGCAACGAAGCACTGACAATCGTCAACGCGCTCGGCACCGGCATTCTCGAGACGCGGGCCTTGCTTTCCTTCATGCCGCGCGTCTGCCGTCACCTGCTTGGCGAAGATTTGAAACTGCCGTCGATCGCGACCTGGTGGTGCGGGCAGGAATCGGAACGCCGCCATGTCGCCAGCAATATCGAAGGCATGGTTATCGGCCCGGCCTATTCCCGGCTTCCTTTCTTCGAAGACAACGGTCAGTCCGTGCTCGGATCGTCCCTGCGCGAAACAGCGAAGGAATCGATCAGCGACTGGCTTGCCTCCGATGGCTACAGGCTGGTGGGCCAGGAGGTGGTAACACTCTCCACAACCCCGGCCTATATCGACAACAAGCTCGTGCCGCGCCCGATGAGCCTTCGCGTTTTTGCCGCACGCACACAGGATGGCTGGCAGATCATGCCCGGCGGCTTTGCGCGGATCGGCAGCAGCAACGATGTCTCCGCCATCGCTATGCAATCAGGCGGCAGCGCTGCGGATGTCTGGATCGTCAGCGACAAGCCGGTGGAACGCACCACGCTTTTGCCGGCGGAAGAAAGCTTCACCCGCAATATGCCGGGCAGCCTGCCCAGCCGGGCTGCGGATAACCTCTTTTGGCTCGGCCGTTATATCGAACGTTCGGAAGGCGCATTGCGCATCCTGCGCGCCTGGCACGGGCGTTATGCCGAATCCGCCGACCCACGCCAGCCCCTGCTTGCGCATGTGACGCGTTATCTCGAAGCGCTGGATGTGGAGATGAACGATGCCGTGCCGGAAAGCCTGCTGAACAATATCAACAGCGCGCTTTATTCCGCCAGCAACATACGCGACCGCTTTTCGCCGGATGGATGGCTGGCGCTGAACGATCTTGCCAAGACCGCCCGCCGGTTCCACGCAAAGGTCTCGCCCGGCGACGACGCAACCCATGCCATGACGATCCTCCTGCGCAAGCTTGCGGGCTTTGCCGGTCTCGTGCACGAAAACATGTACCGGTTCACCGGCTGGCGTTTCCTGTCGATCGGTCGCTATCTCGAACGCGGCCTGCATATGACGCGGCTTCTCGGCCATATGACGGGACCGGATGCACCGGATGGCTCCTATGATATGCTGCTGGAAATCGGCGACAGCGTCATGACCCATCGCCGCCGTTACAATGTCAGCACGGCCGGTCTGACCGTCACCGATCTTCTGGCGCTCGATCCGCTCAATCCACGGTCGATCCTGTTCCAGTTGAACGAGATCCGCACCGAGGTGGAGCAGCTTCCGAACGCCTTTGTGAACGGCCAGATGTCGCCCTTTTACCGCGAGGCGATGCGGCTGCATTCCGGTCTTGCCGTCATGACGCCAGAGAACATGAACGGCGCGATATATCGCCAGCTCGAAACGGACATGGAGCATCTTTCCGATGTTCTGGCCCGGACTTATCTCGGATAACCTGATGCTTTATGATCTTTCCCTGCATATGGGTTATACCTACGACACGCTGGCCCACGGCGCACGCCACATTATCCGTGTCCTGCCCCTGTCGATCCCTGGCCGGCAGCGGCTCGTTGCCGGTTCCATCGATGTTTCGCCGGTGCCGGAAGAACGTGCCGTCTTTACGGATTTCTTTCATCAATCGGCCACATCAGTGCATCTGCGCGCGCCGCACGAAAAGCTGGATATCCGCATGCAGGCGCGTGTGATGGTGGAGGCGCCGGCGCTGACGGCTGATTTTTCACCGGAACTTTCACGCCTGCCACAGGGCCTTGCCGACGTCTGGTCGATCGATTTCCAGTCGCCGCACCACTTCATCGGCACCAGTCCGAGACTAGGGACGGATGCGGCAATCTCGGCCTACGCGCGGGAAGTATTGAAACCCGGAATGACCATTCGTGAAATCGCGCTCTCGATATGCAAACGCATCCACAGGGACTTCACCTATGACGGTGAGGCAACGACCGTGGATACGACGCCATCGGAAGCCTTCAAGCTGAAACGCGGCGTGTGTCAGGATTTTTCGCATATCATGATCATGGCGTTGCGTAGCCTCGGCATCCCCGCCGGTTACGTCAGCGGCTTCCTGCGCACCATTCCTCCACCGGGCAAGGAGCGTCTGGAAGGTGCCGATGCGATGCATGCCTGGGTTCGCATCTGGTGTGGCGAGGCGGCCGGTTATCTGGAGCTCGACCCCACCAATGATATTGCGGCTGGAAGCGACCATATCGTCGTTGGTTATGGCCGGGATTATTCCGATGTCGCGCCGGTGATCGGCGTTTTGAAGAGCTACGGTAACCAGCAGATAAAACAGGCTGTCGACGTCATCCCCGTCCAATAATGACACGCGATGTATTATTCCGACCCCATCCGAAATAATTCTTGAAAATACTTGGAAAACTGCGCCAATTTGAACGCCATATAAAATTTAACCGTTTGTATTAGCGGATTTTACATCGTTTGTAGGTTTCCTGCGCTCAACCGAATATTCTAATTGTTGAGCACCCCTATGACTGCCTCCGCACCCCAAAAACTGAAGCGCCGTTTCCTTGCCGACACGAGCGGCAATTTCGGCATGATGACTGCAATCCTGTTGCCGGTATTATTGGGTGTCGCAGGCGCCGGCATAGAACTGGCCAATGTGATGCAGGTGAAAGCAGACCTGCAGAATACGGCAGATTCTGCAGCCCTTGCGGCGGCGACCGAAGCCCGTTTGAAAAAAGGCGAGCTGACCGACGAACAGATCAAGGAGACCGCCAAAGCCTTCATCGTCAGCCAGATGGAAAAGAACCTGACGGAGGAAGAGAAGAAGGAACTCGAGAAAAACTCCCCAATCAATATTGGCTCGACGGAAAATGCACGCGGCAAGACTTACACTATTGAGACGACGATCAACTATCAGATGAAGCTCAATCCGCTGCTGGGGTTCATCGGACCAAAAACACTCGACATCGCGGCGACCGGTACCGCAGTGAGCACCGTCAACAAGGGCGCGCCGATCTCCATGTATCTGGTGCTCGACCGCTCGGGCTCGATGTCCTTCAAAACAGATACAGTCGATACCAAAAAAACGTCGTGTCAGAACTATACGGCAAACAACTGGAGTAGCTATCCCAGTCTCAAACAGACATCGCCCTGTTACGTCAACAAGGCCATATCGCTCAAAACCGCAGTCGGATTTCTCGTCGCCACATTGAACAAGGCCGACCCGACCTATACCGCCAGCGGCGGTTCCGAACTGGTTCGAACAGGTGCCTCGGTCTACACGCATGAGGCCTATCCGGCTCAGGCCATCAATTGGGGAACGAGCGGCGTTGTCAGCTATGTCGATAAACAGATTCCGGAGTTTCCCTCTGGTGGCACCGACGCCACCAGCGGCCTGAACGCCGCCTATAACGCCCTCAAAAAGACGAATCCCGCTGAAGCAAAGGCCCATAAGGACAAGGAAAGCGAATCTTTCGAGCGCTACATCGTTCTCATGACGGACGGCGAGATGACGGGGAATAGCGCCTCCTGGAATTACAACATCGACCAGACGGTGCGCAATACCTGCGATGCGGCCAAGAAAGACGGTATCAAGATTTTCAGCGTCGCCTTCATGGCGCCGGACAAGGGTAAGTCGCTGCTGCAACATTGCGCATCCAGCGTCGACAATTATTACGCGCCTGAAAACATGGAGCAGATCGTCACCGCCTTCGGCGAAATCGCCCGCAAGGCCGCCGGCAGCATAGCAACACTGACCAATTGACGGAAAATCAGGCAAGCGCGCCCCACGGAAACGACCGCGCTTCCGGGGCGCGATGTTTCCGGAGCGACCTTGCCCCGTTGCATGGCTGACAAGGCGTGCGCGGCAGGTGACAGCGGCGGCGGCCCGTGGCATAGGAGGGCCGCTCCCATTCACAGGCCCCGTCATGATCCGTATTGAAAATATCAGCAAGTCGAACAGTCACCGCATTCTCTACATCGAGGCCTCCGCCGCGCTCAATCGCGGCGAGAAGATCGGTCTTGTCGGCCCGAACGGCTCCGGCAAGACCACGCTGTTCCGGATGATCACCGGCGAGGAGCAACCCGATGAGGGACAGGTCGTCGTCGAAAAGGGCATGACGGTCGGTTACTTCAATCAGGATGTCGGCGAGATGTCCGGCCGCTCCGCCGTGGCCGAAGTCATGGAAGGTGCTGGCCCGGTCAGCGAGGTGGCAGCCGAACTGCGGCAGCTGGAAGCCGCCATGTCCGATCCCGACCGGATGGACGAAATGGATGCCATCATCGAGCGTTATGGCGAAGTACAGGCGCGTTATGAAGAGCTGGACGGCTACGCGCTTGAGGGCCGCGCGCGCGAAGTTCTGGCCGGACTGAGCTTCAGCCAGGAAATGATGGACGGCGACGTCGCCAAACTTTCCGGCGGCTGGAAAATGCGCGTGGCGCTCGCCCGTATTCTTTTGATGCGCCCGGACGTGATGCTGCTCGACGAACCATCGAACCATCTCGATCTCGAAAGCCTGATCTGGCTCGAGGATTTTCTGAAGACCTATGACGGCGCGCTTTTAATGACCGCGCATGACCGGGAATTCATGAACCGCATCGTGACGAAGATCATCGAAATCGATGGCGGCAGCCTCAACACCTACTCCGGCGACTACGGCTTTTACGAACAGCAGCGGGCGCAGAATGAAAAGCAGCAGCAGGCGCAATTCGAGCGCCAGCAGGCGATGCTCGCCAAGGAAATCAAATTCATCGAACGCTTCAAGGCGCGCGCATCGCACGCTTCGCAGGTGCAGAGCCGCGTCAAGAAACTCGAGAAGATCGACCGCGTCGAGCCGCCCAAGCGGCGCCAGACCGTTGCTTTCGAATTCGCGCCGGCGCCCAGATCGGGCGAGGATGTCGTTGCGCTGAAGAAAGTGAACAAGGCCTATGGCAGCCGCACGATCTACGGTGAGCTGGATTTCATGGTGCGGCGCAAGGAACGCTGGTGCATCATGGGCGTCAACGGTGCTGGAAAATCGACATTGCTGAAACTGGTGACCGGCACAACCACGCCGGACTCCGGCAACGTGACGCTCGGCGCCAGCGTCAAGCTCGGTTATTTCGCCCAGCACGCCATGGATGTTCTGGATGGTGACAGCACCATTCTCGAATGGCTGGAGGAGCGTTTTCCGAAAGCCGGCCAGGCGCCGCTGCGTGCCCTTTCCGGCTGTTTCGGTTTTTCCGGCGACGATGTGGAAAAACGCTGCCGCGTTCTTTCCGGCGGTGAAAAAGCCCGTCTCGTCATGGCCGCCATGCTGTTCGACCCGCCGAATTTCCTGGTTCTGGACGAGCCGACGAACCATCTCGACCTCGACACCAAGGAAATGCTGATCAAGGCCCTGTCGGAATATGAAGGCACGATGCTGTTCGTTTCCCACGATCGCCATTTTCTGGCCGCCCTTTCAAACCGGGTGCTGGAACTGACACCGGATGGCATCCACCAATTTGGCGGCGGATACACGGAATATGTGGAAAGCACCGGACAGGAAGCACCCGGCCTGCGCAGCTAACACGACGCGCGCACCGAAAGCCTGCGCATCAGGGAACTTGCTGACGAGCCGTTGATCGTTTCGGAACGCCACTCGAGACCGCACAGCCATGACCTGACGATCAAGTTTTTCAGCGAAGCCGGGCTTCGGGCGCGTATCGCTTGGCAAAGAGTGCGCGCGATCCGGCAAGAGATGCGATCACCAAAGGTAAAATTGGTATGATCATTGAGTTTCGTTGAAATTCATCATACATATTTCATGGGCATCGCGCCCTGCCTCGATTTTAATGCATGGTGACCCACGTGCCTGAACAGCAAAAGCAGCGCAATAAATCTTCCGGTTCTCTGGTCAGCCAGGTCAGTCTGAGTCTGAGAAACGCGATTGCCTCAGGGCAATACGGACCCGGCGACCGGCTGCCGAGCGAAATCGAGATGACGGAAACGCATGGCGTCAGCCGCACGGTCGTGCGCGAGGCGGTCACGGGTCTGCGCTGCGACGGGCTGGTGGAGGTTCGCCAGGGGGCGGGTATCTTCGTGCTGAGGCGCGAGAAGGAAATCTCGTCCGCTCCCGGTATCGATCGCGCCCGGCTATCTTCCGATCTGGAAGTTCTGGAAATCAGAACACCGCTTGAGATCGAGGCGGCTGGCCTCGCCGCTCTTCGCCGCTCGCCATCGCAAGAAGAGGCGATTTTCGACTGTCATGCCCGGCTTCTCGAATGTATTGAGCAGAACCGGTCCATTCGCGAGGCTGATCTGGCTCTTCATCTCGCCGTAGCGGCCGCGACCAACAATCCGCTTTTTACGCAATTCCTCGAGTTGCACGGCCAGGCCGTCATCCCGCAATCCCGCGTGGTTTCCGAAACCGCGGAAAACGACCAGACGGCCTACAGACGGCTGATCCACAAGGAGCATGAAGCGATCGTCATCGCCATATCTGACAGAAATGAACAGGACGCCAAACTGGCGATGCAGGCGCATTTGCGCGGCAGCCAGCACCGCTACCGCGACATGATGCGCGACCTGCGGGGCATCGCGCACAGCTAGAGCATGCCCAGTGGAATTGCGTAGCGGTTTTACGTCCGGAAAATGCGAAAACCAGGATATGGAGTGCGTCCGGCGTTTCCGTTTAACCGGACGTGCTCTGAAGAGTTTCGCGCAAATCCGCGCCCCATACCTCGATTTGTGTCAGCGCGGGAAAGGGCGAGGGATCGTCTGCTTTTTTAAGATCATGCAAGCGGATCCATTCCACCTGGCGCGGCGCGACAGGGAAGGTCTGGGCAGCCCCGGTCTTTCGCAAGGCGAAGCTTGCGCTTTCACCGTCGGAAAAGGTGACGCTCGCCTGCTCCCACCATGCATCATGGGGGAAATCCGCTCGCAGATAAAATGTCAGCTGGTCGATCAGCACTTTACGGCCGAAAACAAGCGTCAATGAAGCTTCGGGATCGCGATTGATGCCCCAGCTGGTATAGGGCCAGAAACCGTGGCCGGCGCTGGCCTTTTCACCATCGATGACATTGCGGGCCGCAAAGGCGGCCTCTCCGCGCGTTTCGGTGCTCGCATAGACGTGCGGAAACAGCGAGCTGTTTTCATGGTCGTCAAACGGGTTCAGGGCTAGGTTTCTACGGACCCCAACCTCCCCGGCGAACGCACGGCGCACCGCGATCCGGTGAATGGCGCCGCTGAACGCCTGCGGCGGATAGGATTTTCGCCTTGAGGCGGAAGGAACCGGCAGGACAAATTCTGTCTTTCGCAAAAAAACCAGTGTCGGCGGCATTCCGGCGTCGAGGGCAAGCCAGATATGATCAGGTTGCGAAATCTCGACCACAAGCCGATCACCCTCGCAATATTCGGCCCGATAAACGAGAAAAACCTCGTCCTCCGCTCCGGCCTGCGCCAAAATCGCACCAGCCGCGTTGACGACCTTGAGTGTTAGCTTCATCGGCACTTCCTTAACTGATCGTCAGGCACAGACGTTTGGCTTCAAAGGGAATGAGAACGCGGTAGATCGTCTCCGGCCAGGATTGGCGAAGGCGGGCATCTTTGATCGGTATTGCTTCGACAACAGGCAGCCCGGCGCCTTCGCAGATGATGTCTCCTAAATCCGCAAAGTTCAGACTATCCGGTGTCACGACAGGCTTTTCGGCGACCATGAGCGACAGAATTGCCGCCTCACTGCCTTCATATTCGTCGCCGATTTCGACATGGCTGCCGCGCAACAGCCGAACGCGGCGGCGATAAAACCTCACACCCACAACGGCGGGGTACGCGCCGGCTATATCGAAGGAAATTTCCGCCTGTTTTTCCGAAAACCCGGCCGCAAAATCCTGCGCAGCAAACTCAGGCCCGGCGGCCTGCGTGACGCCGCCGAAGGTCGGTAAATTGTGAAAGGCCGACTGCATCGTCCAGATTTCGTAGCGTTGCGGCGAAAAGGTTTTTGCGGTGTAGGTTTCCACCCCGACATCAATGATGAACGGCCGGCCGTTTTTATAGAGCATGAAACTGCCGACGTCGTTGTGGTTGTGGCTTTCGCCATTGTTGCCCGCCTTTACGGCAAGATCGAAAACCCCGTCGCGGGCAATCGCCAGTCCAATGCCGGGATAGGTCATGTCGGTCTTTGCGGGCTCTGCGGGAACAAACGCGGACAATTCCGGTGTGACGAGAACGGCCTGAACACGATACCAGAGGTTCCACTCTTTCCGCATCAGCCGGTCCGGTGAGCGGTTCCAGCAAGCGGCGGCGAAGGCCTGAAGCGGCAACGACGAGACGGCTTTGCCGAATAGATATTCCCGTACCCCCGATGTTTCGACCTTCGCCGGCGCATCGGCGAAGTTGAAGAATCTGTCTTCCTGCACATGCATGTTGAGGATGAACTCGGCCATGTTGCGCAGTTTCAGCGCATTAAAAAGCGGTGCCATGGAGCCGGGGGCGGAAGCCTCGATAATGCTCATCGCCCCGAACATGCAAAGCGCGGCATGGCCGTAATAAAGAACGCCCTCCTCGCAGGCCCCGTCTTCCGCATAATCCTTCTGAAACGCATCGAGGCTTTTGAGCGCCTTTTCCACCACCAAACGTCTCGTCGGCTGGTCAGTAGGCAACAGCAGGGTCGAGAGCAGGACGTTCTGGCTTATCCAGGCCGTCCAGTTGTTCATCCGCTCGTCACCATTGCCCATCCACCAGAAATGCCGGGCAAGATAAGGCCGCGTGATACGCCGCGCGATCTCGGCGCGAACACGCGAAACGAGATTTATATTTACCCGTTCCAGCTCCGTTGCAAGCAGACGCAGGCACAGCGCCAGATTGGCGCCGGTTTCGGCCGCGAAAAGGTCGATCACCGGATTTGCCGGATCGGGCAGAGGATCTTGTGGGCCACCGCGAATATGGGAATTATGGGCGGGCAATTGCCAGCCGCTTTCCTCGCATATCAGCCACAAACCGTCGATGATGGCATCCAGAAAACGGCCCTGCCCCTCGACGCATTCGCCGAGAACGAGCGCATTCAGTTTCAGGCGCCGGGAAAAATAAAGCCCCTCGAAACGATCGCGATTGCCGCTCCGGCTATATTCACGGTAATCGCCCGCCAGAATGAGCGGCCAGGGTTCGCTAAGGGCCTGCTCCGCCGCCTCAATGAGACTGCGGGAAACCGCGTCCGGCGCTGAAGACCGTATTTTCTGTGCCGTCAGCTCCGCACCGAAATCGGCGAGCCGATCGGGCAGGAACCGCATCATTTCGACAAACACGCCCTGAACCTCCCGCGCGTTCTGCAATCCGATATTCGGCTCCTATCATACGTATTTTCAAAAAACCAGAAAATTTGTCTGACTTTATGCAAAGTTGTTTGACCAATATCGATATTGTGTTATCCAGAGCGCGGGAGGCGGCAAGGTGAAGACCCCTAGCCGCGATGGAAAACGCAGCTGGCACCGATGATGCGGTGGAACGGCAGCAATGGGAGGTAGGCTGTGGCAATCGCAACCGCGACCATGTCCGACAAGCAGGCAGCACCGTATCGGAAGAAAAAAGTCCGCATCGTCTCCAAACGGCGGCGCAGAATCGAAAATGCGCTCGTTGCCTATTCCTTCATTGCGCCCAATTTCCTCGGCTTCGCGATTTTTACGCTCGGCCCCATTATCTTCGCCTTCGCTTTGGCCTTCATGCATTGGGACGGCTCCAATGCGATGCGTTTTGCCGGGCTCGACAATTTCTGGCGGCTTTTCGAAGACAGGGCCTTTATCGCGGCCTTCTGGAACACAGTCATCTATACGGTCGCATCCGTGCCGGCCACGCTTGCCTGCGCGCTAGGACTTGCGATCCTGCTCAACCAGAAAATCCTCGGCCGTAATTTCTTCCGCACGGCGATGTTCTTTCCCTATGTCGCGTCGCTGGTCGCAGTCGCCGTCGTCTGGAACATGATTTTCAATCCGGAAATGGGTCCGGTCAACATGCTGCTCTATACGTTCGGCCTTGATCCCGCCGATATGCCGGGATGGGCGGCGGACCGGCATTGGGCCATGGTAACGGTCATTCTCTTCGGCGTGTGGAAGAGCATGGGTTATTACATGGTCATCTATCTCGCCGGTCTTCAGGGCATCAATTCGGAACTTTACGAAGCGGCGGGGCTGGACGGCGCCAATGCGTGGCAGAAATTTATCCATGTGACCCTGCCGCAGCTTGCACCGACCACCTTTTTCGTCACCGTCATGCTGACCATCCAGTCCTTCAAGGTCTTCGATCAGGTCTACATGATCACGCAGGGCGGGCCGGGTACCTCGACGCTGGTTCTCGTCTACCACATCTACAACGAAGCCTTCATTTCCTGGGATCTCGGCTATTCCAGCATGATCGCCCTCGTCCTGTTCTTCCTCGTCCTCGTCGTCACCATCATTCAGTTCAAACGGCAGCGGGAGGATTGATCGATGCGCATCATGGACCGCAAAATCCCCACCGCCACGATCGGCATCTATCTGACCGTGATCATCGTCACCATCATCATGCTGCTGCCCTTCGCATGGATGCTGTCGGCGTCGCTGAAGCTCAGCCGCGACGTTTTCGCCTTTCCGATCGAGTGGATTCCTTCTCAGCCACGCTGGGAAAACTACGTTGAAATCTGGACGAAAATCCCGCTAGCGCTCTTCATCTACAATACGTCGAAGCTGACAATCATCGTCACGCTGCTGCAATTGTTGACATCGAGCTTTGCGGCCTATGCCTTCGCCAAGCTGCATTTTCCCTACAAGAACACGCTATTTCTCGGCTATATCGCCACCATCGCCATGCCCTGGCAGGTCTACATGGTGCCGCAATTCCTGCTGATGCGCGAGTTCGGGCTCAACAACACCCATCTCGCCCTGATTTTCCTGCAGGCCTTCACCGCCTTCGGCGTCTTTCTGATGCGACAGTTTTACATGTCGATCCCGAACGAGCTTTGCGAGGCGGCCCGCATCGACGGCATGAACGAGTACCAGATATGGGCGAAGATCATGCTGCCGCTCTCCAAGCCGGCGCTTTCCACATTGACGATCTTTACCTTCGTCACGACCTGGAACGATTTCCTCGGGCCGATGATCTATCTCACCAAGACCGAACTCAAGACCATTCAGATCGGCCTGCGTATGTTCATTTCGCAATATTCGGCGGAATACGGGTTGATCATGGCCGCCTCGGTCGTCGCCCTCATTCCCGTTCTCGTCGTTTTTCTCGCATTGCAGCGCTTCTTTGTCGAAGGCGTCGCCTCCACTGGCATCAAGGGTTGATTTCATGCTCGACTTGACCACGACCGCTCCGAACCCCATCACCGCTGCGGAAATCGACGCCGCACTCACGGCCGCCGTCGCGCAGGTCAGGCGCAACCTGCCGCAGTTCACCTATGCGGCGCAGAACCATTCGAGCGTGAAAAATTTCTACCCCGCAGTGGCCAACGACCAATGGACCGCCGGTTTCTGGCCGGGCCAGATATGGCTCGCCTTCGAACACACCGGCGACAGGACTTTTCAGCATGCGGCGCAAATCCAGGTACAGAGTTTCCTGCACCGGATCGAAAACCGCATCGAGACCGATCACCACGATATGGGGTTCCTCTATTCACCCTCCTGCATCGCCGCATGGAAACTGGTGGGCGACGAGGATGGCAGGCGCGCGGCGCTGATGGCCGCCGATCAGCTGATGGAACGGTTCCAGCCGGTCGGGCAATTCATTCAGGCCTGGGGCCGCAGGGACAATCCCAATGAATATCGCTACATCATCGACTGCCTTTTGAACCTACCGCTGCTTTATTGGGCGAGCAGGGAAACGGGCCGGGAAGACTACCGCACCGTCGCACTTGCCCATGCCCGCACCACGCTTGCCCATTCCGTCCGGCCGGACGATTCCACCTATCATACATTCTACATGGACCCGGAGACGGGCGCGCCGGTGCGCGGAGTGACGAAGCAGGGTTACAGCGACGAGAGCTACTGGGCGCGCGGACAGGCCTGGGGCATCGCCGGCATGGCCATTTCCTATCGCTACGAGCGCTTGTCCGCCTATCGCAACACGTTCGAGCGGCTTCTCTCCTTTTACCTGAAACGCCTGCCCGATGATCTCGTACCCTATTGGGACCTGATCTTTACGGATGGCGACGGTGAACCGCGCGACAGTTCGGCGGCCGCCATCGTTGCCTGCGGCTTGCTGGAAATGGCTGAACTGGAGACGCCGGAAAAGGCGGACGAGTACCGAAATCTGGCAGGACGCATGGTGAAGAGCCTGGCGGATATTTACTCGGTGCGGGATCCGTCGATCTCCAACGGACAGCTTCTGCACGGCACCTATTCCAAGAAAACCGCCCATAACACCTGCCGGGGCGAGGGCGTCGATGAGTGCGTCTCATGGGGCGATTATTATTATCTGGAAGCGCTGATCCGACTTTCGCGCAACTGGTCTTCCTATTGGTGAGCGCGAGGAACAGATGGCAAGCATTTCCCTGAAAAAACTCAACAAGACCTTCGGCGCCCTCAAGGTCGTTCACGATATCGATCTCGATATCGCCGACAAGGAATTCATCATTCTGGTTGGCCCTTCCGGATGCGGCAAATCCACGACCCTGCGGATGATCGCCGGGCTGGAGGAAATTTCCGGCGGCGAACTCCGCATCGGCGAGGACGTGATGAATGACGTGCCCTCCAAGGATCGCGACATCGCCATGGTGTTCCAGAATTATGCGCTTTATCCCCATATGACCGTCTACAAGAACATGGCCTTCGGTCTCGAACTCAGAAGGGCGCCGCGAGAGATCATCGATACGAAGGTGAAGGAAGCGGCGAAAATTCTCGACATTACCCATCTGCTGAACCGCAAACCTAAGGCGCTGTCCGGCGGGCAGCGTCAGCGTGTCGCGCTCGGCCGGGCGATGGTGCGCAATCCGGAAGTCTTCCTTCTCGATGAGCCGCTTTCCAATCTGGACGCCAAGCTGCGCGGCACGATGCGGTCGGAAATTTCCAAACTGCACAAGCGGCTGGACGCCACCTTCATTTACGTCACCCACGATCAGGTCGAAGCCATGACGATGGCGGACCGCATCGTGGTGATGAAGGACGGCCATATTCAGCAGGTGGATACGCCGCAAAATCTCTACGACCGGCCGATCAACATGTTCGTTGCGGGTTTCATCGGCGCGCCGCAGATGAACATGCTTCCTGTGACCCTCCATCGGAACGGCGAGCGCCTCGTCGCCACCTTCGACGGCAATTCCCTGCCCTTGCCGGCCGGTATCGCTGCCGGGCGTCTGCTGCCCTACGAAGGCAAGGACCTCATTCTGGGCATTCGCCCGGAAAATTTCCACGAATTCGCCCCGGCCGATATCGATGCCGCCAATGTATCCCCCTTCAAGGCGACGGTGGAACTGGCGGAGCCAATGGGATCGGAAGTGCATCTCAATCTTTTATCCGGCGGCAAGCACCTCGTTGCGCGGGTGTCGCCGCGCTTCAAGGCGAAGATCGGCGACCCGGTCGAGCTGGTGGCGGATCTGACGAATGCGCAGTTTTTCGATCCTGCCACCGAACGATCGATCCTCTACTGAGGCTGCGGGGAGAAACGCGATGCAATGGCTGGAACGGTTATGGACCAGGGAAGGAGCCGGGATCGACAAGAACGCCCCGCCTCTCACCGGCCTTACGCTGTTCCTAGATATCCTCAAACGCGAGTGGTGGGAGATGGTGAAGCTCAATATCCTGTTCCTCATCGCCAGCCTGCCGCTGGTGACGATGCCGGCGGCGATGTTTGCCATGACCCGCGTCTGCGTCTCCTTTTCAAATGACGAGAACACCTATCTGTTGCGCGATTTTCTCGAGGCCTTGCGGAAATTTGCCTTTCGCGGAACCGCTCTTGCTGTTCTCGGCGCACTGCTGATAAGCGCCGGCGCCTATACGACCGTCAGCTATGCCGGAGCCGCCCGGCTTCAGCTCGTCTACAGCCTGCCTTTTGCGATCAGCCTGGCGGTGACGCTGTTTCTCGTTCTTCTGTGCGCCTACGCCACCGTTCTCACGGTCAGGCAGGATTTGCAGCTTTTGGCAGCGGTGCGGCAGGCGGCGCTTCTTGCGCTGGTAAGGCCATTGCCAATGCTTTCGGCGCTCGGTTTCGTCGCGGCACTCTGGTTCGCGCATATCCTGCTTTATCCGGTGTCCGTGTTCATGCCGGCAACCATCAATTTTTCCCTCGGCATGTTCACCCTGTGTTTCGCGGCCAGAAATATTGTCGCGAAAAAACACGGGCGAATGCCCGAGCCGGTGGGGAGCGGCCTTTAGAAAATACCGAGAAGACAACGACATCAGTCAGGGAAGGAGAAACGGGCTATGGAGTTTAGAACAACCAGACGTGCATTTGCTCTCGCAACCGCCGGTCTCGGCATTGCCATGGGCATGGGAGGAACGGCTTTTGCCGCAGGCGATGCGCCAGTCACGCTGAAATGGGCGCTGTGGGATCTGGATAAGGGCGCTTACTTCAAGCCCTTGATGGAGGCCTATAAACAGAAGCATCCGAATGTGACGTTCGAGGTGGTGGACCTCGGCTCGCAAGATTACACGCAGATGATATCCACGCAGTTGACCGGCGGCTCCAAGGATATTGACGTCGTCACCATCAAGGACGTTCCCGGCTACGCCAATCTGGTGCGCGCCGGCAACATCACCGATCTCAGCGGCTTCATCAAGGATCAGAAGATCGAGACGTCACCCTATGGCGGCCTGATCGAAGAACTGACCATCGACGGCAAGATTTACGCCCTGCCGTTCCGCTCGGATTTCTGGGTGGTCTATTACAACAAGGATATTTTCGACAAGGCGGGCGTGCCCTACCCCACCAACGATATGAGCTGGGCGCAGTTCGATGAAATCGCCGGCAAGCTGAAAGGCGGCATGGGCGCAAACCGCATCTACGGCGCGCTTTTGCATACATGGCGCTCGACAGTGCAACTGCCCGGCATCCAGGATGGCAAACACACGCTGGTGGACGGCAATTATGAATTCCTGAAACCTTGGTATGAGCGTGCGCTTGCCCTACAAAAGAGCGGCGCGATACCGTCCTATGCCTCGCTGAAGACATCCAACACCCATTATTCCGCGTTGTTCTTCAACGGAACGATCGGCATGTTGCCGATGGGAACATGGTTCGTTGGAACCCAGATCGCCAAGGTGAAGTCGGGCGAGTCGAAAAGCGCCAACTGGGGCATCGTGAAATTCCCCCACCCCGACGGCGTGGCGGCAGGCGCGACGGCGGCGCAGATTGCCGGACTATCGGTCAACAAGAATTCCGGCCACAAGGAAGCAGCACTGGACTTCATCCAGTTCGTGACCGGGCCTGAAGGCGCGGCCATCATCGCCTCCACCGGCACGTTCCCGGCACTCAGAACCGACGACGTGGCGCAAAAAATCGCGTCGCTGCCGGGCTTCCCGCAGGATCAGGGCAGCAAGGACGCGCTTCAGGCGGGCAAGGCCTATCTGGAAATGGCGGTCAATCCGAATGCGGCCAAGATCGAGGTCGTTCTGAACCGCGTCCATGACGCGCTGATGACCGACAATATTTCGATCGATGACGGCATCAAGGACATGAACGAGGGCGTCAAGACCATCAAATAATAGCCAAAGGGCCGCAGGCTTTTCCGCCTGCGGCCCTCTCCTTGAACAGGAATCCGGAAATTCATCACCGTGACTTACGATAGCGCCCGAGCCAATCCGCTCTTTGACAATTCCCTCCTGACCAGAGACGACCTCGCAAGGGCCGTGATCGATCTTTTCAATCCACTGCTTGCGTGTTTTTCCTCAGGTGGCGCCCGCGTCCGACTGGGCGCGACGGGCGCGATTTTCGATTATCCCGCAGCGGAGCTGGAAGGATTTGCCCGGCCTTTGTGGGGCATCGTTCCGCTTGCTGCGGGCGGGTATACCTTTCCGCACTGGGACCTCTACAGGCGCGGACTGGCCAACGGGACCGATCCGGCTCACCCCGAATATTGGGGCGATACGTCCGACCGGAACCAGCGGCTTGTTGAACTGGCGGCCATTGGGTTTGCGCTTGCCATGGTTCCCGAACACATCTGGGAACCGCTTGCCGAAGCGGAGAAGCAAAATGTCGCCAGCTATCTTCTGGCGGCGCGCGAACGGGAATTCGTCGACAATAACTGGAAATTCTTCCGTGTCCTGATCGATCTCGGGCTGGAACGGGCTGGTGTGAATTTCGACAGCGCCAAGACCCGGACCTATCTTGACGAGCTGGAAGCTTTCGATATCGGAAACGGCTGGTATCGGGACGGGCCGGTCCGCCGGGTCGATCATTACATTCCTTTCGCCATGCATTTTTACGGCCTGATCTACACCGTTCTTGCAAAAGGTGACGATACGCGAAAAACACGGTTCCTCGAACGGTCCCGCATTTTCGCCAGCGATATGCGCCACTGGTTCGGTCCGGACGGGTCCTCGCTCGCTTTCGGGCGCAGCCAGACGTATCGTTTTGCGGCGGGTGGTTTCTGGGGCGCTCTGGCGTTTTCCGGTCTGGAAGCGCTGCCCTGGCCGCAGATCAAGGGTTATTACATGCGCCACATCCGCTGGTGGTCGAAGCGACCGATCGCGGATCGCGATGGCGTCCTCTCAGTTGGATACGGCTATCCGAACCTGCTGATGAGCGAGAGCTACAACTCCCCCTGCTCGCCCTACTGGGCGCTCAAATTTTTCCTGCCGCTCGCGTTGCCGGCCGATCATCCGTTCTGGACGGCCGAGGAGGCGGAACCGCAAGAGTTCGCCGAACCAGTTCCATTGCCGGAGCCAGGCATGGTGGCGTTCCACACACCGGGCAATGTCGTCGTTTTATCCTCCGGGCAGCAGCATGACAAAATGCGCGGCGCGCAGGAAAAATATGCGAAATTCGTCTATTCCACCCGTTATGCCTTTAATGTCGAGGCGGACGACCGGCATTTTGCCGCCGCGAGTTTCGATGGCATACTTGGCCTTTCCGACGACGGCGTTCATTTCCGCACGCGTGAAACGATGGAGGAGGCATTGATCGCGCAAGACTGCCTCTATTCGCGCTGGCGACCGTGGGCGGACGTCGAAATCGAAACGTGGCTCGTTCCGCGCAACCCTTGGCATCTCAGGTTTCACCGGCTCCGGACCCCTCGCGCACTGCACACGTCCGAAGGCGGATTTGCCATCGTTCGCGCAGATTTCAACCGCGATCTAACCGAAGCTGGGCAGGGTCTCGCGATCTGTTACGGACAAGGCGACACCAGCGCCATAGTTGATCTCTCAGTCGGCATCCGGCGCGACGGCGTGTGCCATCAGGCGATCGCCAACACCAATCTCCTTCACGCAAGAACCCTTGTCCCGCAATTGCGCGGCACAGTTCTATCAGGCGAGACGCTTCTGGTGACGGCGTCCATGGCGCTGCCCGCCGGCGAGGCGGCGGAAGCGGGGTTGGCGGCATTGCCCGATGTTCCCGATCTCGCCAGTCTGGAAGACATGTTCAAGCGGGAGGGGCGCCGGGTACCGGCCCATGCTCTCGAGGAAAACCATGTGGGCCGGCTGCGATGAAAGGCAACACGCCGATTACCTCCGAAAACTCTGGTCGACTAAACATCCTGACCTGGGAGAGGAAGCAGGAGGATATCGACAGTCCCGACCATCAGGCGCGACTGCGCGGCCTCGAGAGCTCGGCCAACGCCACTTTCGCGCAGGGTATCTATATTGCCGCTAAAGCCGAGGTGCATACCGACAGGCTGCTCATGGGTGCGCAGTCATGGATTGCCGGTTACGCAATCGTGCGGGGCGACATCGAGCTTGGCGACAACGTCTCGATCAACCCCTATGCCTGCCTTTCCGGCAAGGTGAAGATCGGAAACGGTGCGCGCATCGCATCGCATGTCAGCATTGTCGGCTTCAACCACGGTTTCGATGATACCGAGACCCCCATCCATCGCCAGCCATTGACGTCGCTCGGCATAGAAATCGGCGACGATGTGTGGATCGGCGCCAATGCCGCCGTGCTGGACGGCGTTAAAATAGGGCGCGGAGCCATCATTGCGGCAGGTGCCGTGGTGACGAAGAACATTCCCCCCATGGCCGTTGCCGGCGGCGTTCCTGCGCGGGTCCTGCGATACCGCACAGATAAGACAAAGGCGCATTCCCCACTAGAGATCGACGACCTGCTGCTGGAACTCGGCAAGGAAATCACCGAAGGCTGGCTTTCCGCAATCGACTCCTGCCGCGTGGACGGTCTCTACCGTTCGCCCGACGCCTCTGGGCAAATTGTTGAAAGCACCCGGCATCTATGCGACGCCATCGAGATCGCAGCGGCTTTCGGTCAGGAACGAACGGTTTTCGACGTTCAAACAACCGTCGCCGGCCTTCAGCGCATGCAAGACGAACGGACAGGACTTTTTTTCGCCGCCGGCCATCCCCGCTCCTTGCCTCCCGAACAGGATCCCGAAATCCTCTACAATATTCTGGCCGTTGGATACGCCCTCGAATGTTTCGATGCCGCACCGCAACGACCGATCGCTTTCGTGGAGGATATAAACGCGGATGCGCTTACCCTTCTGCTGGAGGGCCTGCCCTGGCAAAACCGCGCATGGCATTGCGGCGCGACCGTCGATGCCGTCGCCACGGCGCTTTACTTCAACGGCCGCTATTTCACATCGGGCAGTAACCGCCACACTCTTTTCGGCTGGCTGGCAGTGCATGCGGATAAAACCACCGGTCTCTGGGGCATGCCGACATCAGGACAGGGCCTGCTTCAACCCGTCAACGGCTTTTACCGGCTTACGCGCGGTTCATATGCCCAGTTCGACCTGCCTCTTCCCTATCCGGAAGCGGCGATAGACTCCGTCATCGCCAACTATCGCGCCCATGCCGGTTTTCATGGCGAGGATTTTAATGCCTGCAACCTTCTCGATACGATCCACCCCCTTCTGCTGTGCCTGAAACAGACGGATCACCGACGGGACGAGGCGAAAAAGATCGCCCGCGAAATTCTCACGAGAAACAGTGGGCGGTGGAAAAAAGACAGGGGATTTGCCTTCGCTGAAGGACATCCGCCCGGACTTCAGGGCACTGAAATGTGGATGTCGGTCATCTGGCTGGCGGCGAAGCTCCTCGATGCCGAACAGCTCCTGCCGTTCAGGCCACGGGGCGTCCATCGTTTTTCGCCATGAATGCCGTCAGGTGCACATCCGCACTCCGCTTTACCCTCGGACCGCCTCTCGGACAGTGCGGAAATCGTCGAAGGCACGATTGCCCGCCCGAAATCCCCGGTATAGGTTTCGGACCATCTTTCGAGAGCTTTCAAACCGGACCGGTCGAGTAACAGATGCAACTTAAAGACTGCTACAATTTCCACGATTTTCGCCGCATGGCAAAACAGCGTCTTCCCGGACCGATCTTCAACTACATAGATGGCGCTGCCGACGACGAGGTGACGTACCGGCGAAACACGGTCGCCTTTGAGAATTGCGATCTCGTTCCCGATGTCCTGCGGGGCGTAGCCGATGTGGACATGTCTGTCACCGTCATGGGGCAGAAGCTGTCGATGCCGGTCTATTGTTCCCCGACGGCCCTTCAACGTCTCTTCCACCATCAGGGGGAACGGGCGGTGGCTGCGGCGGCCGGAAAATACGGCACGATGTTCGGCGTCTCCTCCCTCGGCACCACCAGCCTGGAGGAAGCGCGCCGGATCAGCGGCGGCCCACAGGTCTATCAGTTCTATTTTCACAAGGATCGCGGCCTCAACCGCGATATGATGGCGCGCGCCAAGAGCGCCGGTGTGCAGACGATGATGCTGACGGTGGACAGCATCACGGGCGGAAATCGGGAGCGCGACAAACGCACCGGCTTTGCCATTCCGTTCAAACTCAATCTTTCCGGCCTCGCCCAATTCGCCATCAAGCCGGCCTGGGGGATCAACTATCTGCGGCATGAGCGCTTCAGTCTGCCACAGCTCGACGGCCACATTAAAATGGACGGCGGTGCGCTTTCCATCAGCCGCTATTTTACCGAAATGCTCGACCCTTCCATGAACTGGGACGATGTGGCGCAGATGGTGCGCGAATGGGGCGGGCCGTTCTGCGTGAAGGGTATCATGTCCGTGGACGACGCCAGACGCGCCGTCGAGATCGGTTGCAGTGGCATCGTGCTCTCCAATCATGGCGGTCGCCAGCTAGACGGTTCGCGCAGCGCCTTCGATCAACTGGCCGAGATCGTCGATGCGGTCGGTGACCGGATCGACGTGATGATGGATGGTGGCGTGCAACGTGGAACGCACGTCCTCAAGGCCCTGTCTCTGGGAGCGAAAGCCGTTGGTCTCGGCCGTTATTACCTTTTCCCACTCGCGGCGGCCGGACAGGCCGGTGTTGAGCGGGCGCTCGAGCAGATGCGCATCGAAATCGAGCGCGGCATGAAACTGATGGGCTGCACCACCGTAGACCAGCTGACACGCCGGAACCTGCGGTTCCGCGACTAATCCGTCCGAAATCTCGCTCCAGACCTGCGATTCAAGGCATCGTCACAATCGGGAATCACAGGTCATTTCAGCCGTATTTCTCCGCTGTTCCTGCAGTGCCGCGCCAATGCTCCAGACAAGTGCCAGACAAATCAGCCCGCAAACGCCGCCTGAAATCAGGGAACGGCCGCGTTTGCCCCCGGAAAGAAACGTCCAGCCAACAAGCGCATAGACCACAAGTGCCGGCACGGCGGCGATCAGAACGGACATTGGCCCGTCACAATCAACGGCCTCGATGCCGATAGCGCGATATTCGTTCGGTGTTCCCACGATACCGAGGGCTGCGACCGGGAACATCGCGGCTAAAATGGCATAGCGGAAAAATCGGGGCGTATCGCGCATATCCATCCTATAGCCGACTAATCATCTGCGGCAAATGATCCTGCAATCACCGCAAGAGCGAGTTTAAAGGGTTGTCCCATTATCGGCGGTATCGACTTTAGCCATCATATTCCGTTGCTCCATAATAGATGCCGCAGCTTTCGCGTTGAAAACCGACTTTTTTCGCGCCGGCAATCTTGGCAAGCTCCATTGACATGATTATGGTTGTAAGATGCAACCATATGGATTTGGCATGTCTGAACAACCTTTTCCCATAAACGATATCCGCTCCACCTCCCGCCGGCTTGTCCGCGAACTCGGTTTTATGGGCGGAGATTTCGCCGGCACCGATTTGCCGCCCTCCGCTGTGCATGCCCTGATCGAGATCGAGACGCTTCCGGGCATCACAGCGCGTGACCTTGGGAAGCTGCTTCGGCTTGAAAAATCGAGCATCAGCCGCATGCTTCGCAAACTCGTCCTGTCGGGCGACGTTCTGGAAGAGACGGACGAAGAGGATAGCCGCATCAAGCGGCTACGGCTGGCCGGGCGAGGGCAGGAGCGGGTTGGCGCCATTCACGCCTTTGCAAACCGGCAGGTATCGAACGCTCTGACGCGGCTCGCGCCTGCGGACGGCCGAACAATCCTCGAAGGACTTCGCCTTTACACTGACGCGCTGGGAGACAGACCCAATGCCGCGGCTCCCGCAATCGAGATCACCGAAGGTTACAGGCCGGGCCTCATTGCCCGCATCACACAGATGCATGCGCTGTATTACGCCCGGACATCAGGTTTCGGCCAGCGTTTCGAATCCGTTGTTGCCGAAGGTCTCGCCTCCTTTTGCAATCGGCTCGAAAACCCGCAAAATGCGATCTGGGTCGCGATGCGGGGTGAGGACATCATCGGCTCGGTGGCAATCGACGGTGAGGACCTTGGACCG
Organism: Rhizobium sp. GR12; assembly: GCF_036596185.1. Taxonomy (NCBI): domain Bacteria; kingdom Pseudomonadati; phylum Pseudomonadota; class Alphaproteobacteria; order Hyphomicrobiales; family Rhizobiaceae; genus Rhizobium; species Rhizobium sp. GR12. The sequence goes on along the minus strand of NZ_JASXTH010000007.1, from coordinate 72,913 downwards.
GGAGCTGCGCATCTACGCTGGTTCATCGTCGATGATGGCGTGCGCGGAGGAGGCGTTGGTCGCAGGCTGTTGACGACCGCCCTCGCCTTCGCGGATGAGAAGGCCTTTACCGAAACCCATCTGTGGACGTTCAACGGCCTTGCAGCGGCACGGCATCTTTACGAGACCCATGGTTTCGCATGCGTCGAGCAACGTCCGGGCAGTCAGTGGGGAAGCGAGGTTCTGGAACAGCGCTTCGTCAGGCGCCTCCCGATGGGCTGAACCCATCAGAAGGCGAACTGGACTTCGGGGCGGCCGATCAGGCCGCCTCGAGAACCCCGCGATGAGCGCCGGTGCCCGAGCCCAGCTCAAACTGGCCGAGCAGCCGGTTCAGCGCATCGACCTCCCCTGCCAGATTGTGGCTTGCGGCGGTCATTTGCTCGACCATCGCGGCGTTTTTCTGCGTGTCCTGATCCATCTGGTTGACGGCCATGTTGATCTGCTGGAGGCCGGATGACTGCTCCTGGGCGGATTCCACGATCGCGGCGACGTGCTGGTTGATCTCCTGCACTTCGGCAACGATCACATCGAGCGCCTTGCCGGTATCGCCAACCAGATGCACGCCCTCTTCGACCTGCTGGTTGGATTTGGTGATCAGCGACTTGATTTCCTTCGCCGCACCGGCGGAGCGTTGCGCAAGTTCGCGCACCTCCTGCGCCACCACGGCGAAACCCTTGCCAGCCTCACCGGCACGCGCCGCTTCCACGCCGGCATTGAGCGCCAGCAAATTCGTCTGGAAAGCGATCTCGTCGATCACGCCGATGATGTTGAAAATCTCGCTCGACGATTTTTCGATCCGCTCCATCGCGATCACCGCCTGACGCACGACCTCGCCAGATCGTTCCGCGCCGATGCGTGTACGCGAGACAAGCCGGCCCGCCTCATGCGCCCGGTTCGCGGCGTCTTTCACCGTTATCGTGATCTCTTCAAGGGCTGCGGCGGTTTCCTCCACGGCAGCGGCCTGTTGCTCCGTTCGCCTTGCCAGATCATCCGACGCCGACTTGATTTCATTGGCACCGGCATCGATGCCGGAGGCGTTGTCCGATACCCGCAAAAGAGCGCGCTGCAATTTCCCGGCCGATCCGTTGAAATCGTTGCGTACGGCATCGAACTGCTCGACAAAAGGATCCTCGATACGGCAGGACACATCGCCATCCGCAAGCCTGGCCAGCGCATAGGCCAGACTGTCGACGGCGAACCGGGTGCCGCTCGCCTCATCGGCAGCCTTGCGTTCGCGGGCCACACGCTCCTCTTCGCCAAGAGTGCGGTTGGCCTCCGCTTCCCGCTCCAGCGAGGCCTTTTCACGATTGCTTTCGCGCAGAACGTCAAGCGAGCGGGCAAGATCACCGATCTCATCCCTGGTCTCTATATCCTTCAGCGTCAGTTCCAGATTTCCCTGAGCGATCTGGGCGGTTTCATCGATGACGTTGGCGATGCGGTTGATGAACCGCCGCGCAATAAACCAGCCGGCCAGCGCCAGCAGCACGGCCGCCGTCACGATTGTCAAGGCGGCGTCGCGCATCATCGCATGCAGCTGCGCAAAGACGGTGTCTTCCGGCACCGAGACGATTGCATACCATTTCATGTCGCCGGTGAGCATGACCGGCAAGGCGATGACAAGGGAAACCGTTCCGTCCTGCGCCGTCATTTCCCGCTCTGTACCGGGATTGGCGATCAGTTGATCCCAGCCCGAGGTCTGCGTGCCGCCATCTGCGAGATTTTTCCCCATTATCGACGCATCGGGATGACTGATGATCTTGCCGCCTCCACTGATGAGGCTCACGAAGCCCGTTCCCATCGGCCGGACGGTCGACAGCGCCCTGTTCGTTTCCGCCAGCGACAGATCGAGGCCGGCGACCCCCAGCGTTTTGCCATCGACGACAACCGGCTTGGCGACCGAGGTTATGAGAACCTCCTTGCCATCGATCGCATAGGAATAGGGTTCGATGACAACTGTTTTCTTCAGTGTGAAGGGCAATTGATAATAGTCGCCCGGACCTGCGGTGGTATAATCCGTCAACGCGGTGTTGCTTATTTTGTCACCGCTGCGCACCCAATAGGGCACGTAACGACCGGTCGCATCATTTCCCTCCCTGTTGGCGAAGTCCGCATCCTTGCCGTCGAACGCGTTTGGCTCCCATCCAGTCCAAAGGCCAAGCACATCGGGATTGTTTACCAGCATGTGCCGGATAAGCTGATCGGCCTTGCCCCGATCGGCGTCGCCTGTCTGCTTCATCGATTCCAGAACCGAAGCGAGACTATTTACGATATGGATCGTGCCGCCGATATTCTTCTCAGTCGTCAAGGCTTCGGCCTGGGCGATCTGCCGCATACGCTCAATGCTGCTGACCCTCGTATCCTCAAAGGACCGATAAAACAGCACGGCCGAAGCCGCGATCGTTGCAACGACACCGCACGCGGCAACTGCAAAGATATTCCGGCCCGTAGTCGATTTAAATAGCATGTCCACCCCCCAAAAAATCCTGCCGCGACGGCTGAGGCCGTTGCGGATGCCCCGAAACTGTCAGCGACCGGCCAGGTAGACAATATTATGAAGCTATACTTAAAAATTACTTTAGATCATATATTTAACTAGACAAATTAAACAGCAATTCATTATAGAACCTTAATATTTCATCATATACAGTATATTATGCGATATTCGGATAAAACCATTCATATTATAGGCAACCCACCGTCGATGCGATGCGCATGATTGCGCACCGCTGAACCGCAAAATGGGAAGCCTTTATTACTGTAGACGCAGAGCGTTCCAGAAGCCGCGCAACTGGTCCGTCAATTGTGTGTAGAGGCCGTAACGCCGCCGATAATGCGGGATTTGCCCTGGATCCGGTGTGTAGGCGCTTGCCACACGCGTCATCGCCGCGACCGCCTCTTCATAGCCGGGATAGAGACCGATCGCCACGGCAGCGCCGATGGCCGCACCGAGCGCGCCGGTCTCCCGGGCCTCCGCGACACGCAGGGGAATTTCCAGAACATCCGCCATGATCTGCGGCCAGTGCTGGCTGCGGGAACCGCCACCGGACATCACGGCGCCGTCGACCGGCAGCCCCGCTTCACGCAGGACGCCGATATGGCGGCGGTGTTCGAAACACACACCCTCGAACAGGGCTCTCAGCATATGACCTTCGCCATGCCATCCGGCCAGACCGTAAAAACCACCACGAAATTCCGCACCCAGCCGTGAGCCGAAAATAAACGGGTGGAAGAACGGATCGTCGGCGCGTTGTGTGACGGAGCCGACCAGTTCGTTGCAACGCTCGAAGGCATGGTCACCATGGTCGCCGCGAACGCGATGCACGTACCATTCGAGATTGGCGGCGGAGGTGGCGCTGGATTCTATATTGACATAGCGGTTACGGCCGAAGGTGGTGACCATGAAGACATCGGGGCTGACGACCGGCTTGTCCGCAAAAACCTGATTGATGCTCCAGGTACCCGCGATGATGGATGCCTCCCCGGCATTGATGACGCCCGATCCCATGGCACTGGAGACGACATCGAAGAAACCGCCGATGACGGGCGTACCTTCGGAAAGCCCCGTCGGACCCGAAGCCTCGGCTGTGACGCGGCCGACGATATCCGCCGATTCCACCAAGCGCGGGAAAAAGGCAATTGCATCTTCAAGTCCATAGAGCGACAGGAGTTCCCGGTCGAGCAGCGCTTCCGGGAAGGCAAGCAGCCCCGCGCCGCTGAGGTCGGAGATGTCATTTGCAAGACTACCCGTCAGGCGGAAATTGACGAAATCCTTGCAGAACAGGACGGTTCCGATCTGAGCGTACATATCGGGTGCATGTCGTTTAACCCAGGCCAGCAGGCTCGGCGTCTGTGCAGGCCATGGCCTTTGCAGGCAACGGTTCTGCAATTGCGCTCCGCTTTTCCTGTCAAGCTCCGCCGCCACATCGGCCGCGCGGCTGTCGAGCGACTGGATGCCGATCAGGGGCTGCTGCTCCTTGTCGAGAAGGTAAAGGCCGTTGCCATGACCCGCACAGCCCACCGCCAAAATGCTCCGGGGATCGACCGACGATTTTACCAGAAGCTGGCGGATCGCCTCGCATCCGTTCCGCCACAATTCCTCGAGATCGCGCTCGACGTAACCCGGCTGGGGAAATGTCGAATGACCGTCAATGGCATGTTGCGCGACCTGCCGGCCCGCCGTGTCGAACAGCACGGCCTTGATCACCGTGTTGCCAACATCCAGACCCAATATGTGATTTTTATCAGCCACGATTATAGATATCCCATGCTTCCTCGCCACCCGCACCCTGATGGATGATGGCCATCAAAGCCGCGACAACGGCCTTGGGGTTGTCATGCTGGTAGATGTTGCGCCCATAAACCATCCCGTTCGCGCCCTCGGCCACCAGAGCCGCCGATTTCGCCAGCACGTTGCGCAAGTCCTCACGCCCCCCGCCCCTCACCAGCACCGGGCACCGCGCGGCCTCGACCACCTTGTGAAAATCATGCGGATCGCTGGTGGGATCGGCCTTGATGATATCGGCTCCCATTTCCGAGGCAAGACGTACCAGCGTGACGATCTTTTCGGCGTCGCCATCGACCTGATAACCGCCGCGCACGTCATTGGGCAGCATCACCAGCGGCTCGATCATCAGCGGCATGCCGTAACGATGGCAATCGGCGCGCACGCGGCTGATATTCTCGACGCATTGACGAAACAGGTCCGGCTCGTCCGGCAGCATGAACAGATTGACGACGACGCAGGCCGCGTCCATCTCCAGCGCGCCGATGATCGGATCGTCATAGTTCTGAAGCTGCGACCACATGGTTCTGTGGCGTGTGGAATTATAGGGATTGCCCATATCGATACGCATGACCAGCGCCGGCTTGTCGCGGTCAGGTCTTTGCTGCAACAGGTCGGCCTGCCCATAGGCCATCTGGATGGCGTCGGGACCTGCTTCTACCAATCTGTCGACAATTTGCGCCATATCCTCCAGCCCGACGAGGAAGCTCGGCTCGTTGCAAACCCCGTGATCGATGGCCACATCCAGGCATCCGCCATTGCGGAACAGCCGGTTCATGCGCGCCTTTTTCGAAACTCGGATCATCATGCATTCTCCTTGCATCTGTGTTGAAGCATTGCCGCCGTGACCCCATAAAAGGTCTCGAGTTCATCCATGAGCCGCTGCCGCTCCTCTGCCGCCCTCTGTGACGCCCAGCCCAGCTCGCGCGCCGTGACATCGAGGATCGCGTGAATCAACTCGGCATCGATCACGCCGGTGATGGCGAGCGTCGTGCGTCGCAGGATGAGATCGGTCAGGTGCCGCACATGTTCGGCCCGGATCAGCCAGACCACCTCTGCGGCCGTGATCGGCAGCTTTTCGCAAAGCGGCGTGTCATCCGCGCGGCCCCGGCAAAAGCTCATCAATTCGAGCGCGCGTGAACCGTAGGCCGATGCCAGATGTTCCGCCCGGTCTTTGCTGAGTGAAAACTCCTCCGACAGCAGGGCCGGCAGGCGTCCGGCACCGGTGGGGAAATTCCTGCCGCCGCCGATCGGGCGGTTCATGGTGCCGGTCAGCCGTTTGCGTCCGAGAAAGGCCAGAACCTCGTCAGTCACCTGTTCGCCAAAAGCTCTGAACGTCGTCCACTTGCCGCCGATCATGCAGAGCTGCGGCGGGTTGCCCTCGACGCGATGGATGAAATGACTGCGGGATATTCTTCCGGTGAAGGCGGCATCGCTGCGCGGCAGGGGGCGTATGCCGCTGAAACTGAAGACAATGTCAGACTGGCCGATCGCAATCTGCGGAAAGACCTGGCGGATGGCCTCAAGGATATAGTCACGCTCCCCCGGCTCGCACCGCACCCGTTCGGGACGATCCACCTTGATATCTGTCGAGCCCGCAAGAACGCGGCCGAGATAAGGAAAAAGGATGCAGACGCGGTTGTCGGCATTCTCGAAAAAAATCATATGGCCGTCCAGAGCCTTGAGGAGCGCCGCGTTGGCGAGGATCAGATGCGATCCCTTGGTGCCGGAAACGGTCGGCTTTGCTTTGTCCGCAGCCGGGGCAGCAGTCAGCGTGCCGATCGTCTCATCGATCCAGGCGCCCGTCGCATTGACGATGATGCGTGGCTGGATGGGGAAGGTTTCGTCCGTACCCTCGACCTTAAGATGATAGTGGTCGCCAAGGCGGATAAGTTCGGCATAGTTCAGCGCAATACTTTGCGGCGCATCGGACCGGGTGTCGATCAGAAGCTCCAGCGCAAGCCGTTCGGGCTGGCTTATCCACGCATCGTAATAGGTTGCCGAATATCTGATGTCAGGCGTCAGGCCCGGCCAGCGCTGCAAGGTCTTGCGCGCGCTGCGGAATTCGTGGCGGGGCAGGATGCGGTTTCTGCGGGTGACGAAGTCATAGAGCATCAGACCCGCCTTGATGGCGAGCGCACCTCGGCTGGCGGGTTTACCGCCGGACCCGACAAAGGTGGCCGCCGCATTGAACAGGCCGCTGAACGTCGAAAAAATAGGGATCGTCGTCGGCAGCGGATGAACCATATGCGGCGCGAGTGTCAGAAGCGCATCGCGCTCCCGCAATGATTCCGCCACGAGGCCGAATTCACCGTTTTCGAGATAACGCAGGCCGCCATGGATCATGCGCGAGGGCGCGGCGCTGCAGCCGGAGGAGAAATCGTTGCGCTCGACCAGAAGCACCCGCAGCCCCTGCAGGGCAAGATCGCGGTAGGCGGCGATGCCATTGATGCCGCCGCCGATGACGACGGCGTCGAAATCACCATCTTGCCGGATGCGGCGGAGAGCGTCCTCGCGAAAACTGGGCATAGAAATACCGTTCGCTGGCTAAATACCAACGTCCCAATGTTGTTGACCATTTAAAGCGACATAAGAGAGGGGTGGCGAAAACTACCCGCTATTCGCCGGAAGCCCCGTCTCAGCTACATGTTTTACGCATCGAGCCCCACGAGATGCCCGGCAACGCCGGCGCTAATGAGAGCCAATTCGCTTTCCGTAAGGCGCAGGCGGGCGGCCGCGGCATTTTCAACCGCCTGAGCCGGATCGCGTGCTCCGCAAAGCGAGAATGTTATACCGGGCTGGACTATCGTCCAGGCAATCACCGCCTGCGCGACAGAGGCGCCATGAGCCGCTGCCACCGGTTCCAGTGCCTGCATCAGCCGCGCGATCTTCTCGCGGTTCGCCAGGCTGAAACGCGGATTGCCGTGGCGCTGATCGTCCTCTGCAAAAACCCGTTCAGGCCCGACCTTGCCGGATAGAAGACCGAGCGCCAGCGAAGAGTAGCTGAGGACCGAAACGGCGTTCTGTCGGCAAAGTGGCAGGAGCGTCGTCTCGATATCACGCTTCACCATGGAATATTCTTCCTGAATGGCATCCAGCGCACCGGTTTCGATATAGGCCGCAAGATCGCCCGGTGAGAGGTTGCTGGCACCGATCGAGCGGAGCTTGCCCTCATCCTTCAGACGCACAAGCGCCTCCACCGTCTCGGCGACTGGCGTCGTGGCGTCCTGCCAATGGGTAACGTAGTGGTCGATGTAGTCGGTTCCGAGCCGCTTCAGGCTCTCTTCGACCTCATGCCGGATCGAAGCGGCGCCGAGATAACGGTGAACGGGCTTGCCGTCCTGATGGAAGAAATAGGCACCTTCGTTCACATGCCAGACAAGCCCGCATTTGCTGACCAGCACTACCTTGTCGCGCCTGCCGGCAATCGCCTTACCGACGATGGTTTCCGCAAGTCCCATGCCATAGGCTGGCGCGGTGTCGATCAGGGAAATGCCGGCATCGAGAGAGGCCTGAATGGCGGCGATGGATTGCCGCTCGTCGGTGCCGCCCCACATCCACCCGCCGATGGCCCAGGTCCCTAACCCTACGGCCGATGCGCTAATACCGCTGCCGCCGATCGTCCGGGTCAATATAGCGTTGTCCGTCACGAAGTTTTCCCTTCTTCTTGATCCAGTAAATAACCGGCGATCACCTCGTCCACGACGAGCGAGGTCAGATAGCGGCCTGCGAGCGTAGCCGCTACCGGTCCGGCCTTGATGGCCCCGGCCGCCACGCCGATGATGTTCGGGCACCGGGCAAGCTGCCTAGGGTCCAGCGCCACCACACGCGAGTTGAGATCGATCCGCGCCAGCTGCCCATCCGCCGTGGTGAGATGGGCGAGAAATTCGCCGGCGATGCCCGCATCCACCAGCGCCTGCCCGCCCCGCGCCGCATCCGGCAGGAGATCGTAATATCCGGAGCCGGGCGCCTCCACGGAACCGATGCCGACCAGCGCCACCTGTGCCTGCCGGGCCAGATCGAACACTTCGCGGATCGACGCGACGTTCATCAGGAGGTCGCGTTGTTCCTCGTCCTCGGCAAACAGCGGCGCGTGAATAAGTGACGCACTGCCGCCGAGCTTTTCCGCGAGCTGGGTGGCGAGATGGTTCACATCCGTATAGTGCTTGCCCTGCACGCCGCCGGTCAGCGGCACCACCCGCACATCGAAGCGGCGCTCCGCCTCCAGATTGTCGACGACCGCGCTTACCGCCTTGCCGCCCGTAATCGCAATCACGTCGCCGTCGCGAATGGTTTCCAGCAAGTGGTTGGCGGCCACCCGCCCGACCATCTGCAACGCGGTTTCCGGATTGTCGGAGACCGTTGGCGTCACCACCGACTGCCTGAGGCCAAAGCGGCGAGTGATCTCGTTTTCGAGATCCACCAGCCTTTGATAGGGACTGGCGATGGTGATCTTCACCATGCCCGCCTTGCGGCCCGCCGCAATCATGCGGTTCACCTTGGTGTGGGAAAGATTGAGCCGCTCGGCGATCTCCGACTGCTTCACGCCCTCGATAAAATGCAACACCAGGACGGAGTACATCTGTCTCTGTTGATCGAAGTCGTCCTTGGTATCCAGCATGATCGTATCTCTCCACTTGCCCATGGGCGCTCGACGGGCGCTCAGCGGCGACGCCTGACCAGATAGTGGTCGAACAGAACCGCAGTCAGCAATATGCTTCCCCTGATAATGTCCTGCCAGTAGACAGACACGTTGAGCAAGGCAAGCGAACTGGAGACGACCGACAGAAGGATCGCCCCGAGGATCGCGCCAAGAATGGTGCCCGAACCGCCCGAAAGGCTGGCGCCGCCAATGACCGCCGCCGCGATGACATTAAGTTCCATGCCAACCCCGAAGCTCGGCTGGGCCGACCCGAAACGAGCCATGTAGATCACGCCCGCAACACCGCACAGCATCGAACAAAGCGTGGTGGTGGCAAACATCACCCGGCCGACGCGGATACCGGAATAGGCCGCCGCCTTCGGATTGCTGCCGGTATAGAATACCTTACGGAATGCGGTCGTGCGCCGCAGCAGCAGATCGAAGCAAACGACCACCACCGCGAATATGATCAGCACCAGCGGAATGCCGCCAAGCGCGCCCTGCCCGATGAATTTGAACTCCGGCGGCAGGGAGTACAGACCGAGCGGCCGGCCGCCCGTTGCCAGAAGGCAAACACCGCGCGCAATCACCATGACGCCCAGCGACACGATGAAATGGTGCAGGCCGATGACTGTAGTCAGGAATCCCATGGCCATGCCGACCAATGTCGTAAGGCAGATCGCCAATCCGGCCGCGACCCAGGGATCGACGCCATTGAGGAACAGCCAGCCGGCCGCCACCATCGCAAGCGCCGTGACGGAACCGACAGAAAGATCGATGCCGCCGGAGATCAGGAGGATCGTCATGCCGACCACGACAATGCTTTCGATGGCGAAGACCATGGCCATCGCCCGCAGATTGTCTACGGTCAGAAAATACGGGGATATGAAGGACATCACCGCAAAAAGCGCGAGGATGATGACGATAAGCCCGGTTTCCCGTGCCTTGAGCGCCGGTTCCCACCAGCCGGTGCGGCGAACCGCCACTTCTGCGACGCTTGAAGGTGTTTCCGATGTTGCCATTTTTCCGCTCCCTCAGGCCCCCGCCGGGCTCTCTACAATATTGATCGATGCAAGCTGCATGATCTTTTCTTCCGTCATATCCTCACCCTCGACCTCGCCGGTAATGCGCCCTTCGCGCACGACCAGCACACGGTCGCTGACGCCGATGAGTTCCGGCAGCTCCGAGGATATGACGACCACGCCGACACCCTCGCGCGCCAGTTCCCGGATCTGACGGTGGATTTCGGCCTTCGCGCCCACATCCACCCCGCGTGTCGGCTCGTCGAGAAAGACGACTTCGGGTTCCACTGACAGCATCTTCGCCAGCGCCACCTTCTGCTGGTTGCCGCCGCTTAAGGTCGAGACAGTGTCGCCTACGCTGTTCGCCCGCAATTTCAACCGGCGTCCCAACTCGTCGGCGCGCTTCATTTCCTTGCGCCGCTCGATGAAGCCCATGCCGTTCGATATTCTGCCGACATCGAGCGCGGATACGTTCGCGGCGATGGACATGTTGAGAAACAGCCCGTCTCCCTTCCGGTCCTCCGACAGATAGACCAGCCCCTCGCGGATGCTGTCGCGATAATCTCTGAGCCGCAGCGGCCTGCCACGCAGCGCGATCTCGCCCCTTGGTTTTCCCTCCAGCCGGCAGATAGCCCGCGCGATCTCGCTTCGCCCCGCGCCGATCAGACCGGCAAGCCCAAGGATTTCACCCCGGCGCAAATCGAAATCGACGTCGAAAACACGCTTTCCTTCATTCAGTCCGCGAACCGAGAGAATGACCTCATCCGATTTTTCGTCTTCCGCAAGTTTCGGCGGGTAGAGCTTGTCGAGCACCCGGCCCACCATGCTGTTGACGACCTCCTCCGGAGAAATCTCCGCAATATTCGCTGTCCTGATGTGGCAGCCGTCGCGCATCACCGTGATGCGGTCGCAATGTTCGAAAATCTCCGCCATGCGGTGCGAGATATAGATGATCGCAATCCCGCGTTCCGCCAGCCGGTGCATGATCCGGAAAAGGATCTGGGCCTCGGTCTCGGTTAAAGCCGCTGTCGGCTCATCCAGGATCAGAATACGGCAATCGAGCGTCAGCGCCTTGGCTATCTCAACGATCTGCTGCTGCGAAATCGACAGATCGCCGGCACGGCTGGCAGGATCGATATCGCCGATTTCCCGCAGGATGGTTGCTGCCCGCTTGCCAAGATCGCGATAATTCATGAACCAGGATCGGCTCCGGCCGGTCTCCGACATGAACATGTTTTCGGCAACCGAAATTTCCGGGCAAAGCGCGATCTCCTGATGAACGAAACCGATACCGAGCCGATTTGCCGCATTGGGCGAGGAAATCCGCACCGGCTTGCCGTCCAACAGGATTTCCCCGCCATCAGGCTGCAGAATACCATCGATAATATGCATCAGCGTTGACTTGCCGGCGCCGTTTTCACCCGCCAGCGCGTGGATTTCGCCACGCCGCAACTCAAAAGCAGCACTGCGCAACGCCTGCACGGGGCCGAACGCCTTGTGAATATTCGTCATGCTGAGGATGACCTCGTCCATAACGCCTCCTCCCGAACCTGCTTTCCCTTTATCCGGCGAGGCGTAAACCTCGCCGGTTTCAGGGCGGCGCGTTAGCGCCCCTTCATATATTCGTTGAGATCAAAGGAAGCGGCGTTCGCCTTGGTGATCACCGCGAAACCATTGTCCATCGAAGGGACCTGCATCGGGTTGAAGCCGGACACCTTGTAGTCGTTGAACGGGTCGATCAAATCCGAATGGGCACCCAGAAAGGTATTCATGAAACCCATGAAGCCCTGAACACCCTGATTGGGATTGACGGACATGTAGATATTGCCCTGCTTGATATGTTCCAGCGTGGCCGGGGTGATATCCGCATGCAGGATCAGGACCTTCTTTTTCGCCTCGAGAACAGCTGTCGTCGCGCCTTCAGCTGAGCCGGCTTCCGGGATCCACAATGCGCCGAGATTGGGGTTGGCCTGCAGCATCGCCCCGACTGCCTGATAGGCGACGTTCGCATCCTGGTTGGTCGCCTGGCGGCCGACCAGTTTCATCTCCGGATAGGTGCGCCCCATATAATCGATGAGCGCGGTGACACGCAGATCATGGTTGCTCTGGCCCGGATTTTCGAGAACGGCATATTCACCCTTCTCGCCCAGCTTCTTGACGATCTCGTCAGCCGCAAATTTCGCCTCCGCCACGTTGTCCGAGGTGATGTAGGCAGTGCGTTTCGACTTCGGCGAATCCGCTGCAAAAGTCGTTACCGAAACGCCGGAGCCGATCGCCTTGTTGATCGGCTCGATAAAGGGATCGGCCTGCATCGGATGGAGAAGTATGCCTTTCGGCTTCTTCACCAGCTCCTGCTCGAAGGAAGCGATCTGCTTGGTGATGTCATATTCAGGCGTGCCTGTGAAAACGGCCTCGCAGCCGAGCGCCTTTGCGGCCTGCTTGAAACCTTCGAAGACCGGCACCCAATAGGGGTGGCTGGAAACCATCACGTTCATCACATAGGTCTCGCCCGGTTCGCAGGCGAATTTGCCCGCAGCAGCGGCCTGAGAGCCAGCGCCAGCGGAAACAGCCACGGCTAAAACACCCGCAGCAACGGTCGATTTCAGAAAAGCCAGCATATTCCCCTCCCAAGGATAATGACTTAGGCGCAATAAATTTTATTCGGTGTAATTTATTGCATGACGTTTGAGATACCGGCAAACAGAACGCACGTCAATGCGTTTTGCATTTTATTTTTCATGGTGAAATTTATTGCGGATATTTGCGTGACAGTCCGATAAGCTGTGGCATCAGCGGTCATTGCGGTTGCTTAAGACAGATGAACGAGAGATGCGTGTCCCGCATGAACGCGATGACACCAGGTCTCGCAGGTGACGGGCGGCGCTTAACGAACGACCTCGTTCGTCAGGTTTCGACGAACAGCTTTTCGGCCGCAAAATCGACGAAAGCGCGCAGCCGTGGCGTCATGAAGCGCGCTGACGGCCAAAGTATCGAGAACTGCCCCGGTGCGGCAAGATGTTCGTTCAGCACTGTCTTGAGCAAACCGTCACGGACAGCGTCCGTCGCCAGAAAATCGGGCATATAAGCAAGACCCAACCCGTCGATCGCCGCCGCCCGTATCGCCTCCATATTGCCGCAGGTCAGAGCGACGCGCATGTTCGACAAGGGATTGTCGCCATTTTCCAGCAGCCAGTCCTGAAACCTGCCGGAGGTGGGGAAGCGGAAGCGCAATGCTTCATGCTTTGGCAACTGGTCGGGGTGCAGGGGCGTGCCCATTCGTTGAAAATAGTCTGGCGACGCGCACAAAACGAACCGAAACGGCCCGAGACGTCGCGCCATCAGGCTGGAATCGTCGAGTTCGCCGCTGCGGATCGCCGCATCAAAACCACCTTCGATCAGATCGACGCGTCTGTCGTTGAAGTCGAGTTCCAGATCGATGTCAGGATAACGTCGTCGAAATTCGGGCAGGATCGGCAGCAGAAAGCGGTATCCGATTGTTGGAAGCGTCACGCGCAGACTGCCGCGCGGCAAAGCCAGATTATCCGTGACCGCCTCATGGGCATCGCGCAGATCGGTCAGTATGGCCCGATAGCGCTCAAACAGCATTGCCCCTTCATTGGTCAATGAGACCTGTCGTGTAGTGCGGTTGAACAGCCGCACACCCAGAGACATCTCCAGCCGGGCGACACTTTTCCCAACGGCGGAAGGTGAAAGTCCCAGGCTCTGCCCGGCCTTGGCAAAATTCAGCCTTTCGGCAACCCGGACAAAGGCAGCGATCTCGCTCAGCTTATCCATGACCAATGATTAGAGAATTATGATCCGCAATGAAAGGCCCATGAGGCCGATTATCGAATTCAGATCGGTTGATGAGAATGCAGCCAGATGCGCGACCTGAGTGTCGCGGCACGTCGTCACCATTGGAGCTTTCATGATCGACACCCCTCAAAGGCCAGTCGCCAGCCGAAATTCGGTATTGGCGGCGGTATGTCTTGCCGCCTTGACCCTTCCTTTAAACTTCTCCGCCGGCGCGGTTGCCACACCGGCGATTGGCCAGGACCTTGGCGGATCGCCGGAATCTCTCACCTGGATCACCAATGCCTTCATGCTGGCTTTCGGAAGCCTTCTGATGGCGGCCGGCGCATTGGCCGATCGATATGGCAGAAGACGTGTGTTTTTGATTGGCCTTGCACTGTTTTCCGGATTTTCCTTCGCCCTTGGGTTGGCGCCTTCGGTCTGGGTCATTGATCTGTTGCGTGCCGGCCAGGGCGTGGGCGCCGCCGCCGCCCTAGCCGGAGGAACGGCCGCGCTTGCGCAGGAATTTGACGGCCATGCAAGGACGCGAGCGTTCGGATTGCTCGGAACCACCTTCGGCATCGGCCTTGCATCCGGCCCGTTGCTGACGGGCTTGGTGCTCGAAACAGTCGGATGGCGGGCGATATTCCTCGCTGGCGGTCTGATTGGCCTCCTCGCCTTGATCCTCGGCCCGCCACGGATGCGCGAAACGAAGGATCCCGATGCGGCGGAACTCGACTGGCTGGGCGCCGCAAGCTTTACCCTCACACTTACCCTCTTCACCGTCGCGATGATCGAACTGCCGGTTCTCGGCCCCGCTAGCATCATCGCTTTCAGCGCAGGGTTCGTGATTTCACTCGCAGCCTTCATTGTGATCGAAATGCGGGCCATCCGACCGATGCTGGATCTCTCGCTGTTTCGCTATCCGCGCTTCGTGGGCGTGCAATTATTACCGATCGCCACCTGCGCCTGCTTCGTCGTTCTTCTGGTCGTCATTCCGTTGCGCCTGATCGGCATCGAGCAACATGGGCCGATTGGAGCAGGGTTCATCATGTTGGGGCTGTCGGCTCCCATGCTTGTGGTGCCTATAGTGACGACAATGCTGGCGCGTCATGTTTCACCGGGCACGCTCTCCGGTATTGGCCTATTGATCGCCGCCGCTGGCCTCGTCTGGCTTTCCGGCTTCACCGCGGAAGATGGCAGCATGATCGTTCTGCCCATGCTCGTCATCGGTATAGGAGCAGGCTTGCCCTGGGGCCTGATGGACGGCCTGTCTGTCAGCGTCGTGCCGGTGGAACGTGCGGGAATGGCAACCGGCATATTCAGCACCGTCCGGGTCGCCGGTGAAGGCATCGCGCTTGCAATCGTCAGCGCTGCTCTGTCAACATTGATCTCGGCATCGCTCGGTCGGCTCGCTCCTCTTTCTACATCTCTTTTGAACCAGACAGGGCAGCGTCTGGCAGTCGGAGACCTGGCAGGAGCAGCGGCAATGTCATCCCACATCGGGAACAATGTCTTACAGGATGCCTACCAGACCGCGTTTTCAACGCTTTGCTGGTGGCTCGCAGCGGTAACGACACTATGCGCGATCGCGATCCTCATCCTCCTGCCGGATGAAGCCGGGGTCGCCGGTGAGGCTGGGCAACAGACAGAGGTTCCGAGATAGACCGAGCCGTTGGATGGCGTCAAACCCGGATCGCCCTTGCCGGCGTTCGCGGGTTTGAACCTGACAAATCCAGCCTCGACATAGGCGGGAGCAATGTTGCTCCCGACTACAATAATTTTAGAAAAGATTTTCTCGATAAAAAAGAAGTACGCCAGCGAAAGTGACAAGTCCGATAGCCGTTAATCCAAGTGCTCGTATCGAGGATATCCGGTCTCGGTAGACTATTGCAGCCGCGAGAGCACAAAGCGACCAGAGAACTGTGACAATGATCAACAGCCAGGAATATAAGAACGGCCCGAGGTCATAACCTCCGCCACCGATCGAGGGTGCAGAATTTGTATCCACCTGGGCCGCGATCAGGATGAAAACCGGTATTGCGAGCATCGACAGCCATATCCAAAACGACCTGTTACTCATCGGTAGTCACCTCCTCGTCTCGGGCCAGATGTTCTTTCAATTCAGGAGTTTGTCTAATCGATGCCGTACCGAACGCAAAAAAATGATTTCTTGAGTCAGGCGTCAAATAAAGGAGGGAGAAAGGCGGGTTGTATCGTCAACCTCGCAAACGCCTGACAAGTCAGGAAAACCGGATGGTGGGCGTGACAGGGATTGAACCTGTGACCCCTACGATGTCAACGTAGTGCTCTCCCGCTGAGCTACACGCCCTCCGTGGCGGCGGATAGACCACAAAACCTGTTCATGCGTCAACTGCTTTTTTTCGGTTTTGTGAAGGTTTTTCGAGACCCCTTACGCCACAAGGAGTTTGTTGACCTCATCCACCAGATCGCGCAGATGGAACGGCTTGGAAAGCACCTTGGCGTCCTTCGGAGCCTTCGAATCGGCGTTCAGCGCGACGGCTGCAAAGCCGGTGATGAACATCACTTTCAGGTCGGGATCGAGTTCGGTCGCACGCCGTGCCAGCTCGATGCCATCCATTTCCGGCATGACGATATCGGTCAGCAACAGCGAAAAGGGCTCCTCTCGAAGCCGATCATAGGCGCTGGCGCCATTGTCGAAGGAAGAAACCTTGTAACCGGCTTTTTCCAGCGCCTTGACGAGAAAGCGGCGCATATCGTTGTCGTCTTCCGCGAGAAGAATTTTCTGATTCATCATAAGTGACCGTAACTGCTCAATGTTTGAGATACCCTAGCCCGATTATAGGATTTTCACGGTAAATATCATGTGAAGATAAGAATCGGTATAGCGCTGCATGGGCGATAGTATGGACTTGCCGCACTGTAACTGGCAACATGAACATCCTGATTGTTTGCGACATGGTAAATGGGCTTGAATGGACTGGATAACGGGTGAATACGAGCTGTTCGAAGTAACGGAGCCGGCCGTTCAAACCCTGCCATTCGTCTATAATTCCCCCCATAGCGGCCGCTGTTATCCCATTTCCTTTCTGGAATCGGCGCGGCTCGATTCGCACGAAATCAGGCGCTCGGAAGATCACTTCGTCGATGAGCTGTTTGCCGCAGCACCCGAGATCGGCGCACCGCTGCTGAAAGCCAATTTTCCGCGCGCCTATCTCGACGTCAATCGCGAGCCTTACGAGCTTGATCCGCGCATGTTTGAAGGCACTCTGCCGCCCTATGCCAATATCGGCTCGATGCGGGTTGCCGGCGGCCTCGGCACCGTGCCGCGCATCGTCGCCGAGAATATGGATATCTATGCCCACCGGCTGCCCGTCGACGAGGCGCTGGCGCGGATCGAGACGATTTACAAACCTTACCACGCCTGCCTGCGCCGGCTGCTTTCCCGCACCCATGCCAATTTCGGCATGGCGGTGCTGATCGATTGCCATTCGATGCCGGGCAATATTCGCGTCGCCGGCTCGAATCTGCGGCCGGATGTGATTATCGGCGATCGTTACGGTACCAGCGCTTCCCAGGAAGTCTCCCGCGCCGCCCTGCATTTCCTCGAAGAGCTGGGTTTCGTCGCGGTCTGCAACAAGCCCTATGCCGGCGGCTTCATCACCGAACATTACGGGCGGCCGATCCGCTCCCTCCACGCGCTGCAGATCGAGGTCAACCGGGCGCTTTACGTCGATGAAAAGACGCTTTCGAAGAAAGCCGACTTTCCGGCCATTCAGGCGTCGCTTGAAATCTTCATGCGCCAGCTTGGCGCCTTCGTTTCGGAATACGCGATAGAAACCTCGCTCGCCGCCGAATAACGCCTCAAATTCCCGGATATTTCAGATCTCTCTCGAGACCGCATGGCCACGTTCCGGACAAAAAAAACCGCGCCTTAGCGCGGTCAAGTCTAGGGAGGAAACACCCAAGGAGGGTATTTACAGTCAAAGACTGCAGGGTCACATTATGCATTATATGCACAATTGTCAATCATTTTATTTTATGCATATTTTTTAGGCTTTTGCTGAAAATATGGAAACGACCACGATGCCAATTGGTACGAGTGGACGGCGGATGTGATTCCGGTCTATGCATTCGCCAAACAATTCAGGCTCACTAATTCAGGCAATGAGGTTTCGCATGCTGCCCGACCGGGATTTCTTCTTCAAACTTGCCGATGCAGCCAGCGCTGAAACGCTTCCCCGCTTCCGCACGGGCATTGCCGTCACCAACAAGCAGGACGGCGGCTACGATCCGGTAACGGAGGGCGATCAGGCAGCGGAAAGCGCCATTCGCGCCCTCATCGAGGCGCATTTCCCGCAGCACGGCATTCTTGGCGAAGAGCACGGCAACATTGGTCTCGACCGCGAACATATCTGGGTTATCGACCCGATCGACGGCACACGCGCCTTCATTTCCGGCGTGCCGGTCTGGGGCACGCTGATCGGCTTCCAGTCGGCCGGCCGCGCCACAATGGGCATCATGGATCAGCCCTTCACCAGAGAGCGATATTTCGCCGACGGCAAAGCCGCCTGGTATTTCGGACCCGACGGCGAGCGCAAGATCCATACGCGCGACTGCGCTTCGCTATCGGATGCGGTGCTGTTCACCACGACCCCTCATATCTTCACCGAAGAAGAAAAGCCCTTTTACGAAAAGGTAGAGGATCAGGTCCGCCTTTTCCGTTATGGCGTGGATTGTTACGCTTATTGCCTGCTCGCCGCCGGCCATGTCGATCTGGTGATCGAGTCCGGCCTGAAGCCCTACGATGTCGGCGCGCTCATTCCGGTGATCGAGCAGGCCGGCGGCATCATCACCACCTGGGATGGGGGGCGTCCGGAAAATGGCGGCCGCATTCTGGCTGCAGGTTCCAAAGCAGTGCACGAACAGGCACTCGCCATTCTCTCTAAACTATAGATGGCACGCTGAAGGTGTATGGCGCAACCGCGCCATCCCCGCATCATTCCGGCGCGAAAAAGGCGTCGATGGCCGCCAACGCCTGTTTGCGGAAAACATCGCGCTCATGCAGCAATTCGTGGCGCGCGCCGGTCACGGAAAGAAGCTGGGCCGCCCGGAAATTGCGCGACAGTTCTTCCTGCGCCTTGTAGGGCGTGATCGTATCCAGCATCGGCGCCAGAATGAGGGTTGGAATGGTTATATTCGTCAGATGGTCCTGACGCGTTACCCGCCCCATGGCCTTCAGCGCCTCATAGACCCATCGGGCCGTGGGTGCACCGATGAACAGTTCCGGATATTGCCGGTGCAGCGAGAGGTTCCTGGCAAAACGCCTGGCGTCCGAGGTCAGCGGGTTGCCGTCAAAATCCCGTTCGCGCTGATCCTTGCCAAGCTGAGTTTTTCCAAGACCCACGAGGCTTAAGAGGGTCGCGACCAGCCGAATGACGGGCGAAGGAACGGATTGCTGGCTGTCCAGCTCGATAAAGGGCGAACAAAGCGCCAGCCGGTCAATCCTGTTCGACAGGCTGGGTGCTGCGGCAAGCGCTGCCAGCGCGCCGGTGGAATGCGCGATCATGAAGAACGGCAGCCGCGTATCCGGCAGCACCACCTGCTCGAGAAAGAGACTTATATCGTGCTGGTAGTCGGAAAAGCGCCGCACATGCCCGGCGCCTGGCTTCTTCTGCAACCTTTCGGAGCCGCCCTGCCCGCGCGTGTCGAAGGTCGCGACCCAGAAACCCATGGCCGTCAGATCGTTGATGGTTTCGAAATATTTCTCGATACATTCGTTTCGACCGTGCAGCAGAACCACGGTTCCGCGTGCAATATGTCGGCTGGCGCGGAAGATTGCATATCGAAGCTGTTTGCCGCCATGACCGGCGAAATAACCAACGGTATGGTTGCCGGGAACCGGGTTGTCTTCGCTCTCGCGCAATGTGGCTTCGATCATCGGTCTTTCCGGCTTTCATGCCTTCTCGGGATAGGTCGGCGGCGAGCGAAGGTCAAAGAAAAAATTGCCGGAACCGTCGGTTAAAGCAGTCGCGGTTCCGGCGAATAAGACAGAAGAAGAAGGGACGTTATTGCTTCTGCCCACGGAGAATGTCTCCGATGACCGAAGTTTTATGGCTCTCAAACTGAACGATGCCGGAACCCGACGTTCAGCCATGGTTCATCTTGTCCTTCACCTTTTCGCCCTCGACGCTCCCCCTTGACGCGGCGGCAAGCCATTCCCATCTCATTCATGCGGTTGCCAGAACGGGACCGCGCCATATGTCCGGCCGTCGCCAGAACGGGACGCCGGATTAACCGCAACAGTCGCTTCATAAGGAGGACACCATGCGTCACGTCGATTTTTCCCCTCTCTATCGTTCCACCGTCGGTTTCGACCGTCTTTTTTCGATGCTTGACGGCCTCGGCCAGCCCGAACAGGCCCAATCCTATCCGCCCTACAATATTGAGCGGACGGGCGAAAACGCCTATCGCATCACCATGGCCGTTGCCGGTTTCGATGAAACCGAACTCAGCATCGAATCCCGCGCCAATACGCTGACGGTGAAAGCCGAGAAGGCCGCAGATGAGAAGTCGTCCGAAGGCGAGTTCCTGTATCGCGGCATCGCCACGCGCGCTTTCGAACGCCGCTTCCAGCTTGCCGACCATGTCGAAGTCCAAGCCGCTTCCCTGAAGAATGGCCTGCTTCACATCGATCTCGTCCGCAATATTCCGGAAGCCATGAAACCGCGTCGCATTGCGATCTCGTCCGACAGCGCCGATGCGCCGAAGACGATCGAGGCCCAGATCACGCCGGCCCAGGTCAACTAAGCCGATCCGGATGTCAAACGAACGGCCCCTTAAAAGGGGCCGTTTTTGTTTGATGAAAATTCGCTCTTCAGCGGGTGGATGCCACCGCGCCTTCCGCACCGGCCGCTTCCGATATCGCCGCCTTTTCATGGGCCTTGCGGGCGTAGCGCTGGGCCAGCACCGCGCAGACCATCAGCTGAATCTGATGGAAAAGCATGATCGGTAACACGATTGCGCCGATGCTCTGCCCGGCGAAGATGGCACCCGCCATGGGCACGCCACTGGCAAGGCTCTTCTTCGATCCGCAGAAGGTGATGGTGATTTCATCCGCCTTTTTGAAACCGAGCGCACGGCTGCCGAACATCGTCACACACAGGACAAGCGCCAGAAGCGCAATATTGATGACGATGACGACGCCGATGTCTCGCAGGGAAAATGTCTGCCATATGCCTTCGATCACGGCGTCGGAGAAGGCGAGATAAACGACCATCAGGATCGAGCCGCGATCAACGGGAGACAGCAATTTCTTGCGCGCCCTGATCCAGTCGCCGATCCACGGCTGCAGCACCTGGCCCGCGATGAAGGGCAGGAGCAGTTGCAGGAATATCTGCAGGAACGCATCCATCGAAAATCCGCCGCCATGGCCACCCACGGTAAACAGCAGGCCGACCAGCAAGGGGGTCAGCACCATGCCGAAAATATTCGATGCGGAGGCAGAACAGATCGCAGCAGGCACGTTTCCGCCCGCCATGGATGTAAAGGCAATTGAAGACTGAACCGTTGACGGCAGGACGCAGAGAAACAGCACGCCCATGTAAAGCGGTGCCGGCAAAATGCTGTCCGGAATGAAACCGATTGCTATGCCGAGTAATGGGAAAAGGCCGAAGGTGACGAGAAGGATCGCCATATGCAGGCGCCAGTGCAAAATGCCGGCAATCACCACGTCCCGCGAAAGTCGCGCACCATGGAGGAAAAACAGCAATGCGATCGCCAGTTTCGTCGCAAGCCCGAAATATTCTGCAGGCTGGCCGCTGATCGGCAGAAAGGAAGCCAAAATCACGGTGGCCACCAGCATCATGGTGAAACGGTCGGGCAGGAAGCGGGTCATGGGAGGTCTTTCCGGCATCGGTTTTGCTTGAAATGCGCACCACTATCGCTCATCATGAATTCGGATGCAAAGATTAACAGTTATCATGATTGCAGATAAATGCTGAACCTTCAACATCTTGCCAGCTTTGTGATGCTTCAGCAAACCGGCAGCTTCACGCTGGCTGCCGAGCGGCTGGGTATCGGCCAATCCACCGTCAGCCAGCATATTCAAAGGCTGGAGGCAGCACTTGGCCGCCGGCTGATCGCGCGCAGCACCCATCAGGTGAAGCTGACCGGCGAAGGCGAAGCGCTGCTCGGTTATGCCCGCAACATGCTGGAGATCGACAGCAAAGTCTCCTCGCTGTTCAGCGAAACCCGTTTGCGCGGGCGCTTAAGGCTTGGCGTTTCGGAGGATTTCGTCGCCAGCCGGCTGACCGCCATTCTGGAAGAATTCATCCGCCTCTATCCCCTGGTGGATCTGGAACTGACGGTTTCCCTCAGCGGCGTTCTTTACCAGATGCAGGATAATGGCGAACTGGATGTCGTGCTCGCCAAACGCCGGCTCGGCGACAAGCTCGGCCACTTTCTTTACCGCGAACCGCTCGTGTGGCTCGCGCGTGACCCGGAGCGGATGCTGAGCCAGCCAGACGCCCTGCCGCTGATCGCCTTTCCGCCGCCGAGCATTACCAGAAAGGCGGCGCAGGAGGCGCTGGATCGGGCCGGTCTTTCATGGCGGATCGTCTGCACCTGCGGCAGCCTCAGCGGACTGACCGCCGCCGCAAGGGCGGGCATGGGCATCCTCGTGCAACCACGCAGCATGGCGCCCGCCGGTCTCAAGGAGATTGCGGCGGACGTATTGCCAGCGCTTGAAGATGTGGAATTCGTGCTTCAACCTAGCAAGGGTACCGATGCGAAACTGGTGCGCGCCCTCTCCGATCTCGTTTTCAGCAAGAGCATCGCACCCGGCAGCTTCGTATAAGCGTCGTCAATTTTCCCGTCGCGACAGGCAGCGGCCGACGCTATCGTGCCAGCCGGCGATGGCGTTTTTCCGCTCGGTCTCATCCATGTCGGGATTGAAACGACGGTCGCGTTTCCAATGGGCAGCGAAGGCCTCGCGGTCCGGCCAGATGCCGGCGCGCGACGCTGCGAGCCATGCGGCACCGAGAATGGTGGTTTCCAGAAATACCGGCCGGTCGACCGGTGCGGCAAGAATGTTCGCCAGCCGCTGCATGGTCCAGTCGGAGGCAACCATGCCGCCATCGACCCGCAGAACCGTTTTGCCGTTGTCACCCGCCCAGTCGTTGCGCATGGCGTCCAACAGGTCGAAGGTCTGATAGGCAACGCTTTCCAGCGCCGCACGCGCGAATTCCGCAGGTCCGGTGCCGCGTGTCAGGCCGAAAATCGCCCCACGCGCCTCGGCATCCCAATAAGGTGCGCCAAGACCGGTAAAGGCCGGGACCAGATAGACACGCTGATTGGGATCGGCTTTTTCGGCAAGCGCGCTGACTTCGGAGGCGACCGAAATGAAGCCCAGCTCATCACGCAGCCATTGCACCGCAGCGCCTGCAATGAAGATCGAGCCTTCCAGCGCATAGGTCGTCACGCCATCGAGGCGATAAGCAATCGTCGTCAGCAGCCGGTTGGTGGAGGCGACGCGATCCGTGCCGGTATTGAGAAGCGCAAAGCAGCCGGTGCCGTAGGTGGATTTCATCATGCCGGGTTCGAAGCAGGCATTGCCGATCATCGCCGCCTGCTGATCGCCGGCCACACCGAGGATCGGAATTTCCGCACCCAAAAGCGATTTGTCCGTGACGCCGAAATCGGCGGCGCAATCCAGCACCTCCGGCAGCATGGCGCGGGGAATGTCGAGGATCGACAGCAACTCGTCATCCCAGGCATTGTCTTCGATATTGTAAATCAGCGTTCGCGAGGCATTGGTGGCGTCAGTCACATGGCGACGGCCACCTGTCAGGCGATAGATAAGGAAACTGTCGACCGTGCCGAAGCAGATTTCCCCCTTTTCCGCCCTTTGGCGAAGGCCGCTGACACGATCGAGAAGCCATGCGAGCTTGGTGCCGGAAAAATAGGGATCAAGCAGCAATCCGGTCTTTTTTGAAAAGAGCGGCTCCAGCCCCCTTCGTTTCAAATCCTCGCAAATCGGCGCGGCGCGGCGATCCTGCCAGACCACGGCCCGGTGCACGGCCTCACCCGTGTTCCGGTCCCACAGCACGGTCGTTTCGCGCTGGTTGGTGATGCCGATCGCCTCGATATCGAAAGCGGCTATGCCGGCATCGGCGAGCGCCAATCGGATCGTTTCAAGCACGCTTTTCCAGATATCTTCTGCATCGTGTTCCACCCAGCCGGAGGCCGGGAAATGCTGCGGAAATTCTCGCTGTCCGACACCAATGACCCGCATGTCGCGATCAAAGACCATCGACCGCGTCGATGTCGTCCCCTGATCGATCGCCAGAATATAACCGCCCATTATGCTACTCCCATTCAAACGCAATGACGGGGCGGCAAAGCCGCCCCGGTTTAAGATTTCACGCAGACATTACTTCTGCCAGCTTTTGACCAGTTCGTCGTAATTGACGGTGACCGGCTTTTCCTTTTCGTTGGCAATCTTCAGCTGCGGCGCCAGATTGCCCTTCGAAACGGCGTCCTTGTTCCAGTAGTCGATATCATGTTCTTCCGCCAGCTTCGGGCCGATATCGCCCTGCACACCGGCGCGTTCCAGACGGCTCATGACCTTTTCCTGCTCGGCGCAGAGTGAGTCCATCGCGGCTTGAGCGGTTTTCGCACCCGAGGATGCATCACCGATCGCCTGCCACCAAAGCTGCGCCAGTTTCGGATAATCCGGAACGTTGGTGCCGGTTGGCGACCATTGCACACGGGCCGGCGAGCGATAGAACTCGATGAGGCCGCCGAGCTTGGCGGCCCGGTCCGTGAAGCTCTGGTGGTGGATGGTGGTGTCACGAATGAAGGTGAGACCCACATGGCTCTTCTTCACATCCACGGTCTTGGAGGTCACGAACTGCGCATAAAGCCATGCGGCCTTGGCACGGTCGTCGGGCGTGGACTTCATCAGCGTCCACGAACCCACATCCTGATAACCGAGCTTCATGCCGTCCTTCCAGTAGACGCCATGCGGGGAAGGTGCGACGCGCCATTTCGGCGAACCGTCCTCGCTCACGACCGGCAGGCCGGGCTTGGCCATATCGGCGGTGAAGGCCGTGTACCAGAAGATCTGCTGGGCGATATTGCCCTGGGCCGGCACCGGGCCGGATTCGGAGAAGGTCATGCCCTGCGCTTCCGGCGGCGCATATTTCTTCAGCCATTCGAGGTATTTCTCGATGGAGTAGACCGAAGCCGGACCGTTGGTATCGCCGCCACGCGCGACGCAGGAACCGACCGGCTGCGACTTTTCGTTGACCTTGATGCCCCATTCATCGACCGGGAGGCCGTTCGGCAGGCCCTTGTCGCCGTTGCCGGCCATGGAAAGCCAGGCATCGGTGAAGCGCCAGCCGAGCGACGGGTCCTTCTTGCCATAGTCCATGTGGCCAAAGACCTTCTTGCCGCCGACATCACGACCGGTGAAGAATTCGGCGATATCCTCATAGGCCGACCAGTTGACCGGAACGCCGAGGTCGTAGCCGTATTTGGCCTTGAAATCGGCCTTGTTCTTGTCGTCGTTGAACCAGTCGTAACGGAACCAGTAAAGGTTCGCGAATTGCTGGTCGGGAAGCTGATAGAGCTTCTTGTCCGGTGCCGTCGTAAACGCGCTGCCGATGAAGTCCTTGAGGTCGAGGCCGGGATTGGTGACGTCCTTGCCTTCATTAGCCATAAAGTCTGTCAGGTTGCGTACCTGCTGGTAACGCCAGTGTGTGCCGATAAGGTCGCTGTCGTTGACCCAGCCGTCATAGAGGTTCTGGCCGGTCTGCATCTGGGTCTGGATCTTTTCGACGACGTCACCTTCCTGGATGATGTCGTGTGTGACCTTGATGCCGGTGATGGCGGTAAACGCCGGGGCCAGCACCTTGGATTCGTACTCATGCGTCGTCAGGGATTCGGAAACGACCTTGATGTCCATGCCAGCGAAAGGTTTCGCGGCATCGACAAACCATTGCAGTTCCTTTTCCTGATCGCCGCGTGAAAGCGACGAAAGATCACCGATTTCCTTGTCGAGAAATTGCTTTGCCTCCTCCATTCCGGCGAAAGCGGAACCCGTCATTGCCAGCAGCATGGCTGCCGTCGTCGTCATCAGATGCCGTCGCATATCAGTCCTCCCAAGGGTTGCGATTGCATGAAGTCTGCCGGGTGCGGTTTTCCTCCGCCGCACCTTTCTTTCCTGCTCTAGACGAAACGGAAAACGCCGATCGCGTAGACCGCTGACAGAGCGAGAGCCCACCACAGGTTCGGGCCGACCAGCCCGAGCCATGCAAGATGTATGAAAGCGCTGCCGAGCAGCGAAATGAACAGCCGGTCGCCGCGCGTGGTCTCAAAGCGCAGCAAGCCAAAACGGGGATTGCCGCCGGGCGAGAAATATTCCCAGAACCACATGCCGATAAGCAGCACTGCGATGGCGCCGAAAAACGCGGCTGTCTGCCAGGTCCACGCCATCCAGGTAAAATCGGGCATCTTCGTCATGGTCAAACCCTCCCCAGCGCAAAGCCCTTGGCGATGTAATTGCGGACGAACCAGATCACCAGCGCACCCGGAATGAGCGTCAGCACACCGGCTGCGGCCAGCAGGCCCCAGTCCATGCCGGCGGCGGAAACGGTTCGCGTCATCGTCGCGGCAATCGGCTTGGCGTCGGTCGTCGTCAGCGTACGGGCGATCAGAAGCTCGACCCATGAAAACATGAAGCTGAAGAAGCAGGCGACGCCAATGCCGGAGGCAATGAGCGGCATGAAAATCTTCACGAAGAATTTCGGGAAGGAGTAGCCGTCAATATAGGCGGTCTCGTCGATCTCCTTTGGCACACCCGACATGAAGCCTTCGAGAATCCACACCGCCAGCGGCACGTTGAACAGGCAGTGCGCCAGCGCAACTGCGATGTGCGTGTCGATGAGACCGAAAGCCGAATAGAGCTGGAAGAAGGGAAGCGCGAAGACGGCGGGCGGAGCCATGCGGTTGGTCAGCAGCCAGAAGAACAGGTGCTTATCGCCCAGAAAACGGTAGCGCGAGAAGGCATAAGCCGCCGGAAGCGCTGCCGAGACCGAGATCACCATGTTCATGACGACGTAGATGATCGAGTTGATGTAACCCGAATACCAAGACGAATCGGTGAAGATCGTACGGTAGTTCTGCAGCGTCGGCTGGTGCGGATAAAGCGTCATCGACGAGACGATTTCCGTGTTCGTCTTGAAGCTCATATTGATGAGCCAGTAAATCGGCACGAGCAGCAGGATGATATAGATCGTCGGCACCAGCCAGGAAAAGCGCGATGGCCCGTGTCGGCGGCGCGACCGTGAATTCGCGGCGAGGCCTGCCATTCCCGCCGAAGTGGCTCTCACCGGCGGATTGCCGATGCCGTTGAGTTCCACGCTTGTGGTGACATCAGAGGCGCTCATGTCTCAAGTCTCCGCGTCGTGGCTGGTCATCACGGTGTAGAACACCCAGGACAACAACAGGATGATGAGGAAGTAGATCAACGACATGGCCGCGGCAGGCCCCAAATCGAACTGGCCGAGCGCCACCTTGACGAGATCGATGGACAGGAAGGTGGTGGAGTTGCCGGGACCGCCGCCGGTGACGACGAAAGGTTCGGTATAGATCATGAAGCTGTCCATGAAGCGCAGCAGAAATGCGATCAGCAGCACCCGCTTCATCTTCGGCAACTGAATGAACCGGAACACTGCAAAACGTGATGCGCCGTCAATCCTTGCTGCCTGATAATAGGCATCGGGAATGGAGACGAGGCTGGCGTAGCACAGGAGCACGACAAGGCTAGTCCAGTGCCACACGTCCATGATGACGACCGTGATCCACGCATCGACCGGATCATTGACGTAGTTGTAATCAAGCCCAAGCTGATTGGCGTAATAGCCGAGCAGCCCGATATCGCTGCGGCCGAACACCTGCCAGATCGTGCCGACGACATTCCATGGCACCAGCAGCGGCAGTGCCATCGTGACGAGGCAGACCGGAACGCCGATGCCGGATTTCGGCATCTTGAGCGCGATGAATATGCCAAGCGGAATTTCGATCGCCAATATGATACCGGAAAAGACCAGATTGCGTCCGAGTGCGTTCCAGAAGCGGTCGGAGCTAAGGATTTCCTGGAACCACTGCGTTCCCGCCCAGAAGAATTGGTTGTTGCCGAACGTGTCCTGCACCGAATAGTTCACGACCGTCATCAGCGGAATGACAGCGGAAAAGGCGACCAGCACCAGAACCGGCAGCACCATGAACCACGCCTTGTTGTTCCAGCTCTTTTCCATGGTCAGGCCCCCATCTTCACACGCCAGGAATCGGCAAAGACACCGATGGCAGCCGGATCGAAGCGAACACCCGCTTCCGCCGGAATTTCCTCTTCTTCCGGAACGACAATCGCAAGCTTCTGGCCGGCAAACCGGGCGCGAACGATCTTCCGGCGTCCGATATCCTCGACCTCATCGACGGTGATCGGCATGCCGCCCCGCTCCAGCCTCACGAATTCCGGGCGGATGCCGATCTCGATCCGTTGCTTTGCGTCAACCTTCGGCATGCCGGCAAGCGGCACGCCGAGGCCGCCGACCATTGCGGTTGCGCCATCGATGCTGGCGGGCAGCACGTTCATGCCGGGCGAACCGATGAAATAACCGACGAAAGTGTGTCCCGGCCGTTCGAAAAGCTCGGCGGGCGTGCCGATCTGGACGATCTGACCGTCATACATGACCACCACCTTGTCGGCGAAAGTCAGCGCTTCTGTCTGGTCGTGGGTCACATAAACCATGGTGAAACCGGACTGCCGGTGCAGGCGCTTCAGCTGCGAACGCAGCACCCATTTCATATGCGGATCGATCACCGTCAGCGGCTCGTCGAAGAGGATGGCATTGACGTCGGAGCGCACCAGCCCGCGCGCCAGCGAAATCTTCTGCTTCTGGTCCGCCGTCAAACCGCGCGCGTGGCGTTTGGCCATGCCGGAAAGATCGGTCATTTCCAGAATTTCCTGTACGCGGCGGTCGACTTCGGCTTCCGGCACATGCCGGTTGCGCAGCGGAAAGGCCAGATTGTCGTAAACCGTCATCGTGTCGTAGACGACCGGGAACTGGAACA
Organism: Rhizobium sp. GR12; assembly: GCF_036596185.1. Taxonomy (NCBI): domain Bacteria; kingdom Pseudomonadati; phylum Pseudomonadota; class Alphaproteobacteria; order Hyphomicrobiales; family Rhizobiaceae; genus Rhizobium; species Rhizobium sp. GR12. The sequence goes on along the minus strand of NZ_JASXTH010000007.1, from coordinate 44,016 downwards.
CCTGGGCGATGTTGCGGTCTTCGGTGGCAAGGTCGGTGACATCGGTTCCGTCGAAGGCGATGCGGCCTTCGGAAGGGCGAAGCAGTCCGGAAATGATGTTGAGCAGCGTTGTCTTGCCGCAGCCGGAAGGGCCGAGCAGCGCATAGGCCCCGCCATCCTCCCATTCATGATGCACTTCCTTCAGTGCATAGTCGCCGGCCGCCTGCGCCTTGGCGTTATAAGCGTGGCGAATGTGATCGAGCGTGATGCGTGCCATGATCGATCTCCCCTTACGCCGCTTCGATGGCGCGGCCGTGTGCATCGAAAGCCATCAGATGTCGCGTATCGAGAAAAAGCTCGATCTCCGTATCCGGCTCGATGTCGTGAATGCCCTGCGCCAGCATGACCCAGCGCTGGCCCGAAAATTCGACGTGGACGAAGCTTTCCGATCCGGCAATCTCTGAAATCAGCGTCCGCGCCCGGATGGATTGCACCGCCTGCCCCTTTTGACGTGGGAAAAGATGGTGCGGCTGGAAAGCGATGGTCAAGGGGCCGTCCGGCATGGCGGCAAGATGCGCCGGAACCGGGACGACCGCATGGTCGGCGCGGGTGAAGGCGCCGCCCGTCTTGATGACCTCGATGGTGTTGAGCGGCGGATCGGCAAAGATTTTCGCGGTCACGATATCCACCGGACGCCGGTAGACCTCGATCGTGCGGTTGAATTGCGTCACCTTTCCCTCGTTCAGGGTCGCGGTATTGCCACCGAGGAGCAGGGCTTCGGAGGGTTCGGTCGTGGCATAAACGAAGATTGCACCGGATTCCGCAAAGATGCGCGGCAATTCCTCACGCATTTCCTCGCGCAGCTTGTAATCGAGATTTGCCAGCGGCTCGTCGAGCAGCACCAGAGTGGCGTTCTTGACGATGGCGCGGGCAAGCGCCGTGCGCTGTTGCTGACCACCGGAAAGGCTTAGCGGCGTGCGGTCGAGATAGGGCGTCAGCCTCAGAAGTTCGGCGGCCTTCCTGACCTCGTTGTCGATCGTTGCCTTATCCTTGCCGGCGACACGCATCGGCGAGGCGATGTTTTCGTAAACGCTGAGCGCCGGATAATTGATGAACTGTTGATAGACCATGGCGACGTTGCGCTTCTGCACCGGCCAGCCCGTCACGTCCTCCCCATTAAAAAGGATCGCGCCGCCGCTTGGCTTGTCCAGCCCCGCCATCAGCCGCATGAGCGTCGTCTTGCCCGAAAGTGTCGGTCCAAGCAGGACGTTCAGGCTTCCGCGCTGCAACGTCAGATCGGTCGGGTGAATGTGATATTCACCGCCGACCATCTTCGAGACGTTTCGCAATTCAAGCATGGTGATCCAAAGCCTCCTCCGCTTTTCAATCGGATCGTCAGATTGCCTTCAAGCGTCCACCTGCAATGTCTTCGATATAGTCCTCCAGCCCGCGCACCTCTTCGGGGACAAGGAAAAGCCCCTGCTTGGTGCGGCGCCACAGAATATCCTCCGCTGTCAGCGCCCATTCCCGCGCCATCAGCCAGCGAACCTCGGCCTCATAAAGCGTGCCGCCGAAATATCGCCCCAGCGCAGCCTTCTCCCCCGCATTGCCGATTATAGACACCGCATCCGTTCCATAGCAGCGGACGAGCCGCCTGGCATGACGCTCATCGAGAAAGGGATAACGCGACCGCAGGGACGTAACCTCCCCGGTATAGGCCTGGGCGCCGAAATTTCCGCCCGGCAAATGCGAGCCTGCCGTCCATGACGAGCCCTTTTCACCCAGTGCATCGCCGATTTTTTCAAGAGCATGTTCGGCAAGCCGCCGATAGGTGGTGAGCTTGCCGCCGAAAATATTGAGAAGCGGCGCTTCACCTTCAGCCCCTTCGGTTTTCAGCACGTAATCGCGCGTTGCTTCCTGCGCCTTCGATGCGCCGTCATCGAAAAGCGGCCGCACGCCGGAATAGGTCCAGACGATATCGGCCGGCGTAACCGGTTCGGCGAAATATTCGCTCGCCGCGCTGCAAAGATAGCTGATCTCCTCGTCACTGATCTTAACAGCACGGGGATCGGCGGTATAGTCGCGATCCGTCGTGCCGATCAGTGTAAAGTCCTGTTCGTAGGGGATGGCGAAAATGATGCGCCCGTCCGGATTCTGGAAAAAATACGCGCGCGGATCGGAGAATTTTTTGCGCACGATGATGTGGCTGCCCTGCACGAGGCGGACATTGTGGACATTGTTCTTGCCGAATGTAGAAGCCAGAACCTTGTCCACCCAGGGGCCTGCGGCATTAACTAGCATGCGCGCCCTGTAGGTCGCGGTTTCTCCGGCGGCACTTCTCGTTTCGACCCGCCAGAACGCGCCTTCGCGCCGTGCCGAAACCACCTGCGTGCGATTGAGAATCAAGGCGCCACGATCGGCGGCATCGCGGGCGTTCAGCACCACGAGACGGGCATCGTCCACCCAGCCGTCGGAATATTCAAAAGCTTTGGCAAAAACCGGTTTCAGCGGTTTTCCGGCCGGATCGCGGCGCAGATCGAGCGAGCGGGTCGCGGGCAGAAGCTTGCGGCCGCCGAGATGATCGTAAAGAAAAAGCCCGAGCCGCACGAGCCATGCCGGACGCACGCCACCCTTCTGAAACGGCAAAACGAAGCGCATCGGCCAGATGATGTGCGGGGCCATGGCCCACAGCACCTCTCGCTCCATCAAGGCTTCGCGAACCAGACGAAACTCGTAATGTTCGAGATAACGCAAGCCGCCATGGATGAGTTTGGTGGCAGCGGACGAGGTGCCGGAGGCAAAATCGTTCATTTCCGCAAGCACAACGGAATAACCCCTGCCGGTGGCGTCACGCGCAATGCCGCAGCCGTTGATGCCGCCGCCGATCACGAAAATATCGTGGATTGCCTCATCAGACATGGACCCTCCCACGCTTTCATCGACGCTCTCCCCATCGACATATTGAAAGCACGGACATCTAATTTGAAGACAAAACGAATGTCAAACGAAATTCCGGTGCCGTCCGGATCAGGGCTTGCGCGTCTCGGTTTCGATCAGTCGGACATCATGCTCGGCGCAGATGGAACGGATCGAATCAACCGGACAATGATCGGTTATAAAGGTGTGCACCTGTGAAAGATGGCCGATGCGCACCGGCGCGGTGCGCTCGAATTTAGAAGAGTCCGACACCAGAATGACATGGCGCGCATTGGAGATGATCGCCTGCGCGACCTTGACCTCGCGAAAATCGAAGTCCAGCAGAGCGCCGTCCTCATCGATCGCCGAAACGCCGATGACGGCGAAATCGACCTTGAACTGACGGATGAAATCCACAGCCGCTTCACCGACGATGCCACCATCGGAGCCGCGCACGACACCGCCCGCAATCACAACCTCGATGCCGGGGAAAACCCGCAACCTGTTGGCAACGTTGATGTTATTTGTAATTACCATCAACTCATGATGGTCCGAAAGCGCTTCCCCCACCGCCTCTGTCGTCGTACCGATATTGATAAAAAGCGACGAGTTGTTGGGGATCAACGCAGCGGCAGCGGCACCAATGGCCTGTTTTTCGGAGGAAGCGATCGCACGACGCGCCTCGTATTTGACGTTCTCGTTGCCGCTCGGAAAAAGCGCGCCGCCGTGGATACGTGTCAGCACCCGCGTATCGCAGAGATCGTTCAGGTCCTTGCGGATCGTTTGGGGGGTCACCGAAAAGCGCGCGGCCAACTCATCGACCAGCACCCGCCCGTTCGCTTTTGCCAGCGTGACGATTTCATCCTGACGCGGTGTGAGCAGCATTTCACCCTCCCTCCTCTTTCAATTTTTTCGTTTTATTGAAGAGCGAACGAAAAACCAATGTCAAGGGACGGTTTTGTAATGCTCAGCGAGCGACTTGCGGGCCAGCGCAAAAAGCGACGCGCTGCCTTAAACTTATTAGCCGGCTTTCTGAATCGCCATAGTGACCTGCTCCTGCGGGCTGGCACCCGAAAACGCGGGGGATGCGGCACCAAACGCATCACCGATGCCGATCAGCACGGGCTCGTTCACGCCCAGCCTCGCAACGGCCGCAGCCAGTTGCGCAAGCGAACCGCACCAGCGCTGTTCGTTCGCGCGGCTGACGGAAATCATGACGGCGACAGGCGTTGCGGCAGGCATGCCGTGAGCAAGCAGGGAAGACTCGATCTCGGCTGCGGTTCGCCCACCCATATAAAAAACGGTGGTCACGGCGGGATCGGAAAGCGTTTTCCAGTCGATATTCTCCGGCAGCTTACCCTGCCGGGAATGGCCGGTGACGAAGCGGACCGATTGCGCGTGGTCGCGATGCGTCAGGGAGACACCGAGACGGGAGGCCATGGCGCTTGCGGCGGTGATGCCGGGCACGACTTCGACCGGGATATTTTCAGCCTCCAGCGCTGCGATCTCCTCCCCGGCGCGACCGAAAATCATCGGGTCGCCGGATTTCAGCCGCACCACGCGCTTTCCGGCCTTGGCGAGGCGGATCATCATCTCGTTGATATCTTCCTGCTTGCAGCTTTCCCGGCCGCCGCGCTTGCCGACCAGCATGCGCTTCGCCTCCCGCCGTGCCAGTTCCAGCACTTCCGCCGACACGAGATCGTCGAACAGGATGACATCCGCCGCCTGCAGGGCACGTACCGCTTTCAGCGTCAGAAGCTCCGCATCACCCGGGCCGGCACCTACAAGCGTCACAAGTCCGCGTGTCGAGCCTATCCGCCCGGCCTGCATTCCGATATCGGCAAATATCCGTTCCTCGCTGCCCTCATCCAGCCTTTCGATAAACGCCCGGTCGACGAATTTTTCCCAGAAAAACCGTCGCGCCGAACCGGGGGCCAGCCGCAGATTGACCCGCTCGCGGAGCGTCTGGGCAAGAGCGCCCCAATCCTTCAGGGCGAGCGGCAGCAATGTCTCGATGCGCCGGCGAATGGCCTGCGCCAGAATGGGTGCCGCACCATCGGTCGAGATCGACACCACCACCGGGGAACGATTGACGATGGAGCCGAACTGGAACTGGCAGAATTCCGGCTTGTCGATGACATTGACGGGGACGCCAGCCATGCGCGCGGCGGAATAAAAGGCGTGCGCCTCCGCGTTCGTTTCGCAATCCGCCAGCGCCAGTTCGGCATTTTCGAATATGCCCGCATGCCAGGCTTGGTCGTGAAAACTTAAGGTCTGACTTTTTTCAATGAGGGCAGCGAACGTCTCCGACAAGTCGTCCTTTGCGCAATAGACATGTACCTGCGCACCGCAGGCCAGCAGCAGTTCCGCCTTCCAGGCGGCCCCGTCCGATCCGCCCACCAGTACCACGCGCTTGCCCTCCAGCCCCCAGAAGACCGGCAACTTGGCGAGCTTTTCCATACGGGCCGGTTCATTCCGCTGCGGTTTTAAGGCATCCATCGATGATCCCCCTGATCTCGGCGCGGCAGGAGCCGCAATTGGTTCCGGCATTCAACGTCTTGCCGACGGCTTCAACGCTGTGGCAGCCATCGCGGATGGCAGCCGTGATCTGGTTCACCCCGACATTGAAGCAGGAACAGACAGTTGCACCCGGATCGGTCCGCCCGGCGCCCGGACGACCGGCGACCAGCGCAAAACGCATGCGCAAGTCCTCGTGACGTTGGCCAAGCTGCGATATCGCCCAGTTGCGGGCGACCGCCACCGGTTGTTTGGCGATAAACAACGCGGCCAGCAGGGTTTCGCCATCGAAGAAGGCAAGGCGCAGATCACCGGTCTGCCGGTCGCTGTAGCCCAGCGGCTCGATCCGCACATCGAGACCGAAAACCTGTCGCGCCCAGAGCGCCCAGTCCTGCGGTTCCTCCTTGAAGGCAAGCTCCATGCGATAGCCGCCATCGGCCTTGGCGATGGCCCAGTAGGCGCAATCCGGCGCATTTGGCCGGGTACGAGAAATAGCAAAACCATAGGCTTTCGCCTCGAAACGCGTTGCCTTCACCGCTACATTTTTTGAGGCCGGCTGACCGGAATGCGGATCCGTAACCGGGGCGACAACGACATCGATCCGAGCCCGGGAGGCGAACTGGTCGTTCCAGTGCATCGGCGCGAAGACCGATCCACGCGCCTGTCTTTCGCTGACCAGCGCTCGCAGCAAAACCTTGCCGTGCGGGCTTTCCAGCTCCACCAGATCTGCGCTTTCGATTCCCAGCGCCTGCGCATCGCGCGGATGAAGCTCGGCAAAAGGCTCGGCGATATGGGCGGTAAGCCGCGCGCTTTTGCCGGTGCGGGTCATGGTGTGCCATTGGTCGCGGATGCGGCCGGTATTCAAAGTCAGCGGATAATCAGGCGAGGTCGTGCGGGTCTCCGGCAAGGCCGTGGCTATGAACCGAGCCTTTCCATCCGCGTGATAAAAACGGCCATCCGCAAAAAAGCGGGTAATGCCGGTTTCGCCCGGCCCGACCTTCGGCCATTGAAAGGGTGTCATGGAATCGTAGGAATCCCGCTCGACCCCGCTGATATCGAAATCGCGGCTTCCCGCATTCTCGAAGCCGGAAAGTTCTGCATGTTCGGCGAAAATCTCGGATGGCTGCCGATAAGCGAAGGCGGCGTCAAAGCCCATGCGCCGGCCCACTTCCGCCATCTGCCACCAGTCGGCCTTCGCTTCGCCCGGCGCATCGAGAAAGCCGCGCTGGCGGGAAATCCGCCGTTCGGAATTGGTGACCGTGCCGTCCTTTTCCCCCCAGCCGAGCGACGGCAACAGCACATGGCCATGGCGGGCCGTGTCGGTACCAGCCATGACATCCGAAACGACAACGAAAGGACAGGCCTTGATCGCCGCTTCAACGGCACCGGCATCGGGCATGGAAACGACGGGATTGGTGGCCATGATCCACAGTGCCTTGATGCGGCCGTCAGCCACGGCCCTGAACATATCCACCGCTTTCAGGCCGGGCTTTTGCGCAATTGCTGGCGAGGCCCAGAAGCGCTTGACGCGGTGGCGGTCTTCAGCGCTTTCGATGGCCATATGAGCGGCCAGCGTGTTGGCCAGCCCGCCAACTTCGCGTCCACCCATCGCATTCGGCTGGCCCGTTAGCGAAAACGGCCCTGTGCCCGGCCTGCCGATGCGGCCGGTGGCAAGGTGGCAATTGATGATGGCATTGACCTTGTCGGTGCCGCTTTGCGACTGGTTGACGCCCTGGCTGTAACAGGTGACGGTCTTTTCGGTGTGCTCGAACAGTTCGTAAAAGGAAATCAGTTCGGCAATCGTCAGGCCCGTGGCCCCGGCGATCTCCGGCAGACTGTACCCGCTTGCAACCTGCATCGCGGCATCAAATCCCGCCGTATGATTTTCCACATAACCGCGATCTAAGGCGCGACTGCGGGAAAGATGCGCCAGCAGGCCGGTAAACAGCGCCACATCGCCATCCGGGCGGATGGCAAGATGCATATCGGCAATGTCGGCGCTCATCGTCCGGCGCGGATCGATGACGACAATTTTCATTTCCGGCCGCGCTGCCTTCGCGGCGGCAATCCGTTGATAAAGGACCGGATGACACCAGGCGAGATTGGAACCGGTGAGGATCACCAGATCGGCAAGCTCCAAATCCTCATAGGTGCCGGGCACCGTGTCGGCCCCGAAAGCGCGGCGGTGGCCGGCAACCGAAGACGACATGCAAAGCCTTGAATTCGTATCGATATTGGCCGAGCCGATGAAACCCTTCATCAGCTTGTTGGCGAGATAATAATCCTCCGTCAGCAACTGTCCGGAGACGTAGAAGGCAACCGAATCCGGGCCGTGCTCGGCTATGGCCTCGGAGAACCGGGAAGCGACGAGATCAAGCGCTTCGTCCCATGCCGCCCGCTTGCCGCCGATCTCAGGGTAAAGCAGGCGCCCGTCGAGATCGATGGTTTCGGCGAGAGCCGAACCCTTGGAACACAACCTGCCGAAATTGGCGGGGTGGTCGGGATCACCTTTAACGGAAACGAGGCCATCGTCGTTGACAGTGGCGATGACGCCGCAGCCGACGCCGCAATAGGGACAGGTGGTTTTTGTTTCAATGGGCATGGGTTTGCCCCCTGAGCAAGTGGCGTTTACCCCCCTCTGTCCTGCCGGACATCTCCCCCTCAAGGGGGAAGATCAATTGCGGCACGAACTTCCATTCACAGCTTGCGGCACAGGCCATAGAGATGAAGCGGGAAGCCTTCGGCTTGTCGATCTCCCCCCTTGAGGGGGAGATGTCCGGCAGGACAGAGGGGGGTATCATCGCCACCATCAAAATTCACTCCGCTGCAATCATCAGGGTTTCAAGCGCAATCGAGAGCCGTCCATCCAGATTGCGGACAGGGATAGTCCTCACCTCGCCCTCATCCGCCCCCAGCGCCTTGCCGGTTTCCAGCGAGATGACCCAGTTGTGCAGCGGGCATGTTACGGACGCGCCGTGCACGATGCCTTGGCTCAGAGGCCCACCCTTGTGCGGGCAATGGTCCTCGATGGCAAAAACCTGATTTTCCGCCGTGCGGAACACCGCGATCTTGCCCATCGGCGTTTTTACGCACCGTGCGCCCCGCAGCGGAATGTCGGAAACGTTGCCGATATCGATCCAGTTACTGTCCATCGTCTTCACTCCGCTGCCTGGTTGAAACCGATTGCCGCCATGGGCTTGAATTCGTGCTTGTCGTGGCCCGACACACGTTCGGACCAGGGATCGACCTGCGCGAATTTCTGGCTGAAGACGAAGCGGTCGAAATAGGCTTTGCGTTTTTCGGCATCGTCCATGATCTGGCGACGGACTTCGTCGTAACCGATGCGCTTGGCCCATTTGTAGATACGCTCGAGGTAGCGCGCCTGTTCGCGGTACATCTGGGTCAGCGCCACGATATGCTCCAGCGCTTCATCCTCGGTTTTGACGAGACCGAGCACTTCCGTGCCCTTGATATCGAGACCGGCGGCACCGGCGAAATGGATTTCAAAACCGGAATCGACGCAGATGACACCGATATCCTTGCATGTGGCCTCCGCGCAGTTGCGCGGACAGCCGGAAACGGCAAGCTTCAGCTTGGCGGGTGTCCACGAGCCCCACATGAATTTTTCGATGCGGATGCCAAATCCGGTGGAATCCTGCGTGCCGAAGCGGCACCATTGTTCACCAACGCAGGTCTTCACGGTGCGCAGCCCCTTGGCATAGGCCTGGCCGGAAATGAAACCGGCCTTGCCGAGATCGGCCCAGACCGCCGGCAGATCCTCCTTCTCGATGCCGAGAAGATCGATGCGCTGGCCGCCGGTCACTTTCACCATCGGGATTTCGAACTTATCGACCACATCCGCAATCGCCCTGAGTTCGGAGGAGGACGTAACGCCGCCCCACATGCGCGGGACGACGGAGTAGGTGCCGTCCTTCTGGATATTGGCGTGGACACGCTCGTTGATATAGCGAGACTGATAATCGTCGGCATATTCGTCCGGAAAGTCGCAGACGAGGTAATAATTGAGCGCGGGGCGGCACTTGGCGCAGCCGCAGGAGGTTTTCCACTCCAGTTCCTGCATCACGGCGGGGATGGTCTTCAGGCCCTTGGCCTTGATGAGACGGCGCACATCGTCATGACCGAGATCGGTGCATTTGCACATGGGCTGCACGGCTGCGGGGTTGTAGCTGTCGCCCAGCGTCAGCGTCATCAATTGCTCGACGAGACCGGTACAATTGCCGCAGGAGGCGGACGCCTTGGTGTGGGCGCGCACATCGTCCAGTGAGGTCAGGCCTTTGGAGCTGATCACCGAGGTGATCTTGCCCTTGCAGACGCCGTTGCAGCCGCAGATTTCCGCATCATCCGGCAAGGCTGCAACGGCCGCCATAGGGTCCAGCGGAGACCCTCCCTGATAGGCCTGGCCGAAAATCAGGGTCTCGCGCATGGCGGAAATATCCGCCGATTTCTTCATCAGGTCGAAGAACCATGAACCATCAGCCGTCTCGCCATAGAGAACCGCGCCGATGATGCGGTTTTCTTTGAGGATCAAGCGCTTGTAGACACCGGCGGTGGCATCGCGCAGTACGATTTCCTCACGGTCGTCGCCTTCGGCGAAGTCGCCGGCGGAGAACAGATTGATGCCCGTCACCTTCAGCTTGGTGTTGGTGACGGAACCGTGATATTCGGCCGAGCCGCCGCAAAGCCGGTCAGCCAGCACCCGCGCCGATTCATAAAGCGGCGCGACCAGCCCGTAGCACATGCCGCGATGTTCGGCGCATTCGCCGAGTGCATAGATCGAAGCATCCGACGTCATCATGCCATCATCCACCACGATGCCGCGATTGACGGCAATACCGGCTTCCTTGGCGAGACCGGAAGCGGGGCGGATACCGACCGCCATGACCACCATGTCGCCTTCAATGATCCGGCCGTCTTCCAGCTCGATGCCTTCGACCTTCTTTTCGCCGAGAATGCGTTTGGTATTGGCCTTGGTGATGATGTCGATGCCGCGCTCACTGAGCGCCTTTTCCAGAAGATAGGCCGCTGCCGGGTCGAGCTGGCGCTCCATGATTGTCGGCATCAGGTGGATGACAGTGACGTCCATGCCCTGACGTTTTAGCCCATAAGCCGCTTCCAGCCCGAGAAGACCCGCACCGATGACGATGGCGCGGCCCTTGCCCTTGGCGATTTCCAGCATCTTCGTCACGTCATCGAGATCGCGATAGGCGAGCACGCCCGGCAATTGATGGCCGGGAACGGGGATGATGAAGGGCAGGGAGCCAGTAGCGATCACCAGCCTGTCGTAAGAGACCGTAATGCCGTTTTCGCTTGTCACGGCCTTGTTGTCACGGTCGATGCCGGTGACCTTCGCGCCCTTGTGCAGGGTCACGTTGTTAGCCGCATACCATTCGTCATTGTGGATGATTATGTCTTCATAGCTCTTTTCGCCGGAAAGCACGGGCGAGAGCATGATGCGGTCGTAATTGACGCGCGGCTCGGCGTTGAAGATCGTGACGTCGTAAAGGCCGGGGGCAGTTTCGAACAGGTTTTCCAGCATGCGCCCCGGCGCCATGCCATTGCCGATGATGACGAGTTTTTGCGTCATGGTCGTTACTCCGCGGCTTCGACGAAGCGGTGACGTTCGTAAAGGAACTTCAGCACGGCTTCGCGGCATTTGAGATAGGTCTTGTCGGATGCAAGCTCGATGCGATTGCGCGGGCGTGCCAACGGCACGTCAAGCACTTCGCCGATATGGGCGGCGGGACCGTTTGTCATCATCACGATGCGATCGGACAGCAGCACCGCCTCGTCCACATCATGGGTGATCATGACCATGGTGTTGCCGAGCCGGGCGTGGATTTCCATCACCGCATCCTGAAGGTGAGCACGCGTCAGCGCGTCCAGCGCGCCGAAAGGCTCGTCCAGCAGCAGGATTTTCGGTTCCATGGCCAGCGCGCGGGCAATGCCAACACGCTGCTTCATGCCACCGGAAATTTCAGACGGTTTCTTGTCCTTGGCATGGGCCATCTGCACGAGATCGAGATTGCGCATAACCCAGTCGTGCCGTTCGGCCCGCGTCTTGGTGCTGCGGAACACCTTTTCCACGGCGAGGTTGACGTTTTCATAGACCGAAAGCCAGGGCAGCAGGCTGTGGTTCTGGAACACGACAGCACGTTCGGGGCCCGGCTCATTGACCTCACGATTTTCGAGAAGCACCGCACCGGCTGACACTTTCGTCAACCCGGCGATGAGATTGAGCATGGTGGACTTGCCGCAGCCGGAATGGCCGATGACAGAGACGAATTCGCCTTTTTCGATGGTGAGGTTGATGCCTTTCAGAACCTCGGCGCGTGAGCCGCCCTTGTCGAAATATTTGTCGATATGATCGAGCTTCAAATAAGCGTTCATAATTTTGGCCTCTCAATTTTCCGCAGCGCCGCGAGTGATAACCTTGCCAAGCGCCGCCACCAGCTTGTCGAGCATGAAACCGACGACGCCGATGTAGGCCAGCGCCACGATGATGTCGGGCAGTCGCGAGGAATTCCACGCATCCCAGATGAAGAAGCCGATGCCGACACCGCCCGTCAGCATTTCAGCGGCCACGATGGCTAGCCACGAGAGGCCAACACCAATGCGAAGGCCGGTGAAGATGTAGGGCGCGGCGGAAGGCAGCATGATCTTGAAGAAAAATTCGAGCTGGTTCAGCCGCAGCACCTTTGCAACGTTGCGGTAATCCTGCGGAATGTTGCGCACGCCGACTGCCGTATTGATGATGACCGGCCAGATGGATGTGATGAAGATCACGAAAATGGCCGACGGGTTGCTGTCCTGAAAGGCGGCGAGCGAAAGCGGCAGCCAGGCAAGCGGCGGCACGGTACGCAGGACCTGAAAGATCGGGTCGAGGCCACGCATCGCCCAGATCGACTGGCCGATCACCGCGCCAAGGATGATACCGGCGATAGCCGCAAGGCCGAAACCGTAAGCCACCCGTTCCAATGAAACCAGCACGCGCCAGCCAAGACCGATATCCTGCGAGCCGTTATGGAAAAACGGCGAAACGATGAGGTCGTAGCTTTCCTCGAAGACCTGGCTCGGCGGCGGCAGCGATGAGCCTGGGGCGGAACAGAGCACCTGCCAGACACCAAGCAACACGGCAAGGACGATAAACGGCGGTAGGATGTTGCGGGCCGCCGCCGCCGCCCATTTACGCAGATCGATCCGCGGCGAATGTTTGGGCGACAGAGCCACGACGTTTGCCTTTTGCGCCGCCGGTTGCTGCGGCTCTTCCTTGAATTTTCGGGCCAATGCGGACATGGGCATTTCCTCTTGATTTCGGTTGCGGTCAGGGTCTCGCCCCTCATCCGGTCTTCAGTCGCAGCCGCTCAAAGGCCGGAGCTTCAGGATGTGGGACGGCACCCGTGTCTCCTCCTCAGGAGGCCGCCTTGATGGAAAGGCTTTCGAGATAGGCGGATGGATTTTCGGGGTCGAAAACCTTTCCGTCGAAGAATGTTTCCTTGCCGCGCGATGTGGAGGCGGGAATGTCGGAAACGCCGAGATCCCTGGCGGCCTCGCGCCAGATATCCTCACGATTGACCTTCGCAACTAACGCCTTCACGTCGGTATCGGGTGCGAATTTGCCCCAGCGGATGTTTTCCGTGATGAACCAGCTGTCATGGCTGTGGAAGGGATATGAGGCGTGGTCCTGCCAGAACTTCATCTGCAGGCCGGTATTTTCCAAAACGCGGCCATTGCCGTAGTTGATATTGCCCTTGAGGCGGCCGAGAACATCCTTGGGCGGCACGTTGAACCATTGGCGCTTGCCGAGGATGGTGGACATCTCCTCCTTGTTCGCCATCTCGTCGCACCATTGTTGAGCCTCCATCACGGCCATCAGCAAAGCCTTGGTGGCATTTGGGTTCTTTTCCACCCAGTCGGCTCGCATGCCGAGCGCCTTTTCGGGATGACCCTTCCAGAGTTCTCCGGTGGTACAGGCGGTAAAGCCTATGCCCTGATTGACGAGCTGTTCGTTCCACGGTTCGCCCACACAGAAAACGTCCATGTTGCCGACCTTCATGTTGGCAACCATCTGCGGCGGCGGAACGACGATGGTGGAGACGTCCTTGTCCGGATCGATGCCGCCGGCAGCCAGCCAGTAGCGGATCCACAGATCGTGCGTGCCGCCGGGGAATGTCATGGCGGCCTTGATTTCCTTGCCTTCGGCCTTCTTTTTCTCGAAAGCCGCCTTCAGCTTGGACGCGTCCAGCTGAACGCCGGTGTCGGCATATTCCTTGGCGACGGAAATGCCCTGGCTGTCGAGATTGAGGCGGGCGATGAGCGCCATCGGTACCGGCACGTTGTTCTGGGTCACTTTGCCGGTATGCATGAGATAGGGCATCGGAGTCAGAATATGCGCGCCGTCGATGCCGTTGGATGCGCCGCCAAGCACGAGATTGTCACGCGTCGCGCCCCAGGAAGCCTGCTTGAGCACTTCGACATCCGGCATGCCATGTTTGGCGAACAGCCCCTTTTCAGCCGCGATGATGAGCGGGGCGGCGTCAGTCAGCGCGATAAAGCCGATTTTCGCACCTTTTACCTCCGGTTCGGCAGTGGCGGCGAAAGCGCCTGACGGAAAGGCGGTGCGCACGGCGGTAACAAGGGCTGCGGTGGCTGTCGTCTTCAGTATCGTGCGGCGGCTGACATCGCCCGAGAATATCTTTTTCATTCGCATGTTCCCCTTATTGGGCCACCTTTGCGGTGACGCTTTCGCTTGCGAAAAAACCGGAAAATAAAAAAACGCCGCTCGGTGTTTGCGCGTGCGGAACGGGAGATGTTCCGGGCAGCAAAACCTTGCGACGTCTATGTCTTTGAAAGCGCCTATACCGCGCCCTGCTCGCCCCGATCGCCGTTGACCGGTGCAACAAAGGACATGCAAGAGGCGTGCCAGTTTATGATTTTTATTTTATACCATTGAAAATAAAGGGTTATTATCGACATTCTGAGGATTGATTAAATTTTAATCACTTGCTTTTCTGTCTTCCCTTTGTGCAAGTGGAGAAATTTTGCGATTGAAATTTACGCAGCCAGCAAAGTCGGCGGCGCTCACGCCTCTCCGGAGGCCGGGGGAAACGGTGCGGATGTGCGCACGGTAAAGCCGTCCACATAGCCCACAATATCAGCGGGATCGAAAACGAAGCCATCAACGAAACGATCGCCGACATCCTGCCCTTCGATACGAATATCGGCATCATCAGGCGCATTGGCGTCGCCCAGCGCCGCCCGATAAATATCCGGCCGGTAAGCGGACAAGGCGGCTTCCACACCCGCCTGCGAAAATTCCGCCTGCCCCCAGCGGATCATCTGGCTGTAAATCCACAATGCCTGGCTCTGGCGCGGATAATTGGCGTGGCCACCGTGGAAGAGGAAATATTTGTCAATGACACGCCGGTTGCCCTGGCTGTCAATGCTGAATTCACCGGCAAGCACGTGGCGGATGATGCTTTCCGGCGCGCCGATATAACGGGCATCGGCAAGCGCCCTGCTGAGGTCATCGTGATTTTCCGCAAGGTCACACCAGCGCGCGGCGGCATCGAGCGCCATCAGAAGCCGGCCGACCGTCTCCTGCTGGTTTTCGGCCCATTCCGGCCGCATGCCGATGACTTTTTCGGGCGCGGAAGGCCACAAATCCTGCTTGGCGGCAACGATCCTGCCGACACCGCGCTCGGCGGCAACGATGTTCCATGGCGCGCCGACGCAGAAACCATCGATAGCGCCCGCCGCCAGCGCATCCGATGTCAATGGCGGCGGCACCACCACCAGCTTGACATCGTGGTCGGGATGAATGCCGCCGGCAGCGAGCCAATAGCGAAATTCGTAATTATGCGACGAAAACGGATAGGTCATGCCGAGCGTCGGCGCGGCTTCGCCACGCGCCCGCATGTCATCCAGCACCCGCTTCAGAGCTTTGGCATTTTCGAGCGCTCCCGCGGTTTCGGAAAGCCCCGTCAACGCCTTCATCCGGGCAAAAAGCCGGGTCGAAAGCGTGATGGCATTGCCACCGCGCCCGAGAGAAAATGGTGTAATCGTCGGTGAGGGGTTGGAACCAAGACCTAGCATGGAAGCGACGGGCATTGGCGACAGCATGTGGGCAATGTCGAATTGCCGAAACGCCAGCCGGTCGCGCACATTCGCCCAGGACACGTCCTTGACGAGATCGAGCGACAGGCCTTCGCGTTCGGCGAAACCAAATTCGGCCGCCGCGATCAACACGGACGCATCGACAAGCGGAATAAAACCCGCACGCAGGATTTTCTGCCGGTCGCTGCCCACGATTGCCGGCGCGCCCGCAGCTTGCTTCGTCCCCTCTTTTGGCCCGGCCGTTTTTTCCTGTGCCGCCATATCATACACTCCTCGACTGTCCCGCCGGCGGGTTCGTCACATCAACAGACCGGCCGCGGTGACCACGCTTTGCGCGATCTCGGATATTTTCTTTTTCTCGTTCATTGCCGTTTGCCGCAAAAGCGCAAAGGCCTCCTCTTCGGAAAGGCCGCGCATCTTCATCAGGATGCCCTTCGCGCGCTCGATGACCTTGCGCTCCCCGAGCGCCGATTTCGCTTCGGCAAGTTCCTGGCGCAGACGGCTGAAAGCGTTGAAGCGGCTGACTGCCATATCGAGAATGGGCTTGACCCGCTCTTTCTTCAGCCCATCGACCACATAGGCGGAAACCCCCGCCTCGACTGCCGCCTCGATGGAGGCCGTGTCGGAGCGGTCGACGAACATGGCGATCGGCCGGCCGACCGTACGTGTCAGCTGGAACAGATGCTCCATCATGTCGCGGTTGGGATTTTCAAGATCGATGAAAATGACATCCGGCTGCAGCGTCTCGATGGTGCGCGCCACGCCGTGCACCTCATGGATAACCGTGACGCGATGATATCCGGCCTCGCGCAGCCCCTCCTCGATGATCGAGGCGCGGATCGCGTTTTCGTCTATAACGAGGATGGTAAGGTCGCGAAGCGTCATGCAAGCATTGATGACGCACCGCAACAAACTTGGCAATCAGGTGCCGATACAAAAATGAGGCAGGCGCCGAAGAAGCGTTTCACCCCGGCTGCATCAGACATCTCAGGATGCGCGTTCAAGCGCTTTCAAAACCGTTCGCTCGGAGAGATTGAGATAGATTTCCATCTCGTCGCCGGCCTCGGCTCCCTTGCCCTCTTCCATCAGCGACAGGATCTTGCTGTTCATGTCGACGAAGGGGGAATGGAGCTGTTCCGGGTCTTTCAAGAGGCCAAAGCAAAGCCTGAGCTCGGCGGCGATGCGTTCGTAAAAATCGCTGAGACGGGCGCTGTCGAGAAGATCTACCACGGCCGCATGGAACCTCATGTTGGCGCTGCCGACACCCAGCCAGTCCGCCTCTTCGCGCTTTATCTTGGCGTCATCGACCGCCGCGCGCATTATCCGGATGGAAGAATGTTTGTGCCAGGCCTGACGCAGCGCGCCGCATTCCACCATGCGCCGCACCCGATAAATATCGATCACCGAAGCCATGGTGGGAACGGCGACAAAAACGCCGCGATTGGCCTCGTGGCGCAGCAAACCGTCCTTGGTCAGAAGGCGAAAAGCTTCGCGTAGCGAATTACGGGAGACGTCGAAACGTTCGCTGAAGGCCGCTTCCGACAGGCGCTGCCCCGGCATCAGTTCGCCGGAAATCAACAGGGTGCGAATAC
Source organism: Rhizobium sp. GR12 (assembly GCF_036596185.1). Taxonomy (NCBI): domain Bacteria; kingdom Pseudomonadati; phylum Pseudomonadota; class Alphaproteobacteria; order Hyphomicrobiales; family Rhizobiaceae; genus Rhizobium; species Rhizobium sp. GR12. Next base: position 26,878 of record NZ_JASXTH010000007.1, on the reverse strand, counting down.
CCTTCGCCAATCGATCCGCAAGCGGCAGACCCTCTATCGTTTCCGTCATAGCGCTTTCCTTAAGAGCAATGCAGTATCGGGAATTCCGTGACAGGCATGTTCGGACACGGCATGATTGCCCATAGCACAAAGCTTTAGCAAAGCACGAAAAAAACGTGATTAAATCATGGCCATAACGTCCAACAAATAGACAATATAAAAGAACGATTATCATTTATTGTTCAACAATATTGACAATTTCATGGAACAGGACAAGATCGACGCCTAGAGCATCCGCGAGGGGCGGATTGCGACAGGAGCGGAGAAAATCCATGGAGCAGAAAAAGCTCATCCCGGCTGCCGACACCAATACGTCAAAACGCGCGTCCCTGATGGGGGCGATATTCCTGATGGCGACATCAGCCATCGGTCCCGGCTTCATCACGCAAACGGCGACATTCACCACACAGCTTGGCGCAGCCTTCGCTTTCGGCATTCTCGCCTCCATCCTCATCGACTTCGTCGTCCAGCTCAACATCTGGCGCATCGTCACACTGACGCGGATGCGGGCGTCGGATATTGCGAACGCAGCCATTCCCGGCGCCGGTTATCTGCTCGCCGTTCTCGTCATCATTGGCGGTCTGTTCTTCAATATCGGCAATATCGGCGGCACCGGCCTTGGCCTGAACGCTATTTTTGGGCTGGACCCAAAGATCGGCGGTGCAATCAGCGCGATATTTGCCATTGCCATCTTCGTTTCAAAACGCGCGGGCCTTGCTGTTGACCGGTTCATCATTTTCGCCGGCATCCTGATGATCGTGCTGACGCTTTATGTGGCATTCGTTTCCGCACCGCCCGTGGGCGACGCTTTCCGTCAGACATTCCTGCCGGATACGATCAATTTCGCAACCATCACCACAATCGTCGGCGGCACCGTTGGCGGTTATATCACCTATTCCGGCGCACACCGTCTGCTGGATCGGGGAATGGTCGGCATCGAGAACCTGCCCGCCGTCAATCGCGCCGCTCTGACAGGCATCGCCGTCACCGGCATCATGCGCTACGTGCTTTTCCTCGCCATTCTCGGCGTCGTCGCCAGCGGCGTCATAATCGATACCTCAGGCCAGACTGCCAATCCCGCTGCACAGGCCTTCCGTGCAGCCGCAGGCGATCTCGGCTTCCGGCTCTTCGGCATCATCTTCTGGGCGGCGGCCATCACCAGCGTCATCGGAGCGGCCTACACCTCCGTTTCGTTCATGCCCGTCTTCAAGCAGGACATGAGCGAACGCGCCCGCAACATGGCAACGGTGATTTTCATCGCCATCTCGCTCGTCTGCTACCTGCTGATCACGACGCCGCCGGCCGCCATGCTCATCTTCGTCGGCGGCCTGAACGGACTTATTCTCCCGATCGGCCTCAGCATCTTCCTGTTCGCGGCTTGGAAACGCGAAGACCTGATGGGTGGTTATCGTTATCCGCGCATACTGCTGGTGCTCGGCGTTCTGACCTGCGCATTGACATGGTACATGGGCTACAAGTCCGCCGGTACCATCTTCGGCCTGCTTGGCCTGTAAAAACCAAAGGGAGGCAAACATGGCCGCTATCGATCTCAACAGCGATCTTGGCGAAAGTTACGGTGCCTGGAGCATGGGCGACGATGAGGCGATGCTCGCCATCGTTTCCAGCGCCAACATCGCCTGCGGATTTCACGCCGGCGACCCGGCCGGCATCTACCGTACCGTCAAGGCCGCCGCCGAAAAAGGCGTGGTCGTCGGCGCCCATGTCTCCTATCCGGACCGCGTCGGCTTCGGCCGCCGCGATCTGGACGTCACCTCGGAAGAACTGATCGCCGATGTCATCTACCAGATCGGCGCGCTGAAAGGCGTTGCCGCAGCTGCCGGAACCACGGTGCGCTACGTGAAGCCGCATGGCGCACTTTACAACCGCATCGCCAACGACGCGAAACAGGGACAGGCAGTGATCGACGGCATCAAGGCTGTCGATTCCTCGCTGGTGCTTATGGGTCTTGCCAATGCGCCCATTCTCGATCTCGCCCGCAAGGCGGGTCTTGCCATCGTCGCCGAAGCTTTCGCCGACCGGGCCTATACACCTGAAGGACAGCTTGTTTCGCGCCGCGAAGCCGGTGCCGTTCTGCATGACGCCGCAAAGATCGCCGGTCGGATGGTGCGGCTCGCCCGCGAAGGCACGCTGGAAGCCATCGACGGCAGCGTCATAAAAATCGAGGCGCAGTCCATCTGCGTACACGGCGACAGCCCCGGCGCGGTCGCCATCGCCCAGGAAATCCGCCGCCGTTTCGAGGCCGAAGGCATCGATATCCGCTCTTTCGCATCCATTCTCTAAAAGGAGCGGCCAATGACCATACCGACGTCCTTCCTCAGCCACACCGACGCGGAAGCCGCGCGAAAAGCCCGCGCCACCTATCGCGATGGTCTTATTGCGCCCACCTCCGGTATCGCTCCCGGCTTCACGCAGGCCAATATGATCGTGCTTCCGCGCGACTGGGCCTTCGATTTCCTGCTTTATGCGCAGCGCAATCCAAAACCCTGCCCGGTGCTCGATGTTTCCGATCCCGGCTCGCCTACCACACTTCTAGCACCCGGCGCCGATCTCAGGACCGATCTGCCACTCTATCGTATCTGGCGAGACGGCAAGCTTGCAGAAGAAACCGCTGATGCAACCGCCGCCTGGGCGGAGCGTGACGATCTCGTTGCATTCCTGATCGGTTGCAGCTTCACCTTCGAAACGCCGATGGTCGAGGCGGGCATCGAAATCCGCCACATGACCGACAAGAGCAATGTTCCGATGTATCTGACCAACCGGCCCTGCCGGCCGGCCGGTCGCTTTAAGGGTAACATGGTCGTTTCCATGCGGCCGATCCCGGCTTCGCGCGTGGCAGACGCCGCGACCATTTCCGGACGTTTCCCGGCTGTTCACGGCGCGCCCGTGCATGTCGGAGCGCCGGAAGAGATCGGCATATCGGATCTTTCCAAGCCGGATTTCGGTGATGCGGTACGGATCGAACCGGGCGAGGTGCCGGTTTTCTGGGCCTGCGGCGTGACCCCACAGGCCGCCGTGATGGCGTCCGGTGTGCCATTTGCGATCACCCATGCGCCGGGGCACATGTTCATCACCGACATTCCCGATTCCGCCTATCACGCGTGAGGACATGATGCGTTTTCTCCCTGTCAGCCTCACCACCATTCTTGTCGAACTTGCCGATCTTGACGAAACGCTGGCGCTTTTCGCCTCGCTTCAGAACGATCCGGTCGAAGGCGTCGAAGAGACAGTTCCGGCTGTACGTACCCTGATGATCCGTTTCCGCCCCGAAAAAATCAGCGCGGAGACGTTGGTCGCCCGGCTTTCCAGCCGCGACCTCTCGGCAAAAATCACACCTTCGGACAATCTGGTGGAAATCCCCGTCCACTATAATGGCGAAGACCTGGCCGACGTTGCCGAACTGACCGGCATGAGCGTCGATGAGGTCATCCGCCGCCACACCGAAAGCGAATTCACCGTGGCCTTTTGCGGTTTCGCCCCCGGTTTCGGTTATCTGGTCGGCGGCGATCCGGCCCTTCATGTGCCACGCAGGCAAAGCCCGCGCACCCGCATTCCGGCCGGTTCGGTGGCGCTGGCCGGCGCTTTCAGTGGCGTCTATCCGCAAAACAGCCCCGGCGGCTGGCAGATCATCGGCACCACACCGGAAAAGATGTGGGATATCGACCGCGACCCTGGCGCGCTTTTCCAGCCGGGTTATCGCGTGCGTTTCTTCGATATGGACAAGGCCGGAAGAACGGTTGATGTCCCTGCCCCGACACCGCGCACCTCCCGGCCAGAGACAAAGAAAGAAGGCCCGCATTTCGAGGTGCTCGCCGCACCCATGCCCGCCATTTTTCAGGATCTCGGCCGCTTCGGCCAGACTGGTCAGGGCGTATCCGCCTCCGGCGCGCTGGATCGTGGCGCGTTCAACGCCGCCAACCGTATCGTCGGCAATCCCGTCAACACGCCCTGTCTCGAACTGACGCTCGGCGGTTTTTCCTTCAAAAGCACAAGCCGCGCGGTCATTGGCATTGCGGGCGCACCCTGCCCCGTCACCATCAGGACGGCGGATCGCAGTTTCACGGTACAGACGCATATTCCCGTCTCTCTCGAGCCCGGCGATGTGGTCACTTTCGGTCAGCCGCCAAAGGGTATGCGCTGTTATCTTGCCGTGCGCGGCGGGTTCGACATCGCACCCGTGCTGGGCAGCTTTGCAACGGATACACTCGCCGTGGTTGGCCCCGAAAGCGTGACCGCAGGCACGATCCTGCTGCTGAAGAGGGAAAAGAATAACCTCTCCAGCGTGTCGATCAACGAGGTTCCGGCCTTCGATCCGCCGGCGACCGGCGATGTCGTGACACTCGACGTCGTTCTCGGGCCGCGCACCGACTGGTTCACGCAGAAAGGTCTCGACACATTGACCGGCCAGCTCTGGCAGGTCACGCCGCAATCGAACCGCGTCGGCATCCGCCTTTCCGGCGAGGTACCGATGGAGCGCAGGGACAGTGCCGAATTGCCGAGTGAAGGCACGGCGACGGGAGCGATCCAGATTCCCCATAGCGGTCAGCCCGTGCTCTTCCTTGCCGACCATCCGCTGACCGGCGGCTATCCCGTCATCGGCGCGGTTGCGGAATATCATCTCGATCTTGCCGGGCAAATCCCCGTCAACGCCAAAATCAAGTTCCGCCCGATCGGCCCCTTCGCCGAAATCGCGGCCAAGAGCAAATAATTCCGAGGAGAAAAGCGATGAAAAAAGTGCTGATTGCCAATCGCGGCGAGATCGCGGTGCGGATCATCCGCGCGTGCCGCGATTACGGCCTGCAATCGGTCGCCGTTTATGCCGACCCCGATCAGGATGCGCTTTTCGTCCGGCGGGCAGACGAGGCCTATGCGCTGGAGGGCGTGCGCCCCGCCGAAACCTATCTCGATATCACCAAGCTGATCGCGATCGCCAAACGTGCCGGTGCGGACGCCGTTCACCCCGGTTATGGCTTCCTGTCCGAACGCGCCGAATTTGCGCAGGCGGTTATCGATGCCGGCCTTAGCTGGATCGGCCCCGATCCACACGTCATCGAGGCGTTGGGCGACAAAGTCGAGGCGCGGCGCATCGCCACCGGTGTCGGCGCGCCTCTGGTCGCCGGCAGTGACGGCCCCGTCTCTACCGCAGCCGAAGTCACCGCTTTTGCCGAAGAATATGGCCTGCCCGTCGCCATCAAGGCGGCGCATGGCGGCGGTGGTCGCGGCCTGAAGGTCGCGTGGAAGATGGAAGAAATCGCCGATCTCTACGAATCCGCCGTGCGCGAGGCGACGGCCGCCTTCGGTCGCGGCGAATGTTTCCTCGAGCGCTTCCTCGACCGGCCGCGCCACATCGAGGCGCAGGTTCTGGCCGACAAGCACGGCAACGTTTTGGTGCTCGGCACTCGCGACTGCTCACTGCAACGCCGTAACCAGAAGCTGATCGAGGAGGCTCCCGCACCCTTCCTTTCCACTGAACAGCGGCAGAAAATCCACGATGCGGCAAAGGCGATCTGTGCCGCCGCAGGTTATTCCGGCGCCGGCACCGTCGAATTCCTGCTCGGCGTCGATGGCACCATTTCCTTTCTGGAGGTCAATACGCGCCTGCAGGTGGAACATCCCGTCACCGAGGAAACCACCGGCATCGATCTCGTCATCGAGCAGTTCCGTATTGCCGAAGGCCATAAGCTGCGGGTGCTCGAAACGCCGGAACCGCGCGGCCACTCGATGGAATTCCGCATCAATGCTGAAGATCCCGGCCGGGGCTTCCTGCCCACACCGGGTTCGATCTCGGTTTTCGACGCGCCTTCCGGTCCCGGCATTCGCGTGGATAGCGGCGTCGTCAGCGGCTCCAGCGTGCCTGGCGTGTTCGACTCGCTCATGGCGAAGCTCATCGTCACGGGTGCCGACCGCGACGAGGTTCTGCGCCGCGCGCGCCGCGCGCTGAAGGAATTCCGCATCGAAGGCATTGCCACGGTTCTGCCTTTCCATCGCGCCGCCGTCGAAACGGACGACTTCATCGGCACGAATGGATTCAAGGTTCACACCCGCTGGATCGAGACCGATTTCGCCGCCATGCCCGATGCCATGGAACGCCCGGCACCGGCCGAGGATCCATCAATCACCCGCACCTTTCTGGAAATCGACGGCAAGCGCGTCTCGGTCGGTCTGCCGAACCTGCTGCTATCCGGTCTCGGCGCCGTCAGCGGCGGCAATGCCGCTATCCCCGGTGCAACGGTCAAGGAGAACGAGGGCGAAATCACCGCTCCCGTTTCGGGAACGTTGCAATCCTTCAAGGTGAAGGACGGCGAAACCGTTTCCACAGGCGATCTTCTGGCCATCATGGAAGCCATGAAGATGGAAACGCAAATCGTCGCCACGAAGGCCGGCAAGGTCCGCTTGATAGTCAAGGAAGGCGATTATCTGCAGGCCGGTGCCGCACTTCTGGAAATTGCGGAATAGCATATAGACGACGCCACAGACCCGTCCGGGAAGGTGGCCCCCCTCACAATCGAAGCTCGGTCAGCAACGGCGGCGGAACCCTTTCGCCGCCGTTCCGTTTATGGCGCGACCTGCTAACCGATATGAGGGAAATATGGCCGGACGCACCTTGCTTCAGTTCTTCCATTGGTATTATCCGGACGGAGGGAAATTATGGAGCGAGGTGGCCGAAAAGGCGACAAGCCTTGCCCGGATGGGCATCACCGATGTCTGGCTGCCGCCGGCCTACAAGGGTGCCGCCGGCGGTTACTCGGCGGGTTACGACACCTACGATCTTTTTGATCTCGGCGAATTCGACCAGAAGGGAACCGTCGCGACCAAATATGGCGATCGCGCCGCCCTCGAACAGGCTGGCCGCACACTCCAGGAAAACGGCATCCGCGTCATCCACGACGTGGTTTTCAACCACAAGATGGGTGCGGATGAAAAGGAGAAGGTGCGGGTTCGCCGCGTCAATCCGGAAGACCGCACCGAAATAGACGATGAGAATTTCCAAGCTCTCGCCTATACGCGGTTCACCTTTCCGGGCCGAAACGGCAAACATTCCAAATTCATCTGGGACGTGAAGTGCTTCAGCGGTGTCGACCACATCGAAGAGCCTGATGAGGACGGCATTTTTCGCCTCGTCAACGAATATGGCGACGGCGAGTGGAATGAAGAGGTCGATGAGGAAAACGGCAACTTCGACTATCTGATGGGTGCCGACGTCGAATTCAGAAACAGGGCGGTCTACGAGGAACTCAAATATTGGGGCCGGTGGCTTGCCGGGCAGGTGCAGGTCGATGGTTTCCGCATTGATGCCGCCAAGCATATTCCGGCCTGGTTTTTCCGCGATTGGGTCGGCCATATGCGCGACACGGTCGATCCCGATCTTTTCGTCGTGGCGGAATATTGGCACCCGGATATTGAGGCGCTGAAGAGTTATCTCGATCTGGTCGACAAACAATTGATGCTTTTCGATGTCGCCCTTCACCACCGTTTTCACGATGCCTCCAAACAGGGCGGCGATTTCGACATGCGCACCATCTTCGACGGGTCGCTGATTTCGGCTGTTCCTGACCATGCCGTCACACTTGTCGACAACCATGACACACAGCCGCTGCAATCCCTGGAAGCGCCGGTGGAGCCATGGTTCAAGCCTCTGGCCTATGCGATCATTCTGCTGCGCGAAGAGGGCGTTCCCTGCGTCTTTTATCCCGATCTGTTCGGCACCCGCTACACCGACACCGGTGATGACGGCAACGAGCATGAGATCGACATGCCGGCGATCGAATGCCTGCCGAAGCTCATAGAGGCGCGCAGCCGCTTCGCCAACGGTGCCCAGACGGATGTTCTCGATGATCCGAGCTGCATTGCCTTTGTTCGTCACGGCACCGCCGACGAGCCGGGCTGCGTGGTGGTGATGTCAAACGGCGAGCCTGCGGAAAAACAGATCGATCTCGGCCCGGAACAGGCGGGGACCGCATGGCGCGATTTTCTCGGTCACCGTCACGAGCAGATCACCCTTGACGAGAGCGGCAAGGGCGTCTTCCCCAGCAATGGCGGCAACGTCAGCGTCTGGGTTCCGGCCGATTCCGAGTGAGGATTATCGATTTTAGAGCGACCAGACGAAAACCTTGCTCATTCAGCAGATACGAGACGGCGCGGGCCTGCGCCGGCATCGGCCAGAACATCGTTCGGATTGCGTAATGGACAGTCATCGAGCGAAAGGCAACCACAGCCGATGCAGCCGGTAAGCTGGTCGCGCAGCATAATGAGGCTGTTGATGCGAAGTTGGAGCATTTCCCGCCATGACTGCGAGAACACGCGCCAGTCAGCCGTCGTCGCCACCCGATCCTGCGGCAAATCCGCCAAAGCGTCCCTGATGATGCTGAGCTGAATGCCGGCCCGCTGCGCGATGCGGATGATGGCGATACGCCGCAGGACGGCGCGATGATAGCGACGCTGGTTCCCGCTGGTGCGCCAGCCTTCGATCAGTCCCTTCGCCTCATAAAAATGGATGGTGGAAACGGCGATGCCACTACGACGCGCAACTTCCCCCACCGTCAGGCTGTGTCTAGATACGGTATTTTCCATGCCCGGCTCCGGTTTTCTGAACGATCTCCGCTCGTAAAAACGCGGAAACACATTGAAGAGCAGCCGGTATAATTCCTCAACTATGGTTGAGGTCAATAGGCTGGATAGCCGAACTTAAAAGAGGCACCCGACAGGCGCCTCTGAAATCCTGAATGTGGTCGGATCAGGATTTCACGGTCATGCGGATCCAGAACCGACAGCCTTCCATCGCGGTTTTGAAATCGTCGGTGCCGACATTATAGGCGGTAGCCGCGCGCACGTTCCCGCAGTTCCCGGTTTCCGGGCGTTTCAGTTGTCTCCGTCCAGATAAGTGCCGTATTGTACATAGTCTGCACTTGGCTGCCCGTCGACGATTTCCGCTGGTCGGCCCGCGCCACCGGTCAAGTAGCCTGTGTCCTGAAGCCCAACCTGCAAAAGCTTTTTAATCGCCGCGTGACGGGGCAAGGCATTTTCAGCCATGTAGAGAGCGACGGCCAGTTCCATGTTATCCGAAAAAATCATTGGCTTCGCGATCCGTTGTGGCAATGAAGCGGAAACGCGAAACTTCAATGAAAGTTCAATTCTCGCGCGTTGCGATACCCGTACGCAGGCGTAGCGTTTGCCAATTACAATGATCGTTTCTCGATGAATGCGAGATGTTTCCGGCTGGTGCAGTAATGCCGTTTCTGCTTCCTCCAAATCCTGTTCACCAGACTTGGGGTCGGTAAAAATCACACTTTCCTGCCATCAACCTTGCTTTTCCGCTAAAAACGCCCCGGACTCAAGCGATTGAAACCAATCAGGGAAAAACGCAAACGAAAGCCAATCGTCACTTAGCTTTCTCTACTTTGCATTAACCATAGGAGGCCCACTGGCTGCAACCTGTGTGGAAACGTAAGCAGCCTTACAACGAATCTTCGGGTATCGTGGAAGCAGCTTCAATGTAGCTTCAGACGGGGAGTTTCGCAAGCCGTCGCCGTCTTCCCTAGCCTCAACGAACTCATCCTGTCATGCCTTTCTCCATAGCGACCGTTCGCCCCCGTAGCTGCGCTAGAAGCAGGGCCTGAAGATCGAAACCGCCCTCATGGGCCTTGCGGGTCAGATTGCGCAGATATCCGCCAAGCGAACTGATCTGGTCCGCCTTTTGCAACAGGCAGGCAAGGATGGCTGCGGTTCCCTGGCGGCCGAAGGTAGTCAGCGCGTCCTGATATGCCGACTGGCTGATGTTGAACATGGTTTTGATCACGGATGTCGCCACTTCGAGATCGCGCCAGCCGGTTATCGCTCCTCCTGGGGCATAGAGCGAGATATCCGGGCAAGCCTTCAAAACCAAAACAATATCAGGAACAAAAAATTGCTTATGAAGAACAGGCTTTGGCTGTTGTGGTGAAGGTCTTGCACTGATGGGTGCAGCATATGCTGGCTGTGTGGCTGTTGTGTCGGCAGGTGCAACGATTGCCGGTTCACGCAAATCTAGCGGTTTAGATATGGATTCGGATTCTGAATTCTTTATGAGGCGCTCATTTTGGCAGTCATTGCCGCCCATTTTCTCCGATTTTTCAATATTTCCCAGATAGTTGGTCACTTCCGCGCGCAGAGAGACCAGAAAACCGGCGATTTCCTTCAGTTCGGTAGGTTTTGAATTGCGGCCAAGAGACCGGGCAATCGTATTGTAGCGGGTCTGGAATCCTTCTGATGTCTCAACCTCACCGCTGGCGGCGATCATTTCGCAAAATTTCTGGATATCGCGGCGGCAAAGGCTGATGTTTTCGCGAAGACGCTGAAGGTCGAGCCGCTCGCGAACGATGCGTTCGGCCAGTTCCTCGATTTCCGATTTGCGGGCAAGGAGTGGCGCCAGCGAGAAACCGTAAGCTTCGCTGATCTCCCCTCCCCGGTGTTTGCGGGCATAGCGTTTTCCGTTAGGGCTATCCTTGCGGATAATGAGACCGGCCTCGACAAGAGCCGAGAGATGCCGGCGCAATGTCTGTTCGGCCATGCCATGCGCACGCAGCGACAATTGCGTGTTCGACGGGAAGACCACCAAACCGGCTTCGCTGGAGAGTTCGCTCTTCGGATAAAAGCTCAAAAGCGCGTTCAAAACCGCGAGCGAACGGTCGGTCACGCCGAGCAATGGCCTGGCTTCACAGACGGAACGATAGAGTTTCCATTTATCGACCGCTTCGGTCTTCTTGTTCTTCTGCGCGGCAAACTGCGTTGCGAGAACGCCAAATGACATCGCTCGCCGCCCAAAGGGCGTCGTTACACATGTGCTGTCCATGTCTTTCACCTTTCACAAGGCAAAAGAAAATCGCTCACCGAAAAATTCGATGCCAAGACTCTTGACTATGATTCGCGGAAATGAGATTCTTTGGTTGCTTAGATCAAAGAAAGGCTTCCGTACGGCAACGTTCGGGGGCTTTTTTCTTTTGTGATGCGTCTCCTGTTAGTCGTTGATATTGAAAATCACTGCTTGGACCGGTATTCGGCAAACAGCGCCTGAAGATGTTCGAGAACGAAATCGGCAAATTCCGGTGCCTCGTTCTTGTCGATCGATATATCCAGCTTACGGTCGCTCTCGACCACTTTCGCCAGTCTGCTGCCCGTTTCAGAAGACCAGACACCGGCTTTCTTGGCCTGTGCCTTGGGCTTCAGAAAATCCAGAAGCGACTTGAAACGGTCTTCGGACAGAAGAGCGGCAACGGAAGGCTCCCTGACATAGGCGCGCGCTGCTTCCTTGACCTGCGACGAGGAAAGCTGATCTGCAAGATCCATCCAGTTACGGCGGCCGACGGTGGGCGCAGGACCGATAAGATCGACGAGATCCTCCGGAATACGCCCGACAACCGACAGCATGTTGGAAAGATCGCCCTTGTGCAGCGACATCGCTGCCATGATCGTGTCACGGGGAAACCGTATCTGTAGTTTCTGGGCGAAGCGCGCCTTTTCGATATAGGTGAGGTCGCGACGCTCGTTGTTTTCCTGTCCCTGGGCGACAACCAGCTGTTCATCGCTGAGATCGCGAACGACAGCCTTGACCGGAATACCCAGGATGGAAACGGCGCGCAGACGGCGATGGCCGAAGGCGACCTGATAACGACCGGGGAAATCGGGATGCGGGCGCACCAGAATGGGAACCTGCTGGCCCTGCTCGCGAATGGCTTCGACCAGGCCTGCATCCGCCTCTTCCGAGGACGGCATGCGGTCCGGTATGAAAGAGGGGTCGATATCGGCAGGATTGAGCGAAACGATCGTCAGACCCTCTGCGAGCCGTTTTTCGATCTCTTCCGCGCGCTTGGAACGTTCCGATACTTCATTCAATGACTGGCCGATCATGCCGACCGGCGAATTCAGGACATCCGTCACCAGTTCCGGAGAACCGAGGATGGGTCTGACGCGCGGACGCGACCGCTCGGGAGCGGTTTCGTTGTCGGTACCAGGTGTGCCGAGATTGGCGAAGATCTCTTTTCTACTCATGCTGCCCTACCCCACGCTTTTTTAATCAGTCCTTCGATTTCAGCGTTTACGTTGTTCATGGCTTCCAGAGCGCGATCGTAGGTCGAACGGGTGAACTGGGTTCTTTCCACCTCGAAAAGCGTCTGGTTGGTCAATCCGGCATCCGAAACGGCCGTGCTCTTCAGCATTGGATGAATGAGGACATTTTCACCGAAGATCGATCGCAGGAAAGCGACCATCTGGTTTTGCGGCCCGTCGCTCGGTTCGAAACGGGTGATCAGGTAACGCATCCAGTTATAATCGGATCGTGCGCCGGCCCTGCCGATTTCCGCGAGAAGATCGCCGGTCATGGCAAGGAACTGGTTCATGGACATGACGTCAAGCATTTGCGGATGAACGGTGACGAGAACCGATGTCGCCGCCGTCAGCGCCGAAAGCGTCAGGTAACCGAGTTGCGGCGGGCAATCGATGACAACGACGTCGTAGAAATTCTGTGCCTGAGCTATTGCCTGGCCGATGCGGGCAAAGAACAGCGTGTCGCCCGGCGCGCGACGCATCAGCGCCCGCGGCGTATCGTGCTCAAACTCCATAAGCTCCAGATTGCCCGGAACGATATGAAGGTTGGGAATATAGGTGCCGCGCACGATCTCTGCGATCGGCCGGCGCTCGTCATCGTAGCGGATCGCGCCATAAAGGGTTTCGTTCGGACCGACATCCATTTCCGGCTGATGGCCGAAGAGCGCCGACAGACTTGCCTGCGGATCGAGATCGATGGCGAGAACCCTGTAACCGCGCAGCGCCAGATATTGCGCAAGATGCGCCGACGTCGTGGTCTTTCCTGAACCGCCTTTGAAATTCATGACCGCGATGACCTGCAATTCTTCGCCATCACGACGGTGGGGCAGGTAGCGGCGTGTGCCGCGCGCGCCCTGATCGAGAAATTTTCTGATCTCGTCCATATCCTCTACCGAATAGGACCGACGACCGGAGACTTGTGCCGCATCCAGTTCCGGACGTTCAGCTGCTATCTGGCGAAGATAGGCTTCGCCGATTCCGATCAACCGGGCAGTTTCCGCAGGCGAAAAATGACGCATGCTCTTTTCAGTATGCGGTGAAAACGTATTTGCATTATGCGCCTGCAATTGGGCTGACAACGCAGCCGAATGCTGTTGTATAAGGCTCGTCAGGTCCGGTGCCCCTGCAGCAAGTCTTGAGTCGGCACTCTGTGTCATGGATCTTCTTTCGCTCGAAATTGCAGTTGCGGTTTTTTTCGAAAAAGACGGTTTTTTCCGCAACTGAGATATAAGCGCCGATTCTCTTTTTGGCGCAATAGGCTTTTTTCTCGGATGCGAAAGTCCCGCTAAGGCATTGTGGAAGAATCAGATTTTGTTTTTGTGACAGATTGTCGGTTAGCCGCGGCTAACTTCACTCTCGGTCCCTTAATAATGCGGTATCCATCTTTCTTTGTGGCTGCTCTGCAGAGAGAGGTCGAAGTTTGCCGCGGCTAACTTTGACGATCTCTACTCATGCGATGGCCGGTCTCGATGGCGGAAAGTGAAGGGTGGACATTCGGAGGTGTTTAATCTCTACTTATTGACTAGAGTATCAATGGGTCCGGCGCCCATCGCCTGATCGTTCGTGCTATCGAAGGTTGGAGGATTGAATGTCCTATGATGTCGCTATCGTCGGGTCGGGTTTTTCGGCCATCTGTACCGCCGCTCATCTTTTGTCATCCCTGCCAGCAGACGCTTCGATCGCCATCGTCGGCGATGATTCTGATTTCGGACGTGGCACTGCCTATCGTACCGAGTTGCCCTATCATCGGCTTAACGTACCGGCGGGCCGCATGAGCGTCTTCCCAGACCGACCGAATGACTTTCTCGATTGGCTGACGGGAAACGGGCTTGGGGATGATCCTTTGTTGTTCGCCTCGCGCGGAGATTACGGTCTTTATCTGAGGGATAGGCTAGCGGCTCTGCTGAGAAGCCGGGATCAACGGGCGAGGGTGGACTTCATCCGCGCAAAGGCGTCCGGCTGCCGGCCGGATAGTGACGGCGGATATTCTTTCGTTCTGGAGAATGGCGAAATGCTGCTCGCGCAGAATGTTGTTTTATGTCTGGGTGTCGGTGCGGCGAGTTTGCCGGTGCAAACTCTGGCGAAAGAGGAGAGCAGGGCGCAGCATGTTATTGGGCACTGCTGGCAGCCGGGATGGTTGTCGCGGGTGAAGACGGGGGACCGTATCTGTATCCTGGGTTCGGGCCTGACGATGATCGATCAGGTTTTGACCTTGCGTGGGAAAGGGCATCGCGGTCCAATCCACGTCTTATCCCGCCGAGGGCTCGTGCCGCATCCGCATGTCAGCCCGCCGCTACCGGCCGCTGAGCCGTTCTTGCCTGAAGGTTCGACCGAGATCAGCCGCCTGTTGCAGTCCCTGCGCAGACAAGTGAATGAAGGAACGCCATGGCGCACGGTGATGGACGGTCTGCGGCCAAAGACGCAGCTGCTTTGGCAAAGCCTAACCTCCGAGCAGCGTGGACGGTTTCTTCGGCACGCCCTGCCCTGGTGGAACATCCACCGGCACCGGATTGCGCCTGAAGTCCACAAGGCATTCGAAACACTTCTTTCTGAGGGGACTTTGGAGATCCACGCCGGTTATCTCCGCTCCCTTGAGCAAGGGCAAGACGGGATTACCGTGCTTTATCGCCGCAGACATACGCAGACGCTTAGGGATATTCAGGTTGATTGGGTTGTTAATTGCACGGGCATGGAGAGAGCGGGCATTGGTCATTCGCGTCTTCTGGAATCCATGCGCGACGATGGTGTTATTTTGCTCGACTCTTTTGGTCTTGGGGTCGAAGTTGATGATCAGTCCCGTTTGTTACGGGCAGACGGACAAATCTGGCCCGGCCTATTCGCCGCCGGAGCGCTGACGGCTGGCCGCTTCTGGGAAATAACCGCAGTGCCGGATATTCGGGTGCAGGCACAGAAAATCGCACGGACCGTTACGGACAGAGTGGCATTGAGCAGCCGCGTAGCCGCGCACGGCTGATTTGGCGGAGAAATGAGTTGAAGCCGACTGCGTCCGCACGCACTTCCTCGGGTACTGCTTTTTCTTGGGTTCTTTGGTTTTTGAAGTTAGCCGCGGCAAACTTGTTTCTTCTGTAATGAGGGAGCCATCCGAAATGCCATTGGTCCTGATTTGCAAAGCAGGAGGTAGACTGCGAAAACGTCTTACAGGAGAGGCTAGGCAACGACTTTGAAGCTGCCGGATTGCGCGGCGAGTTCCAGTTGCTAAATAATTTACATCACTTATGGAATGTTGACGTTAAATCGGCTATAAAATCAGAAAAATACGGAAATTATGAAAATTATTTGCGAGGCTCAATGGAAAAGCAGAAGCTAGTGCGGTTCGAAACGGCTGACACTCAGGCTGGCGGTCAGCGTCGGCCTTTTGCCAAGGCCGTTCGGGCGGGTGATTTTGTCTATGTGTCCGGACAGGTACCGACCGTCGATGGCGAGGTGGTAACCGGCGGCATCGTGGCGCAGACGGAGCAGGTTGTGGCCAATATCAAGGATGTTCTGGCACTTGCCGATTGTACGCTCGCCGATGTGGTCAAGGTCAATGTCTGGCTTGACGATGCGCGGGACTTTTCGAGCTTCAACGCGGTTTTCCAGAAATATTTCATCGATCATCCGCCGGCACGCTCCACCGTTCAATCGCCCCTGATGGTCGATGCGAAGGTGGAAATGGACGTTATCGCCTACAAGCCGCTGGTTTGATTCCCGTTTTTGCCGATTTTTGAGAGTATGTGATGACATATCCCTGGCCTGACGAGGGTACTCCACTCAATGCGATTTCGACGCCAATGCCGGTGGTCGATGAAGACCGGCTTGCCGCCAATATTTTGAGGGCGCAATCCTATCTCGACGGTCATGGCAAGGCTTTCCGCCCGCATATCAAAACGCACAAGATACCGGCCATCGCGAGACAGCAGCTTGAGGCGGGCGCCATCGGTATCAATTGCCAGAAGGTCAGCGAGGCGGAGGTTTTCGCGGACGCTGGTTTCGACGATATTCTGATCACCTATAACATCCTCGGCGCAGCAAAACTCTCGCGGTTGAAGGCGCTGAATGCGCGTATCGGACAACTGAGCGTCGTTGCCGACAGCACTGTGACAATTGCCGGCGTTGCCGGCACATTCGATGCGGAAAGACCACTTTCCGTACTTGTTGAATGTGATACCGGTGGAAAACGCTGTGGCGTGCAGACCCCCGAAGCCGTATCGGAGCTTGCAGAAAAGATCGTTGCGGCACCGGGCCTTAAATTTAGGGGTATTTTGACCTATCCGGCCCCCGGCGGCGCTGAAAAGGTGGAAAATTTCATTCGTGAAACCATGGCGCTGCTTGCGGAAAAGGGCATTGACTGCCCGGTTCGCTCCAGCGGCGGCTCACCGGATTTTTTCTCCGCGCATCTCGTTCCCTCCGCAACCGAACACCGGGCAGGCACCTATGTCTATAATGACCGCTCGATGCTGCGTGCCGGACATTGCACCGCCGGCGATCTGGCGATGCATGTTCTTGCCACCGTGGTATCGAAACCCACAGCCGACCGCGCCGTGCTGGATAGTGGTTCCAAAGCCTTGACCTCCGATCTTCTGGGTTTCAGCGATTATGGGCTGATCGAAGGGTATGAAGGCGCAAAAATCACGTCATTATCGGAAGAACACGCGGTCGTCGATTTGTCCGGCTGCACCACAGGCCGGCCCGAAATCGGCGATGTGCTCAAAGTCGTGCCGAACCACACCTGCGTCGTCAGCAATCTTTTCGACAGGATGGTTTTTCATCGAAACGGTATTGTGACGCGGGTTGAGGAGGTCGCGGCGCGCGGCACCGTCTGGTAATATTACCCGGCTAATTAAATTGCGAAAAGGATGCTGCCAAAAGGCAGGGACCGGCAACGAGAATCACAGTCATGCGCATATTCACGGCATCGCTCGCCACCGAAACCAATACGTTTTCACCCGTTCCGACGGATATGGATGCTTTTCGCGCCGCTTTTTATGCCGGGCCGGGCGAACATCCGGAAACGCCGACACTTTGCTCGTCGCCGGTGCCAATTCTGCGCCGTCGTGGCAAGGCGGAAGGGTTTACGGTGATCGAGGGCACCTCCTGCTGGGCGGAGCCGGCAGGGCTTATCCAGCGCCAGACCTATGAAACGTTGCGCGATACCATTCTTGCCGAGCTTGGCGCCGCCCTGCCGGTCGATGCCGTGGTTCTTGGCCTGCATGGTGCCATGGTGGCGCAAGGTTATGACGATCCGGAAGGCGATTTTCTGTCGCATATCCGCGCGCTGGTCGGTCCCGATGTGCTGATAGCGGCGGAATTCGATCCCCACAGCCATCTGACGGCGCTGAGGGTCGCTAATCTCGACATTATGGCAACGTTTCTGGAATTCCCCCATACGGACTTCGAAGAACGGGGCGAGCATGTCGTGGAATTGGCGCTGCGCACCCTGCGGGGAGAGATCAGGCCGATTATTTCCACGTTCGATTGCCGCATGATTACCATTTATCCCACCAGCCGCGAGCCGATGCGCTCCTATGTCGACCGGTTGAAGGCGTTGGAGGGCAGGAATGGCATTCTGTCCATTTCCGTCATTCACGGTTTCATGGCGGGCGATGTACCGGATATGGGCACGCGTATCGTTGTGGTTACGGATGGTGACAGCGCAAAGGGCAATGCTCTGGCGCAAAAACTTGGCCATGAGCTTTACGCCATGCGCAAACTGACCGCCATGCCGATGCTCGACACGGAAGCGGGTCTCGACAAGGCTCTCGCCATTCGCGGGGAAAATCCTGATACGCCGGTCGTGGTATCGGATATATGGGACAATCCCGGCGGCGGTGTCGCGGGTGATGCCACCCATATTCTGCGGCGCATGGTGGCGCGTGGCATGGATAATATCGGCGTCGCGACGATCTGGGATCCGATTGCCGTGTCCTTCTGTCATGCGGCGGGCGAGGGCGCGGAGATTGATTTGCGCATCGGTGGCAAATCCAGCCCTGAAGGCGGCGAGCCGCTCGATTTCCGTATTAAAGTGATGCGCACCGCCGAGGCGGGATGGCAAAGTTTCCGTAACAGCCGCGTCACGCTCGGCCGCGCCGCCGTTGTCCGGCCGGTCGGAACGGAGATCGATATCATCCTTATTACAAGCCGAACCCAAACTTATGAGCCGGATATCTTTTCCAATCTCGGCATCGATTTTGCCAGGAAAAATGTGCTGCTGGTGAAGTCGACCAACCACTTCCACGCGGGTTTTGCGCCGGTCGCTTCCGAGATCGTTTACATCGCCGCCCCGACATCCTATCCGACCGATCCGGCAAAAACCGCCTATCGCAAGGCAAGCCTGCAGCTTTGGCCAAGGGTGGCCGATCCGCTGGGGCTGGATTGAGATTCCGGCGGCTTCAGATGCGCTCAAGCGAGATCAGGAAAAACGCGCCTTCATCATGATCGGCCTCGACCGTGAAAGCCGAACCGTTTTCGATCATCAGGCTGTCCGATCTCTTAAGACGGTCTTTGCCACTGCCGCTGGAGATTGTCAGCGGATCGAGCGCGAGAACAAGCGTCGTGTTGCCGGCTGCGTCTGCGAAAAACGTGCCGGACCGCTTTTGCACGCTGTGGCGAAAGGTCGAACGACGCGTCATGACGTTCAGATCGACGATCGGACCGTTGTATAAGGTTGCGTTCACCGGCACATCCGCCGGAAAGGGCAGGGGCGCACTTTCGATCGTCAGGAGAAGCGGGTTATTTGCGGCGATTGCCAGCATCATGCCATCTCCCTCAAGAATAGACAGGGTGCGGTCTATGCCGGAAAAGATGGAGAATGGGCCGTTGCTGGCAACTGTGGCCATGCTGATGCGCCAATCGAAGTCATCCACGGAGGCATCAGGCGGAAAGACGGCGATTTCCACCGTCTCGCCACCACCGTTTTTCCAGGGCATGCGTTTGTAGCCGCTTGCACGCAACAGGGTCATGTCTCTACTTCCGCAAGGTTTTGGCCGGAAACCTTTTCCGCATTCCCGGCCATGCTGGATCAGTTGCCGAGAATGCCGGGCAGTCGCAGACCCTGTTCTTCCGCGCATTCCACGGCGATCTCGTAACCGGCATCGGCATGGCGCATCACGCCGGTTGCCGGGTCGTTCCACAGCACACGCTCGATGCGGCGGGCCGCATCATCCGTGCCATCGCAGCAGATGACCATGCCGGAATGCTGGGAAAAGCCCATGCCGACACCGCCGCCGTGATGCAGCGAAACCCAGGTCGCGCCTGACGCCGTGTTGAGCAGCGCATTCAGGAGCGGCCAGTCGGACACGGCATCCGAACCGTCCTTCATGGCTTCGGTCTCGCGGTTCGGCGAGGCGACGGAGCCCGAATCGAGATGGTCGCGGCCGATGACGATCGGGGCGCTGAGTTCGCCGCTCCTGACCATTTCGTTGAAGGCGAGCCCGAGGCGGTGACGATCACCAAGGCCGACCCAGCAGATACGCGCCGGCAAGCCTTGGAAGGCGATGCGTTCGGCGGCCATGTCCAGCCAGTTGTGCAGATGCTTGTTGTCTGGAAGCAGTTCCTTCACCTTGGCGTCGGTCTTGCGGATATCCTCCGGATCGCCGGACAACGCGGCCCACCGGAACGGGCCGACGCCGCGGCAGAACAGCGGGCGGATATAAGCGGGAACAAAGCCCGGGAAGGCGAAAGCGTTTTCCAGCCCTTCTTCCTTTGCTACCTGGCGGATGTTGTTGCCGTAGTCGAAGGTCGGGATGCCCATGTCCTGGAAGGCGATCATCGCCTCGACATGTTCGCGCATCGAGGCGCGCGCGGCCTTTTCGACGGCCTTCGGGTCGCTCTCGCGCTTTTCCTTCCACTTGGCCATCGTCCAGCCCTTCGGCAGGTAGCCGTTTATCGGGTCGTGCGCCGAGGTCTGGTCGGTTACCATGTCCGGGCGGATGCCGCGACGGACCATTTCGGGCAGGATTTCGGCGGTGTTGCCGAGCAGGCCAACGGACTTCGCCTCACCGGCAGCGGTCCAGCGCTCGATCATCTCCATCGCCTCATCGAGGGTTTCTGCGCGGGCATCGACATAACGGGTGCGCAGGCGGAAATCGATCGAGTCGGGATTGCATTCGATGGCAAGGCAGCAGGCACCGGCCATGACGGCGGCGAGTGGCTGGGCGCCGCCCATGCCGCCAAGGCCGCCGGTCAGAACCCATTTGCCCTTGAGATCACCATTGTAATGCTGACGGCCGGCCTCGACGAAGGTCTCGTAAGTGCCCTGCACGATGCCCTGGCTGCCGATATAGATCCACGAGCCGGCGGTCATCTGGCCGTACATGGCGAGACCCTTTTTATCCAGCTCGTTGAAATGATCCCAGGTCGCCCAGTGCGGTACGAGGTTGGAGTTGGCAATCAGCACGCGCGGCGCATCCTTGTGGGTGCGAAACACGCCGACCGGCTTGCCGGACTGGACCATCAGCGTTTCGTCTTCGTTGAGATCGCGCAGCGTCGCGACGATCTTGTCGAAGTCTGCCCAGGTGCGGGCGGCGCGGCCGATGCCGCCATAAACCACCAGTTCGTGCGGGTTCTCAGCCACTTCAGGATCGAGATTGTTCATCAGCATGCGCAGCGGCGCTTCGGTCATCCAGGATTTCGCGGTCAGTTCGGTTCCACGCGCAGCGCGGACGTCGCGGATGTTGTGACGAGGATTGGTCATTTGGTTCCCCTTTTTGTATGTGCCAATGTCAGCGCGGTTGTTTCGATACGCGTGAGAATGTCTTTCAGGTGGATACGAAGCCCGGCTGCCTTGGCTTCGTCATAGGCGAAAGGCAGGGCCTCGGTCGTCAGATGGGTGGATTGCGCCAGTTCCATCTGGATGGCGTGCACGTCGGTTTTGGGCTTTCCGTAGTGGCGTGTTGTCCAGCCACCCTTGAAACGGCCGTTGAGAATGCTGGTGTAACCTTCCGCAGCAGCGGTCGCTTCGACCACCATTTTCTCAATGGTGGGATCGCAGGTCTTGCCCATATCCGTGCCTATGTTGAAATCGGGCAGCTTGCCTTCGAACAGGAACGGGATATGCGAGCGGATGGAATGGCAATCGTAGAGAATGGCGATGCCGTGGATGGCCTTCACCCGCTCTATTTCCGCTGCAAGGGCTGCATGATAGGGCGCGTGAAAGGTTTCCAGCCGATGGGCTATATCGCCCTGGTCGGGTTCCTGCCCCTCATTCCAGATCGGCTTACCATCGAAATCGGTTTCCGGAACGAGGCCCGTGGTGTTCTGTCCGGGGTAAAGGCTGACGCCCTCCGGGTCGCGGTTGGCGTCGATCACGTAACGATGAACGGTGGCGCGCACCGTGGTCGCGTCGTCCAGCAGATCCGCATAGAGATCATGAATGTGCCAGTCGGTATCGGCAAGCATCTTGCCGTTGTCGTTCAGGCGTTGCCAGATTTCCGCCGGCACATCGGTGCCGGTGTGGGGAAGGCCAAGAATGACGGGCGATGAGCCTTGCTTGATGTCGAAGACGCCCATTTCACACCTCCAGCTTCGGCAGGATGCCTTCCGAAATTACGGAGACCAGAGCGCCGGTGGCGATCAGTTCTGCCGCCGCCTTCAGATCCGGCGCCATATAACGGTCCTCTTCCAGCGAAGGGATCATCGTACGCAGCACGGCGACTGCCTTTTGCAATTCGGGGCTGGTTTTCAGCGGCCTGCGCAATTCCACACCCTGCACCGCCGAAAGCGCCTCGATACCGAGAATGGCGAAGAGATTTTCCGTCATGGCCAGCAGCCGGCGCGCGCCGTGGCAGGCCATGGAAACGTGGTCTTCCTGATTGGCGGAGGTCGGCGTCGAATCGACCGAGGCCGGATGCGCCATCTGCTTGTTTTCGCTCATCAGCGCGGCGGAGGTGACCTCGGCAATCATCAGGCCGGAATTCAGCCCCGGCTTTTTCGAGAGAAAAGCGGGAAGGCCATAGGAAAGGGCAGGGTCGACGAGAAGCGCCACGCGGCGCTGGGCGATCGCGCCGATCTCGCAGATGGCGAGCGCCGTCTGGTCCGCCGCAAAGGCTACCGGTTCGGCGTGGAAGTTGCCGCCGGACACGACGGAATTGTCGGAAAGCACCAGCGGATTGTCCGTCACCGCATTGGCCTCGATTTCAAGCGTGCGGGCCACTTGCCGCAGAAGATCGAGGCAGGCGCCGTCCACCTGCGGCTGGCAGCGGATGCAATAGGGATCCTGAACGCGTTCGTCGCCTTCGATATGGCTCACGCGGATTTCGGAACCTTCCAGCAATCCGCGAAGTGCAGCACCCGCGTCGATCTGACCCTTGTGGCCGCGCAATGTGTGAATATCAGGATGAAAAGGTGCGGAAGAACCCATGGCGGCGTCGGTGGAAAGCGCGCCTGTTATCAGGGCTGCCTGTGCCGCGCGGTGGGCGCGGAAAAGACCGGCGAGCGCCAGCGCCGTAGAGGTCTGCGTGCCGTTGATCAACGCCAGGCCCTCCTTGGCGGCAAGAACAACCGGGGTCAGCCCGGCTCTTGCGAGCACCTCGCCGGCGGGCAGAAGCGCGCCTTCATAAAAAGCCTCGCCTTCGCCCATCATCACGGCGGCCATATGGGCAAGCGGGGCGAGATCGCCGGATGCGCCGACCGAACCCTTTTCCGGAATAGCCGGGATTACGCCTTTTTCCAGCATCTCCTCAATCAGTCGCACCAGTTCCAGCCGCACGCCGGATGCGCCGCGACCGAGCGAAATCAGCTTCAGCGCCATGATAAGGCGCACGACATTTTCCGGAAGCGCCGCACCGACGCCGCAGCAATGTGAAAGAATGAGATTGCGCTGCAGCTTTGCCACATCGGCTGCATCGATCTTGATGGAAGCGAGTTTGCCGAAACCGGTATTGATGCCATAGACCGGTGCATTGCCGGCGGCGATCTCGGCGATGCGAGCGGCTGCCTTTTCGATGCTGGCATCGAATGAACGGTCGAGTTTGGCCGCGCCGTTGTTCCAGTAGATCGCGGCAAGATCGGCAAGGGTCACAGTGCCGGGGTGAAGCGTGATGGTCTTCATGGTCATGGGCAAACTTTCTGTCCCCTGAAAATGCGGGCGTGGAGCGGATTGAAGCCGATGCGGTAGACCAGCTCGGCCGGACGTTCGATGTCCCAAATAGTGAAATCGGCGGATTTTCCGGCTTCCAGCGTGCCGGTTTCAGCGAGCAGGCCGAGCGCCTTTGCGGCATTGCGCGTTGTCGCCGTCAGACACTCCTCCACCGTCATGCGGAAAAGCGTCGCCCCCATATTCATCGTCAGAAGCAGTGAGGTGAGCGGCGAGGTGCCGGGATTGCAATCGGTCGCGAGCGCCATGTCGGCGCCTGCGTCGCGCAGGGCCTGAACCGGTGGCAGCTGTTTTTCCCGGAGTGCATAAAATGCGCCGGGCAGGAGCACGGCCACCGTTCCCGCTTTTGCCAGCGCCCCAGCGCCCACCTCATCAAGATATTCCAGATGATCTGCAGAAAGTGCACCATAGGATGCGGCAAGCTCTGTACCACCGAGGTTGGAAAGCTGTTCGGCATGCAGCTTGACGGGAAGCCCGCGCTGTTTTGCCGCCTCGAAAACCTGGGTTATTTCCTCGACGGAAAAGGCGATGCCTTCGCAAAAACCGTCGACCGCATTCACCAGCCCTTCCGCATGGGCTTTTTCCAGCCCCGGCAGAACCACTTCCATAATATAATCGGCCTTACGGCCCTTATATTCGGCGGGCGTTGCATGCGCGGCCAGATAACTGGTGACGATTCTAACAGGGCGCAGCGTTCCAAGCCTGCGGGCGACACGCAGCATTTTCAGTTCGGTTTCAATATCGAGACCGTAACCGGATTTGATTTCGACGGTCGAGACGCCCTCGGCCAGAAGCGTGTCGAGACGGGGCAATGCCTGTGCCAACAAAGCCTCTTCCGAAAGTGCGCGCGTGTCGCGCACCGAAGAGGCGATGCCGCCGCCTGCCTTGGCGATCTCCTCATAGGTCGCGCCATTGAGCCGCATCTCGAATTCCTTGGCACGGTTGCCGCCGAAGACCAGATGCGTGTGGCAGTCGATCAGAGCCGGGGTGATCCAGCGTCCACCGCAATCGGTGACCTCGTTGGCCGCTGCCAGATCGGCAGGCAGATCGCTTTCAGGGCCGGCAAAGGCGATGCGGCCATCGCGTACGGCGATGACGGCGTTTTCGATTGCGCCGATGCCTTCCATCAAGGGGTTGAAGGTTGCCAGCCGGGCGTTGCGCCACAATTCAGCAGCGTTTTCCGTCGCCATTCCCTTTGCAGATTTGTTCCCTGGCATTGCTTTTCGCCTTTCTTTTGTGTTTCAAATGTATATACATAATAACGAGCTTGGCAAGCCGCAATTTCTTGTTTGAAAGTGGCCTTGCCCGATCGACCAAGAGGAGAGGATGGCATGACGGCAATTCACGCGGGCGCAGCGCTTCTGGCTGACGGATGGGCGCAGGATGTTCGCATCATTTGCAATGACGGCGCTGTTCTATCCGTCGAAAGCAATGTTTCCCCGCAGTCGCAGGATGAGCGGCATGCCGTCATCGTGCCTGCCATGCCCAATCTCCACAGCCATGCCTTTCAACGGGCCATGGCCGGGCTTGCCGAAATTCGCGGGCCTGCCGATGACAGCTTTTGGAGCTGGCGTACCGTTATGTACAAATTCGCGCTTTCCATGACGCCGGATCACGTCGAGGCGGTCGCCGCTCAGCTATATATGGAAATGCTGGAGGCCGGTTTCGGGCGGGTCGGCGAATTTCATTATCTGCATAATGACCGGGACGGCTCGCATTACGGCAATATCGCCGAGATGGCCGAGCGTATCGGTGCGGCGGCCGCGCAAACGGGTATCGGCCTGACATTGCTGCCGGTATTCTATACGCATTCCGCGTTCGGCGGCCAGGCGCCGATTGACGGGCAGAAACGTTTCATCCATTCGCTCGACAGCTACGAACGGTTGATGCAGGGCGCGCAGGCCGTGGTGAACGCATTGCCGGGTGCTGCGCTCGGTATCGCGCCGCATAGCCTGCGCGCCGTAACCGGCAGCGAACTGGCCGCCATCGAGCCGCTTGCAAAGGGCGGGCCGATCCACATTCATGTGGCGGAGCAGGTAAAGGAAATCGAAGATTCGCTTGCCTTTTCCGGTGCCCGGCCGGTGGAGTGGCTTTTGGAGAATGCACCCGTCGATGATCGCTGGTGTCTCATTCATGCGACGCATATGACGGACGCTGAAACGCGCCGCATGGCAAAAAGCGGCGCGGTTGCCGGTCTCTGCCCGATCACGGAGGCCAATCTCGGTGACGGCATCTTCCCCGCGCCGGATTTTATTGCGGAAGGCGGCCATTACGGTGTCGGTTCCGATTCCAATATCCTCATTTCTGTGCCGGAAGAATTGCGGATGCTCGAATATTCGCAGCGCCTGTCGCTTCGGGCGCGCAATGTCATCGCCGATGCTGGGCGATCTACGGGCGAGAAGCTGTTTCGGCAGGCGCTCGAAGGTGGCGGCAGGGCGCTGGCATCACGAAATGGCATAGAACAGGGAAAAAGCGCAGATTTTGTTGCGCTTGATGTCACGGCCGTTTCCTATCTGCCGATATCTCAGATTCTCGACCAGTGGATATTCGCGGGTGGCGTTCGCATCGATTCCGTCTGGGTGCGTGGTAAAAAGCTGGTGCAAGCGGGTCGGCACGTTCATCGCCGCGAAATATCGGACCGCTTCAACAAGGTCATGGCCGAACTTGTCGATAGCTGATATGCGCTCGATAGGAACGAGATCGAGCCGTTGGAAGGCATTGCGGACGTGACGAAAGCATCGGCCGGGCAAACCCTGCACCAGCATATCCTCAGCGATATCGAGGGCCGGATCGTATCGGGGGAATGGCCACCGGGTCACCGGTTGCCTTTTGAGGTCGACCTCGCCGCCCATTACGATTGCTCCCGCATGACCGTCAACAAGGTCATGGGCCAGCTCGTGACGGCTGGTCTGATCGAGCGCCGCAAGAAATCCGGCAGCTTCGTTCGTCAGCCGCAGATCCAGTCTGCGGTTCTCGAAATTCACGATATCAGGGCCGAAGTCGAATCCCTCGGCCTGGAATATGGCTTTAAAGTCCTGGAGCGCGTATCGCGTGCGGCAAAACGAGACGATCGCGCAAGTCTCGACGTTGCTATCGGAGAAACGCTGCTCGGTATTGTCTGCATCCATTTTGCGGGCAGGCGCGAATTCTGTATCGAACAGCGTCTCATCAGCGTGGCCGCCGTGCCGAAGGCCGCAGAAGCTGATTTCACGGAGATTGCGCCCGGACCCTGGCTGCTCGGCCATGTTCCGTGGAGCACTGCCGAACACCGGATCAGCGCCGAAACGCCCTCGAAGGAGATCGCACGTTTGCTGGGCATCTCCGAAAGGCAGGCCTGCCTTGTCGTGGAACGGCGCACATGGAGCAATTCGGGTGCCGTCACCTATGTACGCTTCACTTATCCCGGCAATGCGCACGCCCTGGTCGCCCGTTTCAGCCCGTCTTCCGACTGAGGTCGGGAAGCACATACCTCTGCAACAGCCCTAGAGAACCCCTGTCCTGAAAAGGGGAAGCTCCGGTTTTTGCCAGGTGGCTGGAAAAGTGTTAAAATCTGTTAGTTTGTATGACTAATTTCAAACTCTCATTTAGAATCAATTATTTGCGAGTTTTTTCTAGAATTTGTATTTTGTTGTGTTGACTTGTTTGGTGCGG
>NZ_JASXTH010000006.1:0-378744 GCF_036596185.1 Rhizobium sp. GR12 | reverse complement strand
CGATACAGGAGGGCCGCGGAAACGGAATCCTCCTCTGTTTTCGCTGTGCATGCGGAGTCCCATTGCCACGGGTTTCCGCAAATAGCCTATCAAGAACCGCGATTTTGCCGGAAGAGCCTTCGCGAAACCCTCAAAGCCGGCTGTCAAAGCACCGGGCCGTGCTTTAGAAACGGCATATGAGACGCTCAAACAACAACCCGATTGCCGCAGGCCTGTTTGCATGACCACAACGCCAGCCCCTATAAAGACCGACTTACCCGAACTTCCCGTCAGCGACGTTCTGACCGATATCGCCGAAGTGTTGGGCAAAGCAAAGCGTGCGGTTCTCTCGGCCCCACCGGGTGCGGGCAAGACGACGCTAGTGCCTCTCCATCTTTTACAGCAGGAATGGCGCGGCGACGGCAAGATCATTCTTCTCGAACCACGCAGGCTTGCCGCCCGGGCCGCGGCAGGGCGCATGGCCGATCTGCTTCACGAGAATGTTGGAGAAACCGTCGGCTACCGCATGCGACTCGACAACCGTATCTCCTCGAAAACCCGGATAGAAGTGGTGACCGAAGGGGTATTCGCCCGGATGGTTCTGGACGATCCCGAACTTGCCGGCGTTTCGACCGTGATTTTCGACGAGTTCCATGAACGTTCGCTCGACGGCGATTTCGGGCTGGCGCTTGCGCTCGATGTGCAGGAGGGATTGCGCGAGGATCTGCGCATCCTCGTCATGTCCGCTACCCTTGATGTCGAGCGCATCAGTGCGCTGATGGGGGAGGCTGCGGTCATTCAGAGCCTTGGCCGGACATTCCCGATCGACATTCGCTACGAGGATCGCTGGCAGGGCGTTCCGGTCGAGGAGAAGGTTAGCAAGGCCATCACTGAAGCCCATGCATCGGAAACAGGTTCCATCCTTGCTTTTCTGCCGGGTCAGGCGGAAATCACCCGCACGGCCAACCGGCTGGAGGGTCGTTTTTCCGACGATACGGATATTATCCCGCTTTATGGCAACCTTTCGCAGAAGGAGCAGGATGCGGCGATCAAGCCGGCACCGGCCGGACGGCGCAAGATCGTGCTTGCCACCTCGATCGCCGAAACGTCGATTACCATCGACGGCGTGCGTGTGGTGATCGACAGCGGATTGCAGCGACTACCGGTCTTCGAACCAGCCACAGGAATAACGAGGCTGGAGACCGTGCGGGTGTCCAGGGCTTCCGCCGACCAGCGAGCCGGCCGCGCCGGGCGAACGGAACCCGGCATTGCGGTCCGCCTGTGGCATCCGGGACAGACGGCGGCGCTCAACGCCTTTACGCCACCACAAATTCTGGCGAGCGATCTTTCCGGTCTCGCGCTCGATCTTGCCCATTGGGGCGTTCATGATCCTGCCGCGCTTGCTTTTCTGGATGCGCCTCCCGAAGCGGCGCTGAAGGAATCGATTGCGCTTCTCAAAAATCTGGGTGCGCTTGATGAAGGCGGCGCACTGACACGACGCGGCCACCTGATGCGCGGCCTTTCACTGCCGCCACGGCTCGCGGCAATGGTGATTGCGGCTGCGAGCGAAGGCAGCGGGAAAAAGGCGGCGATGCTCGCCGTCATGCTGACGGAACAGGGCCTGGGCGGAAACGACATCGATCTCGATGAAAGACTGCGGCGCTTTCTTTCCGAGAGAAGCGAAAGGGCGCAGGCGGCGCGCAAGCTGGCGTCGAGACTTCTCGATGCGGTCGGCGGTGCAAAAGCGATAACCGAACAGGCAAGCGAGGCTGGTCCCCTGCTACTGCACGCCTATCCGGACCGGATTGCCCTTCAGCGCGGAGCACGCGGCCGCTATGTGATGGCGAATGGCCGCGGCGCCGAACTTGCCGAGACCGAACGGCTGGCGGCGAGCAGGATGCTGGTGGTGGCCGATGTTACCGGGCGGGCGGCACAACCGCGCATCCTTTCTGCGGCAAGCATAGAGCGGGCCGATATAGAAGAGCGGATGCCACACCTTATCGCACAGCAGGATCAGCTGCTTTTCGACAAAGCGAGCGGCCAGGCGCGTGCACGCCGCGTCACGCGCCTCGGCGCGATCATCCTCGACGAGACGCCCCTGCCCCGCCCCGAAGGCGAACGGGCAGCACAGGCTCTGGCCAACGGTGTTCGGGAATTCGGCATCGGCATCCTTCCCCTCTCGAAAGAAACCCTGCAGCTGCGCGACAGGATTGGCTTTCTGCACACCAGCATCGGTGAACCCTGGCCGGATGTCAGCGACGAGGCATTACTTTTGCGACTGGATGACTGGTTCGTTCCTTTCCAGCACGGCGCACGCAGCCTGCAGGATATCCGGCCCGGCAGTCTTTCCGAAGGGCTTTTGTCTTTGGTACCCCATGAGGTCGCGCGCGATCTCGGCAGGCTGGCGCCAACGCATTTCGAAGCACCGACGGGCCAGCGGCATCCCATTCGTTACGACGCCAGCGAACCGACCCTCTCCATTCGCGTGCAGGAGCTTTTCGGACTGACCGCCCACCCGGCCATCGCACAGGGACGGTTGCCGCTGCTGCTGGAATTGACCTCGCCGGCGTACAGGCCGATACAGACGACACGCGATCTTCCCGGTTTCTGGGCGGGATCATGGAAAGACGTGCGGGCGGATATGCGCGGGCGTTATCCGCGCCATCCATGGCCGGAGGACCCGGCATCGGCATTGCCGACCAGCCGCGTAAAACCGCGCGGAACGTGACGACGATGAAAAGCGTAGAGGAGACGAAGGTGGCTGGCCATCCGATCGAAACGACAAGGCTTGGCCGCGCCAGCCGCAGGATAAGGCTGCAAACCATCGTATGGCTGCGCTGGCTGGCTGTAGCGGGACAAAGCGCGACGATCCTGTTCGTTGCATCCGCGCTGCATTTTCCCCTGCCGCTTCTGGCTTGCAGCCTTTTGATTGCGGCACTGGCGCTCGCCAATCTGTTTCTCACCGCCCGTTTCCCCTCCACCTATCGTCTGGAGCCGTGGGAAGCGACGTTGCTGCTTGCTTTCGACCTGCTGCAACTGACGGCACTCATCTACATCACCGGCGGTCTTTCCAATCCTTTCGCGCCGCTGATCTGCGTTCAGGTCATCATCGCCTTCGCCTCGCAGCCGCTTCGGCACTCGCTTATCCTCCTCGCCTTTGCCGTCATCTGCTCGACGGCGATCGCCTTTTCGCCGTTTCCGGTCCCCTGGTATCCCGGCGAGGTGTTGCCGATCCAGCTTCTGCTGCATGTCGGCACCTGGGTCGCGATCATCGCCACGACCTCTTTCGCGGCGTTCTACGCCTATCGCGTTTCGCACGAAGCCAATCAGCTGGCCGACGCGCTGGCCGCGACCGAGCTGGTGCTGGAACGGGAAAAACACCTTTCCCAGCTGGACGGGCTGGCCGCCGCCGCCGCGCACGAGCTGGGCACACCGCTGGCGACAATCAGCGTCGTTGCCAAGGAAATGGAGAGGGAACTCGGCAATGATGAAAGGTTTGGCGAAGACATAGCGCTGCTGCGCAGCCAGAGCGAAAGGTGCCGCGATATTCTACGCCGCCTCACATCGCTTTCCACCGACAATGAGGAACATATGCGGCGCCTGCCGCTCTCTTCGCTGATCGAGGAGGTGATGGCGCCGCATCGTGAATTCGGCATCCGTCTCGATCTCGTCGAAAAGAACAACCGGGTCGACGAGCCGGTCGGTATCCGGAATGCCGGCGTCATTTACGGGCTGGGCAACCTCATCGAAAACGGCGTGGACTATGCGCGGGAAAAAGTAACCGTGACCGTGGACTATGATTCGCAGAATGTCGCAGTCACCATCGAGGACGATGGGCCGGGATATGCCCATGACGTGCTTGCCCGCATCGGCGAACCCTATGTGACCGAACGTCACAACGACACACGGGCGGGCGGGCTGGGCCTTGGGCTTTTCATCGCCAAGACACTGCTGGAACGGTCTGGCGCCACCGTTACCTTCGAAAATCGCGGTGTAAGCGGAACCGGAGCGCGGGTCACAATCGTCTGGCCTCGGGCGCTTATGGACGATAAAAGAAGCCGTTGACTTTACGATCCACGTTGAAGCGGCGATAAGAAGAAGAAGCCGATTAAGTTGCCGAAAGGCCGAAAACATGACGACAGAAGACCAGACCCCATCCACCAGCGTGCCGACCGACGACGGCGACCCGATCGGACCTGACAGATCGTTGCTGATCGTTGATGACGACGGCCCCTTCCTGCGCCGGCTTGCCCGGGCGATGGAAACACGCGGATTTGTGGTCGATACCGCCGAGACGGTCAGCGACGGCATTGCGCGCTCCAAGGCTGCGCCGCCCAAATATGCGGTCGTCGATCTGAGGCTTGCCGATGGCAACGGTCTGGAGGTCATCGAAGCCATCAGGCAGAACAGGGACGATACGCAGATCGTCGTTCTGACCGGTTACGGCAATATCGCAACCGCCGTAACCGCCGTGAAACTCGGGGCGCTGGATTATCTGGCCAAACCTGCCGATGCGGACGATGTCTTCAATGCGCTGACGCAGCGCAAGGGGGAAAAGACCGAAGTTCCCGAAAACCCGATGTCGGCAGACCGGGTGCGGTGGGAACATATTCAGCGCGTTTATGAAATGTGCGAACGCAACGTCTCGGAAACCGCCCGCAGGCTCAACATGCACCGGAGAACGTTGCAGCGCATTCTGGCCAAACGCGCGCCGAAATAGAGCATTTCCAGTAAAAGTGCGAAGCGGTTTTACGTCTGGAAAATGCGCTGGAACCGACATCACTCTCCGAAGCTGCGCCCGGTCGTCCATTCCGCCAGCATCAGGCGGGTCGCCGCCGTTCTGGAGAAATCCAGCGTCACCGATTTGCGGGTTGCCGGCGGCAATTTATGTTCCGGCGCATCACGAAGCATATGGGCGCCATAGCCGTCCGACAGGATAAGCCCGCATTCTTCCGGGAATATTTCGACCGGTACTTCCGGATGGGTGGCGAAAAACAGCCGGTCGCAATGCAGACGGTATTCCGGCCATTTGCGATCGACACGGAAATCCTCAATGGAGGATTTGATTTCGATGATCCAGATTTCACCCTTTGCCGACAGGCTGATGAGATCTGCCCTTCTCCCGCTCGCAAGCGGCAGTTCCGGCAACACCGAATGGCGCATCTCGTGCAAAAGCACCTGAACACCGCGACGCACCAGCATCGCCTTGTCCGACTGGCGGCCGTCGATTAACGGATTATTGTTGGTAACGGAAAGAATAGTCATGGATAAAGGCTGCTGAAGCGTTTGGCCTATTGTTGCAAAAAGACAATCAACCGGCAATTTTAAATGCACACCCGTTCTGTGGCAGCGTAACCGCTTGCCAAGTCGGGTTTAATAGAAAATAACCGATTTATCCAATTAAGCCTACTCCTTCGCACAATTTGGCGAATTTTCCGCGAGAACGATATGCGCATCCGTACCTCATTGACCGTACTTGGTCTGACGGCAGCACTGGCTCTGGCCGGCTGCGCCGAAACCACATCCCAAACATCTGGCCAGACATCCGGCAAGGTAGCGGCGTCAGTGCCGGTCGCCGACCCGGTTCCGGCAAAGGTCGAAACCGTCCAGATCTTCAACGATGTTTACGGCTCTGTGACCGACGCGGGCTATGCGCTGCCAGCCATCCCGATCAATCGTGTGAACGAGAAGTACCGTCGTCAGATCGTAGAGTTCCAGACGAACGAACGTCCGGGCACGATCATCGTCAACACGCGTGAGCGTTTCCTTTACTATATCATGTCCGGCAACCGCGCAGTTCGTTACGGTATCGGCGTCGGCAAGGCGGGTTTCGCCTGGGCCGGTGAAGCCTATGTCGCCTGGAAGCAGGAATGGCCGATGTGGCATCCGCCGAAGGAAATGGCGGACCGCAAGCCGGAAGTCGCCAAGTATGTCGAGGCGGGCATGGGTCCGGGCCTTTCCAACCCGCTCGGTGCTCGCGCCATGTATCTCTTCAACGAAAAGGGACAGGACACGCTGTTCCGCATCCATGGTTCGCCCGAATGGGCCTCGATCGGCACCGCCGCCTCTTCCGGCTGCATCCGCATGATCAACCAGGACGTCATCGACCTTTACAGCCGCGTTCGTCCCGGCCGCAGCACCAAGGTCGTCGTGATCCAGTAAGATCAGATACCGGACAAAGAAAAAGCCGCCGGGGAATTCCACGGCGGCTTTTTTGTTTATTAAAGCCTGGCGTGGCTTCAGGCCGCCTGTTTCGCCTTCAGTTCCAGGCGACGGCGATGCAAAACCGGTTCGGTATAGCCATTCGGCTGCTCCCGGCCCTTCAGCACGAGCTCGACGGCGGCCTGAAAAGCGACCGATCCTTTAAAGTCGGACGCCATCGGCAGATAGGCCGGATCGCCGGCATTTTGGCTATCGACCACACCGGCCATGCGCTTCATGGTCTCAACGATCTGCTCTTGCGTTACCACGCCGTGGCGCAGCCAGTTGGCCATGTGCTGCGCGGAAATACGCAACGTGGCGCGGTCTTCCATCAGCCCGACATTGTTGATATCAGGCACCTTGGAGCAACCCACACCCTGATCGACCCAGCGCACCACATAGCCCAGAATACCTTGTGCATTGTTGTCGAGTTCGCGCTGAATTTCTTCCGGCGTCCAGTTAGGGCGCGGCACGACCGGCACTGAAAGAATATCGGAGAGCCTTGCGCGACCGCGGCTTTTCAAACCCTCCTGAACCTCCGCGACATCGACCTTGTGATAATGCGTGGCATGCAGCGTCGCCGCCGTCGGCGAAGGCACCCAGGCGGTGTTCGCGCCAGCCTTGGGATGCGCGATCTTCTGCTCCAGCATGGCGGCCATCAGGTCAGGCATGGCCCACATGCCCTTGCCGATCTGCGCATGGCCGGAAAGGCCGCATTCCAGTCCGATATCGACGTTCCAGTTCTCGTAGGCCGCAATCCAGGGCGCTTGTTTCATATCGCCCTTGCGGATCATCGGGCCTGCCTCCATCGAGGTATGGATCTCGTCGCCCGTGCGGTCGAGGAAGCCCGTATTGATGAAGACGACACGATCTTTTGCAGCGCGAATGCTCTCCTTGAGATTGACCGTGGTACGGCGCTCCTCATCCATGATGCCCATTTTCATGGTGTTAGGCGCCATGCCGACAAGGTTTTCGACCTGCGTGAAAATCTCGTTGGCGAAAGCGACTTCCTCCGGTCCGTGCATTTTCGGTTTGACGACATACATGGAACCGGCGCGGGAATTCTGACGCCGCCCGGACGGGCCGACATCGTAAAGCGCGATCAGTCCCGTCACGACGGCATCCATGATGCCTTCCGGCACCTCACGGCCATCCCTGTCCAGGATCGCCGGATTGGTCATGAGATGACCGACATTGCGCACCAGCATCAGGGAGCGCCCCGGCAAAGTGAGTGCCGAACCATTGGGGGCTGTATAATAACGATCGGGGTTAAGGCTGCGGGTAAAGGTCTTGCCGCCCTTCAAAACCTCTTCCGTCAGATCTCCGCGCATCAGGCCAAGCCAGTTGCCGTAAACCAGCACCTTGTCCTCGGCATCAACAGCGGCAACCGAATCCTCGCAATCCATGATGGTCGTCAGAGCCGATTCGAGAACGACGTCCGATATGCCCGCCCTGTCACCCTTGCCGATTTCAGTCGTCGGATCGATGACGATCTCGGTGTGCAAACCGTTCTTGCCAAGCAGAATCGTGGCCGGGTTATCTGCCTCACCGGTGAAGCCCTTGAATTGCGCGGCGTCCTTCAGCCCCGTCGCGCCGTCACCGATTGCAAGCTGCAATACGCCGTCAACGATCCTGAAGCCAGTCACATCCGACCAGCTTGCTGTTGCAAGCGGGGCCGATTCGTCCAGAAAGTTTCGCGCCCAGGCAATAACCTTTTCGCCACGTTTCGGATTGTAGCCCCTGCCCTTTTCCGCACCGTCCGCATCGGAAATCGCATCCGTGCCATAGAGCGCATCGTAAAGCGAACCCCAGCGTGCATTCGCAGCATTCAGGGCATAACGCGCATTCATGACCGGCACGACGAGCTGCGGGCCTGCGACGGCAGCAATTTCCGGATCGACGTTGCTTGTTTCCACCGTGAAGCCGGGACCTTCCGGCAGCAGATAGCCGATTTCCTTCAAAAACCCTTCATAGGCATCGAAATCCGTCGGCGCGCCGTTCTGCCGGTACCAGCCATCCAGTTTTTCCTGCAAGGCGTCGCGCTTTGCGAGCAATTCACGATTAACAGGGGAAAGCTCATGGACGATGGCCGAAAAGCCTTCGAAGAAAGTTTCTGCATCGAGACCCGTGCCCGGCAAAACCTCATCCGTCAAAAAAGCATAAAGCCTGTCATCGATGGAAAGACCGAATTTATTCGTGCGGCTCACATGCGCCTCCTCTTTATCTTAAGGGCGCAGATTGGACGCGGAGGCAGGCGTTCGTCAATTGCGAGGCGCAACCAAATATTATTTCCATTTTGGAAAGAATGCGGACGATAATCGCCTTTTTCTACAAAAGCGCCTGCAGGTCCTTGATGCGGTCGTTTACCAGCCAGCCGTAATAGTTTTCTTCCGGCAGCAGCGGCTGCTCTCCGCCTGCTGCACGCTGACGGTTCTTCTGGGCGAGCGCGGCCGCGCGCTGCGTCGAGCCACCGACATTATAAAGCGTGGAGGTAACGCCCGGATTTTTGGAGACATCCATGTCGGCAATCGATCTGTAGTCGTCGATCGATTTGCGGATAGACGCCGCCATGAAGGCCAGCGAGCGGTCTGGATCCATGATCGCCGTATAAACGGCGGTAGCGTCGTTTTCGTCCAGCTTCTCGTAACCCGAGGTTTTTGACACCATGTCGGACAACATCAGCGCCGTCAGCGGATTGATCTGGCCGAGACCGAAGGTCTGTCCGGCGTAAAAGGGCTGGAAAAACACGGCACTGAGACGATTGTTCGGATAGGCGACGCCGTCCACCGTCTTGCCGCGGAAGCTGTCTTCCCAGACATCTTCCCGACAGTTCCACAGGCTGTAGGAATCCTTCTTCGACTGGCACTTGGCAAATTGCGAATGCGCCAGAAACTGCGCGATGGTTTCGTCCTTGTAGCCGAAACGGAAGCTGCTGCCGGCATAGGAGGCGGCCTTGACGTAATAGGATTGCAGGCGATCATAGGCGTCGACATTATAGGTATGCTCGCCGACGATCGCCCCGATCATATGGATCGGATCGATACCATAGCGCCCGGCGGTGGCCTTGATCTTGGCGACCAGCGCCTTGTCGGAGGAGAGAAGGTCTATCACCTTCTGATATTTGCGCTCGAAAGAAGTGTTGGAGGCCTTGGTTCTGCGTGCGGAAGCGCCAGGAACGCCCGGCTGTTCGGCATTGCGATTGCCCGGCGGAACGACCGTCGCGGCCTCGGCATAAGAAGACGAGACGACGGTAAACGTCAAAGCGGCGGCAAATGCCAGAAGAGTTTTGCGCACGAGCGAATGCCTTTTCTCAAGCCGGCCTCTCCCGGAACAAGGGAAAACCGGACCATTCCAACAAAGCGGTTCCAACCGGAATGCAGCCTTTCCCATAAACAAAATGGGGGCTGAATGCGAGACAAGGCGATAAAATAAAAGAGTGCGGCAAATGTGGCCGCACTCTCCTGGCGTTGCCCTCCGAAATATTCAGAGAATGTAACGGGACAGATCCGTATCGGCGGCAAGATCGCCGACATGTTTTTTGACATATTCCTGATCGATCTTGACGGCGGAGCCGCCGCGATCCGGTGCGTTGAAGGAAATCTCGTCGAGAACACGCTCCATCACCGTCTGCAGGCGGCGCGCACCGATATTTTCGACCGACGAGTTAAGATGAACGGCCACATCGGCCAGAGCATCGATCGCATCGTCGGTGAAATCGAGGTCGAGTTCTTCCGTCGCCATCAGCGCCTTGTACTGGCGGATGAGGCTCGCTTCCGTCTCTGTCAGGATGCGGCGGAAATCCTCCTTCGTCAGCGGCTTCAGTTCGACGCGGATAGGCAGGCGACCCTGAAGCTCCGGCAGAAGGTCGGACGGCTTTGCCACATGGAACGCGCCGGATGCGATGAACAGGATGTGGTCCGTTTTCACCGGGCCATATTTCGTCGAAACCGTCGTGCCTTCGACCAGCGGCAGGAGATCGCGCTGCACACCTTCGCGCGAGACGCCGGCACCCATGCCGCCATCGCGGGCGGCGATCTTGTCGATCTCGTCAAGAAAGACGATGCCGTCATTTTCCACCGACTTCACCGCTTCGCGCTGGATCATTTCATTATCGAGCAGCTTGTCGGATTCGTCGCGGACGAGATCGATGTAGGATTTGGAGACCGTGGTGCGCACCTTCTTGGTACGTCCGCCCATGGCCTTGCCGAACATTTCCGACAGGTTGAGAACGCCGATATTGGCGCCCGGCATGCCGGGAATCTCAAAGCCGGGCATGCCCGAGCCGCTGTCTGCAACCTCGATGTCGATTTCTTTGTCGTCCAGCTCGCCATCGCGCAGCTTCTTGCGGAAGTTTTCGCGTGTCGCAGGAGAGGAGGTCGATCCGACAAGGGCGTCGAGCACCCGTTCTTCGGCGCTGGCATGCGCCTTTGCCTGAACTTCGGCGCGTTTCTTTTCACGTACGAGACCGATACCGATCTCGACCAGATCGCGGATGATCTGCTCGACATCGCGGCCGACATAACCGACTTCGGTAAATTTGGTCGCCTCGACCTTGATGAAGGGCGCGCCGGCAAGCTTGGCAAGGCGGCGGGAAATCTCCGTCTTGCCGACACCGGTCGGTCCGATCATCAGAATGTTTTTTGGCATGACTTCGTCGCGCAGGCTCTCGTCGAGCTGCTGGCGACGCCAGCGGTTGCGCAGCGCAATCGCGACCGCACGTTTCGCATCATGCTGGCCGATGATGTGGCGGTCGAGTTCCGAGACAATCTCCCGGGGAGAAAAAGTTGTCATTCTGTCCTCTCGGCTTTCCTGTTCCGACCGGCCATTCCGGCCCGGCCCACAGGACCCTTGGGTGAGAAATGGGGGTGAGAAACATGCTTACTCGGCGTCGAGGGTTTCGATGACGAGGTTATGGTTGGTATAAACGCAGATATCGGCGGCTATATCGAGCGACTTACGCGCCACCTCCTCTGCCGATTTGTCCGTGTCCATCATGGCGCGGGCAGCCGCAAAGGCGTAGTTGCCGCCGGAACCGATAGCGATCGCGCCATGTTCCGGTTCCAGCACGTCACCATTACCCGTGATGGCGAGTGTCGTGGATTTGTCGGCCACCAGCATCATCGCTTCGAGATTGCGCAGATATTTGTCCGTGCGCCAGTCCTTCGCAAGCTCCACCGCCGCGCGCATCAACTGGCCGGGATATTGCTCGAGTTTCTTTTCGAGACGGTCGAGCAGCGTGAAGGCATCGGCCGTAGCACCGGCAAAACCGGCAATCACTTCACCCTTGCCGATACGGCGAACCTTGCGGGCGTTGCCTTTCATGACGGTCTGGCCAAGGCTTACCTGACCATCGCCAGCCATGACGACCTTGCCGCCCTTCCTGACTGTAATAATCGTTGTCATCAAACACCTGTCTGCCCTGCCGGGCCTGCTGTTAACGGGCCGGCATCCGGCTCTTCTCGAGTTCTATGTAAGTTTGCTTTTCACGATTGCAAATCATGCCCGCAACACACCGTTTTGCGCAGATCAGGCAAGACGATGGAACAACTGGATATTTGTGTCCCGTGCTGATAAGGAACGGCGACATTTTCACGGAGCGGCCACAGATGGCAGAACGTAAAGGCGAGATCATCCGCAAGACCAACGAAACTTCGGTTTCGGTACGTGTGGATATCGACGGCACCGGCAAATCGACAATTTCCACAGGGGTGGGATTTTTCGATCATATGCTGGACCAGCTCAGCCGCCATTCGCTGATCGACATGGACATCGAGGTGAAGGGCGACCTGCATATCGACGACCATCACACCGTGGAAGATACCGGCATCGCCATCGGCCAGGCCATCGCCAAGGCGCTGGGCGACCGGCGCGGTATTACACGTTATGCCTCGCTCGATCTCGCCATGGATGAGACGATGACCAAGGCTGCCGTCGATATTTCCGGCCGCCCCTTCCTCGTGTGGAATGTGAACTTCTCCGCACCGAAGATCGGCACCTTCGATACCGAACTGGTGCGTGAATTCTTTCAGGCGCTGGCTCAGAATGCCGGCATCACGCTGCATATCCTGAACCATTACGGCGCCAACAACCATCATATCGCCGAAACTTGCTTCAAGGCCGTTGCCCGCGCTCTTCGCGCGGCAACCGAGATCGACCCCCGGCAGGCAGGCCGCGTTCCCTCGACAAAGGGCATGCTGGCCTGACCGCCAAAGCTGTCAGGAAGCCCATGACAAGCTATCTCGTTCTGGAAGCCCCCAACGGGCCGGACAGGGACCACAAGACGACCCGTTTCATCGCAGACCGGTTCGTCTGGCTGGCTCTGATTGCGCCCTGGCTATGGCTGGCCGCAAACCGGCTCTGGCTGGCCGCAATCGTCGTCTTTACGATTCTCGTTCTGGCCGGCTGGGCGTCAATGTTACCCGGATTCGAACCGGTGGGCATTCTGAGCTGCATCGCCATTGCCCTCCTCACCGCACTGGAAGGGCGCGATTTTCTTATTCGGCACCTGATCGGCAAGGGCTGGACGATGACCTCGATCATTTCCGCCCCTGATCTTTCGAGTGCCGAAGAGATATATTTCTCCGGTCTCTCCGACACCGAAACGACGGAACAGCTGTCTCAGCCGGTGTGGACCCCCTCACCGCAAAAGAGCGGCGGCAAA
Source organism: Rhizobium sp. GR12 (assembly GCF_036596185.1). Taxonomy (NCBI): domain Bacteria; kingdom Pseudomonadati; phylum Pseudomonadota; class Alphaproteobacteria; order Hyphomicrobiales; family Rhizobiaceae; genus Rhizobium; species Rhizobium sp. GR12. The sequence continues at coordinate 365,903 of NZ_JASXTH010000006.1, read as the reverse complement.
AACTTCGCTAACGATCCCGCCGGATCGTTTCTTTTCGACTTGAATGGAAGGCGCTGACATGCGTGTCGCGATCATCGACTACGGTTCTGGCAACCTGCGTTCGGCCACCAAAGCTTTCGAGCGCGCCGCCCGCGAAGCCGGTATCAATGCAACCATCGACCTGACCGACAAGCCGGATCACGTCGCGTCGGCGGACCGCATCGTTCTGCCTGGTGTCGGCGCCTATGCGGATTGCCGCGCCGGTCTCGATGCGGTTCCCGGCATGCATGAGGCGCTCATCGAAGCCATCGAGAAAAAGGCCCATCCCTTCCTCGGTATCTGTGTCGGCATGCAGCTGATGTCCTCACGCGGCTTGGAAAAGAAGGTGAGCACGGGGCTCGGCTGGATCGAAGGCGATGTCGTTGAAATGACACCCTCCGATCCGACGCTGAAAATTCCGCAGATCGGCTGGAACACGCTGGAAATACGGCATGCCCATCCTCTGTTTGACGGTATCAGGACCGGCGCGGACGGCTTGCACGCCTATTTCGTACATTCCTATCATCTGGCGGCGAAACATCCGGCGGATGTCATCGCCACTACCAGTTACGGTGGCGCGATGACGGCTTTCGTCGGACGCGACAATATGGCGGGCGCGCAGTTCCATCCGGAAAAAAGCCAGACGCTCGGCCTTGCCCTGATTTCCAATTTCCTGCGCTGGAAGCCCTGACATGATCCTTTTTCCCGCAATCGATCTTAAAGACGGTGAGTGCGTTCGCCTGAAACTCGGCGATATGGACCAGGCTACCGTCTACAACACCGACCCAGGCGCGCAGGCGAAAGCCTTCGAGGACCAAGGTTTCGAGTGGCTGCATGTCGTTGATCTCAACGGTGCCTTCGCGGGCGAGACCGTGAATGGCGAGGCCGTCGACGCAATCCTCAAAGCCACGAAAAATCCGGTGCAGCTCGGCGGCGGCATCCGCAATCTCGACCATATCGAGGCGTGGCTGAGCCGTGGGCTAGCCCGCGTCATTCTCGGCACCGTGGCGGTGCGTGATCCGGTTCTGGTTCTGGAAGCCTGCAAGCGTTTCCCAGGCCAGGTTGCCGTCGGCATCGATGCCAAGGGCGGCAAGGTTGCCGTTGAGGGCTGGGCGGAAGCCTCCGAACTCGGCATCATCGAACTTGCCAAACGTTTCGAAGGTGCCGGCGTCGCCGCCATCATCTACACCGATATCGATCGGGACGGCATTCTGGCCGGCATCAACTGGGCCTCGACGCTTGAACTGGCGGATGCCGTGTCGATCCCGGTCATCGCCTCCGGCGGCCTTGCCTCCATCGACGACATCAAGCGCATGTTGCAGCCGGATGCTGCAAAGCTCGAGGGCGCAATTTCGGGCCGCGCGCTTTATGACGGGCGCATCGATCCGCAGGAGGCGCTGGCTCTGATCAAGGCCGCCTCAGCCAAGGAGGCAAGAGCATGACCCTCAAAGCCCGCGTTATTCCATGCCTCGACGTGAAAGACGGCCGTGTCGTCAAGGGCGTGAACTTCGTCGACCTGATTGATGCCGGCGATCCCGTCGAGGCGGCGAAAGCCTACGATGCGGCGGGAGCGGACGAACTCTGCTTTCTCGACATCACCGCCTCGTCCGACAATCGCGACACGATTTTCGACGTCGTATCGCGCACCGCCGACCATTGCTTCATGCCGTTGACTGTCGGCGGCGGCGTCCGCGCCGTCGCGGATATCCGCAAGCTGCTTCTCTGCGGTGCCGACAAGGTCTCGATCAATTCCGCAGCGGTGAAGGACCCCGACTTCGTGGCGCAGGCGGCCGACAAGTTCGGCAACCAGTGCATCGTCGTCTCCATCGACGCCAAAAAGGTTTCGAAGGACGGCGAAGCGGGGCGCTGGGAAATCTTCACCCATGGGGGCCGTCAGCCGACCGGTATCGACGCCGTGGAATTCGCCGTCAAAATGGTCGAACGCGGTGCCGGCGAACTGCTCGTCACCTCGATGGACCGCGATGGCACCAAAAGCGGATACGATATCGGCCTGACACGCAGCATTGCCGATCAGGTTCGTGTGCCCGTCATCGCCTCGGGCGGCGTCGGAACGCTGGACGATCTGGTGGCCGGGGTTCGTGATGGCCACGCAACTGCGGTGCTTGCCGCTTCCATCTTCCACTTCGGCACCTATTCGATCGGTGAAGCCAAGACCTATATGGCAGAGCATGGCATCGCCATGCGTCTCGACTGATTGCAGGAACCTCTCATGAGCGCATTTTCCCTTTCCGATCTGGAACGCATCGTCGCGACACGCGCCGCCGCATCTCCTGACGAATCCTGGACAGCCAAACTCGTTGCGGCAGGCCAGGAACGTGCGGCGAAAAAACTCGGCGAAGAGGCGGTTGAGGCCGTTATCGCCGCCATCGCGAAAGACCGCGACGGGCTGACGAACGAGGCCGCCGATCTGCTTTATCATCTGCTGGTGGTGCTGAAGATTGCCGATATCCCCCTGGACGACGTTTTTGCCGAACTTGAGCGCCGAACCGGACAGACCGGGCTTGCGGAAAAGGCGGCGAGGCCGACATCATGAATGTAAAGGCAGGCAGCGGGGAGAGAGGCATGCCGAGTACACTCGATCATTTCCGGCCGGATGAATATTCGCCCTATCATTTCTTCAGTTCGGAAGAATGGGCGAAATTTCGAGCCGACACGCCGCTTACCCTCTCCGGCGACGAGGTGAAAAGGCTGCGTTCGCTGGACGACCCTATCGATCTGGACGAAGTGCGGCGGATCTACCTGTCGTTGTCGCGCCTCCTGTCATCGCATGTGGAGGCATCGCAGCTGCTTTTCGAACAGCGCAACCGCTTTCTGAACATGGCGGATATCAACAAGACGCCATTTGTCATCGGTATTGCCGGTTCGGTGGCCGTTGGAAAATCGACGACGGCGCGTATCCTGAAGGAGCTTCTGGCCCGCTGGCCCTCCAGCCCGAAGGTCGATCTCATCACCACCGACGGGTTTCTTTACCCGAACGAGGTCCTGCGACGCGAGAACCTGATGGAGCGCAAGGGTTTTCCGGAAAGCTACGATATCGGCGCACTGCTGCGTTTTCTCTCGGCGATCAAGGCGGGCCAGCCGAATGTGAAGGCGCCGCGCTATTCGCACCTGACCTATGACGTGCTGCCGAACGAATTCACAGTCATCGACCGGCCGGATATATTGATCTTCGAAGGCATCAACGTGCTGCAATCGCGCGATCTGCCAGCGGGCGGGCGGATCGTGCCGATCGTTTCCGACTTCTTCGATTTCGCGATCTATATCGACGCCGATGAGGACTTCATTCACAACTGGTATGTGAACCGGTTCATGAACCTGCGGCAAACCGCGTTCCGCGACCCGAATTCGTTCTTCAACCGTTATGCGTCGATCAGCGAAGAAGCGGCGCTCAGTATTGCCGAGGGTCTCTGGCAGAACATCAACCTGAAGAACCTGCGCCAGAACATAGTGCCGACGCGTCCGCGTGCCGACCTCATCTTGCGCAAGGGAAAGAACCACCTGATCGATACGGTGGCGCTTCGCAAGTTGTGAAAGATGCCGCGAAAGCGGCATCTCCATTGCAGCGGTTAAATCCGTTATTACGCAAGGTCAGGGATACGCAGGACCTGTCCGGGATAGATTTTATCGGGATGGGTCAGCATCGGCTTGTTGGCTTCGAAGATGATGTTGTTCTTGCCGCCATTTGCCTTGCCATACTGGGCTTCCGCAATCTTCCAGAGATTGTCGCCCTTCTTGACCGTGTATAAGACGGGCTCCTTCGCCGGTGCCGCAGCCACCGTCAGCTCGCCGGCCTCGACCTTGGAAATGCCGAGCGTATTGCCGACCGCGATGACCGCCTTTTCGAAAGCGGACTGATCGGCCACTTCGCCCTTCAGAACGACCTTGTCATCCACCACCTCAACCTGAACCTTGTCCGTGCCGAGATCATGGGAAGCGAGTTCTTTTTTGACAGCTTCAACATCGGGGGCATCATCGCCGCCGCCGATACCAAGATTTTTTCCCGCGTCCTTGATGAAACTGAATAGACCCATAGCACCCTCCTTGGTTGTAGAGAGGCTTACCAGACGATATATGAAGCTCTATGACAAGTGCGAAACATTTTGCCATCCAGCTGCAACCTAGTCGCCTGATGGTTTGCCACGCATTTTCTTGACGTCCGAGCGTCCGGATTTCGCCTTGAGGCGGCGCTCGACCGAGCCTTTGGTGGGCTTGGTGGCCTTGCGCACCGGTGGCGGCGGGGCGGCTGCTTCAAGGATCAGTTCCTTCAGCCTTTCGCGGGCATCTTCGCGATTGCGCTCCTGGCTGCGAAACCGGCTCGCCTCGAGCATCAGAACGCCTTCTTTCGAAACACGCCGGCCCCCCAGACGCAGGGCATTCGCCTTCACCCGGTCCGACAGGGAGGGCGAATTGGCGATATCAAAAAACAGCTGAACCGCCGTCGAGACCTTGTTGACGTTCTGGCCGCCCGGCCCACCGGCCAGCACGAATTGCTCCGTCAGCTCCCAGCCGGCGATGGTGATACGGTTATTGATGTAAAGCGGGTCGCTGGCCATGATCTTTCTCCGCGCCGGTGATGCCACAGATCGCAAAAAATGAAAACAGCCGACAAAATGAAACAAGCAGGCAAAAAGAAACCCGGCACAAGGCCGGGTTCCCTCCCCCTCACGTATGAGGCTTCATTCATTCAGCCGCAAGCAGCAGGCCCGGTGCCGCATCGCGAACCTTGCTGTCGACATGATCCTCGAACTTGGTGAAGTTGGTGACAAACATCGATACCAGCTTCTTCGCCTGCGCATCATAGGCTGCGCCATCGGCCCAGGTCGAACGCGGATCGAGGATTGCGCTGTCCACGCCTTCCAGCGACAGGGGCACAGCGAAACCGAAATTCGCATCGGTGCGGAATTCGGCACCCTTCAGTTCGCCGGTGAGAGCAGCCGTCAGAAGCGCGCGCGTCGCCTTGATGGGCATGCGCTTGCCGATACCGTAGGCACCACCGGTCCAGCCGGTGTTGACCAGCCAGCAATCCACGCCATGCTTGCCGATCAGCTCGCGCAGCAGGTTGCCGTATTCCGCCGGGTGGCGCGGCATGAAGGGCGCACCGAAGCAGGTGGAGAAGGTCGCTTCCGGTTCCGTCACGCCTTTTTCCGTGCCCGCGACCTTTGCGGTGTAACCGGACAGGAAGTGGTACATGGCCTGTTCCGGCGTCAGACGGGCAATCGGCGGCAGCACGCCGAAGGCATCCGCCGTCAGCATGATGATCGTCTTCGGATGACCGGCAAGGCCCGTTTCCGATGCATTCGGAATGAAGTGCAACGGATAGGCGCTGCGGGTGTTTTCCGTCAGCGAGTTGTCGTTGAAATCAGGAACGCGGTTTTCGTCCAGCACGACGTTTTCGAGAACCGTGCCGAAACGGCGGGTCGCAGCGTAGATTTCCGGTTCGGCTTCGGCAGAAAGCTTGATCGCCTTGGCGTAGCAGCCACCTTCGAAATTGAAGATGCCGTGCTCGCCCCAGCCGTGTTCGTCATCGCCGATCAGCGTGCGCGACGGATCAGCCGAAAGCGTGGTCTTGCCGGTGCCGGAAAGGCCGAAGAACACGGCGGAATCACCCTCAGGACCGACATTGGCCGAGCAGTGCATCGGCATGACGCCCTTTGCCGGCAGGAGATAGTTCAGAACCGTGAAGACCGACTTCTTGTTTTCGCCGGCATAGGAGGTGCCGCCGATGAGGACGAGACCATTGGTGAGATCGCAGGCGATGACGGTTTCCGAACGGACGCCGTGACGGGCCGGATCGGCCTTGAAGCTCGGCAGGTTGATGATGGTCAGCTTCTGTTTGAAGCCAGCCAGCTTCTCCCGCTTCGGCCGGATCAAAAGGTTGCGGATGAACAGCGAATGCCAGGCAAGCTCGGTGACGACGCGTGTCGGCAAAGCATTTTCCTCATCGGCGCCGCCGATCAGGTCCTGCACATAAAGCGTCTTGCCGGCAGCATGGGCCAGCATGTCCTGGCGCAGAAGCTCGAAGTTTTCCGGCGACAGCGGCTTGTTGTTGTCCCACCAGATGGTGTCTTCGGTGGAAGCATCGCGGACCACGAATTTGTCCTTCGGTGAACGGCCCGTATGCTGGCCGGTGACGGCGCGCAGCGCGCCATCGATGGTCAGTTCGGCTTCGCCGTTGCGGATCGCCTCTTCGTATAATTCGCCTTCGTTGAGGTTATAAAAGACGCGGGAAGCCTCGCCGAGTCCGAGTTTCTCAACTCCATTGGCAGGATTATGAACCCCAAGCTCGTTCATGACGCGTTCCTTGTTAATGACGATAAGGCCGTTGAAATTTGAACGGAAAATACGTGGCAGCTTTTAGAAACGCAAGAGTGAAACTTTAAATAATTGAGTGATTTCAATATATTAATCGATTTAAAAGATTTTATTTCTTTTTAAATCGGTTGAAGGCGCATTAAAATCCGGCTGTGGCGTTTTCCCGGAAATGGCCTCTCCGCGCCCTGCGATTTTACCGCGAGTTTTCCTTTGCCACAATTTGTTCCACCTTTATACTCATGAGAGTGGCTCGCGGCGCACAACCTAGGCTGGGTGAATGTCGGGAGTTATGAGAAAATGACGATGGAGACCAACTACATGCAGACTATCGCGCTTGTCGACGACGACCGGAATATTCTCACTTCGGTATCGATCGCGCTCGAAGCCGAAGGCTACCGGGTCGAAACGTATACGGACGGCGCCTCCGCGCTTGACGGGTTGATCGCCCGTCCGCCGCAGCTCGCCATTTTCGACATCAAGATGCCCCGCATGGACGGCATGGAGCTTTTGCGGCGTCTTCGCCAGAAATCGGACATTCCCGTTATCTTCCTGACTTCCAAGGATGAAGAGATCGATGAATTGTTCGGCCTGAAGATGGGCGCCGACGATTTCATCACAAAACCCTTCTCGCAGCGCCTTCTGGTGGAGCGCGTCAAGGCCATCCTGCGCCGCGCCAGCAGCCGCGAGGCTTCCGCCGCAACCGGCAGCACGCAGAAACCGACTGCTGATCAACAGGCACGGACGCTGGAACGCGGCCAGCTCGCCATGGATCAGGAACGCCACACCTGCACCTGGAAGGGTGAGCCGGTAACGCTCACCGTTACCGAATTCCTCATCCTGCATTCGCTTGCACAGAGGCCGGGCGTGGTGAAAAGCCGCGACGCGCTGATGGATGCCGCCTATGACGAACAGGTCTATGTGGACGATCGCACGATCGACAGCCACATCAAGCGCCTTCGCAAGAAGTTCAAACTGGTCGATGGCGACTTCGATATGATTGAAACGCTTTATGGCGTAGGATATCGCTTCCGCGAAGCGGCTTGAACGAGCGCGCCAAGCGGGAGAGACCACCCGAACTTGTGGTGGCGAGGACTTAATACGTGTTGAAGAAAACGCCGCAAACCGTCTCGGACAGTGACGATGCCGAAGATCGCGGCAGCGAACGCCGTCACCGTATCCATCCGCTGACGATCGTCCGACGCATTTTCGGCAATGCAGTGTTTTCCAGCCTGACGCGCCGTATCCTGTTCTTCAACGTGGCCGCGACCGTGGTTCTGGTCGGTGGCATTCTCTACCTCAACCAGTTCCGCGAAGGGCTGATCGACGCGCGGGTGGAAAGCCTTCTGACGCAGGGCGAAATCATCGCCGGCGCCATTTCCGCCTCCGCTTCGGTCGACACCAACTCCATCACCATCAACCCGGAAAAGCTCCTCGAATTGCAGGCGGGGCAAAGCATCACGCCTGCTCCGAATGACGAGGACCTGAATTTCCCGATCAATCCGGAACGGGTAGCCCCGGTGCTGCGCCGGCTGATTTCGCCGACGCGGACCCGTGCACGGCTTTTCGATGCCGATGCCAACCTGCTTCTCGACTCCCGCCATCTTTATTCGCGCGGTCAGGTTCTGCGCTTCGATCTGCCGCCTGTAACGCCGGAAACCCAGACCTGGAGCGAATGGTTTACCAGCATGTTCAACCGCATGCTGCAACCGAGCAGCCTGCCGCAATACAAGGAAGCGCCGGGCGGTGATGGCTCGATCTATCCCGAAGTGATGAATGCGCTGACCGGCGTGCGCGGCGCGGTCGTGCGCGTGACCGAAAAGGGCGAGTTGATCGTCTCGGTCGCCGTGCCGGTGCAGCGCTTCCGGGCCGTGCTCGGCGTTCTGCTCCTGTCCACGCAGGCGGGCGATATCGACAAGATCGTGCATGCGGAGCGCCTTGCCATCATGCGCGTGTTCGGCATCGCCACGCTGGTCAACATCGTGCTTTCGCTATTGTTGTCCTCCACCATCGCCACGCCGCTGCGGCGGCTTTCGGCCGCCGCGATCCGCGTGCGCCGCGGGGCGAGAACCCGTGAGGAAATACCGGATTTTTCGGCGCGCCAGGATGAAATCGGCAACCTATCCATAGCACTGCGTGAAATGACGACGGCGCTTTACGACCGTATCGACGCGATCGAAAGTTTCGCCGCCGATGTCAGCCACGAGCTTAAAAACCCGCTCACCTCGCTGCGCAGCGCCGTGGAAACCCTGCCGCGCGCCAAGACCGAAGAGTCCAAACAGCGCCTGACCGAGATCATCTTCCACGATGTCCGTCGCCTCGACCGTTTGATCAGCGATATTTCGGATGCGTCGCGGCTCGATGCCGAACTGGCGCGCGCCGATGCCTCGCCGCTCGATCTCGACGTGCTGATGAAGGGTCTAGTGGATTTATCCCGCCAGATCAGCACCAAGAAAAAGAGCGTAGCCATCGACTATGTCGCCGATCGGAAGGCGGGAGCCAAAACCTCCTTCGTGGTGAACGGTCACGATCTTCGCATCGGGCAGATCGTCACCAACCTGATCGAGAATGCGCGATCTTTCGTTGCCGAGGAAAGTGGCCGCATCACCGTGCGTCTGTCCCGTCACAAGGACCGCTGCATCGTGCAGGTGGAAGACAATGGCCCCGGCATTCAGGCCGAGGATATCGACCGGATTTTCGAGCGCTTTTACACGGACCGGCCGGCGAGCGAAGGGTTCGGACAGAACTCCGGCCTTGGTCTTTCCATCAGCCGCCAGATTGCCGAAGCCCATGGCGGCAGCCTCAGGGCGGAAAATGTCGTCGACAAATACGGCGTGATTTCCGGCGCGCGGTTTACCCTGTCGCTACCGGCGGCCGAAACCCATGAACGCTGAACGCTTCAACCTGCATGCCACCGCTATCGTCGTCGACAACACCGGCATTCTCTTCACGGGACCGTCGGGAAGCGGCAAGAGCGAGCTTGCTTTCAGCTTTCTGACGGAGGCGGAACGGTGCGGATTGCCGGCCGCGCTGATCGCGGACGATCAGATTTTCGTGTATCGGGATGGCGAAAACATCATCGCCGAGCGGCCGGAAGCAATCGCCGGATTACTGGAACTGCGCGGCAGCGGCATTGTTTCCGTCAACAGCATCCCGAGCGCCGCACTACATTTCGCCGTGACGACAGTTCTTTCACCGGAAAATCCAAGACTTCCGGAAGATGACGAAGTGTTTTCCCTGCCCTGCGGCGGGAATCTTCCGCTTCTGCGTATTCCGCTTTCCAGTCTTGTGCCTTATGGAAAATTTGCTGCACTTGCTCACAATCTTTTTAAAACGAATGTGAAGTGACCATGATTCAGGCGATTTTAGGCTTGCGATTCGCATTTTCCTCATCAAGATGAAATCCCACCGATGGACAGGATTGCCGCGTTGCGATAGTCGGCAATGAGAGTGCGTGTGCAAGGGAGCATTTCATGATCGGACTAGTGCTTGTCACCCATGGCAAGCTGGCTGAGGAGTTTCGCCATGCGTTGGAGCATGTCGTCGGTCCCCAGAAATTGATCGAGACGGTTTGTATCGGTCCCGAAGACGACATGGATCAGCGCCGGCAGGATATCATCGACGCCGTCACGCGCGTCAATGATGGGAACGGCGTCATTATTCTGACTGATATGTTCGGCGGTACACCGTCCAATCTCGCCATCTCCGTCATGAACAACGGCAATGTCGAAGTCATCGCAGGCGTCAATCTTCCCATGCTGATAAAACTCGCCGGCGTTCGCAGCGAAGACAACATGGACAAGGCGCTCCAGGACGCATCCGACGCCGGCCGCAAATACATCAACGTCGCCAGCCGCGTTTTAAGCGGCAAATAAGAAGTCAGCCCATGTCGCCTCACTCCCGGGAATTGTCGATCATCAACAAGCGCGGTCTCCACGCCCGGGCGTCCGCGAAATTCGTGCAGATGGTCGAGGGGTTCGACGCGACGATCACGGTTTCCAAGGATGGCATGACGGTTGGCGGCACCTCCATCATGGGTCTCATGATGCTGGCGGCCAGCCCCGGATGCAGCGTCTATGTCGAGGCGAGCGGAAATCAGGCTGAAGAGGCGCTTGCCGCACTCGAGGCGCTCGTGGCCGACCGCTTTGGCGAAGAAGCCTGATCCCGCCCCATATAAAGACATAAAGACTTCTTTATATCGTTATTGCCAGATCGTTTTTGGCCTGCTAAACCCCTGCTACGTTTAAAAGCCGGGCCAATAGGCGTGGCATTTCTGATCTGGAGAACCTCATGAGCCTTGAGAAGGACTACATCATCGCCGATATCAACCTTGCCGCATTCGGCCGCAAGGAACTGGACATCGCCGAAACCGAAATGCCCGGCCTGATGTCCTGCCGCAGTGAGTTCAGCGCGAGCAAGCCGCTGAAGGGCGCACGTATCACCGGCTCTCTTCACATGACGATCCAGACCGGCGTTCTGATCGAGACGCTGAAGGAACTGGGCGCGGATATCCGCTGGGCGTCCTGCAACATTTTCTCGACGCAGGACCATGCGGCAGCGGCTATTGCAGCGGCCGGCATTCCGGTCTTCGCCGTCAAGGGTGAAAGCCTGACGGAATATTGGGAATATACCGACAGGATCTTCCAGTGGACCGATGGCGGCCTCTCCAACATGATCCTTGACGATGGCGGCGACGCCACCATGTACATCCTGCTCGGCGCGCGTGCCGAAGCCGGCGAGGACGTTCTTTCCAACCCCGGTTCGGAAGAAGAGGAAATTCTTTTCGCGCAGATCAACAAGCGCCTCAAGGCTTCCCCCGGCTGGTTCACCAAGCAGCGCGACGCGCTGAAGGGCGTGACGGAAGAAACGACGACCGGTGTTCATCGTCTTTACGATCTCGCCAAGAAGGGCCTCCTGCCCTTCCCGGCCATCAACGTCAACGACAGCGTCACCAAGTCCAAGTTCGACAACAAATACGGCTGCAAGGAATCACTGGTAGACGGCATTCGCCGCGCAACCGACGTGATGATGGCCGGCAAGGTTGCCGTGGTCTGCGGTTACGGCGATGTGGGCAAGGGTTCCGCCGCCTCGTTGCAGGGCGCCGGCGCCCGCGTGAAGGTCACGGAAATCGACCCGATCTGCGCGCTTCAGGCCGCCATGGACGGTTTCGAAGTGGTTCGTCTGGAAGACGTGGTTTCCTCCGCGGATATCTTCATCACCACCACCGGCAACAAGGACGTGATCCGCATCGAGCATATGCGCGAGATGAAGGACATGGCCATCGTCGGTAATATCGGCCATTTCGACAATGAAATTCAGGTCGCATCGCTGCGTAACCTCAAGTGGACGAACATCAAGCCGCAGGTCGACATGATCGAGTTCCCGAAGGGCAACCGCATCATCCTTTTGTCCGAAGGCCGCCTGCTGAACCTCGGCAACGCCACCGGTCACCCGTCCTTCGTCATGTCGGCGTCCTTCACCAACCAGGTGCTCGGCCAGATCGAACTCTTCACGAAGCCTGGCGAATACAAGAACGAGGTTTACGTGCTGCCGAAGCACCTCGACGAAAAGGTTGCGCGACTTCATCTCGAGAAGCTTGGCGTGCGCCTGACCGAACTTTCCGACCTTCAGGCCGATTATATCGGCATCTCGAAGCAGGGTCCGTTCAAGGCAGAACACTACAGATATTAATTTCATAGTTAATATCCACTGAAATTACACAATATGTAGATGCCGTGCGCTTGACAAAGCGCACGGCATCTTTTTTGCGCGCTCCCTTTCCGCAAATTTATGAAGGCGGTATTGTCATCGAACTTGATTCGGACACGCCAAAGGGCGGCGTGGACGAAATGGGATGTCTTGTCGAAGATGCGGCACATAGGACGGAGACAGACCGGGGATGACGGTTCACAATTCGGATCTGCGCGAGCAGACAGTTCAACGCGTTGAAAACACGCATGCTGGCGTGGCATTGAGCGCGGCTATGGCGCGTTGCCGGCTGGCGATCAGTGCTGTCCGGACAGGCCTTGCGCGGATTCCCGTTCTGATGTCTGGCACTGTTCTCGCTGGCTCTGCAAGCGTGGCATTGGCGCAGGACGGTCTCGTCGCAAAGACTGGCGCGCGACTGTTTTCATCCGGTGAAACCATCACCTATTCGCTTTTTGTCGGCATGCTTTCGGCAACGCTGTTCTCCGTTGTCTGGCTGGTGCGCCAGCGCGGCAATATCGAGGCGGAAAGCAGCGAATACCGCCAGGCGCTTGCGCAGTCCCACCACAAGATCGCGAAATACGAAGCACTGATTTCGGACAAGAGCCGGCGCATCGTCATCTGGGACGGCGCGGACAAACGCCCCGAATTTCTGGGGCAATTGCCCGTGGAGACGGGTGCGCCGCAGGCCGATCACGATTTTCTGGCCTTTGGGCGCTGGCTGAAACCGTCATCGGCTAGCCAGCTTGAAAAATCCCTCGAAAAACTTCGCAGCCATGCGCAGAGTTTCGATCTGACCATCGAGACGCAGCGCGGCGAAGTCATTGAAGTTCAGGGGAGAGTTTCCGGCGGCAATGCCTTTGCGCGTTTCGTCGCTCTCAACAACCTGCGCGCCGAACTGGCCGAATTGCAGGTGGAGCGTGAGCGTCTGGTCGCCTCGGTGTCGACATTTCAGGAGCTTCTCGATTCGATCGAGCAGCCCGTCTGGCGGCGCAATGGCGAAGGCGACCTCATCTGGGTCAACCACGCCTATGCGCATGCTGTGGATGCGCGCGATGGCGAACAGACCATCCACGAAAAACGCGAGCTTCTGAACACCGTTACCCGGCAGAAGATACGCGCGGCCGCGACGCCGAGTTCGCCCTATCACGACCGCATTTCGACGGTTGTTTCCGGAAACCGCACCTTCTTCGACGTTGTCGATATCAAGACGGCAGGCGGTTCGGCGGGTATCGCCATCGATGCCACCGAAGCGGAAACCATTCGTGAGGAACTCAAGCGGGTTCTGAAAAGCCACGCCGAAACGCTGGATCACCTGGCAACGCCCGTCGCCATTTTCGACGGCCGGCAGCGGCTGCAATTCTACAATCAGGCATTCGCGGCTCTCTGGGGTTTCGATCTCGTTTTCCTCGAATCAGGCCCTGATAATTCCGAACTTCTGGACAGGCTGCGCACCGCCGGCAAACTGCCCGAACAGCTGAACTGGAAAAACTGGAAAGAGACGGCGCTTTCCGTCTACCGCTCGCTCGATACCAAGACTGATCTCTGGCATCTGCCCAACGGCCAGACGTTGCGGGTAATCGCGACCGCTCACCCGCAAGGCGGCGCGACATGGGTCTTCGAAAACCTGACCGAGCAGGTCGATCTGCAAATGCGCTACAACACGCTGGTAAAGGTGCAGGGCGAAACTATCGACCATCTGGCCGAAGGTGTGGCCGTGTTCGGGGCGGATGGCCGCATTCGCCTATCCAACCCCGCATTCCGGGCGCTCTGGGGCGTTACCGCGGAACAGGCCGAGACAGGCACCCACATCCGCGCCATCGAGACCACCTGCACGCAATCCTATGACAGGCCGGACGGCTGGCGCTCCTTCAGCCAGTTCATCACCAGCTTCGATGATGAACGCCCGTCGAGACAGGGAACGCTCGAACTGCTTTCCGGCCTCGTGCTCGACTACGCCGTCATTCCGCTACCGGACGCACAGACCATGCTGACATTCGTCAACATGACCGACAGCGTGCGGGCCGAGCGGGCGCTCAAGGAAAAGAACGACGCGCTTCTCAAGGCCGACGAGCTGAAGAACGATTTCGTACAGCATGTCTCCTACGAATTGCGCTCGCCGCTGACCAATATCATCGGCTTCACCGATCTCCTGAAGACTCCCGGTATTGGAAACCTCTCGGAACGGCAGGCTGAATATCTCGACCATATTTCCACCTCCTCCTCGGTTCTTCTGACCATCGTCAACGACATTCTCGATCTCGCGACCGTCGATGCGGGCATCATGCAGTTGAATTACGCGGAAAACGACCTCAACGAATTGCTCGACGACGTTTCGGTGCAGATCGCCGATCGGCTGCAGGAAAGCGGTATTTCGCTGGAGATCGTCGCACCCGCGCATCTCGGCAGTCTGGTCGCGGATCATCAGCGCCTGAAGCAGATCCTCATCAAACTGCTGACCAACGCCATCAATTTTGCACCTGAAGGATCTTCCGTTCAGCTTTCCTGTCAGCGCAGCGAGGGCGACTTCCTGTTCTCCGTGGCGGACAAGGGACCAGGCATTCCCGAAGACATGATCAAGGCCGTGTTCGACCGCTTCGCGACGCGTGGCAATGGCGGGCGACGCACTGGCGCCGGGCTTGGCCTTTCCATCGTGGAAAGCTTCGTCAGCCTCCATCATGGCACCGTCAGCATAGACAGCCGGCCCGGCAACGGCACTATCGTCACCTGCCGCATTCCTTCCGGCACGCGCCCGCATTCCATCGCCGCAGAATGAGCGCCGACATCTTGCCGATCACCATTTCCCTCGAGGAAGAAAAAGACACCATCAGATTGGGCGAGGACCTCGCGCTGGCTTTGAAGGCCGGCGATTGTCTGGCGCTCATCGGCGATCTCGGTGCCGGTAAATCCACCCTCGCCCGCGCCTTCATTCGCGCGATGGCGGATGCACCGGATCTGGAAGTTCCAAGCCCTACCTTCACGATCATCCAGACCTATCCCTTGCGCATTCCGGTTGCGCATCTCGATCTTTACCGACTTTCGGATGTCTCCGAACTGGACGAGCTCGGCATCGACGAGTTGCTGGAAGATGGTATCTGCCTGATCGAGTGGCCGGATATGGCCGCCGAGGTTCTGCCACCGGATCAGACCATCAGCCTGCGGCTGACCCATTCCGGCGAAGGACGCCTGGCCGTCATCGATGCCCCGCCAAAACAGAAAGCGCGGCTCGAGCGTGTTTTAGCTATTCGCGCGTTCCTCGCGAAAAAGGGCAGGGACGATGCGGCCCGCCATTTTCTGAGCGGCGATGCTTCCACACGCGCCTATGAGACCATTTCCACAGATGGCCCGGACCTTATTCTGATGGACTGGCGACGCCCCTTGAGAGGTGCGATCGTCGCGGACGGCAAAACCTATGCGGAAATCGCCCATCTTGCCCAGGACGCACGGTCCTTCGTGGCGATCGGCAATTATCTAGGGAATAGCGGCTTTTGCGCGCCTGAGATTCTGGCAGCGGATATGGATCAGGGTATTCTTCTGCTGGAAGACCTCGGACGGGACGGCGTGCTTGCGCCTGACGGAACGCCGATAGAGGAACGTTATCTGCAAAGCGTCGCCTGTCTTGCCGCCCTTCATCAGGCCCCGCGGCCCAACCTGCTGCCGGTGGGTGACGGCAGCGTCTATGAGGTTCCCGCCTTCGACCGGCAGGCAATGAAGATCGAAGTTTCGCTGCTGGCGGAATGGTATCTGCCGCATAAACGCGGCAAACCGCTGTCCGATGCCGAGAAGCGGGACTATTACGCCCTTTGGGACGGCCTGATAGATACGCTAGCCAGCTGCGAAACGGGACTTTTGCTGCGCGACTTCCATTCGCCGAACATCCTCTGGCAGGAGCAGAATGCCGGTATCCGGCAAGTCGGCATGATCGATTTTCAGGACGCAATGATCGGGCCGACCGCCTACGATCTCGCCTCCATCGTGCAGGACGCCCGCGTCACCATCTCACCCGAGCTGCAGGCTCGCCTGCTTTCGCACTATCTGGAGCGCAGACGAAAAACGCCGTCTTTCGACGAGGCGTCTTTTCTCAAGGCTTTCGCCATCATGTCGGCGCAGCGAAACTGCAAGCTGGCCGGTATCTGGGTGCGGCTGATGGAACGCGATGGAAAACCCGGTTATATGAAACATATGCCGAGGACGTTCCGCTATCTCACTGCCACGCTTTCGCATCCCGAACTTGCACCGCTCAAAGACTGGTGCGTCCGCATGGGCATGGAATTTTAAAGACTGAAAGAAGATTGCCACGATGACGATCAAGAACGCGATGGTGCTGGCCGCAGGGCTTGGCACACGGATGCGCCCGATCACGGATACGATCCCGAAGCCGCTCGTCAAGATCGCCGGCAAGCCGATGATCGACTATGCGCTCGACGCCCTTGTCGAGGCCGGGGCGGAGAAGATCGTCGTCAATGTGCATCACCATGCCGAACAGATGATCGCCCATCTCGAAAACCGCTCCGACGCCGAAATCCTGATTTCCGACGAGCGGTCGCAACTGATGAATTCCGGAGGCGGGCTTGCCAAGGGCCTGAAACTTCTGGAGCCCGGTCCTGTCTTCGTCATGAATGCCGATCTTTTCTGGATTGGCGAACAGCTGAATGCCGTCAGCAACCTGCGCAAGCTCGCTCAATTCTTCGACGCCACGCGCATGGATATGGCGCTGCTCTGCGTCGACATGGACCGCACCACCGGCCATAACGGCAAAAGGGATTTCAACCTTTCTGCCGATGGGAAATTGGTGCGATATAGTGATGGTGACCTGAACCCGGTAGTTTATGCCGGCGCCATCGCCGTGGATTCGCGCCTGCTGGACGACGCCCCGGCGGATGCCTTCAACCTCAATATCTATTTCGACCGCGCCATCGAAAACGACCGGCTTTTCGGGCTTTCGCTTGATGGCCACTGGATCACCGTCGGCACGCCCGACGCGATAGAAGACGCCGAGAGCATCATCCGGCAATTCAGGGAAAAGCGCTCTGCATGACTTTGACCCACCACGCAAAGCGCGTTCTGACGATCGCTGCGGGAACACCGTTCCTCAAAACGCTCGCGGAAACGCTGTGTGACGGGACACTGACAGCAGGCTATCAATATGACCCCGCCGATCCGCTTTCACTGGCCAAAGTGACGATCTATGTGCCGACCCGTCGCTCCGCCCGCGTGTTGCGCTCGGAATTCGTCGATCTTCTGGGTGGCCGTTCCGCCATTCTGCCGCTGATCCGGCCGCTCGGCGAAACGGATGACGACAGCGGTTTCTTCGAAATCGAAAATCCTGAGATCATGGATCTGGCGCCGCCGATTTCCAGCACCGGCCGGCTGGTCGAACTGGCGCGCCTCATTCTCGCATGGCGCAACAGCCTGCCGGACGCCATCCGGGCGATCCATTTGGATTCGCCGCTCGTTGCGCCCGCCAGCCCCGCCGATGCCATATGGCTGGCGCGCGCGCTTGGCGAAGTGATCGATGCCATGGATACGGAAGAAAAGGAATGGGAGGCGCTCGCGCATCTCGATACCGGCGATCACGCCCAATGGTGGCAGCTGACGGCGGATTTCCTCAAGATCGCCAGCGTGTTCTGGCCTGCCCGTCTTGCCGAACTCAACCGCACCTCCGCAGGCCGGCATCGCAACGGCATCCTGCGGGCGGAGGCGAACAGGCTTGCCAACCTGCCGGATACGGGACCGATCATCGTTGCCGGCTCCACGGGCTCCATTCCGGCGGCAGCAGACCTCATCGCCTCCGTCGCTTCCCTGCCCCAGGGCGTCGTCGTGCTTCCGGGCCTCGATCTTTTGATGCCGGAGGAGCAATGGGAGGCGATTGCCGAGGATCCCACCGATCCTTCGAGCCGTACCCATTCGCAATATGGGCTCTACATGCTGTTGCAGAAGCTTGGCATCATGCGCGACGATGTCGTTCAGATCGGCGCCATCGATGACGATCTCGAAAAGCGTGCGGCGGTGTTTTCGGCAGCACTCGCGCCGGCCAAATCCACCAGCGACTGGAACCGTTGGCGTGAGGACAGGCAACCCGGTTTTTTCGACGACGCTTTTGCAGCGGCATCCCTGATAGAGGCTGCCAACGAGCGCGAAGAGGCAACCGCAATCGCGGTGGCGCTGCGGCTGGCGCTTGAAGCGCCAGGCGCTGGCCGCCCGTCTCAGGCAGCACTGATAACCCCGGATCGCGGGCTGGCGCGGCGCGTGGCGACGGAGTTGCAACGCTTCGGCATCGAAGCCGACGATTCTGCCGGCACACCATTATCCGCCACACCACAGGCGGGACTGACGCAACTGGCGCTGGAAGCGATTTTGAGGCCCGGAGACCCGGTGCCGGTCATTTCCCTTCTGAAACATCCGCTCAGCCGTTTCGGGCTTTCTGAGGAAGCATTCACGAAAGCGTCGAAAGCGCTGGAGCTGATTGCGCTCAGGGGAGGCCGCGTCGAAACCGAAATCGGCAATCTGGAAGCGGTCCTCGATGCGCAACTGGCGGCGCAGCGCGATGACAGGCACCCGCCCGCCTGGCGGCTGGCACTGCCGGAAGGAAGCGTCGACGCCGCGCGCGATCTTGCGCGCCGGATCGCCGTTTCGACGGACGCGCTTGGCAGCGCATTCATCCGCCGCGACCGGTCGGGCCGGTCTTTCACGGAAAAATTGCCGCTTTCCGATTGGGCGGAGCGCACAGGCCGGGTGATCGAAGCCATCTGCGCGGATGAAAACAACGAACTTGCCGCGCTCTGGTCCGGCGAGGCAGGCGACAAGCTTTCCGGCCTGTTTGGCGAATTGATGGAAAGCGGCGAAATCCTCGATGCGGACGGTCCGCAATGGGCTGATATCTTCGCGGCACTGGTGGCCGGCGAATCGATCAAGCCGCGATCCATGCGCCATCCGCGCATCTTCATTTTCGGCGCGCTCGAAGCACGATTGCAGAGCGTCGATACCGTCGTGATCGGCGGCCTTAACGAAGGGCTTTGGCCGGGGCAGACGGCAAACAATCCGTTTTTGTCCCGCAACATGAAGACAGCCATCGGTCTGGAACCGCCGGAACGGCGCATCGGCCAGCTGGCGCATGATTTCGAGATGGCCAACGGCACCCGGCAGATCTTTTACACCCGGGCGCTCAGGCAAGGCTCGACGCCCGCCGTCGCATCACGCTGGCTGCAACGGCTGCTGGCACTCGGCGGCGAGGATTTTGCCGGCCAGCTGAAAAAGCGCGGCGAGACCTATCGCCACTGGGCGGCCCTTATGGATGCAAGCATCGACCAGGAGACGGCAAAGCGCCCTGCCCCGAAGCCGCCGGCCGAGCTACAGCCGAAGAGTTATTCCTTCAGCGAAGTTGGCAGGTTGCGCCGCGACCCCTATTCGATCTATGCGCGGCGCATCCTGAAGCTCGATCCTCTCCACCCGTTCAACCGCGACCCAAATGCCGCCGACCGTGGCACGCTCTATCATGCGATCATCGAGCGTTATTCCCGCGAGGGGCATATTCCCGGCACGCCGGCATCGCTCGAAGCCATGCAGCGTATTCTGGATGAAAGTTTCGATGCGCAAGACCTTCCCTTGCATGTCGATGTCATCTGGCGTCCCCGTTTCGAGGCAGTGGCGCGCGCCTTCATCGACTGGGAGAAGGAACGGTACCCATCCATCCGTCGCAGCTTTTTCGAAGCCCGCGCCGGACAGGAAATACCCGAAGCGGGCGTAAGACTGACTGGCATCGCCGACCGTATCGACATCAAGACCGGCGGTCAGGCGGATATTATCGACTACAAGACGGGGCTTGCGCCTTCGGTCAATCAGGCACGCGCGCTGCTCGATCCGCAGCTTGCGCTGGAAGCAGCGGCGCTGATGCGCGGCGCGTTCCGCGAGGCGGATTCGCACACGCCGGAAAACCTCATTTATGTACGCCTGCGACCGGGAGAGAGGTTTTTTGCCGATCAGGTGAACAACGAGCATTCCAACCGGAGCGGCAAGAAAGCACCCAAATCAGCAATCGAACTGGCAACCGAATCCATTGATCAGCTCGCCAAATTCGTGCGTTCGCTGCGTGATGGCGAAAACGGTTTTGCCTCGCGGCTGGTGCCGGAGGAGCAGCAATCCTATGGCGGGGAATATGACCACCTCGCCCGCGTTTCGGAATGGTCGACGGCAGAACCGGGAGATGGCGATGATGATTGATCCTATCGATCACGGACCCGCCACGGACACCCCTCAAAGCTGGATCGACTGGACGAGCGATCGGCAGCGGCTGGCCTCTGATCCCGCGAGTTCCGCCTGGGTTTCGGCCAATGCCGGCTCCGGCAAAACCCATGTGCTGACCCAGCGCGTCATCCGCCTGCTTCTGGCCGGGTGCCGCCCCTCCGCTATTCTGTGCCTGACCTATACCAAGGCGGCGGCGTCCGAAATGTCGAGCCGCGTTTTCGATCGTCTGGCGGAATGGGCGACTTTGCCGGATGCCGATCTTAGGGATCGCGTCGCCGCCATCGAAGGAAAAACGCCGGATCGCATCAAGCTCGCCGAAGCGCGGCGGCTGTTCGCCAAGGCGCTGGAAACGCCGGGCGGGCTGAAAATCCAGACAATCCACGCTTTCTGCGAAGCACTGCTGCATCAGTTCCCGCTGGAGGCCAATGTCGCCGGCCACTTCTCCGTTCTCGACGACCGCGCCGCAACCACCCTGCTGGCCGAGGCGCGGCGTTCGCTTTTAACGGCAGTTTCGACGGAGGGAGACACTGATCTCGCGCAATCGCTCGCCTATGTGCTTGATCTCGCGGATGAAAGCGGGCTGGAATCGCTACTCACCGCCATCATCGCCAATCGCAGCGCCCTTCGCGCCTTTTTGCTCGAGGCAAAACAGGCTGGTGGTATCGACGCCCGCTTGCGGCAGGCGATGCAGATAGAAGCGGGTGAAACCGAAGAAACGGCGGCGGCGGCGTTCTGGCCCCTGCCCGGTCTCTCGGGGCTTCCCCTCGACACCTATCTGACGCTTGCCGATGAAGTAGGCGGATCGCGCGTCATCGATGTCGCCTATGCCTTGCGGGAAGCAAAACGGCAGGCGGATCCCGTGCGGCGCATGGAATTCATCGAAGCAGCCTTACTGACGGCCAAGGGCGAGAAAAAATCCGATGCCTTTGTCATCAACAAGGGCATGCAGAAATCGGCACCCGATCTTGTCGACGCGCTGACGCTTGCGCGAGATCATGTCGTTGCCTGCCGCAACCGCTATCGTCTGGTGCGGATGCTGGAGGCGACGAAATGCGCCCTTGTTCTGGCCGAAAGGTTGATCGGCGATTTCGAGGACCTGAAAAAGCAGCGAAGCCAGCTCGATTTCGAGGATCTGATCGAACGCGCCGCCAACCTCCTCAACCGCGATACGGCGGGCGCCTGGGTGCATTACAAGCTGGACCAGGGTATCGACCATATTCTCGTCGACGAGGCGCAGGATACCAGTCCGGTGCAATGGTCGATCATCCAGTCGCTGGCGGCGGATTTCTTCACCGGCGAGAGTGCCCGCTTGGGCCGGCGCACGCTTTTTGCCGTGGGTGACGAAAAGCAGTCTATCTATTCGTTTCAGGGCGCGCGGCCGGAACGGTTTTCGCAGGAGCGTGACGAGACCAAAAGGCGTGTCGATTCGGTGGAGCAGGCGTTTCACCGCATCCGCTTGCCGCTGTCCTTCCGTTCTACGGAAGATGTGCTGGCCGCCGTCGATCAGGTCTTCTCCGACCCCAAAAATGCCAGTGGACTCAGCGCCGATAACGAGCCTGTCGAACACCGCTCCAACCGCGCCGGCCACCCCGGCACCGTGGAAGTCTGGGATATGGTGGCGCCGGAAACCGCCGAGGACGAGGAAGACTGGACAGCACCTTTCGACGCATTGCGGGAAAGCGCGCCGGCCACCATCGTTGCCCGCCGGATCGCTGCGCGCATTGCCGGAATGATCGGGAACCAGACCATCATTGAAAAGGGTGTGGAACGGGCCATCGAGCCGGGCGACATTCTGGTGCTGGTCAGAAAACGCCACGCTTTCGTCAATGCGCTGACCCGTGAGCTGAAGCGACGCAAGAACATTCCCGTCGCCGGTGCCGACCGTCTTCGCCTGACCGACCACATCGCCGTGCAGGATCTTCTGGCGCTCGGCCGGTTTGTCGTACTGCCCGAGGATGATCTTTCACTGGCCGCACTTTTAAAAAGCCCGCTTTTCAATCTTGCCGAAGACGACGTTTTCGACGTTGCCGCAACGCGATCGGAGACGGAGAGCGTGTGGCAGAGGTTACGAACACTTTCGCAGGAAGAGAACAGCCACTTTTCCGCAGTCGTCAGCAAGCTCGAAAACTTCATCGCGCTTTCAAAAACGGCAACGGTGCACGATTTCTTCGCGGCGGTTCTGACCCTGCATGACGGGCGCAAAAAGTTCTTGGGTCGTCTCGGCAACGAGGCGAGCGATGTTCTGGACGAGTTCCTGTCCTTTGCGCTGGACCATGAAAGAACGGGCCTGCCCGGCCTGCAAGCCTTCCTTTCCGTTCTGGAAACCGATTCGCCGGAGGTGAAGCGTGAACAGGACAAGGATCGCGGCGAAGTGCGCATCATGACCGTGCACGCCTCCAAGGGCCTGGAAGCGCCTGTTGTTTTTGTCGTCGATGGCGGTTCGAAAGCCTTCAATCACAGCCACGTGCCGAAACTGCGCTTCATCGAAGCGGATGGGGATGCCGTCCCCGTCTGGCTGCCCGGCAGCGGCTTTTCCAATCATCTCATTCGCGCCGACGAGGACCGCCTGAAGACGGCCGCCGAAGACGAATATCGCCGGCTGCTTTATGTGGCGATGACGCGTGCCGCCGATCATCTGGTCGTCTGCGGTTATCGCGGCCACAAAGAAAATCCCGAATGCTGGCATGCCATCGTCAAGGCAGCGCTTGCCGACAATGAAAAGCACAGCCAGCCGCAGCTCTTTGCGGCCGATGGCGAGGAATGGCAGGGGCTTGTCTGGCGCAAGTCGGAGGCTCGCTCGACACCTGCCCCGCAAAGGCTGCCAGAACCGCAAGGGCAGGAAGAATATACGCTTCCGGCGGGACTTCTCGCCCCTTTGCCCGCCCTGCCCTCATTGCCTAGGCCGCTTAGCCCTTCCGGCGCGGGTACCATCATCGATGACGGCGCGGACGATCTGGCCGTGCGTTCGCCGCTGTTCGGTGAAAAGGCCGGTGCTTCCTCCCTGGCGCTGCAACGCGGCCGGCTGGTGCATCGCATGCTGCAGGCCCTGCCGGATTTTGCCGAGGCCGAACGCGAAGAAGCAGCCCGCCGTTATGCCGACCGTGCTGCCCGTTTCTGGCCGTCCAGTGAGCGCGAGCAGCTGATACAGGCTGTTTTGCGGGTCATGTCCGAACCAACCGTGCAACCGGCTTTTTCACCCAACAGCCGCGCGGAAGTTTCCATCATGGGGACAATGACGATCGGCAGGCAGCATTATGCCGTTTCCGGCCGTATCGACCGGTTGGCGGTAGATGGCAACCGCGTCATTCTGGTCGATTACAAGACGAACCGCGTTCCGCCACGCGACGCGCGCGAGATCCCCTTCTCCCATACGGCGCAGCTTGCCATTTATCGCGAAATTCTGGCACCGCTTTATCCCGGCAAGGAATTTGTCTGCGCGCTGATCTATACCGAAAATGCCGCATTTGTGACGGTTGGCGATGATGCGATGAAGCAAGCCCTTGCCGCAATAAAGACAAAGTGAGATACCGGGGCATTGAAATTTCGACGCGCCCGCATCACATCGATAGCGGAAAAGATTCACTGAAAGGAGAGCCAGATATGGCTACCGTAAAAGTCGACGCCGCCAACTTCCAGTCCGAAGTCCTCGAATCCTCCGAACCTGTCGTGGTGGATTTCTGGGCCGAATGGTGCGGCCCGTGCAAGATGATCGCGCCGAGCCTTGAAGAAATTTCGTCCGAGCTTGCCGGCAAGGTCAAGGTCGCAAAGCTCAATATCGACGAAAACCCGGAACTGGCCGCCCAGTTCGGCGTTCGCTCTATCCCGACCCTTGCAATTTTCAAGGGCGGCGAAGTGGCCGACATCAAGGTTGGCGCTGCACCCAAGACAGCGCTTTCGGCCTGGATTTCCGGTGCCGCTTAAATCGTTTTTGATGGAATAAAGAAAAGCCCGGCAGCGATGCCGGGCTTTTTTTACTGGGGAACCGTACCGTTCAGCGCAAGTGCGTTTCCGGCGAGATAAAGCGAGCCGCCGATCAGGATGCGCGGCGGCGGCCCTTCAGGATCAACCCGGCGCGACAACTCGTCCAGCGCTTCGGTCAGGGAAGATGTGGGTGCCGCCACCAGACCGGCATCGAAGGCCGCATGGGCGAGCACGACGGGATCGATCGCCGCATCGGTGCCGCCGATCGGCACAGTGAAGACATATTCGGCAATATCGGCGAAAGCCTTGAAATATCCCACCGGGTCCTTGGTGTTGATCAAGCCCGCTATGATGAAAAGCGGGCGCGGTGTCTTTTCTTCAAACCCTGCCATGGCCTCGGCAATGACTTCGCCCGCGCCGGGATTGTGACCGCCATCGATCCAGATTTCCGCGTCCTTCGGGGCCATTTCGGCGATCTTGCCGGTTACGATGCGCTGTAGACGGCCGGGCCATTCCACTGTTGTCATGGCCTTTTCGATCATCCGTTCCGTCACTTCGAAACCGGCGGCCTTGACAGCGCGAATAGCGGCAGCAGCATTGGCGAGCTGGTGGCGACCGGGAAGGCGCGGCAGCGGCGCATCGGTCAGGCCGAACTCGTCCTGATAGACCATGCGGCCAAACTCTTCATGCGCGGAAAAATCCTGCCCATAGACAGACGCCGGGCAACCCAGCCGCTCCGCCGTGGCAACGAGGGTATCCAGCGCCGCATCATGCTCCTGATGGCCAATGACGACGGGTGAACCCTTCTTCATGATGCCCGCCTTTTCGGCAGCGATCAATTCAACCCGATCGCCGAGATAGGCCTGGTGGTCCAGCGAGATTGGCATGATGACGGAAACTGCTGGATTGTTGATCACATTGGTCGCATCGAAGCGCCCACCTAGTCCCACCTCAACAATCGCGGCATCGGCCGGCTGTTCCGCGAACAGCAGAAACATCGCAGCAGTCAGGATTTCGAAAACCGTTATCATCTGGCCACCATTGGCAACTTCGATACGGCGCAGCGCGTCCGCAAAGACGGCGTCCTCGACATGCCGACCTTTGCCGCCGGAAACGCCGATGCGATAACGTTCATGCCAATTCACGAGATGCGGAGAGGTATGGACGTGGACGGAAAGACCTGCCGCCTCCAGCAAAGCCCGGCAAAAGGCGCTGACCGAGCCCTTACCGTTCGTGCCTGCGACATGGATAACCGGCGGCATCCTCTTTTGAGGATCGCCGAGTTTTTCCAGAAGACGGGAGATTCTATCCAGCGAAAGATCAAAACCCTTGGGGTGGAGCTGCATCAGCTCTTCGATGATCTGTTCGGCCTCGCCGATTGCGGGCTTCGTCATATCTTCTGTTCGCCTTTCAGGCGTCGTCTTGGCCATTTGTCCGCCGCACCCGAGATGAAATCATGCAACGTATTACATCATCCCGAAGGCGATTTCGCCGCCTCCGGGCGACATATTTTTCCGTCAGGCCGAAGCCGCAAGTGGAACGACCGCGTTCGCTTCTGCCGGAGCCTTTGTCATGATCTTGAGAAGGCTTGCCAGCGTATCGGGAATTTCGCGGCGGTCGATCACCATATCCACCATGCCGTGCTCGAACAAGTATTCCGACGTCTGGAAGCCTTCGGGGAGCTTTTCGCGAATGGTCTGCTCGATCACGCGCTTGCCGGCAAAACAAATCTCGGCACCCGGCTCGGCGATATGGACGTCGCCCAGCATCGCGTAGGAAGCGGTCACCCCACCCGTCGTCGGGTTCGTCAGAACCACGATGTAGGGCATGCCCGCTTCTTTCAGCATGTTCACCGCAACCGTGGTGCGCGGCAGCTGCATCAGCGAGAGAATGCCTTCCTGCATGCGGGCACCGCCGGAGGCCGGGAACATGACCAGCGGGCAACGCTCGGAAATGGCGCGCTCGAACGCCTTGACGATGGCTTCGCCTGCCGCAATGCCGAGCGAGCCGCCCATGAACTGGAATTCATGCACGACGGCAACGATCTTCAGCCCCTTTAGATGACCAACGCCGGCAAGGATCGTGTCTTCCTGTTCGGTCTTCGTCCGGCTGTCGCGCAGACGATCGGTGTATTTCTTGGAATCGCGGAACTTCAGCGGATCCTGCGCCACCTTCGGCTGGGGCAAGGCTTCATAGACGCCGCCATCGAAGAGATCGATAAGGCGCGCCTTTGCCGGCATCTTCATGTGATAACCGGAAGCCGGAATGACCCACTTGTTGTCTTCCAGATCCTTGTGGAAGACCATCTCGCCCGTTTCCGGGCACTTGATCCACAGGTTCTCCGGAACCTCCGGGCGGCGGCCAAGCATGGAATTGATCCGGGGCCGTACGTAATTGGTGATCCAGTTCAACTG
Organism: Rhizobium sp. GR12; assembly: GCF_036596185.1. Classification (NCBI taxonomy): domain Bacteria; kingdom Pseudomonadati; phylum Pseudomonadota; class Alphaproteobacteria; order Hyphomicrobiales; family Rhizobiaceae; genus Rhizobium; species Rhizobium sp. GR12. The sequence continues at coordinate 339,270 of NZ_JASXTH010000006.1, read as the reverse complement.
ACTACTCCTGACTGGGCCGCGCGCTTATACCGCAGCGGCAAGGCGCGACGCACGCACGCCCGTTGAAAGTCCCTTTACCAGCGTCGTGACGGCCGGCACGGTATCGGCTGTCGCCTGTCCGTCCTTCGTCAGGCTGCCGGCGATCTGGTTGACGATGGCCGAACCGACCACCACACCATCCGCCACAGCGCCGATTGCCTGAGCATGATCGGCCGTCTTGACACCAAAACCGACACAAACCGGCAGATCCGTATGCGCCTTGATACGACCGACCGCGCCCGAGATCAACGAGGGATCGGGAAGTGCGGAACCGGTAATGCCGTTCATGGAGACATAATAGACGAAGCCTGAGGTATTTTTAAGAACGGCAGGCAGGCGCTTGCCATCCGTCGTCGGCGTGGCGAGACGGATGAAATTGACGCCGCGCGCCAAGGCGGGAACGCAGAGTTCGTCGTCCATTTCCGGCGGCAGATCGACCACGATCAGGCCATCGACACCGGCCGCCAGCGCGTCGTCCAGAAACCTGTCGACGCCGTAGATATAGATCGGATTGTAATATCCCATCATCACGATCGGGGTCGCATCATCATCCTTGCGGAACTCGCGGGCGAGATCAAGCGTGGTTTTCAGCGTCTGGCCGCCTTTCAGCGCGCGCTGTCCTGCCAGCTGGATCGCCGGGCCGTCCGCCATCGGGTCGGAAAACGGCATACCGAGCTCGATGACATCGGCACCCGCTTCCGGCAAGGCCTTCATGATGCCGAGTGAGGTTTCGAAGTCCGGGTCGCCGCCCATGAAATAGGTGATCAGGGCCGGGCGATTTTCCGCCCGCAGATCGGCGAAGCGCTTGTCCATACGTGCAGTCATGATCTTATACATCCATTCCAAGGAACTTGCTGACGGTGTGGACATCCTTGTCGCCGCGACCGGAGAGGTTCATCAGGATGATTTCGTCCTTGCCCATCTTCGGCGCGCGCTTGATGACTTCCGCCAATGCGTGGCTTGGCTCCAGCGCCGGAATGATGCCTTCAAGGCGAGTCAGCATCTGGAAGGCGTCCAGCGCCTCATGATCCATGATCGGCACATATTCCACGCGACCGATATCGTTCAGCCAGGAATGCTCAGGGCCGATGCCGGGATAATCGAGACCTGCGGAGATGGAATGGCCTTCCTTGATCTGGCCATCGCTGTCCTGAAGCAGATAGGTGCGGTTTCCGTGCAGAACGCCCGGCGAACCGGCCGTGATCGATGCGCAATGCTCATCACCCGAAAGACCCTTGCCGCCAGCTTCTACGCCAACGATGCGGACATTCTTGTCATCGAGGAAAGGATGGAAGATGCCGATGGCGTTCGAGCCGCCGCCGACAGCCGCAATGATCATATCCGGCAGGCGGCCTTCGGCCTCCAGCATCTGTACCTTGGCTTCCTCGCCTATCACCGCCTGGAAATCGCGGACCATTTCCGGATAGGGATGCGGACCGGCCGCCGTGCCGATCAGGTAATAGGTATCGTCGACATTGGTGACCCAGTCGCGCAGGGCCTCGTTCATGGCATCCTTCAGGGTGCCGTGACCGGCCGTCACCGGCTTTACCTCAGCGCCCAGAAGCTTCATGCGGAAAACATTCGGCGCCTGACGTGCAACATCCGTCGCACCCATATAAACGACGCAAGGCAGACCAAAACGCGCCGCGACGGTGGCGGAGGCAACGCCGTGCTGGCCGGCACCGGTTTCGGCGATGATGCGGGTCTTGCCCATGCGCTTGGCAAGCAGGATCTGGCCCAGACAATTGTTGATCTTGTGCGAGCCGGTGTGGTTCAGCTCTTCGCGCTTGAAATAGATCTTCGCGCCGCCGAGTTCCGCAGTCAGGCGTTCCGCGAAATAAAGCGGGCTCGGACGGCCGGTATAGTGGGTGCCGAGGTACTTGAGTTCGGCCTGGAACTGAGGATCGGTCTTGGCCTTGTCCCATTCTGCCTGCAAATCCAGAATGAGCGGCATCAGCGTTTCGGCAACGAAGCGGCCTCCGTAAATGCCGAAGCGGCCGTCCTCATCGGGACCAGCGCGGAAAGAATTGGGTGTTGGCGCGTCGTTCACTTCAAGCTCCCTTTGGGCCTTTCGACCAATCATTCACCACATCGAAGAATGCGTCGATCATGGCCAGATCCTTGACGCCCGGCGCGCTTTCGACACCGGACGATAAATCTATTCCGCTTGCCCCCGTCTCGGCCAGAGCCTCGGCGACATTATCCTTATTCAAGCCCCCGGAAAGCATGTAATCTATACTTCCGTCAAGAGAGCGCAGGATGGTCCAGTCGAAGGAGACGCCGTTGCCGCCCGGCAGATCGGAACCGGCAGGCGCTTTGGCATCCAGCAGGAAACGGTCGGCTATGCCGATATAGGGATCGATTTTGGCAAGATCGGCGGCGTCGCGAACGGAAAGCGCTTTCATCACCGGAAGGCCGTAGAGCGCCTTGATGTTCAACACCCTTTCCGGGCTTTCGCCGCCGTGCAACTGCAGAATATCCGGTCTCAGCAGATCGACAATCTCGTCCAGGTCGTCATTGTCGGCATTGACGGTGACAGCGACCACCTTGGCGGCGCCACGGGCGGCTTCCGCCAGCCTGCCGGCGATATCGGGCTCGATGTTGCGAGGGCTTTTTTCAAAGAAAATAAAGCCGACATGGGAGGCACCGCGCCTGACGGCACGTTCCAGCGCTTCCGGTGTCTTCAATCCGCAAATCTTGATATCCGGTTTCATATCCGCGACCTGACACGAAATGCGACAAGAGTCGAGCCAAATCGCACCCGTTTTCCATGGAATGTTTCACGTGAATCCAGATGGCGATCCACGTCTCCACTTTCAATCAAAATCGATGGCGTGGAGTTTGGAGCCATGGCGTTTCAGCCATTCTTTGGCTTCCTGCGTGTGTGGGCAAAGCTTTTCGCACAGCGCCCAGAATTTCGGGCCGTGGTTCATTTCGCGCAGATGCGCAACCTCATGGGCGGCGAGATAATCGATGACCTTCTCCGGCGCCATGACGATGCGCCATGAGAAACTCAGATTTCCATCATGGGAGCACGAGCCCCAGCGGCTGCGGGTGTCCTTCATGCTGATGGATCGCACCGGCTTTCCGGCGGCGCTTGCATGAACGGCAACCAGTCTTTCCAGATCGGCCTTCGCTTCCTTTTTCAGAAAGGTCGCCACCCGTCTGCGCAGATGTTCGGGCGCGCCGCTGACCTTTAAAACCGCCGTGCCGTTCTCGTCTTTGGCGATATAGGTCAGGCCCCGCAGGCTGCCAGTGTGATGAATATGATGGGATACGCCACGAATATCGATGGTCGCACCGTGACGCAATCCCTCATCGGCGCCGAACTTTAAAAGCTTGCCTTCCAGCCAGCCTTGATGCCTTTCGAGAAAATCATCCACCTGGCCGTGATGGAGCCCGATCGGGATCGTCAGCGCCAATGCCCTTCCACCGGGTTCGATACGCAGGGTGATGCGGGTCGCGCGCGGATTTTCCTTCACCGTAATCGGCACATGCCGACCGGCCACCTCGACGGTGCGCTGGCTCGGTGCGGTCTTTTTTTGCGCCGGCGACTTCACGGATTTTCTGAGGAACGAAAACATGAGTGGTTCATAGCCGATTCGACACCGGCTTGGCCACGCAAATGCGCGGCATCGCCTGCCATTCCACTCTATGCGATCTCATGCTTGCGGATGAATTCCAGCATACGCGGCACGATCTCCTTGCGGAAACGCGACCCGTTGAAGACACCGTAATGGCCGACATCCGGCTGCATATAGTGGGCGCGTTTTTCATCAGGGATATTCCGGCAAAGATCGTGGGCCGCCCTGGTCTGGCCAACGCCGGAAATATCGTCATTCTCGCCTTCCACGGTGAACAATGCGACATTGCGAATGGCGGCGGGATCGACCGCCCTGCCCCTATGCAGCATGTTTCCCTTCGGCAATGCGTGTTCGATAAAGACGGTTTCCACCGTCTGCAGATAGAACTCCGCCGTCAGATCCATGACGGCCAGATATTCGTCGTAAAAATCGCGGTGCTTTTCGGCGGAATCGCCATCGTTCTTGACGAGGTTGAGATAAAAATCCTTGTGCGCCGTCATGTGCTTGTCGAGGTTCATGGACATGAAGCCGGATAATTGCAGGAAGCCGGGATAAACGATCCTGCCGAAAGCGGGCTGCGGCCACGGCACTTGCATGACGACATTGTCGCGGAACCATTCGATTGGCTTGGCCGTGGCAAGACCGTTGACCGCAGTGGGATTGATGCGCGTATCGATCGGGCCGCCCATCAATGTCATGGATGCCGGCGCGAAACTATTCCCATCGGCTTCCATGAGAGAGACGGCGGCCAGCACCGGCACCGACGGCTGGCAGACGGCGACCACATGCGCGCCCGGCCCGATCTCGCGCAGCATATCGATGACATAGCTGATGTAGTCGTCGAGATCGAAGGTCCCGTCGCTTACCGGCACCATGCGGGCATCGATCCAGTCGGTGATGTAGATATCCGCCGATGGCAGCAGTGCTTCGACCGTCCCCCGCAGCAATGTGGCATAGTGGCCGGACATCGGCGCTACCAGCAACACCTTCGGATGGGATTTACGAGCCGCGTCGAGTTCTTTTTTGAAATGAACGAGATTGCAGAACGGATGCGACCAGACGATTTCTTCGGTGACAGCAACAGTCTCACCATCGACAACAGTGGTGCCAAGGCCGAATTCCGGCTTGACGTAACGGCGTGTCAGGCGTTCGAACACCTCAAAGCCGGCATCGAGGCTGCGCCCGAAAGCGGTGCTGGAAAGCGGGTTCAGAGGATTGCTGCAGGCCTGGCGCATCATATCGGCACCGGCGCGCAGTGGCGCCATCGCCGCATGGTTCATTTCATAAAGGTGGTAGAACACTGATTACGCCTCCCTCGCGGATCAAGCTCTTTTTTTGACCATAGCAGCTTTTCGCAACTGCACAAAATCGAAGACGCCAGCGGTTTCCCGCCGGCGCCTCAATTTCAGTTGAACGCTAGAGCACGTCCAGTTTAAACGGAATCGTTAGACGTGCTCTATCTGTTTGGCGTTACGCATTTTCCGGACGTAAAACCGCTGCGCACTTTTACTGGAAATGCTCTGGTCGACAATCAGATGTCGGCGACAAAAGTCTGCTTCTGGGAACCGAGGCCCTCGATGCCGAGTTCAACGACATCGCCGGTTTTCAGGTAACGCGGCGGCTTCTGGCCCATGCCGACGCCGGGAGGCGTGCCGGTGGAAATGACGTCGCCGGGATGCAGGGACATGAACTGGCTGAGATAGGAAACGACATGCGCGACGCCGTAAACCATGGTCTTGCTGGAGCCGTCCTGCATCGTCTGGCCGTTGACCTTCAGCCACATGCCGAGGTTCTGCGGTTCAGTGATTTCTTCCTTCGTCACCAGCCAGGGGCCGATCGGACCGAATGTGTCGCAGGACTTGCCCTTGGTCCACTGTCCGGCGCGCTCCGTCTGGAAAGCGCGTTCGGAAACATCGTGCGAAACGCAATAACCGGCAACGTAATCAAGAGCATCGGCTTCCGAAACATATTTCGCCGTCTTGCCGATGACCACGCCAAGCTCGACTTCCCAGTCGGTCTTTTCGGAACCGCGCGGGATGACGACATCATCATTCGGGCCGACGATCGCAGACGTTGCCTTCATGAAAATGACAGGCTCCGGCGGTACGGAGGCACCGGTTTCAGCGGCATGGTCGGAGAAGTTGAGGCCGATGCAGATGAATTTTCCGGTTCCGGCAACGCAGGCACCAATGCGCTCGTCGCTGAGCACGGGAAGAGTGCCAAGATCGATGGCGGCAATCTTCTTCAGGCCTTCCGGAGAAATGGCTTCCCCACCGATGTCTTTGACAAGGGCGGACAGATCGCGGACTTTTCCTTCCGCATCGAGGATTGCAGGTTTTTCCTGGCCGGGCTGGCCAACGCGCATCAATTTCATGGAACTCTCTCCCGGTTGTCAGACAAGGTAATGCATATATGAACGATGCATTTATACTTGTCACCCCTTGACTGCTCCAACTTTCGAAAAATACCTTTTCCTTCCTGGCAACCAAAAGGACACGTCTGTGACGAACAGCAATTCCCGGCAATCCGAATATCCCGTCGATCCCCTCTTCCTCGATCGCTGGTCGCCCCGTGCCTTTGATGGGCGCGCCATGCCGCATGAACATCTGCTGACCATTCTCGACGCAGCGCATTGGGCGCCCTCGGCTTCCAATCAGCAGCCGTGGCGGTTTGTCTATGCACATAAGGATAGCGAAAACTGGCCGCTTTTCGTGGAACTTCTGGTGGAAGCAAACCAGCGCTGGGCGAAAAATGCCTCCGTGCTGCTCTTCGTCATCTCCCGCAGCTACAATATCTCGCGCGAGGGCGAGAAAAAACCATCCGCGACCCATTCCTTCGATGCCGGCGCGGCGTGGTTTTCACTTGCCATGCAGGCGCATCTGCTTGGTTACCACGCCCATGGCATGGCTGGCATATTGAAAGACCAGATCGTTGAAAAGCTTGATGTTCCTGATGGATACAAGGTGGAGGCGGCGGTTGCCATCGGCACCATGACCGACAAGGGCGTTCTTCCAGACGATCTGGCGGAACGGGAAGTGCCGAGCAAGCGGCTGCCTCTTTCAGACGTAGCTTTCGAAGGGCGGTTCATCGTCAAGGCCGATTGATATGCGGCAAGTCCGATGACAAAAGGCCCGGAGGAAATTAACCCACCGGGCCTTTTGTTAAAGTTTCGTTTCACGTGAATCGTTATGCGAGACGCCCCACAGGATTAGATGTCGAGGTTCGCAACGCTCAGGGCATTTTCCTGAATGAAGTCGCGGCGTGGTTCCACCTCGTCGCCCATCAGGCGGGAAAACAGACCGTCGGCATCCGTCGCATCGGGGACCTTGACCTGCAGCAGCGATCGGGCATTGGCGTCGAGTGTCGTTTCCCACAGCTGCTCGGCATTCATTTCGCCGAGACCCTTATAACGCTGCATGGAAAGACCCTTGCGGCCTGCGGCGAAAATCGCCTCCAGAAGCGCCCGCGGACCGGGCAGCTCCATCGTACCGTCCTTGCGTTGCAGGACCGGCGGGGTGGCGTAGATGTCGCGCGTGCGGGCTGTGAGCTGATCGATGTGACGGGCATCGGCCGAACCAATGAGGCCCATATCCAGCGTCGAGACTTCTTTTACGCCGCGCACCATGCGCTCGAAGCGCAAACCGCCGTCTTCCAGCACCGTGCCGGACCAGCCGCGTTCGGTTTCTTCCGCAATCATGTCGAGACGCCGCGCCACTTCGGCAACGGTTTCCTCGGCACGCGCGGCATTGGCCGAAAGCTCGGGGTTGAGCGCACCGGCAATGGCGGCCTGTTCCACAATCGAGCGGCTGTAGCGGGAGTGCAGGCCATCGATCAGCATGCGCATGCGCACAGCGTCGATAATGACCTCGCGGAGATCGGCGCCGACGCGCACTTCTCCGGAGCCGAGTGTGAGCGACGCCTCCTCAAGGCCCATGGAGATGAGGTATTCTTCCAGCGCCTTCTCATCCTTGAGATACTGCACGGATTTGCCGCGCGTCACCTTATAAAGCGGCGGCTGAGCGATATAGAGATGACCGCGCTCGATCAGTTCTGGCATCTGGCGGAAGAAGAAGGTCAACAGCAGGGTACGGATGTGGGCGCCGTCGACGTCAGCATCCGTCATGATGATGATCTTGTGGTAACGCAGCTTGTCCGCGTTGAATTCATCCTTACCGATCGACGTGCCGAGCGCGGTGATCAGTGTGCCGATTTCCTGGCTGGACAACATCTTGTCGAAACGGGCGCGCTCAACGTTCAGGATTTTACCGCGCAGCGGCAGGATGGCCTGCGTTTCGCGCGAGCGGCCCTGCTTGGCCGAACCGCCAGCGGAGTCGCCCTCGACGAGGAAGAGTTCGGATTTCGCTGGATCACGCTCGGAGCAGTCGGCAAGCTTGCCGGGCAGAGAGGCTATATCGAGCGCACCCTTGCGGCGCGTCAGTTCGCGCGCCTTGCGGGCGGCTTCGCGGGCAATAGCCGCTTCCACCACCTTGCCGACAAGGATCTTCGCGTCGGACGGATGTTCTTCGAGCCAGGTGGACAGAGCCTCATTGACGAGACTTTCCACGACCGGGCGTACTTCGGACGAAACGAGCTTGTCCTTCGTCTGCGAGGAAAACTTGGGGTCTGGGACCTTGACGGAAAGAATGGCTGTCAGACCTTCGCGGCAGTCCTCACCCTGCAAGCTCACCTTTTCCCTTTTCATGATGCCGGATGTCTCGGCATAGGATGTCATCTGGCGTGTCAGCGCTGCGCGGAAGCCGGCCATATGGGTGCCGCCGTCGCGCTGGGGAATGTTGTTGGTGAAGCAGAGTACATTTTCATGGTAGCTGTCGTTCCACCAAAGGGCGACCTCAACCGTGATGCCGTCCTTTTCGCTATAAATGGCGATAGGCTTGTCCACCAGGGGTTTCTTGGCCCGGTCGAGATAACGCACGAAAGCTTCAAGTCCGCCATCGTAAAGCAACTCTTCCTGCTTGATATCAGAATGACGCTTGTCGGTGAGTACGATACGCACGCCGGAATTCAAAAACGCGAGTTCGCGCAGGCGATGCTCCAGCGTACCAAAATCGTAATCCGTCATGGTGAAGGTTTCGGGGCTGGCCAGGAAGGTGACTTCCGTGCCGGAGCGGCCTTCATATTCGCCAATGACGGAGAGCGGCGCATCGGCAACGCCATGGGTGAAGGAAATCTCGTGCAGCCTGCCGCTGCGGCGGATTCTGAGCTTCAACCAGACAGAGAGCGCATTCACCACAGAAACGCCCACGCCGTGCAGACCGCCGGAAACCTTATAGGAGTTCTGGTCGAATTTTCCGCCCGCATGAAGCTGGGTCATGATGACTTCGGCGGCGGAAACGCCTTCGGACGAATGGATGTCGGTAGGGATGCCGCGTCCGTTATCCGTTACCGTCACAGATCCATCGGCGTTCAGCGTCACCGTCACCAGATCGGCATGACCCGCGAGCGCCTCGTCGATGGCGTTGTCGACCACTTCGTAGACCATGTGATGCAGGCCGGAACCGTCATCGGTATCGCCGATATACATGCCGGGCCGTTTGCGCACAGCATCAAGACCCTTGAGGACCTTGATCGAATCGGCTCCGTATTCAGTGTTCGCGCCGACTTCGCTTGACGATGTTTCGGTCATAAGTACTCTTTCCAAAATTTCCTGGCCAAGTTTTCAGTGAGAAGGCCCGAAGCCTGCGAATCACTCAAATCCGACATACGACTATAGAAATTCTACACCCAAACCCAAAGGCTGCATGCCTCAGGACGCTGCATAAAGCAGGGGATAGAGGGGTTTCAATCGCAAGAACGGCTTTTTTGCAGCACCGCTGACAGTTCCTCTATCACACTCGGCGGCAGCTTGCGAATATCCCGCGCCAGCCTATTGGCGAAAGCCGTATATTGCGGCGGCAGACCCACCGTGTCGATCGCCACCTTCGGGTCGGAGGAACCGGCGAGAAAGAACAATTCCTCCGCCTCGTCCCAGATAATGTTGAAATATCCGGCGATGCGCTGGAGAAGATCGAAGCTCGGCTTGCCACGTTTCCCGTGTTCCAGCGCCGAGAGGTAAGCGGGAGAGACGCCGATTGCCGCCGCCATTTCCCTCTGCGTTACACCCTTGCGCTCGCGAAGTAGCCGCACGGCCTCGGCAAAGGGCGTCATGATTTTTCACCCTTGCGGCGCGCCAGCCGGACATAGAGCGCACCATCGCCGCCGTGATTGGCCGATGCATCCTCATAGGACGAAATCAGGTGACGATATTCCGGTTTGGAGAACCACATGGGCACAGCTCTTTTCAGCGCACCGTCACTGCCGATGGAGCGCCCCTTGCCGGTGATGACGAGCACATGCCGAAGGCCCCGTTCGTGCGCCCGCAACAGAAAATCGAGCAGAACCGCATGGGCTTCGCTCTGGAACATGCCATGCAGATCGATACGTCCTTCCAGCGGCAGCCGGCCGCGCGTCAGCTTACGCTTGACCGGCTTTTCCATCGGCTGATGAATTTTGAGCTTCTTGTCCGGCGTGGCGGGCGGCACCTCCACCGGCTCAGCAAGCATGCGCGGGAAGACACCGATGCCGGTTTGCGGAACGACGGGTTCCGCCGGGGTTTCCTCAATATCGTCGAAAGCCAGCAAATCCTCCAGCCTGCCGGAGATCGGCCGCGCAGTTCTTGCGACTTTACCCCACAGAATGCGTTCTTCCTTGCCGAGCTTCCGACTACCCTTCATCGCCGATACCTTTCCGCAGCAACATGCGGCAACAGTATATAAAAATCGGCATCATTGCGCACCGTGCCCGCAAGTTCCCCCGCTTCGAAACCGGAACCGGTGAAAATATCTCCCCGGGCAGGTCCGACAATGGCCGACCCCGTATCAAGCGCCAGCATCAGTCGCGCAAAGGGTTTTCCTTCATCCAGATGGGTCAATGACGGCGCATGGATGAAAAAGGGAAAACCGAAAGTATGGATAAGCCTGTCCACCGCAAGCGCCCGTCCAGCGACCAGCGGCACCTTGGCGGCGGCGATCGGTCCCATGCCCAGCTCGGCGACATCGGCCACCCGGAAAAAAATATAGGAGCGGTTATGCCACAACACCCCGTCCACCTCATCCGGATGGTCGGCAAGCCATTTGCGGATCGTCTGCATCGAGACTGTTTTAGGATCGAGTTCCCCACGATCCAGAAGCAACCGGCCGATCGGCGAAAACGGATGCCCGGCCTTCGCGGCATAGGTGACGCGCTTCACCTCTCCATCAGGACACAGAAGACGGGCAGCGCCCTGAACATGGACGAAAAACAGATCGACCTTGGATTTCGCCCAGGCGATCTCAAGTCCCCTGCCCTCCAGATATCCTTCGTCGATCGCGCGGCGATCGGGAAAAAAGGAAATGCCGTCCTCGTCCTCTTTGCCGAAAACGTAGGCCGGATCAAAACCGGCGGGACGATTATTATCGTCTATATCCACCAACTCCGGCGGACGACGGTAGATTGGATACCGCCAGGTATCGTCACGGGCGGACGATACCTCGATCTCCGGCTCATAAAAAGCAGTTACGAAACCGCTTTTTCCTCCGGGCGGTGAAATTTTAAAAGGCACACAATTCGTTTCGAAAAACCGGCGCGCCTGTTCCGGACTATCGGCCTGTCCCTGATCGGCCATATCCAGAAGAGAAACCAGATCGGCGGCGGTGAGCCCGAGAGCGCCGGTCCTGTAAGGTTTTGCGGTCCGGAGATGCGACAGGATGGTCCGCATCGTCGGGAAAAGCGTGCGCGGATCGTCTTCCTGCCATCCCGGCAGATCACCGAAAGAAACTTCTTCGAACGAAAAGGGCGTATTCATTGCTCGGATTCGGTGGCAATCAGCTTCCAGTTCGGGTCACGCGAGCGAACGTCACGCGAGAAGGTCCAGATGTCGTCCACTTCCGCAACGTTATCCGGATCGCCATCCACCAGCTTGCCGTCCTTGTCATAGGTGGCCGAAATCAGCTGGCTGACAATTCTGATCGTGATCTGCTCTTCGGAATCGCGGATACCCGCCTGGGTGATGTCGGCTTTTTCTATTCCAATGAAAGTGGACTTCACGACCTCGCCGCGACCTTCCCGCTCGGAAATAGCCGCATCGAACCCGTCGAAAACCTCTTTCGACAGCAGGTTCCTGAGCGTCTTGCGATCGCCATCGGCAAAACCCATAACGATCATCTCATAGGCCATGCGGGCGCCGTTCAGGAATTCCTTGGGGCGGAATGTCGGGTCCTTGGTCATCAGCTCGCGCAGGGATGTATTCAAGGCGGTATCGACAGGCGCCAGGGCATCCGCCTCGGCAAAGCGGTTTTCATCCTCCCCCTCGGCGCGTTTCGGCAGGGTCACGACCTTGTTATCGTCCGTGACCGGGCCTTTCGCGACATCGCGCGGGCTATAGGGATCGAATGGCGGCTTCTCATTGCCGGTTCGGCGCCCGAGAACGCTGCGCAGCTGAAGAAAGATCAGCACCGCCGCAACGAGAAAGAACAATGTGATAAAGTCGCTAAAGCCCATCTTTTACCAAAACCGCCATTTAAATTCAAAAACCTGAACATCATATAGTCTGCATCTTATCATCATTCAAATGTGCAGATTCAATCATCGGTGTTCTCGGGAACCGGCAATCTGCCAGAGAAGCACACGCAAGGCTAGAAGATGCGTTTTTCCTTTCTCCCTATCGTCATCCTCATGATGCCAATTCTGGAAATCGCCGGTTTCATCATCGTCGGCAAAACGATCGGCCTGTGGCTGACATTGGCGCTCGTTCTGTTCACCTCGTTTCTGGGGTTGCTGATCCTGCGGCTCGGCGGCATTGGTCTGGTGAGAAATCTTCAGGCTGCCGGGCGCACCGGCGCCCAACCGGCAGATGAGCTGGTCAATGGTGCGATGCGGGTCGTCGCCGGAATCCTGCTTTTCATTCCCGGTTTCATCACCGACATTCTCGGCCTTCTGCTTTTGTCGCCGGTGGTTCGCCGTTTTTTCTGGAAAGCATTTGGGCCGCGTGTTGTCGTGGCAGGCTCTTTTCGCCAGCCAGGTAGCCAGGCCGGTCCTCAGCCCGGCGATTATTCCGGGTCTCGCAATGATCAGGGAAATGCCGGCAATTCGAAGGTGGTGGACCTCGATGAGGAAGAGTTTCACCGCGAAGGACCGAAGGATTCTCCCTGGTCCAACAAGCCGGATGATCGCGACCTGCCCAAACCCTGACAGCCCGGTGGAAGGGATCGCGAAGGGTTGTAAGGCTCGGGTCGAAATGATAGACCGCCTTCCACGAATTCACGCCGCGAGGAAACGTAATGACCGCTGAAAATGGCGCACAGGGCGCAGTAAGTCCTTCCCTCAACATTCTTACCCAGTACATCAAGGATCTTTCCTTCGAAAATCCGGGTGCTCCTCGTTCGCTTCAGGCTCGTGACAATGCGCCGTCGATCAACATCAATGTCAATGTCAACGCAAACCCGATCTCCGGTTCGGATTTCGACGTTGTGCTGACACTGAACGCCGAAGCCAAGGATGGCGAAAAGGTCCTGTTCGCGGCCGAGCTGGTTTATGGCGGCGTGTTCCGCATTGCCGGCTTCCCGCAGGAACATATGCTGCCTGTGCTGTTCATCGAATGCCCTCGCCTGCTGTTCCCCTTCGCACGCCAGATCATCGCCGACGTGACCCGCAATGGCGGCTTCCCGCCGCTGATGATCGATCCGATCGATTTCGCGCAGATGTTTTCGCAGCGCGTTGCCGAGGAACAGGCCAGAGCAAAGGTTCAGGCCGTACCGAACTGAATGGCGCACGACGCCGCTCTTTTGGAATTTCGACAAAACAAAACCCGGGTTCGTCGCCCGGGTTTTTTATTTGATGGCATTCGTCATTTTTCAGCGTTGCATCTCAGCGCCTGGCGCGCTCAATTCTGGTAACGGTTCCAGATCGCCTTGTCGCCCATGCCGAGAACGAGCTTGCCATGCGCCGCGACGGTCTCTGCATCCAGTCTTGATGGTAGAGGATGCGGCCTTTGCAGCGGCTCATGCGATACGTCATCTTCAATAATGACCGTTTGCTGTTTGGCAGCGGAACCGAAACCGAGCGCCGTCTGACGTCCGCCGATCATTTCGATATAGACTTCTGCAAGCAACTCGGAGTCGAGCAACGCACCGTGCTTGGTGCGGTGGGAATTATCTATCCCGTAACGCCGGCACAGGGCATCCAGGGAGTTTGGACCCATGGGATGCTTGCGGCGGGCGAGTGAAAGCGTGTCCGTCACCAAATCGGCTGAGACCGGCGCAATACCGAGACGGGCAAATTCCGCATTGATGAAGCCCATGTCGAATGTCGCATTATGCGCCACCCAACGGGCGCCTTCGAAAAAGTCGCGAATCTGGTCGACGACATCGGCAAACTTCGGTTTGTCTTTCAGAAAGTCGTCGGCAATGCCATGAACCGCAAGCGCATCGGGGTGGACCTTCCGGTCTTCCGGGCTGATGAAAAGATGCAGCGTTTTTCCGGTTGGAAAATGGTTGATCAGCTCAATACCGCCGATTTCGATCACACGGTCCACTTTCGATTCCAGACCTGTGGTTTCCGTATCGAAAATGATCTCACGCATTGTTTTCTCCTTGGCCTGAATCGGTAGCCAATCTCTGCAAAATCCCTCTTACCTGATCCTGCGCCGCTTCGACACCATTTCCGGTATCGATGACAAAATCGGCGCGACGGCGCTTGTCGGCGTCGGGCAGCTGCCGGGCAAGGATCATTTCAAATTTCTCTTCGGTCATGCCCGGTCGGGATAAAACCCGCTGACGCTGTATTTCCGGCGCGCAGCTAACGACGACGATTTTATCGACACGCGCGTCCGCCCCGGTTTCAAACAGCAAGGGAATATCAAGAAGAGCGAATCGCTGATCTTCCTTCCTTGCCTTCTCAAGGAAGGATTCCTGTCTCTCGCGAACCAGCGGATGGACGATCGCTTCCAGCTTGCTGAAATTAGCCGGATTCTTCCGCAGGACACTGCCGAGTTTTTCACGATCCACCACGCCGGAAATGGTCGTGCCCGGAAAGGCGGATTCGATCAGCGGCACAGCTTCTGCCCGATAAAGATCGTGCACGACCGCATCCGAGTCGAGGACCGGAACACCTTCCCCCGCAAACAGCTTCGCCGTCGTCGTTTTTCCCATTCCGATCGAGCCGGTAAGACCGATGACGATCATCAATGTTTCTCCATATCCTCGATGATGAGGGAGCGGAGGCTTTCGTCGACCTCAGGCGTTTCACCAAACCATTTTTTGAAGCCGGGTTTTGCCTGATGGAGGAGCATGCCAAGCCCGTCGACAGTCACGATGTCCTGCGCCTCGGCCATCTGCAAAATAGGCGTTCTCAGGGGCACGTAGACGATATCGGTCACGACGGCATTTGCTGCGAGCGGCGAAAAATCGAGTTCGGGCGCTTCGGTCCCGTCCATACCGAGCGATGTGGTGTTCACGAAAAGCCCGGCACCCTGCATGACCTCATGAAGCGCGCCCTGTGGATGGGAAAAGACCCGGGGGCCAAAACGGTCGGCCAATTCCCGGGCGCGTTCGATCGTGCGGTTCAAAACGTGGATTTCAGCGATACCGCGGTCCCGTAGCGACTGAACCACAGCCCGGCTAGCCCCACCAGCTCCTAACACCACTGCGCGGTCGGTTTTATCCCAGCCGGGATGACGCTCATCGAGATTGGAGACGAAACCGTAACCATCCGTGTTGGTGGCGCGAAGCCTGCCCTCTTCCATCCAGATGGTGTTGGCGGCACCCAATTCCTCCGCCAGTTCGTCAGGACTATCCGCCAGCCTGTAGGCGGCTTCCTTATGTGGAATAGTGACATTTCCACCGACTGCGGATCCCGGACCTTGCTCCTTCAGCGCCGCAATGAAATTCGGGAAGGCGTCCGGGGAAACTTCAACAGCCTTATAGGAACCAGCAATGCCGAATTTCTTCAGCCAGTAGGAATGGATGATCGGCGATCTGGAGTGCTTGATCGGGTAACCGACAACGAAGGCGTTTATGGTTAATGTTTCACGTGAATCAGCCATCGATGACATCCATGTCGCGTAGTTTCGATAAAAGCGGCAGAAGCGGTAGACCAAGAATGGTGAAGTAATCCCCCTCTATCGAGGTAAATAGCTGGATTCCTTCCCCCTCAAGCTGATAGGCGCCGACACTACTCAAGGCCCTGTCTCCCACGCGTTGCAAATGACGGGAGACAAATTCGGCGCTTAAATTGCGCACGGAAAGCTCAGCGCTGGAAACCGTCTGCCACACCACCTCACCGCCGCGGACAAGAACGGCCGCACTGTTCAGGCGATGAACCTTGCCGGACAATGACAGCAAGTGCGCTTCAGCTTCCGCCATGTTTTTCGGTTTGTGGTAGACACGCGCGCCGAGCGCCATGGTCTGGTCACATCCAAGAACAAGCGCTTCTGGATGCAGCCTACCGACAGCGAGGGCCTTGGCCTTGGCGAGTTCCAGTGCGACCTCTTCCGGCCCAGAACCTTTTTTTTCCAGCCGTTCATCGAGCGCCCGCTCGTCAATATCCGCCGGGGTCGCCGAAAATATCAGTCCCGCATTGCGCATCAACATCTGGCGGGATGCGCTGGACGAGGCGAGGATCAACTCTTGTTTCATCGACTGTCTGCTCCTGATGGTGCGATCCCGATTATCGCGTCCTCGAACGAAGGGCAAGGATGGCCGCGGCCGTTTCCTCAATGGAACGGCGTGTGACATCGATCAGCGGCCAATTATTACGGGCGCAGAGCGAGCGCGCATATTTCAGCTCCTCCATGATGGTGGCGCGATCCGTGTAACGACCGTTGTCAAATCCACCGGTGGTGCCGAGTTCCCGGTTTTCGCGCACCTGCGATATACGATCCGACGTCGCGACGAGACCGACGATCAGCGGCCTTGTGGCTGCGTACAGGCTTTCCGGCAAAGGCACATTGGGAACGACCGGAATGTTGGCGGTCTTTATTCCCCTGTTGGCGAGATAGATGCTGGTCGGGGTTTTCGATGTCCGGCTGATCCCGATGATGACGATATCGGCCTCGTCATAGGTTTCCGGCATTTGCCCATCGTCGTGATCCATGGCGAAATTGAGCGCTTCGATCCGCGCGAAATATTCGGCGTTCAACGCGTGCTGTGCTCCGACCCGTCGTCTCGAAGGCGCACCGAGATAGGTCTGGAAAATGCCGATGATCGGCTCAAGGACGTTAACACAAGGCACCCCGATCGCGTGGCAGCGCAAATCCAGGAATTCGGCCAGCTGCTGGTCGACAATGGTATAAAGGACGATCCCGGGTTCCTTGTCGATCAGATCCACCACCTGGGCGAGCTGCTTCTGGTTCCTGATCATCGGATAAACGTGTTCCACCGGCATGGAGGCATGGAACTGCGCCGAGACGGCACGGCCGGCCGACATGAGAGTCTCTCCCGTTGAGTCCGAAATCAGATGCAAATGGAAGAAACTTTTTTTGTTCTCCACGCTGTTTTTCTTCCGCTGTTGATAAACCGGGACAAACTGCCGAATTGTCCTGCGGGCCGATCCGCGACGTGAATAAGGTGGTGTTTTTCCACAATTCGCAAGTGGCTGCATTGCTATTGGGCATGCCTGTGAATTGTTTGAAGAAGGTGGACTTGTTCAAATCTATCCACAGTCAGTCCACAGATAGATTCCCTTTGATCGTTATTTTAACTTGCTGAAAATATTACATAAAATCCTGTTTTCCAATTTATCCGAAACAGGCAGGCTTTTGAGATGCCCAAGCCACCAGATCAAGGTCCGGCTGCGGCATTTCGACTGGAAAGATTTTAATCCTTGCTAGTCACCGACTCTAAGAAATAGAAAATCTTTTAAATCTCTTAGATTTTATTTTTTAGAAGACGGATGCAATGAGCGAGCGTAAGATTATCACGGTGTTGAATGGGCAGACGGTCACACCTCCACCCATCTGGCTGATGCGACAGGCAGGTCGCTATCTTCCCGAATACAGGGAAATACGAAAGAACGCCGGGAGTTTCCTCGATCTCTGTTATAATCCCGAATTGGCAACGGAGGTCACTCTTCAGCCAATTCGCCGGTTCGGCCTGGATGCGGCAATTCTCTTTTCCGATATTCTGGTGATACCGGACGCCCTTCACCGCAACGTTTCCTTCAGCGAGGGAAAAGGCCCGGCCATGGACCCGATCGATGTGGCCGGCATAGACCGACTGGATACGGCGGATGTCATGACGCATCTTTCGCCCGTTTTCAAAACGGTCTCCCGCTTACGCACTGAGCTGCCGGATGAGACGACGCTTCTCGGATTTTGCGGCGCGCCCTGGACAGTGGCCACCTACATGATTGCCGGCCACGGAACGCCGGATCAGGCGCCGGCGCGGCTATTCGGTTATCAGGAGCCGGCTGCGATGGAGAAGCTTCTTACTGTCCTGGCAGAGGTTTCCGCCGATTATCTGGTGGCGCAGATCGATGCCGGGGCCGATGCGGTCCAGATCTTCGATTCATGGGCCGGTGTGCTTGGCGAAAGGGAATTCGAGGAATTTGCGATAAAGCCTGTCGCGCGCATCATCGCCTCGGTGCGTGCCCGCCGTCCGTCCGCGAAGATCATCGCGTTTGCCAAGGGCGCGGGTTATCTTCTGAAGGATTATCGTCGTAAGACCGGTGCGGACGCCATCGGGTTGGACTGGTCGGTGCCGCTCGGTTTCGCGAAGGATTTGCAGAAGGAAGGTCCCGTGCAGGGCAACCTTGACCCCATGCTGATGGTGGCGGGGGGTAAGGCGTTGCAGGACGGTATTGACGCCGTGTTGCAGGCTCTTGGACAGGGCCCGCTGATTTTCAATCTCGGCCATGGCATAACCCCGCAAACCGATCCGGAAAATGTCGCGAGACTGGTGCAGCGGGTACGCGCCGGCGGAGCTGGGGCATGAGCGGTGAGAAACAGACCTCCGCCCGATCCGGAAACAAGGCCGCTCTTCGTGCAGGCATCGCGCTTAGCGCCTTTGCTGCTTTTGTCGCCCTGTTGTTTTACAGCGATCCGGCCGATCTCTATCTCTGGATCAAGGCGCTTCATATCATCGCGGTGATTTCCTGGATGGCGGCGATTTTTTACCTGCCGCGGTTGTTCATCTACCACACCGATGCGCCCGCCGGTTCGCAGCAATCCGAAACCTTCAAGGTGATGGAACAGCGGCTGATCAAGGTCATCATGAACCCGGCCATGATGATTTCCTGGACATTAGGGCTTTATCTCGCCTGGTCGGTTTATGGTTTTTCCGGCGGCTGGCTGCATGCGAAGATCACGCTGGTGGTGCTTCTGACCGTCACCCATGTATACTTCACCCGCAGTGCCAAACGTTTCGCGCGGGATGAAAATACCAGGCCTGCCCGTCACTGGCGGTTGATGAACGAGGTTCCGACGGTATTGATGATCCTCATAGTCATACTTGTGGTTGTGAAACCCTTCGCTTAGGAGGTTTCGAGGATAAATTTCGCGGAATTCGTGCTTTCCTCTTGCAGTAGCTCTATTCAATCGCTATTTTCGCATCACTCATCTCGTGGCATGTGAATTATTCAGTCATCTGCGGCATCTCCCACAGCATCTGATTCGCGAACACGCCCTCCCCCGACATTACATTATCAAACGGTCTTTCCTTCATGGCTGAAATGAAGCTTCAGGAACTTAAGAGCAAATCGCCTACCGACTTGCTGACTTTTGCTGAATCCCTGGAAGTTGAAAATGCGAGCACCATGCGCAAGCAGGAGCTTATGTTCGCAATCCTCAAGGTTCTCGCGAGCCAGGACATCGAAATTATCGGCGAAGGCGTCGTTGAAGTCCTTCAGGACGGTTTCGGTTTCCTGCGGTCCGCAAATGCGAATTATCTGCCCGGTCCGGACGATATCTATATTTCGCCGTCACAGATTCGCCGCTTCTCGTTGAAGACGGGCGATACTGTCGAAGGCCCGATCCGTGGACCCAAGGAAGGCGAACGTTATTTCGCGCTTCTCAAGGTCAACACGATCAATTTCGACGATCCTGAGAAGATTCGTCACAAGGTTCACTTTGACAACCTGACGCCGCTTTACCCGAATGATCGGTTCAAGATGGAACTGGATATTCCGACGACCAAGGATTTGTCGGCGCGGGTCATCGATCTTGTCGCGCCGCTTGGCAAGGGCCAGCGTGGACTGATTGTAGCGCCGCCGCGTACCGGTAAAACGGTCCTGTTGCAGAACATCGCCCATTCCATCACGGCAAACCATCCGGAATGTTATCTGATCGTTCTTCTGATCGACGAACGCCCGGAAGAAGTCACCGACATGCAGCGTTCGGTCAAGGGTGAGGTTGTGTCCTCCACCTTCGACGAACCCGCTGTACGCCACGTTCAGGTCGCTGAAATGGTCATCGAGAAGGCGAAGCGCCTTGTCGAACACGGCCGCGACGTCGTCATCCTGCTCGATTCCATCACCCGCCTCGGCCGCGCCTATAACACGGTCGTTCCGTCTTCCGGCAAGGTTCTGACCGGTGGTGTGGATGCCAATGCGCTGCAGCGGCCGAAGCGTTTCTTCGGCGCCGCGCGTAACATCGAAGAAGGCGGTTCGCTGACGATTATCGCGACCGCACTGATCGATACGGGCAGCCGTATGGACGAAGTGATCTTCGAAGAATTCAAGGGTACGGGCAACTCGGAAATCGTGCTTGATCGCAAGGTCGCTGACAAGCGTATCTTCCCGGCGCTTGATATTCTGAAGTCCGGTACACGTAAGGAAGACCTGCTCGTGCCGCGTCAAGATCTGCAGAAGATCTTCGTGCTTCGCCGAATTCTTGCACCGATGGGAACGATGGACGCCATCGAGTTCCTGATCGACAAGCTGAAGCAGACGAAGACCAACTCGGATTTCTTCGAATCCATGAATACCTGATCCGGAGTTCTACCGGGCCCATCGACAAAGCTTTAAAGCCGCATCCGTTTGCTCGGATGCGGCTTGACTGTTTTAACCGAGGTGAATGATGCCAGCTTCCGCCGATACCATTTACGCGCTCTCAAGCGGGGCACTGCCGGCCGGTGTCGCCATCATCAGGATCAGTGGGCTTAAGGCATTCGAAGCCTTTGTGAGGCTGACTGACAGGGAACTTCCTGCGCCGCGGCAGGCGATATTATGTTCGATTCGAAACCGAAACAAAGAGACAATCGACCAGGCGCTGATGATCGTTTTCCCCGGTCCCAATTCCTTCACGGGTGAGAACTGTATCGAGATCCACAGCCACGGCAGCCGGGCGGTTGTCGCCTCTATTTTTGCTGAACTCGAACAGCTCGATGGATTTCGGCCGGCGGATGCTGGCGAGTTTTCTCGCCGTGCCTTTGAAAACGGCAAGATGGATCTTCTGGAAGTCGAGGGTCTTGCGGATCTATTGCAGGCAGAGACGGAGATGCAGCGCCGATTGGCGGTTGAACAGAGCACCGGAAAATTGTCGGCACTCTACGATGGTTGGGCTAGCCGATTGACGCGCGCTCGCGCCCTGATCGAGGCGGAACTGGATTTTGCCGATGAGGAGGACGTGCCGGATTCAGTAGCAGCGCAGGTTTGGGACGCGATAAATGAGCTGAAGGGTGAAATCACCCGTCACCTGGAGAACGGCGGAAGCAGCGAAATCATCCGCGACGGGTTCAAGGTGGCTCTGGTGGGAGAACCCAATGCGGGGAAATCCACGCTTCTCAACGCTTTGAGTGGTCGTGACGTTGCCATCGTTACTGACATTGCCGGCACCACCAGAGACGTCCTCAGCGTCGATATCAATCTCGACGGCTACCTGGTTCGGATATTTGATACGGCTGGAATTCGGGAAACCGAGGATGTCGTTGAAAAGGAAGGCGTGCGACGCGCGGTCCTAACGGCGGAAACCGCCGATCTGATTTTGTTGCTACAGGATAACGATTCGACTCCGAAACAATCCATCGTATCATTCGAGAATGCACGTCGTTTGCGTGTGCGGACTAAAACGGCGCTTTCGTCTTCTACGACTAGCGACGATTATGATCTATCCATCTCGGCCAAGGAAGGTGTTGGTCTGGATGAATTGCGGCTATTGATCAAGCAAGAGATTGAAGGCCGAGTCGGATCTGTACAGACATTGGCTCCTGCCCGCGCCCGCCACAAAAAACGACTTGAAGAGACGCTGAACTATGTTAGTGATGCGCTCAATTCCGAGACCATGGACCTTGCGATAAGGTCGGAATATTTAAGGCTCGCCGCGACATCGCTCGGACGTATTACCGGTCGGGTAGATGTCGAAGACTTGTTGGGCGTGATCTTCTCGGAATTCTGCATAGGAAAATGATTCACGTGAAACATTGGCGGCGATGCAGCAAGCCGGTTATTTAGGATAAGGCGCAGCGATATGCACCAGTCATTTGATGTCATTGTTATCGGAGGCGGACATGCCGGCAGCGAAGCTGCTGCTGCGGCTGCGCGGCATGGGGCGAAAACCGCTCTTGTCACTCATAAGCGCGATACGATCGGCGTTATGTCCTGCAATCCGGCGATCGGCGGCCTGGGCAAAGGGCATCTCGTCCGCGAAATCGATGCGCTGGATGGTCTGATGGGTCGTGTTGCTGATGCCGCCGGGATCCAGTTCCGTATGCTCAATCGCAAAAAAGGCCCCGCTGTCCGCGGTCCGCGCACCCAGGCCGATCGGAAGCTTTACCGCGAGGCGATGCAGCGGGAAATCAGTGCAATTGAAAACCTGACTATTATCGAAGGCGACGCATTCGACATTGAAATGGCTGAAGAGCGGGTCTCCGCCGTTATCATGGCGAATGGTAGCCGGATTCCCTGTGGCGCAGTTGTAGTCACCAGCGGTACATTTCTGCGCGGCCTTATTCATATCGGCTCCGAAAAGATTCCTGCCGGCCGAGTTGGCGAAAAGCCGTCTATTGGTCTCTCCGACACGCTTGCCCGCCTGGGCCTCGCCATGGGACGACTGAAAACCGGTACCCCTGCCCGACTAGACGGTCGCACGATTGATTGGAACGCCGTCGATCGGCAGGCGGCTGACGAGAATCCCGTTCCGTTTTCCTTTATGACGGATCGCATTCTCAATCCGCAAATCGAATGTGGCGTAACGCGAACGACGCCTGCAGGACACAAGGTCATTCAGGATAATATCCACCTGTCGGCGATGTATTCCGGGCAGATCGAAGGGGTAGGTCCGCGCTATTGTCCGTCGATTGAGGACAAGATTACCCGTTTCGGCGAACGGGACGGTCACCAGATTTTTCTGGAACCGGAAGGTCTGGACGATCACACCATCTATCCAAACGGGATTTCAACGTCGCTTCCCGCTTCGGTTCAGGAGCAATTTATCCGCACCATACCCGGTCTCGAGCAAGTGACTATCCTTCAACCGGGTTACGCGATTGAATACGACTATGTTGATCCGCGAGAGCTTAGACCTTCACTGGAATGCCGCAAAATTGCGGGTCTGTTCCTCGCTGGGCAGATCAATGGCACGACGGGTTACGAAGAGGCTGGCGCCCAAGGCCTGGTTGCCGGACTTAATGCGTCACTTTACGCGGGCGATGCCGATCCAATCTATTTCAGCCGAACGGAATCCTATATCGGCGTGATGATAGATGATCTCACCTCGAAGGGTGTCAGCGAGCCTTATCGCATGTTTACGTCCAGAGCAGAATATCGGCTTTCGCTACGCGTCGATAATGCCGACCTACGGCTTACACCTATTGGTCAGATGGTTGGTATCGTCGGTCATGACCGCCAAAAACGCTTCGTGGAGTTCATCTCCGATCTGGATCGAGGTCGCGAGCTGATGAAGAGCATTTCCATCAGCCCTTCCCAGGCTGCCAAACAGGGATTGAAACTTAACCAGGACGGTCAGCGTCGTTCGGTTTATGAAATGCTCGCCTACCCTGATATCACGATGGAAACTCTTACTGAACATTGGCCGGAACTATTGAGGCTTAGTGGTAAGGTTGCTGAGGTTTTGGAAATCGAAGCGAGTTACGCTGTCTATATGCAGCGTCAAAGCGCGGATATTGTCGATATCAAGCGGGATGAAGACAGAAAGATTCCGGACGACTTTGATTTTCAGACTTTGTCCGGTCTCTCCAACGAACTGAAACAAAAGTTGGAAAAGGCCCGTCCGGAAAACATTGCACAGGCTGCCCGTGTTGACGGTATGACACCAGCTGCGATATCGCTGCTTCTCGCACTTCTGCGGAAAAGCTCCGCAATACGAAGCGAAAAATTGCATATGCACCAATAGCGAGTCGGATAATGAAGATAAACGGCCAGAGTGTTTCACGTGAAACACAAGAGAGGCTCGAACATTTTGTCGAGCTTTTCAAGAAGTGGAATAGAACCACAAATCTGGTGGCGCCTTCGACCCTTACCGAGCTTTGGAGCCGGCATGTTGCCGACAGCGCGCAGATATTTCAGCTCTCCCCTTCGCCGCAAAAATGGATCGATCTGGGTAGCGGCGGCGGCTTTCCGGGTGTCATTACTGCGATTTTTCTGGCGGAACTTGGCGACGGTTGGGTCGATCTCGTTGAAAGCAACAATAAAAAAGCTGCATTTTTGCGAATCGCCTTGAAGGAAACCAGCGCAAGAGGTGCCGTTCATCCCGTCCGGATTGAAAAAGCGCCTGAAACCGTTGAGAATTGCGATGCGGTTTCCGCAAGAGCGCTTGCGGAGCTGGACTTACTTCTCGATTATATCCATCCATGGGCGCGGAATAATCCAAATCTCAAGGCTTATTTCAACAAAGGCCGGGATTATGATTCCGAAGTGCAGAAAGCGCATGGCCGCTGGCGGTTCGATCTGATAAAACACCAAAGTGCCCTTGAGGCAGATTCTGTTGTTCTTGAAATCAGTAACCTCACTCTGAGGCGCTGACGAGCTAGTCAGGTGCGGTATGACTTCTGAAAAAAACCGGATTATCGCAGTTGCAAACCAGAAGGGTGGCGTTGGTAAGACGACGACAGCCATCAATCTGGCCACTGCACTCGCGGCTATCGGCGAGCGTGTGTTGATCATCGATCTCGATCCGCAGGGTAATGCCAGCACCGGGCTCGGTATCGACCGCAAAGAGCGCAAACTTTCGTCCTACGACCTTCTGGTAGGTGACAATACCGTTGCTCAAGTTGCCGTACCGACGGCGGTTCCCAACCTTGACATCGTGCCTTCGACGATGGATTTGCTCGGTTTTGAGATGCAGGTTGCGAATGTTGCCAACCGCGTCTTTCTTTTGCGTGCCGCCATGGAAACGCAGGAAGCCAGGGATTATTCCTACATTCTCGTCGATTGCCCCCCTTCTTTCAATCTTTTGACCATGAACGCCATGACGGCCGCACATTCTGTGTTGGTGCCGCTGCAATGCGAGTTCTTCGCGCTGGAAGGCCTAAGCCAGTTGCTGGATACGGTCAGTCAGATAAGGGGTTCGGTCAATCCGCAGCTCGATATTCAGGGTATCGTTCTGACGATGTTCGACGCGCGAAACAATCTCGCGCAACAGGTCGTCACCGATGTACGCGCACATCTGGGTGAAAAAGTTTATCACACTCTCATTCCGCGTAATGTGCGTGTTTCCGAAGCGCCGTCTTATGGCAAGCCGGCAATTCTTTACGACCTGAAATGCGCTGGTAGCCAAGCCTATCTGCAACTGGCGTCTGAAGTGATCCAGAGAGAGCGTCTGCGCAAGGCCGCATGACGTTTGCCGGAATGTATGGAGTAATATCTTATGAGTGATGATCTTTCCAAGCGTCGACTCGGACGCGGTCTTGCGGCGTTGATCGGAGAAATGGATCAACCCGTCCCCGTGGGCGAACCGCAGCGTGCCGTCAATGCCGACCGCACTATTCCGATCGAGTTCATCGCTCGCAGCCAGAGAAATCCGCGACGTCATTTTGATGAGAACGAGTTGCAGGATCTTGCTGCATCCATTCGCCAGCACGGAATTGTTCAGCCTGTGGTCGTGCGAACGATTGGCGTCAACCGTTACGAGATTATTGCCGGCGAACGGCGCTGGCGGGCAGCGCAACTGGCCGGTTTTACGGATGTGCCTGTCATTGTTCGTGATGTGGACGACCGCACGGCGCTGGAGTTGGCCATTGTCGAGAACGTGCAGCGTTCCGATCTCAATCCGCTTGAAGAAGCCATGGGTTACGAGCAGCTGATTGCCGAACACGGCTACACCCAGAACGACCTCGGTGAAATCATCGGCAAAAGCCGAAGCCATGTTGCAAACAGCCTTCGGCTTCTGAAGCTTCCCGATCCTGTACGGGATATGCTGGCGGATGGTTCCCTTTCCGCCGGTCATGCGCGGGCGCTTGTTTCAACGTCCGATCCGTCAAGCCTGGCGCGAACCATCGTTTCCAAGGGTCTCTCGGTGCGCGATGCCGAGCGTTTAGCGCAAAACGATATTAAATCGCATGGTGATGTTGCAGAGAAGCGCGCGCCGGCTGAGAAGGATTCCGATACGGTCGCGCTTGAACGCAGCTTGTCGGATGCTCTCGGTCTGGATGTGAAGATCCACCACAAGGGCGGCTCGGGGCAGATCCGCATTGGATATCGCACGCTCGAGCAACTGGAAGCAGTGTGCCGATTGTTGGAGCAAAAATAAGTAAGTATCTGTTTTTATTGAAAAATACCCGCTTTTAGCGGGTATTTTTGTATTGGCGCTCAAAAGTCGATGGCACGGCCGTTTATTTCGTAGTCACCGAACCGAACCGGTTCTGCACCGCCGCGACCGCCGGTCTCCAGGGGCAATTGAAGATCCGCCTGCTGTTTGCGCCGTTCTTCCGCTTCCTTCAGCGCACGTTCCGCCGCCGGCGACAGCCGCGTACGCATTTCCGTGCCGTTGTCATTGTCCGCATCTTGCATGAGTAATCCTCCCTATGACGGGATATTGAAATATGTTTGCCGTGCACCAGATTATATAAACAGACGGGCTTTATAAACCCCGGATATTCCCTGATGGGCGACAAGGAGAGTTTGACTGATGAACATGATGCGCACGGCAATGCTTCTGGCCTTCATGACGGCATTGTTCATGGGCGTCGGTTTTCTGATCGGCGGTACGGGCGGCATGATGATTGCCTTGCTCATTGCTGCCGGTATGAATCTGTTCTCTTACTGGAACTCGGACAAGATGGTTCTCTCGGCCTATCATGCGCGGGAGATCGACGAGGCAAATGCGCCTGAATTTTTTTCGATGATTCGCGATCTTTCGCACAATGCCGGTCTGCCGATGCCGAAGGTCTATATTTACGACAGCCCGCAGCCAAATGCCTTCGCGACTGGACGAAACCCGCAGAATGCTGCTGTCGCCGCGTCGACGGGCCTGCTGGAACGCCTGACCCCTGAAGAGGTGGCCGGCGTTATGGCTCATGAGCTGGCGCATGTGCAGAACCGCGATACGCTGACGATGACTGTTACCGCGACGCTCGCCGGCGCCATCTCCATGCTCGGCAATTTCGCCTTTTTCTTCGGCGGCAATCGCGGAAACAACAGTAATCCGCTGGGGTTTATCGGCGTGCTGGTTGCGATGATCGTCGCGCCGCTGGCCGCGATGCTGGTGCAGATGGCGATCAGCCGCACCCGGGAATATTCCGCCGACCGGCGGGGCGCGGAAATCTGCGGAAATCCGCTCTGGCTCGCTTCGGCATTGCAGAAAATTTCGAGCATGGCGCAGCGCATTCACAATGACGATGCCGAGCGTAACCCAGCAACGGCGCATATGTTCATCATCAATCCCCTGTCCGGTGAACGCATGGATAATCTCTTCTCCACACATCCGAATACGGAAAACCGGGTGGCGGCACTGCATGCCATGGCGCAGGAGTTTCCCCCGCAAGGATCGACGCCAGCGCCATCGGGTGATAAGCCTCAGCGCAAATCAACCTCCGTTCCCAATACGGGCTGGGGACGAGGCAATGAAAACGAGCGCAAGGGGCCGTGGTCTTGACATCCGATACTCAGAATAAGCCATCCCGGTTCAAAAAGCCGAGGGCGGAACATGGAGGGGGCCGTGAAGACGGCCCTTCGTCTTTCCAGGATAAACCCGGCCTTGCCGCACGTGTTGCCGCGACCCGCATTCTTGCAGCCGTTCTGGAAAAGAAAACCTCGCTGGACGGTATGCTGGACAGCGAAAACGGTAATGCTGTCTATCGCGCGCTGTCTCTTGCGGACCGGGCGTTGGTAAGAGCCATCGTCAACAGCGCGCTCCGCCATCTCCCGCGCATCGAAGCGGCGCTGTCGATGCTGTTAGACGGGCCTCTGCCGCAAGGCGCGCGATCGCTGCACCATGTCCTTGTCATCGGTGCGGCGCAGATGCTTTATCTCGACGTTCCCGATCATTCGGCAGTCGATCTTGCCGTGGAACAGGCACATCGCGATCCGCGCAACAAGCGTTTCGTGAAGTTGGTGAATGCCGTTCTCAGGCGATTGGGCCGGGAAAAAGCGGAAATCGAAAAAGCCATCGCTGATGTGCCGGTACTGCCGGGCTGGTTCCACGATCGGCTTGTTTCGGCTTATGGCGATGAGGTTGCCCAACGGATTTCCGAGGCGCAACTGACACCCGCTTCCATCGATCTCACGGTGAAAGCCGATCCGGCTCTTTGGGCTGAAAAACTGGGTGGTACGGTTTTGCCGAATGGCAGCGTCCGTCTCGGTGAATTCGAAGGCCAGATTCCGTCGCTCGAAGGCTTTGCCGAAGGCGCCTGGTGGGTGCAGGATCTTGCGGCCAGCATACCGGTGAAGCTGATGGGTAACATCTCCGGCAAGCGTGTTGCCGATCTCTGTGCGGCTCCGGGCGGCAAGACCGCCCAGCTTGCCCATGCGGGTGCGAAAGTGACAGCGCTCGACCAGTCCGGTAATCGCCTCCGTCGCCTCAGGGAAAATCTCGACCGGCTTGGCCTTCGGGCCGAAACGGTGGAGGCCAATATGCTGAAATACCAGCCGGAACAGCTTTTCGACGCCGTCCTGCTCGACGCGCCCTGTTCGTCAACAGGGACCTTGCGCAAACATCCCGATGTCTGCTGGACCAAGGATGAAAACGACATCGCCAAACTTGCCGCCCTCCAGGGCCAGATGTTGCGACATGCGCTCACTCTGGTGGGGGTGGGTGGCATTGTGGTGTTTTCCAATTGCTCGCTCGATCCTTCGGAAGGGGAAGAGATGATTGCGCAGGTCCTGACGGAAAACCCCACCTTCGAGCGGGTTGCCGTTCGTAAGGAGGACTGGCCTGGAATGGAGGCCGCCGTTACCGCCGAGGGCGATCTTCGCACGACGCCGGATATGTTCGGCGGTGTCGATGGGTTTTTTAGCAGTGTCTTGCGTAAGAAGTAGAAAAAAGCCAAGCTTCCGCGAATCATTGGATAATTGCCGATAACGTTCCGATCATCACGGTTCACTCATAAAAACAAAACATGTGAAACGGGAAACACAGCTTGTCAGGGTCCTTTGCAGGCAGCATCAATGCCGCCGGTCTTCTTTCGCGAATGGCGTATCGTCATCTGTGTATGGGCCTTGCCCCTTTGCGCCTGCATGTATCCCGGTTTGCCAATCGAGTTCCTGATGGTCTGGTAGCTGCGCCGACTGATCTCAGGGCGATCGATCCATATTTTGCCGAGGAATTATTGCGGGGCCGGATCGCGCTTGCCGGTCGCGTCGTTGAAACCGACGGTCTCTCGCCATTTCAGGTGGATTACCCTTCGCTGGTCTTTGAAGAGCGGCTTCATGCATTCGGCTGGTTGCGGCATATCCGTTCCGACAGATCGAGCGAGGCCAGCAAGCGGGCGCGCCGTATCGTCGCCGAGTGGATCGCTATTCATGGCAAGCGCATTGCAGGGATCGCGTGGTCACCCGAAATTGCGGCGCAGAGGCTGATCGCGTGGCTTTCGCATTCTCCCGTCGTTTTATATGAGGCCGATGCGGGCTTTTATCGCCGCTTTTTAAAAAGTCTTGCCTTTCATGTGCGTTATCTCGACAGGATCGTCAAACACGCACCGGACGGCGAAGTGCGACTGCGGATCAGGATTGCGCTCGCCGTCGCGTCCATCGCCATGCCTACCCGCCTGTCGCGGATCACCCGGCATGGAATGAAGCTGGCTCAGGAAATGGAACGCCAGATTCTTCCCGATGGCGGGCATGTTTCCCGCAATCCGCGGGTCATGCTGGATTTGCTGCTCGATCTTTTGCCGCTTCGGCAAAGTTACATCAATCTCGGTCACGATCTGCCCTCGGGGCTTGTGCCGGCGATAGACCGCATGTTTCCGGCAATCCGGTTTTTCCGGCATCAGGGCGGCGATCTGGCGCTGTTCAACGGTGCAACCGCCACGCTCGCCAACGAGCTTGTGTCGGTACTTCGTTATGATGAAACGGCGGGCCGACCCTCCAAAATGCTGCCAGATGTGAATTACCACCGGCTTGCAACCGATGAGACGGTCATCATCGTGGATACGGGTCATCCCGGTTCGGCGGAGCTTTCGCGCAACGCCCATTCGGGCTGCCTGTCTTTTGAAATGTCCTGCGGCAAAAACCGGTTCATCGTCAATTCCGGCTTTCCGAAAAATGCAGCACCTGAATATCAGCGAGCGAGCCGATCGACGGCGGCCCATTCCACCGTCACGCTCGCCGATACGTCGTCCTGCAGGCTTTCCCGGTCAAGGCTGCTCGGGCCGATCATGATTTCCGGTGTCAGCCAGGTCGATAGTCATCGCGGAACGGATGCGAACGGCAATGATGTCCTGTGGGCATCACATGACGGCTATTTGCAGAATTTCGGCTGTTATCACGAGCGGGAAATAGAGCTGAATGCCGCCGGCACGAAGATAAAGGGTCGCGACGTGCTTCGGGCCGACGAGAATGCGGCGAAGAGGCCGCTGCAATCGGTTTCGGCAGTGTCACGTTTCCATATTCACCCTCATATCCAGCTGGAGCAGCGGGATGAGGAGTCGGTTTATCTGGTGGCTGCGGATGGGACCGCCTGGCTGTTTTCGGCGCCGGGGCTGGAGCTTTTTGTGACTGAGGATGTTTTTATGGCCGATGCGTCCGGCATGCGGCCTTCCCAGCAGATCGAGCTGCCTTTCAATTTGGCGAATACACGCGAGATCCGCTGGATCATCGAACGCAAGGCATAGATGATTTTGGGCGGGTTTCCTGCAAAAACCGTCCATAGTTTCGCTGTCCCGCATCCACGCTGTTTATTAATCAGGTAAGCTGTGTTAACGCGGCGGCAATTGCTGGATCAATCCCAGTCCAGCCTGTCCTCCCCGTAGAACGGAGTATGCCTGATGGCTGTCGTTTCCAAAAAAATCCCCGCTCCCGATAAGGTCAAAATCCGCACGGCCCTTCTTTCGGTGTCCGATAAAACGGATATCATCGAGCTGGCGACGGTTCTTTCCAAGCTTGGTGTCAAGCTCCTGTCGACGGGCGGAACGGCAAA
Organism: Rhizobium sp. GR12; assembly: GCF_036596185.1. Taxonomy (NCBI): domain Bacteria; kingdom Pseudomonadati; phylum Pseudomonadota; class Alphaproteobacteria; order Hyphomicrobiales; family Rhizobiaceae; genus Rhizobium; species Rhizobium sp. GR12. The sequence goes on along the minus strand of NZ_JASXTH010000006.1, from coordinate 308,151 downwards.
GGCCATCGCTGATGCGGGATTGCCGGTGACGGATGTTTCCGATGTGACCAACTTTCCGGAAATCATGGACGGCCGCGTCAAGACCCTGCATCCCAACGTGCATGGTGGGCTTCTGGCTATCCGGGACGATGCGGATCACGTCGAGGCGATGAAGGCACACGGTATTGAGGCGATCGATCTCTCGGTCATCAATCTGTATCCCTTCGAGGAAGTCCGCGCCAAGGGTGGCGACTATCCGACGACTGTCGAGAATATCGACATTGGCGGCCCGGCAATGATCCGCGCTTCTGCCAAGAACCATGCCTATGTCACTGTTGTCACAGACCCTTCGGACTATCCTGCCCTCGTCGAGGCCCTGCAGGCCGATGATGGTCAGACTTCCTACGCGCTTCGCCAGACATTTGCCGCCAAGGCCTATGCCCGGACGGCTGCCTATGATGCGGTGATTTCCAACTGGTTCGCGCAGGCGCTTGCGATCGAGACGCCACATTATCGCGCTATCGGCGGTGCACTGAAGGAAAAGATGCGTTATGGCGAGAACCCGCACCAGAGCGCAGGTTTCTATCTGACAGGCGAGAAGCGCCCCGGCGTCGCAACGGCGACGCTTCTCCAGGGCAAGCAGCTCTCCTACAATAACATCAACGATACGGATGCGGCCTACGAGCTGGTGGCGGAGTTCCTGCCGGAAAATGCGCCGGCCGTTGCGATCATCAAACATGCCAATCCCTGCGGTGTCGCGACGGGCCCCACGCTTGCCGAAGCTTATCGGCGGGCGCTGGCTTGCGATTCCGTTTCGGCCTTTGGCGGCGTCATCGCCCTGAACCGCACGCTCGACGCGGAAACGGCGGAAGAGATCGTCAAGCTCTTCACGGAAGTCATCATCGCACCGGATGTTACGGAAGAAGCCAAGGCCATTATCGCTCGCAAACCTAACCTGCGCCTGCTGGCGGCCGGTGGCCTGCCCGATCCGCGCGCGGCCGGCATTACGGCCAAGACGGTCTCCGGCGGTTTGCTCGTTCAAAGCCGCGACAACGGCATGGTCGAGGATCTGGAACTGAAGGTTGTCACCAAGCGTGCGCCGACGCCGCAGGAACTTGAAGACATGAAATTCGCCTTCAAGATCGCCAAGCATGTGAAGTCCAATGCGGTCATCTATGCCAAGGACGGCCAGACGGTGGGGATTGGTGCGGGCCAGATGAGCCGGGTGGATTCCGCCCGCATCGCCGCTCAGAAGGCGGAAGATGCAGCAAAGGCGCTCGGCCTGAGCGAGCCGCTGACGCGCGGCTCCGCTGTGGCTTCGGAAGCGTTTTATCCGTTTGCGGATGGTTTGCTTGCCGCGATCGCCGCAGGTGCTACTGCGGTTATCCAACCTGGCGGTTCCATGCGCGATCAGGACGTGATCGATGCGGCCAACGAACATAATGTGACGATGGTCTTTACCGGCATGCGTCACTTCCGCCACTGAGCAGGAACGTCGCTGACAATTGAAAAGGCCCGGAAGCGATTTCCGGGCCTTTTGTTTCACGTGGGACAACGTGGATTTTGCTCTTCACATTTTCCGGGCTTAAAATCGTTGTGTACTTTTACTGGAAATTTTCCAGATTCAGGTCACGGCACCCACCTGCCACGGCACGAATTCGTTGTCGCCGTAGTCGTAAATCTCGCTCACGGTCTTGTCGCCAGAGGCCACCGCCAGAATGTGTTCGAAGATTTTTTTACCGGATTCCTCAATGGTTTCCGCTCCGGTGACGATCTCACCGCAGTTCAGGTCCATGTCTTCCTTCATGTGTTCGTACATTTCGGAATTGGTGGCGATCTTGATGCAGGGCGCGGGCTTGAACCCTGAAACAGAGCCACGGCCTGTGGTGAAACAGATGACATTGCAGCCGCCGGCGACCTGGCCAGTGACGGCGACGGGATCGTAACCGGGCGTATCCATGAAGACGAAGCCCTGTTCGGTAACAGTTTCGGCGAATTCGTAGACGGCTTTCAGCGGCATCGAGCCGCCCTTCGCCACTGCACCCAGCGATTTTTCCAGAATGGTGGTCAGGCCGCCGAGCTTGTTGCCGTGGGAGGGGTTGTTGTTCAGTTCATCGCCGTTACGGGCGGTGTAATCCCGCCACCAGTCGATGCGCTGCAACAGCTTCTCGGCGACCGCAGGCGTGATGGCCCGCTTCGTTAGCAGGTGTTCGGCGCCGTAAATCTCGGGCGTTTCGGCAAGAACCGTCGTGCCGCCATTGCGGACAATGAGGTCGGATGCATAACCCAGTGCCGGGTTTGCGGATATGCCGGAATAACCATCCGAACCGCCGCACTCCAATGCTACCTTCAATTTCGAAAGCGGCTGTTCGGTGCGCTGGGCGGCGTTGACTATCGGCAGCATCGCCTTGATCTCGGTAATGGCGGCATCGATCGTCTTGCGCGTGCCGCCATGCTGTTGGATCGTCATGGTGCGCAGGCGCTCGCCTTCCTCCATCTTGTAATGTTCGAGGATGGGGGCGATCTGGTTGGTTTCGCAGCCGAGGCCGATCAGCAGGATTCCGCCGAAATTCGGATGGCGGGCATAACCCTGAATGGTGCGGATCAGAAGACGGTAACCTTCCGATTTGGTATTGAGCGCGCAGCCGCCGCCGTGGGTCAGCGCCACGACGCCATCGACATTGTCGAAACCGTCCAAACCACCCTGTTTGTTGAAATAATCGGCGATGTAACGCGATACGGTGGCGGAACAGTTCACGGAAGCGATGACGCCGATGTAGTTGCGCGTACCCACGCCGCCGAGACCCCGGTCAAAACCCTTGAAGGTCCGGCGCTCGCCTTCGGGCAGCATGCCTTTTTCCTCGATATCCACGCTGAACTGATGCGCGTGTTCAGAGGGCACCATGGCAAGATTGTGCAAATGCACATGCCGTCCGGGTTCTATATCCTGTGTGGCGATGCCGATCACCTGCCCGTATTTCAGGACTTCGTCTCCGGATCTGATGAACGTCAGGGCCACCTTGTGGCCGCGCCCGATCAGTTCCCGGGCCGTCAGATCGCCTCTGCCCGTCGCACCACCGGCCGGAATGGACCGGCGCGCCACCGCGACATTGTCGTTGGCGTTCAGCAAAATGGTCGCCTCGGAATTCTCACTCACGGGTTTTCCTCCTCCCGGTACATTGCCTGCTATGTTTTGAATTTAACCGTCTACCCAGCGTCTCTTGGAGCCTTCCAGATGGGTATGCATGGCCGCCTGCGCCAGCAGCGGATCTTTCAGGTCCAGTGCCGCCAGAATGGCTTCATGCTCCTGGAGGGCCTGGGTCCAGGTATCGCGATCCTCGAATTTCACGCGCAATTGCGCCGAAATGGGGCTGTGCCGTTCATCGAAAAGGTTCATCACCAGCCGCGCCAGAACGCTGTTACCGGATTGCTCGGCGATGGTGACGTGAAAAAGCCGGTCCTGATCGAGAGGCTTGCGTCCAGCCTCGATTTCCCCTTGCATCGTATTCAGGATCTGGCGAAGGCTTGCGATCGTCTCATCGGTCATGCGGCTTGCCGCCAGCACGATTGTCGCGCCCTCCAGCGCTGCACGCGCCTGCATCAGTTCGGACGGGCTGTCGCCCAGAGATTTGGTGTTATGGGTTGTTTGAAGAGCCTCGGTGGATACATAGACGCCAGAACCCATGCGAATTTCGACAGTATTATCGATTTCAAGCGCAATCAGCGCCTCGCGCAATGACGGCCTTGAAACTCCAAGCTTCTGCGCCAGTTCCCGTTCGGCAGGAAGCCGCGCTCCCGGCAGGAACTCGCCCAGATCGATCAACTCGCGTATCTGGTCCGCTATCTGCTGATAGAGCCTGCGTGGTTCCGCTATTTTGGCCTGACCATTCATGTGTTTTCTGGCGAACCTTGTCTGCTGTTTGTATTTGGCCTTACCGTACCGCCAAGCGTATCAATACGCAAGAAATTACTTAAATATAAGAATTTACAACATTTTTGTGAATTTCGTTTCAAAGTGCTTCTTTAGCTTTCAGAACCCTGATTCAAATTTTGGCCTAATTGGCTTGACCATTTTAAAAAACCGGCCTAACCATTTGGCTCAATATTGCCCCCGGTGGAGCGGGGAGCGCGGGTGGAGGTTTCTTGATGTCGCAGGGCGCATCGACAATTCGAGGCGATTTTTCGCCTGAGGAGATGGCGCGCGGCCAAGTTTCGGGCCTCCTGCGTCTTGAAAACATCAGCAAGGAATTTCCGGGCGTCAAAGCGTTGTCGAATGTGCATTTCGATCTGCGCAGCGGCGAGGTTCATGCCGTCTGCGGCGAGAACGGGGCCGGAAAATCGACGCTGATGAAGATCATCAGCGGTGTGTATCAGCCGAGCGAAGGAACCATCCTGCATAAGGGCGTCAAGGTGCAATATGCATCGCCGCTGGAATCCGAAGCCGCCGGCATCGCCATCATCCATCAGGAACTCAACCTCGTTCCGCATCTTTCGGTCGCCGAAAACATCTATCTTGCGCGTGAGCCGCGCCGTGGCTTCCTCGTCGACCGCAAGAAGCTGCGCCTCGACGCCAAGCGCTGTCTCGATCGGCTGGGGGTCGATATCGACCCCGACCAGATCGTTCGCGGTCTCTCTGTCGCCCAATGTCAGATGGTGGAAATCGCCAAGGCGCTCTCTCTTGATGCCGAAGTGCTCATCATGGACGAGCCGACCTCCTCGCTGACCGAGCAGGAAACGCGGCTGCTGTTCAAGGTGATCCGCGATCTCAAGGCGTCGGGCGTCGGTATCGTCTATATTTCCCACCGTCTCGATGAAATGGCCGAGATCGTCGACCGGGTGACGGTTCTGCGCGATGGACGCTATATTTCGACCGACGATTTTGCGTCGATCACCGTTGACGATATCGTCACGCGCATGGTCGGGCGTTCGCTGGAGGACAAGTTCCCCGAGCGTACGTCGCGTCCTACGGAAGACATTATTTTCTCCGTCGAAGGGCTGACGCGCACCGGCGTTTTCCATGATGTCGGCTTTTCGCTGCGGCGCGGCGAAATTCTTGGTTTTGCCGGCCTTATGGGCGCGGGCCGAACGGAAGTCGCACGAGCAATCTTCGGTGCCGATCCTCTGGATGCGGGCAAGGTCGTTTTCAATGGGCGCGAACTTTCAATCAGTTCACCGCAGGACGCCATCAGGGAAGGCATCGCCTACCTCTCGGAAGACCGCAAAAGCGACGGTCTTGCTATCAAGATGTCCGTCGCGGCCAATACGACGCTCGCAAATATCGGCGAGGTTTCCAACCGCTTCGGGCTGATCGACTTCAAGAAACACGACGATGTCGCCAGACGGTATGTCGATCTCCTGAATATCCGTACCCCCTCGATCGAACAGACGGTACGGCTGCTTTCGGGCGGCAATCAGCAGAAAATCATCATCGGCAAATGGCTGTTCCGGCAGTCGCGCGTGCTGTTCTTCGACGAGCCGACACGCGGCATCGATGTCGGCGCAAAATTCGCGATCTACAAGATCATGGACGAGCTGGCCGCGCAGGGCATCGGTGTCATTCTCATCAGCTCGGAACTGCCGGAAATTCTGGGGCTGACGGATCGTATCGCCGTTTTCCACCAGGGCCGGATCACGGGCGTGCTTGAGACCGCCAAGACCAATCAAGAAGAAATCATGCGGTACGCGTCCGGTTACGGTCGGACTGCGCAGTGAGGAACGACATGGCTAATATTGCAGAACCCAAGAAAAGCTTCTCTTTTAGCGAACGCCAGAAAGACATCATCCAGAAGTTCGCGGCTCTTGGCAGTCTCGTTGCGCTGGTCATGGTGTTTTCCGCCACTAGCAGCGCCTTTTTCTCCGTCAACAATGCCATGACCATTGCGCTGCAGGTGACCTCCATCGCCCTTCTCGGCATTGGTGCGACCTGCGTCATCATCACCGGCGGCATCGATCTTTCCGTCGGTTCCGTGCTTGCGCTTGCCGGTGTCGTTGCTGCACTTGCGGTGAAAGAACTGGGCATGCCGGTGCCGATCGGTATGTTGCTCGGCATTCTGACGGGCTCGCTTTGCGGCCTCATCAACGGCCTCATGGTCACGCGTTTCAAGCTTCCGCCTTTCATCGCAACGCTTGGCATGATGCTGATCGCCCGCGGTGTCGCGCTTCAGATTACCGGTGCGCGGGCCGTTTCCGGCCTCGGCGAATCCTTCGGCGAACTCGGCAACGGCGCTCTCTTCCGCATCGTCAATATCGGCGACGACGGATTTCCGAACGTGGTGTTTCCGGGCATCCCCTATCCCGTCATCCTGATGGTGGTGATTGCGCTCGCCGTTTCCTTCATGCTCAACCGCTCGATCCTTGGCCGGCATATCTATGCTGTCGGTTCGAACGCGGATGCTGCGCGCCTTTCCGGCGTGAACGTCGCACGCGTCACCAATTTCACCTACATCCTGTCCGGTACGCTCGCCGGGTTGACGGGCTGCGTGCTGATGTCGCGCCTCGTCACCGCCCAGCCGAACGAGGGCGTGATGTATGAGCTGGACGCCATTGCCAGCGCCGTTATCGGCGGCACATCGCTCATCGGCGGCGTCGGCACGATTTCGGGCACGGCGATCGGTGCTTTCGTCATCGGCATCCTGCGCAACGGTCTCAACATGAACGGCGTATCCGCCTTCACGCAACAGATCATCATCGGCCTCGTCATTCTGGTCACCGTCTGGATCGACCAGTTGCGCAACCGCCGCTGATCAAGGGCTGCGGACCCTATCCGCAAAAAAGATCGGCACGGGAGGCCCGGTATGCCGACATCACGGAGGAAGAAATGAACAAACTTACGACCGCCCTTCTGACATCCGCAATCGCGCTGTGGAGCGTCTCCACCGTGCAGGCCGGTGAAATCGCCGTCATCGTCAAGACCGTCAACTCCACCTTCTGGCAGAACGTTCAGAAGGGCGCCGATGCGGCGATGAAGGACTCTGCCGGCAACACCATGACCTTCCAGGGTCCGGCTTCCGAATCGGCCATCGCCGATCAGGTCAACATGGTCGAAAACGCCGTAAACCGTAAGGTTTCGGGTATAGTGCTGGCTCCTTCCGATCCTGACGCGCTGGTTCCGGCTGTCAAGAAAGCCTGGGAAGCCCGCATTCCCGTGGTGCTGATCGACTCGCAGCTCGCCAAGGGTTCCGAGCAATATTATCAGTCCTTCCTGGCGACCGATAACAAGAAAGCCGGCGAACTGGCTGCGCAGGCGCTGATCGACAAGGTGGGCAAGGAAGGCAAGATCGCTGTCATGTCCTATGTCGCAGGCGCCGGTTCGGAAATCGGCCGCGTTGGCGGTTTCACCGATTATATCCAGCTGCATTCGAATCTGAAGATCGTCGGTCCGTTCTATTCGCAGTCGCAGATGGCAACCGCGCTGAACCAGACCACTGACGTTCTGGCCGCCAATTCCGACCTGAAGGGCATCTTCGGAGCCAACGAACCCACCGCCATTGGCGTGGGCCGCGCGCTCGCCCAGACCGGCAAGGCGGGCAAGGTTATCGGTATCGGTTTTGACGGTAACCAGGACCTTCAGGGCTTCGTCAAGGACGGCACGCTGACCGGCATCGTCGTTCAGGGTTCCTATCAGATGGGTGAAAAGGGCATCGAAACCGTTTCCAAGCTCATCAAAAAGGAAAAGGTCGAGAAGTTCGTCGACACGGGCGTCGTTGTCGTCACCAAGGACAATATCGAAAAGCCGGAAGCCAAGAACGTTCTTTATTAAAGCATGATGGCGCGCCGCTTTGCGGCGGCGCGCCTCACAAATCTGAGACGCGGCATTTCAGGCAAACTAGACATGGTTTTGACCGTCCGCTCTACCTAAAAATTCAGGAAGCCCCCTGCGATGAAAGTCTCCGATACACGTAAATTGCCGCGCCGCACCGTGGACGTCACGGTCATGGGCCTCGGTTGCGCCCAGATGGGTAATCTCTATCGCGTCACGCCTTACGAGGAATCCAAAGGCGCGTTCGACAAGGCGTGGGAAAGCGGCATTCGCTATTTCGATACCGCACCTTTTTACGGCTATACGCGTTCGGAGCGTCGCCTTGGAACCATGGTGACGGAGCACGACCGCAGCGAATACTCGCTCAGCACCAAGGTCGGCCGCGTCATGGTTCCCGACGAAACGGTTGGCCCGGAAGAGGACGCCTATATTGCGCCGCTACCCTTCCGTCCGGTGTATGATTATTCCTATGACGGTATTCTGCGTTCCTTCGAGGCCAGCCAGCAGCGGCTCGGCATTCTGAAGCCGGATATCCTTTATGTGCACGATATCGGCTCCTACACGCATGGCGAAAAGCACCAGCATTATTGGGAGCAATTGACCACCGGCGGCGGCTTCCGGGCACTCGGCAAGCTGCGTGAGGAAGGGTCGACGGGCGCTATCGGCCTCGGCGTCAACGAATGGGAAATCGTCGGCGACGCCATGGATGTTTTCGACATCGACGTTGCCATGCTTGCCGGCCGTTATACGCTTCTGGAGCAGCAGAGCCTTGCCTTCATGAACCGGTGCGCTGAAACCGGCGTCGCCATCGTTGCCGCCGGCGTTTTCAATTCGGGCATTCTGGCGGGCAACCGCAAATTCAACTATGCCGATGCGCCTGCCGACATCATCGCGCGCGTGGATGCGCTGCAGGGTGTGTGCGACGAACTGGGCGTATCGCTGCCGGCGGCTGCGCTGCAATTTCCGCTCGCGCATCCGGCTTCGGTTACTGTCGTGTCGGGCGCGCGCAATGCTCAGCAGCTCACCTCCAACATAGAATGGTTCGAACAGGCTATTCCGGACGAATTCTGGTCGGAGCTGCAAAAGCGCGGCCTGATTCCCGAAGGCGCGCCTGTGCCTGGCACAAAGGCCTGATGCGATGATCATCGATGCCCACCAGCATTTCTGGCTGATGAAAGATCGTGCCGGCCAGTGGCCGCCGCCGTCTCTCGCAGATATCTACCGGGATTTTCTTCCGCAGGATCTGTCGCCTCTGCTGGCAAAAGCCGGGGTGTCCGGCACGGTGCTGGTGCAGACGATGGAAAATGCGGCCGACACGGATTTCATGCTGGATCTGGCGGATAGCACCGGTTTCATCAAGGGTGTGGTTGGTTGGGTGGACATGAAGTCCACCGACGCGGCGGCGGAAATCGCCAGCCGGGCAAAACATCCGGCCTTCAAGGGCGTGCGCCCGATGCTGCAAGGTCTGGAGGATGTCAGCTGGATCGACGATCCGGCGCTCGATGCCGCCGTAGATGCACTGGTGGAACACGGGCTGGTGTTCGACGCGCTGGTCCTGCCGCCGCATCTGCCACATCTTCTGGCCTTCGCGCGCCGGCACCCGCAATTGCCTGTTGTCATCGACCACGGTGCCAAGCCGCTTATCGCTACCGGTCACTATAGCGACTGGCGCAGGGATATGGCGGCTCTGGCGGCCCTTCCCAACCTCCACTGCAAGCTGTCCGGCCTGTTGACCGAGCGTGGCGAGCAGAGACCGGAAGCGGTTCGGCCCTATGCCGAAACCATTCTGGAACTATTCGGCGGCGAACGCGTGATCTTCGGCAGCGACTGGCCGGTGTTGCGGCTGGCTGGCGACTACCAGCAATGGCTGGACTTCTGCCGCGATATCGTGCCCGAGCACGACCATGCGGCAGTCTTTGGCGGCAACGCCGCTCGTTTTTATTCCCTTTCCCACAGGTGATGCATGCTGGCGATTTTCTGCGAGACCCCCGGTCAACTTGTTTCCAAGGAACTACCGAAGCCCGCGCGTGGTGAAGGTGAAGTGCTGGTGCGTATCCGTCGCATTGGCGTCTGCGGTACGGACCTGCATATTTTTACCGGCAATCAGCCCTATCTTTCCTATCCGCGCATCATGGGCCACGAGCTTTCCGGCACGGTGGAAGAGGCGCCGGAAGGCAGCCATCTGTCGACGGGCGATGTCGTTACCGTCATACCCTATATTTCCTGCGGCGAATGCAGTGCCTGCCTTAAGGGCAAGAGCAATTGCTGCCGCAATATCGGTGTGCTCGGCGTTCATCGCGATGGCGGCATGGTTGAATATCTGAGCGTTCCGCAGCAATTCGTGCTGAAGGCGGAGGGCCTGAGCCTCGATCAGGCAGCAATGACTGAATTTCTGGCTATCGGTGCACATGCCGTGCGTCGTGGTGCGGTCGAAAAGGGTCAGAAGGTGCTGATCGTCGGTGCTGGTCCGATCGGCATGGCGGTTGCGGTTTTCGCCGTTCTCGATGGCGGCGAGGTGACGATGATTGACGGGCGCACCGACCGGCTTGATTTCTGCAAGCAGCATCTCGGCGTCACCCATACGGTAACGCTTGGCGAAGGCGACAAGGACCGTTTGTCGGAGATTACCGGTGGCGATTTCTTCGATGCTGTCTTCGACGCGACCGGCAATCCGAAAGCCATGGAGCGTGGTTTTTCTTTCGTCGGCCACGGCGGCTCGTATGTGCTGGTTTCCATCGTCGCCAGCGATATCGCCTTCAATGATCCGGAGTTTCACAAGCGTGAAACCACGCTGCTCGGCAGCCGCAATGCCACGCCGGAGGATTTCGAGCGGGTGTTGCAGGCCTTGCGGGAAGGCAAGGTGCCGGAAGCGCTCATCACCCACCGCATGACGCTTGCCGATGTGCCTTCCAAATTCGCCGGGCTGACCGATCCGAAAGCCGGAGTCATCAAGGGCATGGTGGAGGTCGCATGACGACTGAGACGCCCATCCTGCAATTCGGCACCAGCCGCTTTCTTCTGGCGCATGCGGATTTGTTCATTTCGCAAGCGCTGGATAAGGGCGAAGCCCTTGGGCGCATCGCAATTGTCCAGACGACCGGCAATGCGGAAAGCCTGAAGCGCGTAGCAGCGCTGAACGGCGGCGCGTCCTATCCGGTGTGTATTCGCGGCATTCGCGACGGGCAAGAGGTGGACGAGGAAATTCCGGGCAAGGCTGTCGCGCTGGCGCTGACGGCGGCTGCGGACTGGGCGGAGGTGCGGCGCATCGCCTGCCTGGCCGAGGTCATTCTGTCCAATACGGGCGATCGCGGTTATGAGCTGGATTCGTCCGACGGTCCCGACCTGGCGGCGGATTTCAGCCTCGTGCCGAATAGTTTCCCGGCCAAGCTTTGCATGTTGCTGTTGGAGCGTTTTCAGACCAATCCGGAAGCGCCCCTCTCGATCTTCCCCTGCGAGCTTGTTCCGCGCAATGGCGACCGATTGAAGGAAGTCATTCGCCAGCTTGCCGACGGGTGGCAACTGCCTGCGGGTTTCGGCTTCTATCTGAATGAAAAATGCCGTTTCGCCAATAGTCTGGTGGATCGCATCGTCTCCGAGCCGATCGATCCGGTCGGTGCGGTTGCCGAACCCTATGCGCTCTGGGCAATCGAGCGGCAGGAAGGTCTCGTTCTTCCCTGCACCCACCCGGCGGTGGTGCTGACTGATGATCTCGACCATTACGAAAAGCTGAAGCTGTTCCTGCTCAATCTCGGCCATTCCTATCTGGCCGAACGCTGGGTGCAGGATGCCCGTGCGAAAGACGAGACGGTGCGGCAGGCAATGGCCGATGGTGCTCTCGTCGCGGATCTGGAAACGCTCTGGCGTGATGAGGTTCTGCCAGTTTTTGCTGCGGAAGGCATGGGGAGCGAGGCACAAGCCTATATTAATGCGGTGCGGGAGCGTTTCATGAACCCCTTTCTCGCGCATCGGCTCGCAGACATTGCCGGCAATCATGACGAAAAGAAACGCCGTCGTTTCGTCCCGGTCATCGCGGCGGCGGAACGTCTGGGATTGAATTTGCCGCAGCAGAAGCTGCGTGCGGCGCTCGCCACCATCAAGCAATAACGGAGTTTTTCATGCAGCGCATGGGCATGGTCATCGGTGTCAAGCCGGAAATGATCGCAGAATATAAAAGGCTGCACGCCGCCGTCTGGCCTGAGGTTCTGGCGCTTATCAGCGACTGCAACATCCGCAACTACACGATCTTCCTGCGCGAGCCGGAAAATCTGCTGTTCGGATATTGGGAATATCACGGCAGCGATTTCAGCGCCGATATGGCGAAGATGGCCGCAAGCCCGAAGAACTTGGAATGGTGGTCTTTCACAATACCCTGCCAGCAACCGCTCGAAAGCCGCAAGGAAGGCGAGTGGTGGGCCATGATGGAAGAAACATTCCACCTCGACTGAACGATATCCATACACACTGACCGCGAGTGAACGGCCATGACAAAAATTACAGATCTGCGTGTTTTCGACCTGCGCTTCCCGACCTCCCAGAGCCTTGATGGTTCGGATGCGATGAACCCCGACCCGGATTATTCGGCGGCTTACGTCATTCTCGACACCGACGAGCCAGGACTAAAAGGCCACGGGCTGACCTTCACCATTGGCCGCGGCAACGAAATTTGCTGCATGGCAATCGAGGCGATGCGCCATCTGGTGGTCGGCACCGATCTCGCCACCGTGACCGAGAACCCGGGCAAATATTGGCGGCATCTGACAAGCGACAGCCAGCTGCGCTGGATCGGCCCGGACAAGGGCGCGATGCATCTTGCCACCGGTGCTGTCGTCAACGCGGTGTGGGACCTGCTTGCCAAGAAGGCGGGCAAACCCGTCTGGCAGCTCATTGCCGATATGACCCCGGAAGAAATCGCCGACATCGTCGATTACCGTTATCTGACCGATGTTTTGACCAAGGAAGATGCGCTCGCAATCCTCAAAAAGGCCGAAAGCGGCAAAAAGGAACGCATCGAGACGCTGAAGAACGAAGGCTACGCCTGCTATACGACCTCGGCCGGCTGGCTAGGTTATGACGACGCCAAGCTGCGCCGTCTTTGCCAGGAAGCGATCGATGCCGGTTTCAATCACGTGAAGATGAAGGTTGGTCGCGATCTGGAAGACGATATCCGCCGTCTCACCATCGCCCGCGAGGTAATCGGTCCCGACCGTTATCTGATGATCGACGCCAATCAGGTGTGGGAAGTGGATCAGGCAATCGACTGGGTCAAGAAGCTGGCCTTCGCCAACCCCTTCTTCATCGAAGAGCCGACCAGCCCCGACGATATTGCCGGCCATCGCAAGATCCGCGCGGCTATCGGCTCCGTGAAGGTGGCGACCGGCGAAATGTGCCAGAACCGCATCATGTTCAAGCAGTTCATCGCCGAAGGCGCGATCGATGTGGTGCAGATCGACAGCTGCCGCATGGGCGGCCTGAACGAAGTGCTGGCGGTTCTGCTGATTGCCGCCAAATACAATTTGCCAGTCTGGCCGCATGCCGGTGGCGTCGGCCTTTGCGAATATGTGCAACATCTGTCGATGATCGACTATCTTGTGGTTTCCGGGACAAAGGAAGGCCGCGTGATCGAATATGTCGACCACCTGCACGAACACTTCATCGAGCCTTGCGATATCCGCAATGCCGCTTACATGCCGCCGAAGTTGCCGGGTTTCTCCATCGAAATGAAGCCGGAGTCGATCGAGACCTACACCTTCGAGGAATGAACAAAGGATGACAGCGCTTCTTCGAGGCGCTGCCAGTTCTCTTCGCCAGCGGGAAGGCCGAAACGCATGTCGTCCGGCCTTTCATCAAAAATGCGCACCAGAATGCCGTGCCGGCCGAGATGATCGAACAGTTCGGCGGCGCGGTGGTCCCGAACAAGGGTAAACAGGCTCGTGCCGCCGGTAATCGCCAGTCCTGCTTTTTCCAGCAGGCAATTCATGCGCCGCGCTTCTTCCGCGAGCCGGAGACGCATGGATGATTGCCATTCCCTGTCCGCCAAGGCTTGCGTCGCGATATGCAGCGCCGGGCCGGAAACCGCCCATGGGCCAAGCCTCGCCTCCAGTTCCGCAGCGATATCGGGATGTGCAATTGCGAAACCCAATCGAACGCCCGCCATACCGTAAAATTTGCCGAAGGATCGCAGGACGACCAGCGCATCCTGACCGGCAGCATTCGCAAGGCTTTCTGCGCCTCCCGTTTCGATGAAGGCTTCGTCCACGACCAGCAGGCCGCCTTTACGGCGCATGGCCTCGGCCAGCGACACTAAAGCTTTGCGATCCGTGATGCGGCCATCGGGGTTATTGGGATTGACCACCACTGCATAGTCGTGAGCCGACAGATCACTGATGTTTTCTACCTCGGTCACTGTCAGTCCGGCCATGCGAGCGGTTCGGGCATGTTCGGCATAGGCGGGGGAGAGCACCGCACCGCTTTTTGCGCCACATTCGAGCGCGATGCGAGCCAGCAATGGCATCAGCATCTGCGTGCCGGGGGAGAGCGTTACATGTCGGAGGGATGGTGCGCCGAAACTTGTGGCGGCGAGCCGTTTCAACTCTTCGGCGTCATCAGGCTCCGGCAGGCGGGCAAATGCACTGGCGGGAACGGGCGAATGCGGGTAGGAGTGCGGATTGATCCCGGTCGAAAGGTCGATCCAAGGTTCCGGCGCTTCAGGAAACATCAGGCGCGCCTTGCCGAGATTGCCGCCGTGACGGATCGCAGCCTGCGCCTTTTCTGGTACTGTTTCGCCCATGTTCTTTGCTCTCGCTTTCCTGTCGCTCGTCATCGAACGCCTGACCGGTTATCCGGACTGGCTGTATAAGCGCATTGGCCATCCCGTCACCTGGATCGGATCGCTTATCGCGCTGCTGGATAAAAAATGGAACCGGGAGAGTGCGTCATTTTCGCAGCGAAAGGCGGCAGGCGTGACAGCGCTGGCGGTTTTTTTGGGACTGACGGTGCTTCTCGCATGGTTTGCGCAATCCGTTCTGCTTCTCTTCCCCTTCGGTCTGTTGCTTGTTGCGGTGCTCGGCGCGTCACTTCCGGCGCAAAAAAGTCTGGAACAGCATGTGGAGGCCGTCGCCATCGCGCTGGAGCGCGAGGGGGTGGAAGGCGGACGCAAGGCGGTTTCGATGATCGTCGGGCGTGATCCGCAGGCGTTGGACGAGGCGGCGATCTGCCGGGCGGCGATCGAAAGTCTGGCCGAGAATTTTTCCGACGGCATCGTCGCCCCTTCCCTGTGGCTTAGTCTTTTGGGGCTGTCGGGCGGTGCGGGTTACAAGGCGATCAATACGGCCGACAGCATGATCGGCCATCGCTCGCCGCGCCATGAGGCCTTCGGCTGGGCCTCGGCGCGGCTGGATGATCTGGTCAACCTGCCGGCATCGAGACTGAGCGGCGGTCTTTTCGTGGTCGCCGCGTTTTTCGTGAAGGGCGCATCGCCGCGCGGAGCCATTGCCGCGATACGTCGGGATGCGTATCATCATCGCTCCCCCAATGCCGGCTGGCCAGAGGCGGCTCTAGCCGGTGCCCTCGGTTTCGCGCTTGCCGGGCCGCGCTCCTATGGCGGGCAGATGATCGAGGCGCGCTTCATGGGCGAAGGGGGAAGATCGGCGTTGATTGCCGGAGATATTCGCACGGCGCTCCGGCTGGCGCGGATTGCGGACCTGTTGTTGATCGGCCTGTTCGGGTTGCTGGCGATGCTTATCGCGCTATAGAAAGCAGCCTGTCGAGGTCGAGATGGTTCTCCATATGCGCTGCGAGGCGGTCAAGAACGGCGTCCACCTGGGCATCGTAGTTCAGTTCCGTGCCTTGCCCGCCAAGCCGCTCCAACCATGCACTGCGCTGGCGGTCATCCGCGAAAAGACCGTGGATATAGGTGCCGAAGATGCGGCCATCAGGCGAGATAGTTCCGTCTGCGTGTCCGTCGATGGTCGAAAAAGGAATGCCGTCCACCGTGCTTTTGGTTTCTCCGACATGCATTTCATAGCCGGATAAAGGAATTCCGTCGAAACTTCTACCCTGCACGGAAACAAGCCTCTTATCGCCGGTCAAAACCGTCGTCACATCCAGCAGGCCAAGCCCATCGACCGTCGCTGGCGGCCCTTCGATGCCGTCAGGATCGGCAACGGTTTTCCCCAGCATCTGGTATCCACCGCAGAGGCCGAGAACGTAGCCGCCGCGTCTCACATGCGCCTTGATATCGATGTCGAGACCGGCATTTTTCAGCACGGCGAGATCGGCGATGGTGGATTTCGAACCGCAAAGTAGAACCAGTCTGCAATCGGCGGGAATGGTCTCGCCCGGCCGCACGCGGATCAGCTCCACATCCGGCTCCATGTCGAGGGGATCGAGATCGTCGAAATTGGAAATATGCGGCAGGATCGGCACGGCAATGCGGATCTTCGCGCCAGACTTTTGTTGTGCCGGGCCGGAAAGCCCGAGAGCATCCTCTGCCGGCAGTTTCGCGGCATCGGAAAAATGCGGCAGAAGCCCGATGGAGGCCCAGCCCGTCTTTTCCGCAATCATCCGCATGCCCTCCGAAAACAGCGCAGGATCGCCGCGAAAGCGGTTGACGATGAAACCTTCTATCATCGCGGCATCGTCGGGATCGAGCACGGTCTTGGTGCCGACGAGGCTGGCGATGACGCCGCCACGGTCGATGTCGCCGATCAGGATTACGGGCGCGCCGGCTGCGCGGGCGAAACCCATATTGGCGATGTCGTTGGCGCGCAGGTTGATTTCGGAAGCACTGCCCGCCCCTTCCACCAACACCAGATCGGCCTGTTTTTTCAGGTATTCGAAGCTTTCCAGCACGCGCGGCATCAGTCCGGCCTTCATGTGCTGGTAATCGGCAGCTTTCGCGTTGCAGAGAATTTTCCCCTGAACCACCACCTGAGCGCCGGTTTCGCTCTGCGGCTTCAGGAGCACAGGGTTCATATGAACCGAGAGCGGCACGCCCGCTGCCCGCGCCTGTAGCGCCTGCGCCCGGCCAATCTCGCCGCCATCGGCGGTGACGGCTGCATTGTTCGACATGTTCTGCGGCTTGAACGGCATGACGGACAGGCCACGCCTGACGAAAGCGCGGGCGAGGCCGGCCACCATCAGCGATTTGCCGACATCCGAGCCGGTCCCCTGAAACATCAGCACGCGTGCAGTCATGTCAGAATTCTATCCCCGCCTGCGCTTTCACGCCCGCCTTGAAGTGATGTTTGACGAGGGTCATTTCGGTCACCATGTCGGCAGCGTCGATCATCGGTTGCTTGGCGTTGCGGCCGGTGACGATGACATGCAGATCGGGCCGACGGCTGGAGAGCGTTTCGACGACCTCTTCCAGTGGCAGGTAATCGTAGCGCAGCGCGATGTTCAATTCATCGAGGATCAACAGGCCGATCGTCTCGTCGGCCATCAGGGTTTTGGCTTCTTCCCAGGCCTTTGCGGCTGCCGCGACATCGCGTGTCAGATCCTGCGTGTCCCAGGTGAAACCCTCACCCATGGTACGCCATTCCACCTTGTCGCCAAACAGGGTCAGAGCCTGTTGTTCGCCGGTCGACCATGCGCCCTTGATGAATTGCACCACGCCGACCCGCCGCCCGGTGCCGAGCATGCGCAAAGCGAGGCCGAAAGCGGCCGTGGATTTGCCTTTGCCGGGGCCGGTATTGATCATCAGCAGACCTTTTTCGATGGTCTTTTCCGCAACTTCGGCATCCTGGGCCGTCTTGCGATTGACCATTTTCTGCCGGTGGCGTTCGGCTTCGCTCTCGCTGATATCGCGTGTCATCGCGTTTTCCTTCTCGTCCAGCGGCATGGGGACCGGATGCCCCGCCATTCGGAGCGGCGACTATACCCAATTTGCCGAACCCGGCAATGCGCAAGCCGGAGGGCCGCAGCATTGACCCCCACGCCCGTTCAGCCTAAGGGTAGAAGGACTGACGGTCTTTTCCCGGCAACGGGAAAAGCTAAGAGGGAACACGGTTCCGCCCGATACCGGGTCATTCCGTGGCTGCCCCCGCAACTGTAAGCGGTATGCCCGCACTGTGAGCCACTGGATCAACAGAAAGATCCGGGAAGGTGGTGCAGGGTGTTTTAAAGCCGCAAGCCAGGAGACCTGCCGTTTCAGGAAAAAACGTCTGCCGGGCGGGGTGCTCCGGTCAGTCGGTCGAATTGACTGATGGCTACGCCTTTCAGCGTGCCGTTTTCGACATCCGCACCCCGATGAGTTTTTAAAGGCGCGGAAAGCGAAACGGTTTGGATATTACAGCGGCATCTTCTTTTCCGAACGGCAAGGCGGAGGGCGAAACGGCTCTCGGCGTGGTGGTTTTTATCTGCCGAAGCTGTCGCGACGACACCGATCCCGATGCGGACCCGCGCCCTGGCTCCATCCTTGCCGAAGCCGCCATTGTGAAGGCGCAACAATCCGGCATCGATGTTCGCTCCGTCAATTGCCTTGCCAATTGCAAACGCGGCCTCAGCGCCGTGTTGCGCGGTGCCGACGGCTGGTCCTACATCTTTGGCGGGCTGACGCCCGGCGATGCGGAAGACCTGCTGACCGGCGCGCGAATGCTGGCCGCTTCCCCCGATGGACTGATGCCCTGGCGCGGCCGCCCCGACACATTGAAGCGCGGCATGGTGGCGCGCATTCCCCCATTCGATTTTACCGAGGAGAGATCATGAGCACCGTTCTGGACCGCGTTCCCTGCACCATCGTCACCGGCTTTCTGGGGGCTGGAAAAACCACGCTGCTGCGCGGCCTTCTCGAAAAGCTTGATGGTAAGCGGCTGGCCATCATCGTCAACGAATTCGGCGATATCGGCATCGATGGCGACATCCTCAAGGGCTGCGGCATCGAAAGCTGCCCGGAGGAAAATATCGTCGAACTGGCCAATGGCTGCATCTGCTGCACGGTGGCCGATGATTTCCAGCCCGCGATCGAACAGATCCTCAGCCGCCAGCCGAGGGTGGAGCATATCCTCATCGAGACCTCCGGCCTCGCGCTGCCGAAGCCGCTGGTGCAGGCCTTCCAGTGGCCCGCAATCAAGAGCCGCGTGACGGTAGACGCCGTTGTGGCCGTTGTGGATGGCGCTGCCCTTGCCGAGGGTCAGGTGGCGCATGACATGGAAGCACTCGCCGCCCAGCGCGCAAACGATGAAGCGCTCGATCACGACGATCCGGTCGAGGAGGTTTTCGAAGACCAGATCGCCTGCGCCGACCTCATCGTCCTGACCAAGGCCGATCTTCTGGACAGCGCCGGTCTGGAAAAGGCGAAGGCTCATATTCTCGAGCATCTGCCAAGGGCGGCAAAGATCGTCGTCGCCTCGAACGGCGCAATCGACCCCGCCGTACTGATCGGCCTCGGCCTTGCGGTGGAAGAGGATATCGAAAACCGCCGCACCCACCATGATGGCGAGCTTGACCACGAACACGACGATTTCGACAGCTTCGTTATCGATCTGCCGGCTGTGGCCGATCCGGAAGCGTTGGCGGCCCGCATTGCCGAGACGGCGGCTGCGGAAAACGTGCTTCGCATCAAGGGTTTCGTTGAGGTCTCCACTAAACCGATGCGTTTGCAGGTGCAGGCTGTTGGCAGCCGGGTCAACCATTATTACGACCGTCCGTGGGCGGTTGGCGAAGAGCGCCGCAGCCGTCTCGTCGTTATCGGCGAAAAGGGCCTCAATCGCGAAAAGATCGAACAGATGCTGGCCGCCTGACAAGATGCACATCCTCGCCACCACATCCTCGTCTCTGGACGATCTGATCGAGCCGGTTGATCTCAACCAGCCCCGATCGGATGTGGTGATGCTGTCTTTTTCGGCGAGCGATATTGCAGGGCTGGAACTGGTTTGGCGGCAGGCGGGAGGTGCGCTTCCCACCCTGTCCGCCGCTAATCTGTCCGAGCTTCGGCACCCCATGTCGGTCGATCTGTGGATCGAAAAAACGGCGGAACATGCCCGCGTCATCCTTATCCGGATTCTTGGTGGAGCGGAGCGCTGGCGTTACGGCGTCGACCAGCTTTCGATTCTGGCGCGCAGGCGCGGTATCAGGCTTCTGCTTTTGCCGGGTGAGTGCAGTGAGAGGGACGAAAAGCTCGAAGCGGCCTCGACCGTCGATCGGCAAATTTTGGCCTCGGCCCTCTCTTTCTTCCGCGAGGGCGGACGGAAGAATATGGACCGACTTGCCGTTGGTCTTGCGGCACTTTCAAGTGGTGACGCATGGCCGGATATCGAGGCTGAATCGCTGCCGAAGGCCGGTTTCTACCGGCCGGGCGAAGGCGTCGTGGATCAGGCGCAAGCTTGCGCAGGTTTTCCTGCCGGCGCGGCTGTCCTGCCCATTCTCTTTTACCGCTCCATGCTTCTGGCAGACGATGTGGCGCCGGTGGATGCGCTCTTCAATGCTCTCTTGCAGCGCGGGTTTGCGCCCTTGCCGATTTTTGTCAGCGGCCTGAAGGATGGGGAGGCGATCCGTTTCCTCGAAACAGTGCTGCCAAGTCTTGAGCCTGCTGTCATAATCGCTGCTACTGCCTTCGCAAGCCAGATGGATGACGGTGGCAAGACGCTGTTTGACCGTCTCGGCGTGCCGGTGTTTCAGGTGGTTATGGCGACGACGCGGCGGGATGGCTGGGCAGAGAACGCGCGCGGCCTCAACCCGTCAGATCTTGCCATGCATGTGGTGTTGCCGGAACTGGATGGCCGGATTCTTGCCGGTGCGATCTCATTCAAGCAGGCGCGAACGGATGGCGGTGCCAGCCTGGTGAATGCGCCCGAAGCGGATCGTATCGAGCAGGTTGCAAATCGAATTGCCGCCTTTGTCCGGCTGAAACATTCAGCATCAAAGGATCGCCGCATCGTCATTCTGATGCCGGATTATCCGGGTGCGGCGCCGGGGCGCACCGGTTATGCCGTCGGTCTCGATGTGCCGCAAAGCGTGCTTGAAATGCTGCACGACCTTTCCGGGGCGGGATACGCTGTTGAGGATATTCCCGAAACGGCGCGGGCTTTGCTGGATTGCGTCGAGCGGCAGGAAGCGGCTGTCGAACTTTCAGCCTATCAGGATTTTCTTGCGGCCTTGCCTCAGGGAGCTGCCACGTCCGTGGATGCGACGTGGGGGGCAGCCGAGGAGGACGATGCGCTTATCGACGGCGCATTCCGGTTTCGCGTTGCCCGTTTCGGCCAGGTGTTTGTAGCGCTCGCGCCGGATCGGGGGCGCAATGAGGATCGGCGGGTGGACTATCATGACCCCGCCCTGCCGCCTCGCCATGCGCTCGTCGCATTCGGTGCGTGGATGCAGCGGGTCGCGGATGCGCATGCCGTCGTGCATGTGGGCGCACACGGCACGCTGGAGTGGTTGCCGGGCAAAACGGTGGCGCTTTCCCGCGATTGTTTTCCCGAAATCGTCACCGGTTCGCTGCCAGTGGTCTATCCGTTTATCGTTTCCAATCCGGGCGAAGCGGCGGTCGCCAAACGGCGGATTGCTGCCGTTACCATCGGCCATATTCCGCCAGTGCTGATAGATGCCGGGCTTTCGCCGGAACAAGTGGCGCTGGAACAGCTGGTCGATGAATATGCGCAGGCGGATGGGCTGGATCGCCGCCGCCGCGACCGGCTGGCGAAGCTGATTGTTGAAAAGGCGCTGGAAACCGGGCTTGCGGCCGATGCGGGCGTGGGCGCGAAGGACGACGCGGATGCGGCGCTGTCACGCATCGATGCCTTTCTCTGCGACCTCAAGGATTTTGCCATCAAGGATGGCCAGCATGTTTTCGGCCGCATCCCCGAGGGCGAGACCGATCCCCTGAGGCTTGAAAGTGCCGCAGCGGAGAAAGCAGCTCTGCTTGCTGCGCTTGATGGTGGGCATGTTGTCCCCGGCCCTTCCGGCGCGCCCGCGCGCGGACGTCTGGACGTGCTGCCGACAGGCCGCAATCTTTATGCCGCCGATCCGCGCACCATGCCGACACCGACGGCCTTCGAGCTTGGCCGCATGGCGGGCGAAGAAGTGCTTCGGCACCATCTGCAATCCCATGGTGACTGGCCGAAACATCTGGTTTTCGATCTCTGGGGCAGCGCCAGCCTGCGCAATGGCGGTGAGGATGTGGCGCAGGCGCTGCATCTGATGGGGGCGAGACCGATCCATGATCCGGCCACCGGGCGCGTTACCGGCATCGAGGTTCTGCCGCCGGCCAGTATCGGGCGGCCGCGTGTTGACGTCACATTTCGGATTTCCGGCCTGTTCCGCGATATGTTTCCGGCGCTGATCGCTCTTCTCGACGCTGCCGCCAAGGCCGTTGCGCGGCGGGAGGAAGCGCCGGGCGACAATCCGCTGGCGGAAGAGGCGGGCGCGCTCGGGTTTATTCCGGCCCGTATCTTCGGCTCCGCACCCGGCACCTATGGTGCGGGCACAGAGGAGAAACTCGCCAGCGGAAAATGGGACGAGCGTGAAGAACTGGGGCAGGCCTATCTCGATGCTGCAAGCCACGCCTTCGGTGGTGCGGATGGGCTGGAGATTTTCGCGAATGCCGGTTTCACGGAACTGGTGCGGCGCGCCGATCTTCTGGTGCATACCGGCGATGATCCGGGCCGCGACCTTCTGGACGGTTCGTCCGATGTCGCCTTCATCGGCGGTTTTTCCGCCGCGAAGGCCGCTCTTGGCGGCGTCGCTGATATTGTGGCGCTGGATACGACCGATCCGGGGCGTCCGCGTGCCCGGTCCATTTCGCAGGCGCTGACACGGGTGGTGCGTGCCCGCGCCGTCAATCCACGCTTCATCGCCGGCCAGATGCGGCATGGCCCGCGCGGGGCGGCGGAGTTTGCCGAGACGGTGGACCGGCTGATCGGTTTTGCCGAAACCACCCATGCGGTTTCCTCCTCGTTGATCGAGGCGCTTTACGACGCCTATTTCGGCAATGACGAAGTGCGCGATTTCATTCTGCGGGAAAATCCGAAGGCGGCGGAGGTGATGGCGACGCGCTTTTTATCCGCCCGCCGTCGCGGCCTGTGGCACAGTCGCCGCAACGCGGTCGATGCCGAGCTTGAAATGCTGATCTTGCCCTGCTCCGAGAGGGTCGGCGCATGAGGGCGGCGGCTTCCGATCCGGTCCAGTCGTTTGGCCGTCGTGGCACATGTCCGGCCTTATCGACCCCGATGCTGACCGGTGACGGGTACCTGTCGCGGATCGCATTCGAGGCGGATATTGCGCCCCGCGATATGATCGCGCTTTGCGAACTTGCCGAGCGGCACGGCAACGGGTTGATCGACATCACCGCACGCGGCAGTCTGCAATTTCGCGGCCTGACGCCCGAAAGCGCCTGCACCCTGGAAAATGATGTTCTAGCACTGGGTTTGCCGCTTCGCGACGGACTGGCCGTCGAGACCTCACCTCTGGCCGGACGGGACGATCAGGAAATCGCCGATGGCAGTCTGCTTGCCGAAGAGATTCGCAGAGGGACTGATGCACTGGCGCTGCATGAAAAGCTCGCGGCCAAGATGTCCGTCATCATCGACGGTGGTGGACGCATCTCTATGGGAGATTTGGTTGCGGATATTCGCCTGAAGGCGGTGCTGCTGGACGGTCGGATCTTCTGGCGATTGCTTGTCGGCGGGCCAGAGCGCACAGCGCTGAATGCGGGATTGGTTGAGACGGATGTGGCGGCGAGTATTGTCCTGTCGCTGCTCGTCTATCTGGCCGGCAAGGGGCCGCTTTCCCGTGGCCGCGATCTGGATTTGCGGACGATAAAAGCGATTTGCGGTAACCGCCTGGTTGACCGTGCAATCGAAAGCGAGGCTCAGGCGTCTTCTTCACCTCTGGGGCTGATGGCGGTGGGCAAGGGTATTATCGCGGCCGGTATTGCACCCGCATTCGGGCAAGTCCGGGCATGCGATTTGGCACTCCTCTGCGAGCAGGAGCGAGCACCCGGTATCGAGGCATTGCGTCCGTCGCTCAATCATAGCCTGCTCTTTTTCGGATCGCCGGATGCATGTGGGACGTTGCTGGAGACTGCAAGAACTCCCGGTTTCGTCACGGCCGTGGGTGATACGCGCTCTTCCATCGCCGTCTGTTCCGGCGCGCCGGGCTGCGCCTCGGCTTTTCTGCCCACGCATGAACTGGCCGCCTTCGCATCGAAGGAACTTGCCTCGTTGCTCGATGGCTCCTTCACGCTGCATATTTCCGGCTGCGGAAAGGGCTGTGCGCACCCCGCTGCGTCGCTTCTGGCCCTTTCCGGCAACGCCGATGGTCTGGCCTTTTCGATCTGGGGACGCGCCTGCGGCCCGCATGACGGTATTTTACCTTTCGAGCAGCAGAGGACGGGACTTTCGCGGCTTGCCCGTCTTTACGAAAAAGAACATAAGCCCGGGGAAAACGCTGCCAACCTGTTTGCCCGCCTGGGTAAAGGGGCAATCGCTGCGGCGCTTCGACAGGATGACCTATGACCGACCATGACTATATTCGCGACGGCAATGCGATCTATGAGCGCTCCTTCGCCATTGTCCGCGAAGAAGCGGATTTATCCGCCTTTACCGAAGAACAGGCGGATATTGCCGTTCGCATGATCCACGCCTGCGGGCAGGTGGAGGCGGCCAGCCATTTCCGGTTCTCGCCGGATTTCGTTTCCGCTGCGCGTGGTGCGCTTCTCGCCGGCAAGCCCGTTCTATGCGATGCGGAAATGGTTGCGCATGGTGTTACCCGCGCCCGGCTTCCGGCTGATAACGATGTGATCTGCACCCTTCGCGATCCGCGCACGCCGGAGCTTGCGAAAAAGATCGGCAATACCCGCTCCGCTGCCGCGCTCGATCTCTGGGCGGAGAAGCTGGACGGCGCTCTCGTTGCCATCGGCAATGCACCTACCGCGCTGTTCTATCTTCTGGAGATGCTGGAGAAAGGCGCCGCACGTCCGGCCGCCATCATCGGCATGCCGGTTGGTTTTGTCGGCGCGGCGGAATCAAAGGATGCGCTGGAGGTAAGCTCGCTCGGCATTCCCTATGCGATCGTCAAGGGGCGCATGGGCGGTTCGGCGATGACGGCTGCCGCCGTCAATGCGGTTGCGAGGGCAGGTCTGTGAGCGCGGCTCTTTTCGAAATTCCGAAAGGCAAACTCGTGGGTGTCGGCACCGGCCCCGGCGATCCCGAGCTTCTGACACTGAAAGCCGTCCGTGCCATCGAAAATGCCGATGTCCTCGCCTTCTTCTGCAAGAAGGGCAGCAGCGGCAACGGTCGCGGCATCGTCGAGGCTTTCATTCGTCCGGGCACGCTGGAAATGCCGCTGGTTTATCCGGTGACTGTCGAGAGCGATAAAAACGGCGAGGAGTATCGCGGCGCGATCGCCGCGTTTTTCGATCAGTCGGCGAAGGACATCGCCGTCCACCTCGATGCAGGGCACAACGTCGCCGTGCTCTCGGAAGGCGATCCGCTGTTTTACGGCTCCTATATGCATCTTCATCTGCGGCTTGCGCCGTCTTATGCGGCGGAGGTCGTCGCGGGTATCACGGCCATGTCCGGCTGCTGGTCCATGGCCGGTCTGCCGCTGGTGCAGGGCGACGATATCTTGAGCGTGCTTCCCGGCACGCTGGCAGAAGATGTTCTGACAGAGCGTCTGTCCGGCACGGATGGCGCCGTCATCATGAAGGTGGGGCGCAACCTGCCGAAGATCCGCCGGGCATTGGAAAAGGCCGGCAAGCTTGAACAGGCGCTTTATGTGGAGCGCGGCACAATGGCGAACAGTCAGGCGGTGCCGTTGATCGAGCGTGTCGCATCGCCAGCCCCCTATTTTTCGCTGATTCTGGTGCCGGGCTGGAAAACCAGACCCTCCGCGGGAGATGCGTCATGACCGGAAGGCTGGTCGTTGTCGGCCTCGGCCCCGGCAGTGCGGGGCAGGTAACACCGGAGGCGCTCGCCGCCGTCGAGGCGTCGGAGGATTTCTTCGGCTACATCCCCTATCTCGACCGCCTGTCGCTCAGACCCGACCAGCGCCGCCACGCTTCCGATAATCGCGAGGAAATCTCCCGCGCCGAACAGGCGCTGCGGCTTGCAGCCGTTGGCGGCAAGGTCTGTGTGGTTTCCGGCGGCGATCCCGGTGTTTTCGCGATGGCAGCGGCGGTTTGTGAGGCGATTGAAAACGGCCCGTCCGAATGGCGTGACATCGACTTCTCGGTCGTGCCGGGCGTAACAGCCATGCTTGCGGTCGCCGCAAGAGCCGGCGCGCCGCTCGGGCATGATTTCTGCGCCATTTCGCTTTCGGATAATCTCAAGCCCTGGGGCACCATCGAAAAACGGCTGATCGCGGCGGCGGAAGCCGGATTCGTGATGGCCTTCTATAATCCCGTCAGCAAGGCGCGGCCGCACCAGCTTGGCACCGCCTTCGATCTGTTGCGGGCGCATTTGCCCGGCTCGGTGCCGGTGATCTTCGGTCGGGCTGCCGGCCGGACGGATGAGCGTATCCGTGTCGTGCCCCTGTCGGAAGCATCGAGCGACATGGCGGATATGGCCACCTGCATCATCGTCGGTTCTGTGGAAACGCGTCTGATCGAGCGTTCAGACAAAGACCCGCTGGTCTATTCGCCGCGTTTTTCGAGAAGAGAGAGCTGATGGCGGATGGCGGTGAGGGCAGCTGCAATATCCGGCACGGGCGCGTCATTCACGCTCGCCTCGTCCAACTGCGGAGGCCGCTCGATCATGATGACGGGCAGGCCCAGCCGTCGCGCCGCTTCGATCTTGCCGTAACTGGCGCTGCCGCCGGAATTCTTGGAAACCACCGTGCCGATACGGTTTTCTTCCAGCATGCGGATTTCTTCATCCAGCGCAAACGGCCCACGCGCTGTGATGTAACGCGCATCCGGCACCTTCAGCGGCGGCTCCACCGGATCGACGCTACGGATGAGATAGCTGTGCTGGGGGGCGGCTTCGAAGGGGAGAAGCTCCTGCCGGCCGAGCGCCAGAAACACGCGCCTGCTTTCATCGCCAAGCGCGGTAACGGCCTGTTCTACGGTGTCGGCACTGTGCCATGTGTCACCCGGCTGGCGCTGCCAGGCGGGGCGCGAAAGCGCCACGAGCGGAACTTCAGCAAGCCGTGCCGCCTCAATGGCGTTGGCGGAAATTCTGGCCGCATAGGGATGGGTGGCGTCCACGAGAATATCGAAACCCTCGGCCCGAATGAAGTTCGCCAAACCCGTCGCACCGCCAAAGCCGCCGCTACGCATAGGCACAGGCTGCTCGACTGGCGAGAGCGTGCGACCGGCCATGGAGAGCAAAATTCGGTAGCCGGATTCATCCGCCAGTTTGCCGGCCAGAATACGGGCATCCGCCGTGCCGCCGAGAATGAGTATGGAGCGTGTCATGACGTCTGAATATTCCGGAACGGGCAATGCTTCCACCGAAAAGAAAGAAAAGCGGTGGCTTTCCATCGTCGGCATTGGCGAAGATGGGCTTGAGGGGTTGGGCCAGAATGCCATTACGGTGATTGAGACTGCCGAGATCGTTTTCGGCGGCAAACGCCATCTGGAGCTCGCAGCTGCGGCAATACGCGGCGAAGCGCGCGCCTGGCCGGTGCCGTTCGATGCGGAGATGCGCGATGTTATGGCGTTGCGGGGCAGCCAGGTCTGTGTGCTGGCCTCCGGCGATCCTTTTTTTTATGGCGTCGGCGTCACGCTTCTGCGGCAGATCGAGGCGGAGGAGACGGTTTGCTATCCCTCGCCTTCCGCCTTTTCTCTTGCCGCCGCGCGGCTTGGCTGGGCATTGCAATCGGTCGAATGCGTGTCGCTGCACGGGCGATCCATCGATCTTTTGCGACCGCATCTACATCCCGGCGCGAGGATAATCGCGCTCACTTCGGATGCCCGAGCGCCTGCTTTGATCGCGGAATTGCTGGCGGGTTCGGGTTTCGGCCAGTCGGAATTTATTCTGCTCGAAGCCTTGGGAGGAGAGCGGGAGCGACGGCGGCAAATCAGGGCGGCCGATTTTGCCTTTGAAGACATTGATCCGCTGAATGTGGTGGCGATCCACGTCGTGGCGGCTAAGGATGCACGCGTCCTGCCCTTTGCGCAGGGGCTGGATGACAACCTGTTCGAGCATGACGGGCAGATCACCAAGCGTGAAATCCGCGCCGTGACGCTGTCGTCGCTGGCCCCACGCCGGGGCGAATTGCTGTGGGATATCGGTGCCGGTTCGGGTTCTATCGGCATCGAATGGATGCTGTCGCACCCCTCGCTTCGTACCATTGCCATAGAGCAGCATCCGGAACGGGCAGAGCGTATCGCGCGTAATGCCGAAGCCTTCGGCGTTCCCGGGCTTGAGGTCATGATCGGCACGGCACCTGCGGCTTTCGAAGGTCTGCCTTCACCGGATGCGATTTTCATTGGGGGGGGTGGCAGCAAAACGGGTGTGCTTGAGGCTGCCATAGAGGTGTTGAAACCGGGTGGGCGGCTGGTCGCCAATGCGGTGACGCTGGAAATGGAGGCGGTGTTGCTTGCTGCCCATGCCAGGTTCGGCGGTTCGATGATCCGTCTCGACGTGTCGCGTGTGACGACCATCGGTTCCATGTCCGGCTGGCGTCCGGCCATGCCGGTGACACAATGGAGCTGGATCAAGCCATGCTGACCGTGGCCGGCATCGGCTGCCGCAGAGGCACGGGTTCGGATGCTATTATTGCAGCTGTGCGAGCTGCCGAGCACGCTTTTGGCATGACTGTCGAATGTCTGGCGACTGCGCCGCTCAAAGCTGAGGAAGCCGGTCTTGCGGAAGCGGCGAAACGCCTGTCGCTGCCGCTTGAAATTGTATCGCAGGAACGGCTTGAGGCGGTTGCTTCGAAAACAATGACGTTTTCACAGCTAAGTCTCGATCACGCCGGGACGCCAAGCGTCAGTGAAGCTGCAGCACTTGCCGCCGCTGGAGAGAATGCAAGGCTGGTCGCGCCACGGCTTGTGGTTGGCGATGTGACGGTGGCGATCGCAACGACGGGCGACGCGCTACATGATCGCGACCGCGCCATTGAACATGGAGAAAAACAATGACGGTTCATTTCATCGGCGCCGGTCCGGGTGCTGCCGATCTCATCACGGTGCGCGGACGCGATCTTATCGCCGCATGCCCGGTCTGCCTTTATGCCGGGTCGCTGGTTCCGAAGGCGCTGATCGATTATTGCCCACTGGGCGCGCGCATCGTTGACACGGCAGCGCTTTCGCTGGACGAGATCGAGGCGGAATTCGTTGCGGCGGCCAAGGCGGGCAAGGATGTGGCGCGGCTGCATTCCGGCGATCTGTCCGTCTGGAGCGCCATGGGCGAACAGATCCGCCGGCTGGAACGGCTGGGTCTCGATTATACCGTCACGCCCGGCGTCCCCTCCTTCGCCGCTGCCGCTGCCACTTTGCAGCGGGAACTGACGGTGCCGGAAGTGGCGCAAAGCCTCGTGCTGACCCGTATTTCAGGCCGCGCCTCGAAGATGCCGGAAGGCGAGACGCTGAAAGCCTTTGGTGCGACAGGTGCAACGCTGGCCATCCACCTCGCCATCCACGCCATCGGCAAGGTGGTCGAAGAGTTGATGCCGCTTTACGGTTCCGATTGCCCGGTTGCCATCGTTGTCCGCGCTTCCTGGCCGGATGAGCGGGTCATTCGCGGCACATTGTTCGACATTGAGGGAAAGCTGGCGGCCGAACCGGTGGAGCGGACGGCCCTGATTTTCGTCGGGCACGGGCTTGCCTCGACGGATTTTCGCGAGAGCGCGCTCTATAGTACCGACTATGTCCGTCGGTTCCGGTCTCCGAAGGAAGATACGAAGGGTTGATGCGACGGTGTGGAAGCGGTGCGACCCTTGAGCGTACCCTGACGATCGAACACCAGAATATCGAGCGCGATGGCGGGCGTCTTCAGCGCCGCCGCCGCCGTTACCCAGGCTTTTTCCGCAACGATCGCACCGAGATCTATTCCCGCGCCTTCGGCCAGCTCAAAGGCGTGCGCGACCATGTTGGCCTGACGGATGGCGACGGTGAGGTCTTCATTCCCTCCCGCCTCGGTTGCCAACGCCGCCAGCGCATCGAGATCGGCAAGACCTTTTTTGGAGTGCACGTCGAGCATGCCCTGGGCGAGCTTGGTCATCTTGGCGACGCCGCCGGCAATCGTTACCCGCTCCACAGGGTGGCTGCGCAGATATTTCAGCATGCCGCCGATAAAATCACCCATGTCGATCAGCGCGGTCTCCGGCAGGCCGTAAAGCGCCTGCCCCGCTTTTTCGGAGGTATTGCCGGTCGCGCCGAGCAGATGGGCGCAGCCGGTGGCGCGTGCGACATCGATGCCGCGCCAGATGGAGTGGATCCAGGCGGAGCAGGAAAATGGGATGACGATGCCGGTGGTGCCGAGAATGGAAATACCGCCGAGGATGCCGAGCCTGCCATTGAGGGTTTTTTCCGCGAGTTTCTCACCGTCGCGAACCGAAATCTCCACCTCGAAGTCGGCATTCTCTCCGGCCACCTCACGAATAGCGGTTTCGATCATTTTGCGCGGTACGGGGTTGATCGCGGGTTCGCCCGGTGGCAGGGGCAATCCTGGCCGGGTGATGGTGCCGACGCCTTTTCCAGCCTTGAAGGTGATGCCGCTTCCAGGCTGGCCTCGTCGCACCGTGCTCTCGATCAGCGCGCCGTGTGTAACGTCGGGATCGTCGCCCGCATCCTTGACGATGCCGGCGCGAGCGAAGTTTTCGCCTTTTTCCTCGGTGGCGAGGGAAAATGCCGGCCGCGCGCCGCTTGGAAGTTCGACTTCGACAGGGTAAGGAAATTCGCCGGTCAAAAGGGCAGCGCAAGCCGCCTTCGTAGCGGCTGCCGCGCAGGTGCCCGTGGTCCAGCCGCGGCGAAGGGTCTTTCCATCTGTTTCCATATTAATTCCTATAGCCGGGACGGCATTTTCCGTCATCGTTAAAAAAGCAGCCGAGAGAATGTCGATAGCAGAGGTCTTAAACAACATCGCCGCAAAAGGTCCGGTCTTTAAGGCCGGCCACGTCTGGCTTGCGGGTGCGGGGCCGGGCGATGTGCGTTATCTGACGCTTGAAGTGGCGCTCGCGCTTTCGCAGGCTGAGATTATTGTTCGGGATGCGCTGGTGAGTGACGACGTCGTTGCCCTCGGCCCCCAGGCGGAAGTTGTTTTTGCCGGCAAGCGTGGCGGCAAACCTTCGGCCACACAGGATGATATTACCGCATCGCTGATCGATTTTGCCCGGCAGGGCAAAAAGGTGTTGCGGCTTAAGGGTGGCGATCCCTTTATTTTCGGTCGTGGCGGCGAAGAGGCGGAGGCGCTTGTCCGCGCCGGCATTCCGTTCCGTATCCTGCCGGGCATGACCTCGTCGCTCGCGGCCCTTGCTTCTGCGCGTATTCCCGCCACCATGCGCGGTATAAGCCGCGCTGTCACGCTTGCCACGGGCCATGCGGCCGGAACCGAAGAGGATCTGGACTGGCTGGCGCTGGCGAAAATACAGGAACCCATCGTCGTTTATATGGGGCTGAAGAATATAGGCTCCATTGCCGGTCTTCTGATGCAGGGTGGCCGTTCGGGCAAAACGCCGGTCGCCGTCATCATGTCCGCAACGACGGCGCAGGAGCGCATTTTTATCGGCACACTGGAAAGCATAGCTGACGATGCAAGACGCGAAAATTTCGAGGCACCGGCCCTGATCGTCATCGGCGAAATCGTTTCGATGCGAAACCGCCTCGGGGGTGACAGTTCATGACGGCGCGGGCAATCATCATCGGTGCACCGCGCTCGGGTTCCGGCAAGACCAGCGTGACCATCGGCCTGCTCAGGGCTTTTGCGCGGCGCGGCATCAAGGTGCGCGGCATCAAGACGGGGCCGGATTATATCGATCCCGGTTTCCATGCCTTTGCCACCGGCACGCCCGGCCTCAATCTGGACAGCTGGGCCATGCAGCCGGAATTGCTGCGGCATCTGTTTTCCCAACAGACCGATGGCGCTGACCTTATTCTGATCGAAAGCGCCATGGGTCTGTTCGACGGCATTCCCGTGGCGGAAAACCGCACCGGTTCGGCGGCGGATCTGGCGCGGCTGTTTGGCATTCCCGTGCTGCTGGTGCTGGATGTGTCCGGTCAATCGCAGACGGCGGCGGCTGTCGCCTATGGTTTTGCCCATTATGATCCGGCCGTCACCGTGGCGGCGGTGGTGCTGAACCGGGCCGGCAGCGAAAGACACAGGACGCTGTGTACGGAGGCCATCGAAAAAATCGGCCTTCCCGTTGCGGGTTGTGTCCTGCGCGATCCGTCGCTCGTCCTGCCGGAACGGCATCTGGGCTTGGTGCAGGCCAGCGAACATCCGGAAATCAACGCGCATATAGAGCGGCTGGCGGATGCGATGGAAAAGTCCATCGATCTCGATGCATTGCTTTCCCTCGCAGCGCCCGTGGACGTGCCTTCCGGCTCGGCGCAGGCGGCGATTGCACCGCCCGGTCAGCGCATCGCGCTTGCGGACGACGCGGCTTTCACCTTCCTCTATCCGCATCTCAAGAACCATTGGCGCGCGGCCGGAGCAGAGATCGTACCGTTCTCGCCACTTGCCGACGAGGCGCCCGACGAGACCTGCGATATTTGCTGGCTGCCCGGCGGTTATCCCGAACTTCATGCCGGAAAGCTCGCCGATGCGGCCCGCTTCAAAGCGGGTATTACCCGTTTTGCCGCGACAAGGCCGGTGCATGGCGAGTGCGGCGGGTACATGGTGTTGGGAGCAGCTCTGGAAGATGCCGATGGCGTGACCCATGCCATGACCGGGCTTCTCTCGCATGCCACCAGTTTTGCGACACGCAAGATGAATCTCGGTTACCGGCAGGCCTCAATCGTGGCGAATGGGCCGCTCGGCAGGACGGGCGAGGTTCTGCGCGGCCATGAGTTTCATTATGCGCGTGTTATCGATCCGGGCGACGATGAGCCATTCGCTCAGATCGCTGACGGGCAGGGTCGCCCGCTCGGCCCTTCGGGTGGTAGACGAGGCCGCGTGTCAGGCACCTTCTTCCATGCCATCGCCAGGGGCGGATAGGCAATCCGACGACCAGATGCAGGGCTGCGGCAAAGTGGAGCGGACGGCGAAAGTTTGTAGTCTGGTGTAGTAGGTAAGTGCTATATAACCGCTATCGTCCAGAGTTTCCGAAACGCTACTTCAATGAAAAGACTGCGCCTCTTCATTTCCGCCGCCCTCGCCGTGGCTGTAATACCGGTTCCGCTTGGCACCGGTCTCGGCCAAATGCAGGCTCACGGCGGTGAAAACTATGCGACCATGGCAAAGCTCGGCGCGGCCCTGTTCGACGATGCCAATCTTTCGATGAACCGCACGATGGCCTGTTCCACCTGCCACATGCAGGCGGCGGGTTTTTCCGATGCGCGCGAGAGCGACAAGGTCGGGCGGGACGTATCGCTCGGCGATGACGGCATTTCCCTGGGCGACCGCAATGCGCCAACCGCAGCCTATGCCCGGTTCACGCCTCCTTTCGGCAAGAACGCGGCGGGGGAATATGTCGGCGGGCAATTCTGGGACGGCCGCGCCTCGCTGCTGGAAGATCAGGCTGGCGGGCCGCCGCTTAACCCTATTGAAATGGGCATGCCGGACAAGGCGTCGATCGTCAAACGGCTGAAGGAAAATCCGGATTATGTCGCGGCCTTCGGCACGCAATTCGGCAAAGATGTTTTTCAGAGCGATGAAATCGCCTATGCGGCGATGACGAAAGCGCTGGCGAGCTTTGAACGCTCGGATGAATTCTCCACCTTCGATTCCAAATATGACCGTTTCCTGCGCGGAGAGGAAAAGCTGACCGATCAGGAAGAGCTCGGCCGGGTTCTGATTTCCTCGACGCAGTTCACCAATTGCAATACCTGCCATGAAATCCGTGGGGCCAAGGGTCTGGAAGATGGCCTCTTCACCAACCACAAATATTTCAACATCGGCGTTCCTGCCAACACGGCGGTCAGGGCGGCTAACGGTTCGAAGCCGGATGCGGTCGATCTCGGGCTGGCGCAAAATCCGGCTGTGGCTGGCGATCCGGCGCAGCGCGGCAAGTTCAAGGTGCCGACGCTGCGCAACGTCGCCGTCACCGGTCCCTACATGCATAACGGCGTGTTCAGGGATCTGCGCACGGTGGTGCTGTTTTACGTGAAATACAAAAGCAAAAAGCCCAGCCGCCAGATCAATCCGGAAACCGGCAAGACATGGGATGCGCCGGAAGTGCCTGATAACATCGCGATGACAGAGCTGACATCCGCGCCGGCGCTGGATGACAAGCGCGTGGACGCTATCGTCGCATTTTTGAAGACGTTGACCGACAAAAGGTATGAGCATCTTTTGCCGAAGGAAGATGGGCAGACGACCATACCGCCTGCCCAGCCTGTTCCTGTAAGCGTTACACCGAAAGCGCCTTGAATTCGGAGAGAACCGCGTCACCCATTTCGGAGGTGCTGACCTGACGGGAGCCTTCGGACATGATGTCGGCGGTGCGGATGCCCTTGTCGAGCACGTTGGCGATTGCCGCTTCGAGCTTCGTCGCCTCATCCACCATGTTGAACGAATAACGCAGGCACATGGCGAAGGATGCGATCATGGCGATCGGATTGGCGATGCCCTTGCCGGCAATATCCGGTGCCGAACCGTGCACCGGCTCATACATGGCCTTGCGCTTGCCGGTCTTGGCATCCGGTGCACCGAGCGAGGCCGATGGCAGCATGCCGAGCGAGCCGGTCAGCATGGCGGCGACGTCGGAAAGCATGTCACCGAAGAGGTTGTCGGTCACGATCACGTCGAACTGCTTGGGCTTGCGCACCAGCTGCATGCCGCCGGCATCCGCCAGCATATGTTCCAACTGAACGTCCTTGTATTTGGCGGCGTGGGTTTCGGTGACGACCTGGTTCCACAAAACGCCTGATTTCATGACGTTGCGCTTTTCCATCGAGCAGACGCGGTTGTCGCGGGTGCGCGCCAGTTCGAATGCGACGCTGGCAATGCGCTCGATCTCGAAAGTGTCGTAGATCTGCGTGTCGATGCCGCGCTTCTGGCCGTTGCCGAGATCGATGATCTGCTTCGGTTCGCCGAAATAGACGCCGCCCGTCAGTTCGCGGACGATGAGGATATCGAGACCCTCGACCAGTTCCGGCTTCAGCGAGGAGGCGGCGGCGAGCGCCGGATAGCAGATGGCGGGGCGCAGGTTGGCGAAAAGTTCGAGATCCTTGCGCAGGCGAAGCAGGCCGGCTTCCGGGCGATGCTCGTAGGGAACGCCATCCCATTTCGGACCGCCGACCGCGCCGAACAGGATCGCATCGGCGGCAAGCGCCTTTTCCATATCCGCGTCGGAAATCGCCACGCCATGGGCATCATAAGCCGAGCCGCCGACCAAACCTTCCTGAGTAGTGAAACCGGCATTTTTTGCGCTGTTCATATAGTCGATCAGCTTGCGGACTTCGGCCATGGCCTCCGGGCCGATACCGTCACCGGGCAGAAGGAAAAGCGTGCGGACTGTCATGAGAACCCTCCTTGGGCGGCGCGCCGGAAACCATCATGAAGGGTTTTCGATTGCGGCGAGCGCGGCGTCAAACTCGTTTCCGTCCTGCCGCAGGTCAAGTCGTATCGTCAGCCGGACGGGATCGGGGGCTTCTTATCTCCGCCTCAAGGGCATTTCAAGCAAAGCAAAAGCCGATCCGGTACGGTTTTGTACGGGATCGGCTTTTTTAACGGCATGGAAATGTGATCAGGCCCAGGGGCGAACCGAGGCGTTTGTCTTTTCGAACGTGTCGATGGCGCCGGAATGTTCCATCGTCAGGCCGATGTCGTCGAGGCCGTTCAGCATGCAATGGCGCTTGAATTCATCGATCTCGAAGGTGATCGTACCGCCATCGGGGCCGCTGATTTCCTGACGTTCCAGATCGATGGACAAAACGGCGTTCGATCCGCGCGAGGCGTCGTCCAGCAGCTTTTCGAGGTTCTCGGGGCTGACGACGACCGGCAGGATGCCGTTCTTGAAACAGTTATTGTAGAAGATATCGGCGAAGCTGGTGGAGATCACGCAGCGGATGCCGAAATCGAGAAGCGCCCACGGCGCGTGTTCGCGCGAGGAGCCGCAGCCAAAATTGTCACCTGCGACGAGAATCTGGGCATTCTGGTAAGCGGGCTTGTTCAGCACGAAATCCGGATTGGGCGAGCCATCCTCAAGATAACGCGACTCGGCAAAAAGGCCCGTGCCGAGACCGGTGCGCTTGATGGTCTTCAGATAGTCTTTCGGAATGATCATATCGGTGTCGATATTGACAACCGGCATGGGCGCTGCGACGCCCGTCAGCTTGGTGAATTTTTCCATCTGTCGCTTCCCGAGTTTCCCTTGAACAAAATCCGGCAGAGCCGAAGCCCACCGGATGTTCTCTGCCGGGAAATACTGCAAAACGGATCGCTTTAGAAGCGCAAACCCGCACTCTCCGGTACGCCTCATCGGGCGTTTTCGCATTTTGACCGGATTAAACGATCTCAGAGATCGATAATCGTGCCTTTGCCATCGTTCCAGACGCGCATGTCACGCTGGTTGCGGCGCTTGACCGGGATGGGAGCCGGCTTCAGACGCGCCGAAAGCAGACGGGCAGCGCTGAGAACGGCAAGCACGCCGATAAAAGCGACCGTGAGCGACGCGGTAAAAAGAGCCGCCAAAGCCAGAAGTGCGATGCCGGATGCGGCGATGAAAAATGAACGGATGCCTTGCATGATTCAACCTTTCTTTCCAG
This sequence comes from Rhizobium sp. GR12, assembly GCF_036596185.1. Taxonomy (NCBI): domain Bacteria; kingdom Pseudomonadati; phylum Pseudomonadota; class Alphaproteobacteria; order Hyphomicrobiales; family Rhizobiaceae; genus Rhizobium; species Rhizobium sp. GR12. Next base: position 271,663 of record NZ_JASXTH010000006.1, on the reverse strand, counting down.
ACGAATGTGGGCCTTCTTCTTCCGGCTTGCAAGAGGATTCAGTGGATTGTCAGCTTGCAGATGTCACAAAAGCTTGACACAAGTGCGGCATGGTCAATTTTTCCGAAAATATTCTTGCGAGACCGCGCCGTTCGCTGCTGTCCGTTCCGGCCATTAATGTCAGGGCGCTCGAAAAAATCCGCGATCTCGATTGTGACGGCGTGATCCTCGATCTGGAGGATTCTGTCGCGCCCGACATGAAAGACAAGGCGCGGGAAAATCTCAACAGGCTGTTTTCGGATGCGCCGTTTTCCGGGCGCGAAACCATCATCCGTATCAATCCGCTCTCCACGCCGGATGGCAAGGCGGATTTGAGGTTTGTGCTCTCCTGCCAGCCGGATGCGGTTTTGCTGCCCAAGGTGGAGCAGCCGGCCGATGTCAATGATGTGGCCGACCTTCTGGCGGAGGCTGATGCGCCGCAGGGCTTGAAAATCTGGGCAATGATAGAGACGCCGCTCGGTGTTTTGAACGCCGCGTCCATCGCCGACGCGGCTCATACGCCGGATGCGCGGCTTGCTGCTTTTGTCCTGGGGTTGAACGATCTGCGCAAGGAAACACGCGTTCCAGCCCTGCCCGGCCGAACCTACCTCGTGCCATGGATGATGCAGGTGCTGCTTGCCGCCCGCGCCTACGGGCTCGATGCCATCGACAGTGTGTCCAACGACTTTCGCGATATCGCCGCTTTTGACGGCGAATGCGAGCAGGGCCGTGCCATGGGCTTCGACGGCAAGATGCTGATCCACCCGGCCCAGATCGAGCCGGCCAACCGGCGTTTCGCCCCGGATGAGGCGATGGTCGCGGAAGCCAAGGAGATCATTACGGCTTTCGCAAAACCCGAATCTGTGGAATTGAACGTCATCAACATGAACGGGCGGATGATCGAACGGCTGCATGTGGAGCAGGCCGAAAGACTGGTCGCCATGGCTGATATTATCGCACAACGAAAGGCGCAAAAGACGTGAAGGTCTATCGTTTCATAACCGGTCCCGATGACGCGAAATTCTGTCACCGGGTCACCGAAGCGCTGAACAAGGGATGGGAACTTGCCGGCTCCCCCAGCTATGCCTTCAACGCCGCAAGCGGCGTCATGCATTGCGGCCAGGCCGTGACCAAGGTGGTCGAAGGCAAGGAATACCATTCCGATATGAAGCTCGGCGAGCAATAGAGGCGTTGTCGCCCCCTGCGGACGCCACGGGGTCAGCGCTCTGCGGCAGCCTCGTCGGCGCTTTCCTCGATCCGCTCCATGTCGTCGTCCGACAGGCCGAAATGGTGGCCGATCTCGTGGATGAGGACATGGGTGATGATATCGCCCAGCGTTTCCTCGTTCTCAGCCCAGTAGTCGAGAATGGGGCGGCGATAAAGCGTGATGCGGTTGATCATCTCGCCCGTTTCCATGGTGAAACGTTCGGAAATGCCGCGTCCCTCGAATAATCCGAGAAGATCGAAGGGGGTTTCGAGCGCCATGTCCTCGAACACTTCGTCGGTCGGGAAATCCGCGATCTCGATGATGAGATCTTTTGTCAATGCGCGGAATTCTTCTGGCAGGTGGCCATATGCCTCGATCGCAAGCGACTCGAAGGCGGAAAGTGTCGGCGCATGGCGGTCCCGCCAATCGTCGGTCTGGTCTATGCGGGCCATTTCTGCTCCTTGTTGAAGGCCCATATAAACACTTGCTGGGCAAATTTCGAGACCTGACTGCCGCACTCGCCGAAAAAGCATGAAATTCTCGGCGTTACAGTTACTTTTCAAACGTTCGTCATCTTGACATAAATGGGCGTGTCGCGTAATTCGCACCCAAATTGATGGCGTATTGCGCCTTCCGTTTATTCCGCCCTTTAAAAGGCGGTTTCACCGGCAGACATTCAAAGGGACATTTGGTTCCGACGGATTTCCGCTATTCCGACTGATAAAAAGACGGCCAGCTTGCATTTGTGGGCAGAGCCGGAACGAACATGAAAGGATAACAAATGTTCGCAGTCATCAAGACCGGCGGTAAGCAGTACCGCGTAGCAGCCGACGCCGTGCTGACCATCGAAAAGCTGGAAGCAGAGGCAGGCGCAACTGTAGAATTCACCGAAGTTCTCGTGATCGGCGAAGGCGCTGATGCACAGTTCGGTGCTCCCTTTGTCAAGGGTGCCATCGTCAAGGCTGAAGTTGTCGAGCACAATCGCGGCAAGAAGGTCATCGCCTTCAAGAAGCGTCGTCGTCAGAACTCCAAGCGTTCGCGCGGCCATCGTCAGCATCACACTGTCGTCCGCATCACGGACATCGTTGCTGCCTAATCGGCGCGACACGGGAAACAAGGTTTAAAGGAGAACTCCAATGGCACACAAAAAAGCTGGCGGTTCCTCGCGTAACGGTCGCGATTCCGAATCCAAGCGCCTTGGCGTAAAGAAGTTCGGCGGCGAAGCTGTCATTCCAGGCAACATTATTCTGCGTCAGCGCGGAACGCAGTGGCATCCGGGCGCCAACGTTGGCATCGGCAAGGACCACACGATTTTCGCACTGACGGCTGGTAACGTGAACTTCCGCACGAAGGCCAATGGCCGCGTGTTCGTATCCGTGGCACCGAAAGCGGAAGCCGCAGAATAAGCCGGTAAGCGTCATATGCAGCCGGTGTCCCATCGACCCGGCTGAGACGTATCAGGTTCAGTCAAGAAAACAGGGGAGATGGGGCACCACCCAACTCCCCTTTTTCTTTAACCCCTAGGAGGGACTGAACCATGCAAGCTGAATTGTTGAGGGTCGACCAATCACGGTCACCCGAAGAGCGGCCGAGGCCTGATCGGTCGAGGAGCGATTGCCCCGTTTTACTGTCGCAGAGGCTGGTTTTACGCAAGCCTCACGAAGAAGACATCGACGCCCTTGCCCATCTTGCCAACAATGCCAATATCGCGACCATGGTGTCGCGTATGCCGCACCCGTACACGGCCAAAGACGCCGCGGACTTCGTGCGACGCACCAATGCTGGCGAGATCGGCAAGTGCGTCTATGCGATTACCCGCATGGACAATGGCGAGTTTCTGGGTTGCTGCGCGCTTGAACCGCAGGAAAACGAAAAGACGCTGGAAATCGGTTACTGGCTGGGGGAACCCTACTGGAACCGGGGCTATATGACCGAAGCCACGCATGCGTTGATCGACATGGCCTTCCGCACGCGTGAAATCGACCAGATCGATGCGCGCTGCCGGGTCACCAACATCCCTTCGCGCCGCGTTATCCAGAAGTGCGGTTTCCAGTTCCAGGGCTCCGGCATGGTTGGTTCGTTGGCGCTGGGCGGCATGGTGCCGGTCGAATGGTACAGGCTGGATCGCAAGACCTGGGTTTCGCTGAAGAGTTGGGGGGACATGGGATGAGCACGCTCGAGCTTAGCCGTCACCGTGCAGCTGCGACGGTCGCGCCGCCCGGTCCCTGCCCGGTCATCGAGACGTCGCGTCTGGTGCTGCGTCCGCAGCGGCTTTCCGATGCCGGCAGCATTGCGGAATCGCTTGGCGATTTTGCCGTGACCAGGATGCTGGCCCGCGTTCCCGCGCCCTATCACCGACAGGATGCGCTGGAATGGCTGGTGTTGCGCACTTCCGGCACCCTGCCCGATTGGGATTTCGCCATCACCTGTGGTGACGATACCCTCATCGGCGTCGTCTCGGTCGAATTGCGGCATGGCGAGTGGCATCTTGGCTACTGGTTGAACCGCTTCTACTGGGGCAAGGGCTACATGACCGAGGCGGTTGCCGCCGTGGTCGAGCGGTTTTTCCGCCGCATGCCGGGGGTGGTTCTCCATTCCGGCGTGTTCGCGGATAATCCAGCGTCGCTGCGCGTACAGGAAAAACTGGGGTTCCGGGTCACCGGTTGCCACCAGATCTATGCCACGGCGCGCGCCGCCATGGTGGCGCATATCGATACGGCGATAACGGCGGAGGACTTCATTCCGCCGCGTCGCTGACACTTGCTTTGAGCAAGGCCGGTTTTTAATCAAACCGGCCTTGTACCGCTTTGGCGCTTTCATCACGATAATCTTTGACCTTGTGGGGAAGCGCTTGTATTCGAAACGACAGAACTTTTTTACCGCAATGCGTAACGCGACATGGCAAGGCACTTCGGCCGGTATCGCTTCAAGTTGCGCCGCAAGCTGACAGAACGGCAGTCCGATGAAATTTCTCGATGAAGCAAAAGTCTATATCAAGTCCGGCGACGGCGGCTCCGGCGCCGTTTCCTTCCGGCGTGAAAAATTCATCGAGTTCGGCGGCCCGGACGGCGGTGACGGCGGACGCGGCGGCGACGTCTGGATCGAGGTGGTCAACGGTCTCAATACCCTGATCGACTTCCGCTTCCAGCAGCATTTCAAGGCCTCGATCGGACAGCACGGCATGGGCAAGACCCGCACCGGCGCCAAAGGTTCGGACGTGGTTCTAAAAGTGCCTGTTGGTACCCAGATATTCGAAGAAGATAATGAGACGCTGATCATCGACCTGACCAAGGAAGGCCAGCGCTTTCGTCTTGCCGCCGGCGGCAACGGCGGTTTCGGCAATGCCTACTTCAAGTCTTCGACCAATCAGGCGCCCACCCATGCCAATCCGGGCCTTGCGGGCGAAGAAAAGACGCTCTGGCTTCGCCTGAAGCTGATTGCCGATGCCGGTCTCGTTGGTCTGCCGAATGCCGGTAAATCGACATTCCTTGCGACGGTGACCCGCGCGCGGCCTAAGATCGCCAATTATCCCTTCACTACGCTGCATCCGAATCTCGGCGTCGCGACCATCGACGGCCGCGAATTCGTGCTGGCCGATATTCCCGGCCTGATCGAAGGCGCGCATGAGGGCGTGGGCATTGGCGACCGGTTCCTCGGCCATGTGGAGCGTACCCGCGTGCTTCTGCACCTCGTCTCCGCGCAGGAAGAAAAGGTCGGACAGGCCTATAAGACGGTCAAGGCCGAGCTGGATGCCTATGGCGGCGGCTTGACCGACAAGCCGGAGATCGTTGCGCTGTCGCAGATCGACGTGCTGGACGAAAAAGAATTGAAAAAGAAGGCGAAGGAACTGGAGAAGGCCTGTGGCCGCCCTCCGCTGCTTCTGTCCGCTGCCGCCCATATCGGCATGACGGAGGCGCTGCGCTCCCTTCGCGATATCATTGTCTCGGCGAGCAATGGCGGCGAGACCGCCCTTCCCGATCGTTCGATGCCTGTGGATAGCGAGGCCGAGGAAGAGGACGATCGCCTATGAGCCTCACCCGCAAACCGCTGGGAAGCCACCACCGGATCGTCATCAAGATCGGTTCGGCACTTCTGGTGGACCGGAAAAGCGGGCTTAAAAAAGATTGGCTGAATGCCATCTGCGAGGATATCGCCGCGCTCAAGAAAAACGGCGCCGATGTTCAGGTCGTGTCTTCGGGCGCGATCGCGCTCGGCCGCACGGTGCTCGGGCTGCCCTCCGGCGCATTGAAGCTGGAGGAAAGCCAGGCGGCGGCGGCTGTCGGCCAGATCGCTCTGGCGCGGGCATGGTCGGAAAGCCTGTCGCGGCAAGAGATCGTTGCGGGCCAGATTCTGCTGACGCTGTCCGATACCGAGGAGCGCCGCCGTTACCTCAATGCGCGCGCCACCATCAATCAGCTGCTGAAGATCGGGGCCATTCCGATCATCAATGAAAACGACACGGTGGCGACCACCGAAATCCGCTATGGTGATAATGACCGTCTGGCCGCCCGCGTGGCCACCATGACGGGTGCGGATCTTCTGGTGCTGCTGTCAGATATTGACGGGCTTTACACCGCTCCGCCACATCTCGATCCGGACGCGAAATTCCTCGAGACGATTGCGGACATCACCCCCGAGATTGAGGCCATGGCCGGCGGTGCGGCGTCCGAGCTTTCGCGCGGCGGCATGCGCACCAAGATCGATGCGGGCAAGATCGCCACCGCTGCCGGCTGCGGCATGATCATCGCTTCCGGCAAGACGCTCAATCCGCTGAAGGCGATCGAAAGCGGCGCTCGCTCCTCGTGGTTTGCGCCATCAGGCACGCCGGTGACGGCGCGCAAGACCTGGATTGCCGGACAATTGCAGCCGGCGGGCGAGATTCATGTGGATGCGGGTGCGGAAAAAGCGCTCTATGCCGGCAAGAGCCTGCTTCCCGCGGGCGTGCGGTTGGTGAAGGGCAATTTCGGACGTGGCGATGCGGTCGCCATCATCGGCATGGAAGGCCGCGAGATCGCACGCGGTCTTGCAGGCTACGATGCGGAGGAAGCGCGTCTCATCATCGGTCACAAGTCCAACGAGATCGAGGCTATCCTCGGTTATGTCGGGCGTGCGGCGATGATCCATCGCGACGATCTGGTGATGACCGGCGCTGCCGTTAAAGTAAAAAATGCGAAGAAGGATGAGGTCCATGCCTGAACTGGCCGTGAAGCAGAGCCATGATATCGATGCGCTGATGATGACCATCGGCGCTCAGGCAAAGGCTGCTTCGCGACCGTTGTCCATCGCAAGCACGGATCAGAAGAACCGCGCGCTTCTTGCCATGGCGTCGGCCATCGAGGCATCCAAAGACGTGATCCTTGCCGCCAATAAAAAAGACCTGGCGGCGGCGGATAATACCGGCCTTGCCGCCTCCTTCGTCGACAGGCTCACCCTTAACGATGTGCGGATCGCCGGCATTGCCGAAGGCATCCGCTCGGTCGCGGCGCTGCCCGATCCGGTGGGCGAGATCATTGCTGCCTGGGATCGCCCGAATGGGCTGAAAATCGAGCGTGTGCGCACACCGCTCGGTGTCATCGGCGTGATCTACGAAAGCCGCCCGAATGTGACGGCGGATGCCGGTGCGCTCTGCCTCAAGGCGGGCAATGCAGTCATCCTGCGCGGCGGGTCGGATTCGCAACATTCATCACGTGCTATCCATGCCTGCCTCGTGGAGGGGCTGAAGATCGCGGGTCTTCCCGAACACGCCATTCAGCTGGTGCCGGTAACCGACCGCGCCGCCGTGGGCGCTCTTCTGGGCGGATTGAACGGCACGGTCGACGTGATTGTGCCGCGTGGCGGCAAAAGCCTCGTCGCGCGGGTGCAGTCGGAAGCACGGGTTCCGGTCTTTGCGCATCTGGAGGGCATCTGCCATATCTATGTCGACGGATCGGCTGATCTCGACATGGCGAAACGCATCGTCGTCAACGCCAAGATGCGCCGCACCGGCATTTGCGGGGCGGCCGAAACCCTGCTGGTGGATGCCACCGTGGTTTCCACACACCTCACGCCGATCGTCAGGGCCCTGATCGAGGCCGGCTGCGAAGTGCGCGGCTCGCAGGTCGTTCGCGATGTGGTTGAGGGTGTAAAGGTTGCAACGGAAGAGGACTGGCGCACTGAATATCTCGATGCGATCATTTCGGTTACCGTGGTTGACGGCATTTCCGGCGCGATCGATCACATCGGCACCTATTCGTCCAATCATACCGAGGCGGTGATTGCCGAAGATCCGGCCGTGGTCGAACGTTTCTTCAACGAACTCGATTCGGCCATTCTGCTGCATAATGCCTCCACGCAATTTGCCGATGGCGGCGAATTCGGCATGGGTGCGGAAATCGGCATCGCCACGGGTAAAATGCATGCGCGCGGCCCGGTTGGCGTCGAGCAGCTCACTTCGTTCAAATACCGTGTGCATGGCACCGGCCAGACACGGACCTGATATTTGTCGGCCGAAGCACGCCTCGACAGACGTTATCTTACCATGCCGCATACGGAGCGCGGCATGGTCGTCGGGCTGTTTGGCGGCTCTTTCAATCCGCCGCATGCCGGCCACGCCCTTGTCGCCGAAATCGCGCTGCGCCGGCTGGGTCTCGACCAGCTTTGGTGGATGGTCACGCCGGGCAATCCGTTAAAAAGCCGCTCGGAACTGGCGTCTCTGGAAGACCGCATCGCCGCCTGTGAGGGGCTTGTCAGCGATCCGCGCATCAAGGTGACGGCTTTCGAAAAGTCGCTGGGGATCAGCTATACGGCGAATACGCTGGCCAGGGTGAAAGCAAAAAATCCGCATGTCCGCTTCATCTGGATCATGGGAGCGGACAATCTGAAAAGCTTCCATCGCTGGCAGAAATGGCGAGAGATCGCCGAAACTTTTCCGATTGCGGTGATCGACCGGCCGGGCTCCACCCTCTCCTATCTCTCCTCCACAATGGCGCAGGCGTTCAGCCAGGCGCGAATCGATGAAGACGATGCGGGTGTTTTGTGGAAAAAACAGGCGCCGGCCTGGGTTTTCATCCACGGCCCGCGTTCGACGCTCAGCTCCACGGCGCTGCGCAATGGTCACAAATGACACGCGCGATCACAAATGATGTATGTGCCGACCGTTAAAGCGTCCATATCTTGAAAAGTTCATGCTTTGGTGCCACCTTTGTCAAGCGACGCAGAGAATCGTGTCGCCAGTACCTGTTTTGTCATTCTTGGAAAGGGAAAACCTCTGACAACAGTACACAGCAAGGGAAAAGCTTTTGTTGCTATCCCGAAGGGCCAGGACAGTGGCGACGATGCCGCCGATCATGCCCTCGAAACCGTTCTCGCGAGCCTCGAGGACTCCAAGGCTGAAGATATCGTATCTCTCGACATTGCCGGAAAATCGGCGCTTGCAGACTACATGGTGGTGGTCTCCGGGCGATCGAGCAGGCATGTCTCGGCGATCTGCGAACATCTTCTCAAGGATATGAAGGATGAAGGGTTTGGAAGCGCCCGAGTCGAAGGTCTCGAGACCGGAGATTGGGTGCTGATCGACGCCGGCGATATCATCGTTCATGTGTTCCGTCCGGAAATCCGTGTCTTCTACAACATTGAAAAAATGTGGGCGACGCCGGAAATGCCGGAAGACACGCTGCATTGATGCGGTGAGCCTTTGCCGTTGCACGTCGGGCCTCCCGAATATCCTGTTTGATTTCGGGTCGATGTGTCTGGTCGGAAAGCGAGCCGGCCGCATAGGAATCCGCAGGCTATGCTGTTAAGAGCGTGACCCTGTTGGGTCACGACGAGTGCAGGTTTGCTATGCGGATTTCGATTTTTGCGGTGGGACGGCTGAAATCCGGCCCGGAAAAGGATCTTGCGACCCGTTATATCGAGCGTCTTGCCAAGACCGGCCCGGCGATCGGGCTGGAGTTTTCGCGGGTGATCGAGGTCGCGGAAAGCCGGGCGTCGAATGCGGAGACACGCAAGCGCGAAGAAGCCGCCATGCTGGAGAAGCATCTGGCGGATGGGGCGGTGCTCGTATTGCTGGACGAGCGCGGCAAGGCGCTGGACAGCCCGGCCTTTGCCAATTTTTTTGGCGATCTGCGCGATAGCGGCAAACGCGACCTGATTATCGCGATCGGCGGTGCTGATGGCCTTGATCCTGCTCTTTACGACAGGGCGGCGGCTGTCCTCAATCTCGGCAAGCTGACATGGCCGCATCAGATCGTTCGTATTCTTATTGCCGAACAACTCTACCGCGCCGTCACCATCCTCTCCGGCCACCCCTACCATCGCGTTTGAGCCGGGCTGGCATGCGGATAATCGTCTCAATTTCAACATGAAGCTCCGCGACACGGCCATGTGCGGACGGCTTTGCCGATGGGTTCTTTAAGGCCTCTTGGAAGATCGCTGCAAAATCCCTAATATCGGTGATCCTGCTTCGGCATCAAAGAAAGCTCATATGGACAAGAGGTCTCAACGAAAACGCCACGCTGCCCTTGCGGGCGCGGTTTTCGCTGTCCTCGTCACGGGGATCCTCCCCACTGACAGCGCCTTTTCGCGCGACGACGCGGGAGCGGCGCCAGTCGCCGACGACGGCTCCTCTCCGGAAGCGCTTCAGACGCTCGAAAAGCGCCGCGACCTGAACCGGCAGGATCTGGAAGAGCTGGTCGACAGCATCGGGCTTTCGGAAGACAAGACCCGCAATCTCGAGGAAAGCATTGCGTCCCTTAAACAGGACAGTGCCCGTATCCGGGAAGAACTGATCGCGTCGGCCGCACGCCGCAAGGCGCTGGAAACCAAGATCAGCGACGGAGAAGACCGTCTGGCCAAGCTTTCGGTTCGCGAGGACGGTGTCAAGGCATCCTTGCGCGAGAGGCGCGGCGTCCTGGCGGAGGTTCTGGCCGCGCTGCAGCGTATGGGAAGAAACCCGCCGCCTGCCCTTCTCGTCTCGCCGGAGGATGCGCTCGCTTCGGTGCGCAGCGCCATTCTGCTCGGTGCCGTGGTTCCCGGTATTCGTGGCGAAACCGACAAACTGGTCGCCGCTCTCAAAGAATTGACTGATATCAGACAGGCAATCGCTCGCGAAAAGGAGGATCTTACGGGTATGATGACGGCAAGTCTGGAAGAGGAAAAACGCCTCGACCTGCTGCTTGCCGAAAACGACCGCAGAAATTCCCAGACGGCGGCGGCTTTGGAGGCGGAACGCAAGCGATCCGAAGAGCTTGCGAGCAAGGCAACCAGTCTCGAGGGCCTGGTCGGTTCGCTCGAAGGCGAGATTACCTCGGTGCGGGAGGCGATGGAAAAGGCGCGCGCGGAAGAACAGCGTGTGGCCCGACTTTCCGAAGCGGAACGTGAAAAGGAGCGTGCCGCGGCCGAGGCGGGAATGCCCGATAAAAACCGCATTGCGCCCGCATATCCCTTCGCGAGTTTGAAGGCAAAGCTGGACATGCCGGTGGCTGGAGATGTGTTGCGCCGTTTCGGCGATGCGGATGGTACGGGCCACTTTTCCAAGGGAATTGTCGTCGCGACCGGACCTGAAGCCATCGTGACGGCGCCTGCGGACGGCTTTGTTGTATTTGCCGGAGATTTTCGCAGTTATGGCCGGATGATCATCCTCAATACGGGCGATGGATATCATGTGGTGATGACGGGCATGGACAATGTGAGGACGCGGCAGGGAATGTTTGTGTTCTCCGGAGAGCCTATCGCCTCCATGGGTGCAAAAAGAGTAGCGAGTGCAGCAGCATTGGCGCTGGAAACCGACAGGCCAACGCTCTACATTGAGTTCAGGAAAGATGGTGTGCCGGTTGATTCCCAACCTTGGTGGACCGCAAAAAATACCGGAAGGGCGCACAATGATTCGTAAGGTTTCGCTTCTCCTTATCGGTGGGCTTATGGGCGCCACGGCGATGAGTGTGATTTATTCGGCGAGCATGCCGGCACAGGCGGCCGGGCCTTCGACCTATAAGGAACTATCGATCTTTGGCGACGTGTTTGAGCGTGTGCGTGCGCAATATGTGACGCCGCCGGATGACGAGAAGCTGGTTGAAAATGCCATCAACGGCATGCTTAGCTCGCTCGATCCGCATTCGAGCTTCATGAATGCCAAAGACGCCAACGACATGCGTACCCAGACCAAGGGTGAGTTCGGCGGTCTCGGCATCGAAGTGACCATGGAGAACGAGCTGGTCAAGGTCATCTCGCCGATGGACGATACGCCGGCTTCGCGTGCGGGCATTCTCTCCGGTGACTTCATTTCGGCAATCGACGGTACGCCGGTTCGCGGTCTGAAACTGGAGCAGGCGGTCGAAAAGATGCGCGGTGCCGTCAAGACGCCGATCAAGCTGACGATCATCCGCCAGGGCGCCGACAAGCCGCTTGAATTCACCGTCATGCGCGATGTCATCGCCGTGCGCGCGGTCAAGTCCCGCGTCGAGGGTGATGTCGGTTATCTGCGCGTCATCTCCTTTACCGAGAAGACCTACGACGATCTCGAAAAAGCGATCAAGAAGATCAAGACGGATGTGCCGGCCGACAAGCTGAAGGGCTACGTGCTCGACCTGCGCCTCAACCCGGGCGGTCTGCTCGATCAGGCGATCAATGTCTCCGACGCCTTCCTTGAGCGTGGTGAAGTCGTCTCGACCCGTGGCCGCAACCCCGACGAGACCCGACGCTTCAACGCGACGGCAGGTGATCTGACCGATGGCAAGCCGGTGATCGTGCTCGTCAACGGCGGCTCGGCTTCGGCGTCTGAAATCGTCGCCGGTGCGTTGCAGGATCTGCGTCGCGCGACTGTTGTCGGCACGCGCTCCTTCGGCAAGGGCTCGGTCCAGACGATCATTCCGCTCGGCGAGGCCGGTGCGCTGCGTCTGACCACGGCGCTGTATTACACGCCGTCGGGCAAATCGATCCAGGGCACGGGCATTACGCCTGACATCAAGGTGGAACAGCCGTTGCCGCCGGAATTGCAGGGCCGCGTCACGGCCGAAGGCGAATCCAGCCTGACCGGCCATATCAAGGGTCAGAGCGAAACGGACGAAGGGTCGGGTTCCTCCGCCTATGTTCCGCCGGAAGCCAAGGACGATATCCAGCTCAATTATGCGCTGGACCTGTTGCGCGGCGCCAAGACCGATCCGTCGTTCCCGCCGAACCCGGACAAGGCTGTGGTCAACAAGCAGTAAGATAGATGCGCCGGCCAGCCGGCGCATTTTCTCGATTGCCTAACCGTTTGGACGGATCGTTCATTGCCTTCTGACCTGCGAAAACCGCTTCTGGGTCGTCAGAAAAAAAGCGCCGGTATCAACCGGCGCTTTTCCGTCATTATGGCTGTGTCCGTGCTTGCCGTTCTCGCGATCGGCGGACTTTCGGTCTACACGGCCTTGTCGCCGGGCAATCTGCAAAAGACGGCGACCGGGCCGGACATCCAGCCCCAGCTTCCCGAAAACATGCCGAAAACGGCGGCGGCGGATGTGGAGGATCCCGGCGAAGCGTCTGGTCTCAAGCCGGAAAGCGGTCGCTCCGGCGCCAATATCAATCGGGCGACGATGCCGGACGGCAATGTCGTGTCGGTCTATTCTCCCCGCCCCCGCGACAGCGATGGACCGGTGCTGATGAGCGGCCAGACCTATGGTCAGGATCCGCGTATGGCAACGCGGCCCAATGATGCATTGCTGGAAGAGACCGCATTCGGCAGGTTGCCGGTGGTCGGTGCCGATGGTTTGCGGCCGATGGAGCAATATGCCCGGCCATGGTCCGGAGCGCGCGGCACCCGCGTGGCGATCGTGGTCGGTGGTCTCGGGCTCAGTCAGACAGGTTCGCAAAAGGCGATCCGGGAACTGCCGCCGGAGGTGACGCTTGGTTTTGCCGCGAGCGGCAACAGCCTGCAGCGCTGGATGCAGGAAGCGCGGCGCGAGGGGCATGAAATTCTTCTCCAGATACCGCTGGAGCCTTTCGGGTATCCCGGCACCAATCCCGGCCCGGACACGCTGCTGGCGGGTGACCCGGCGAAGGTCAACATCGACCGGCTGCATCGCTCCATGGCGAAAATCACCAATTATACCGGCATCATGAATTATCTCGGCGGGCGTTTCCTTTCCGAGCAGGCGGCGCTGGAGCCGGTGATGCGCGATGTCGGCAAGCGCGGGCTGCTTTTTCTGGACGACGCCTCATCTGCACAGTCGCTGAGCGGCGGGATTGCAAAAGCCATCTCCGCACCGCAGGGCTTTGCGGATGTTCTGCTCGACGGGGAGGTGACCGAAGCCGCCGTTCTGCGCAAGCTGGACGAACTGGAGCGGATTGCGCGCCGCAACGGCCAGGCGATCGGCGTGGCCTCGGCTTTTGACGAAAGCATTGCTGCAATCTCGAAGTGGTCGCGGGAAGCCGGTGGCCGCGGCATCGAGATCGTCGGCGTTTCTGCGCTTGTTTCGCAGCAGGCGGGGCAGTAAACCTTCCGTGTGGCCATTCCTTTGCGCCTTTTCGGCGCCCAGACATGCGGGTTTCCAATGACAATCAAAGCAGAAGATTTGCCTTACCGTCCCTGTGCGGGGATTATGGTTCTGAACGCCGAAGGCCTTGTCTGGGCCGGCCGGCGTATCAGGGAAGGCAATTCGGAGTATGACGGCTCACCGCAACTGTGGCAGATGCCGCAGGGCGGCATCGATGATGGCGAGCGGCCTTTGACGGCTGCCATTCGCGAACTATACGAAGAAACGGGGATGAAAACGGTGACGTTGCTGGCGGAAGCGAGCGACTGGATCAACTATGATTTGCCGCCCGAACTGATCGGCGTGGGCCTGAAGGGCAAATATCGCGGGCAGGCGCAGCGCTGGTTTGCGTTCCGTTTCGATGGCGACGAGAGCGAGATCCAGATCGATCCTCCGCCGACGGGGCATACGGCTGAATTCGATGCCTGGGGCTGGAAGCCGATGGAAAGCCTTCCGGAACTGATCGTTCCCTTCAAGCGCGCGGTTTACGAGAAGGTCGTTGCGGAATTCCGCCACCTCTCGGGGAAATAAAAAAGGCGGCCACTGGCCGCCTTTTCCTTGACCGATTGCGAAAGCTTATTCCGCTTCGTTGGCGGAATCAGCGTTGAGCTGACCGTATTTTTCTGCGCCGATCTTGCCAAGAAGATCGAGCTGGGTTTCGAGGAAGTCGATATGGCCTTCCTCGTCGATCAGCAGGGCTTCGAACAGCTTCATGGAGACGTAGTCTCCGGCCTCGGAACAGATGTCGCGCGATTTCTTGTAGGACGTCCGTGCGTCGTATTCGCCAGCCAGATCGGCTTCAAGCACTTCCTTGACGTTCTGGCCAATGCGCAACGGAGCCAGGGTCTGGAGGTTGGGATGACCTTCCAGGAAAATAATACGATCGATGATCTTGTCGGCGTGCTGCATCTCTTCGATGGATTCCGCACGTTCCTTCTTTGCGAGCTTGGTGTAGCCCCAATCGTTCAGAAGACGGTAGTGAAGCCAATACTGGTTTACCGCACCGAGTTCTAGAAATAGGGCTTCGTTAAGCCGCTCGATGACTTTTTTGTCGCCTTTCAATGTCCGCTCTCCTGTTTTCTTCATGGAATCGTTTCAAGCGGGACATAAAATCAAAAACATCGGCCTCCGTCGAGTGGCGACGGGCGTGATATTCTTCCGTAGTCTTGATGATCAGGTCGACGACGGTCGGGAAACAGCCGCAGCAGCGACCGCGTTTCTCCATGGCGTGATACACTTTTGCGGGAACGATAAGCTGCCAACAGTCCTCGTCCAGGAACTCGTTAATGACGTCCCGGATATCGTGGTCGGTGATGTAATTGCAGCTGCAAACCAGCATGATGGACTGCCTATATGACACAACACATTGTTTTCATTCTTAAACCAAAACAGGACACCGACTGTCAAGAAAAACATCCCACCAGAGATACGCAAGTATTTTAGATCAATTCTAAACTATACAAAAACTATCGTGTTTTCATTGGTTTAGCAATTGCTACTTATATGTATTTGACGTTCAAGTTTTTGTGCGTGGCCCCTATTTGGCCGATGGCGATCACGGAAAGTTTACTGAGTTTCGCCATCAAGCCGAAATCTCAGGCGAAATACTGCCCGCCATTGGCGGTCATCGTCGAGCCGGTGATGAAGCCAGCCTCGTCGGACACGAGAAACAGGACGCAGCGCGCGATTTCTTCCGGTTCGCCCAGCCGCCCGACGGGAATTTGCGGCACGATCCGTTCGGCCAGCACTTTTTCGGGGATCGCTCTCACCATCTCCGTGCCGATATAGCCGGGGCAGATGGCGTTGACGGTGATGTTGCGGCTGGCCCCTTCCTGGGCGAGGGCCTTGGTGAAGCCGATATCGCCAGCCTTCGAGGCGGAATAGTTGACCTGGCCCGCCTGGCCCTTCTGGCCGTTGATGGAGGAAATATTGACGATGCGGCCGAAGCCGCGGTCACGCATGCCCGGCCAGACGGGGTGCGTCATGTTGAAGACGCCCGTGAGGTTGGTGTCGATGACCTCGCGCCACTGCTGCGGCGTCATCTTGTGAAACATCGCATCGCGGGTGATGCCGGCATTGTTGACGAGGACCTCGACCGGTCCGAAGGTCTCTTCCACTTTCGCGATGCCTTTTACGCAGGCATCGTAGTCGCGAACGTCCCATTGAAACGCGGGGATGCCGGTTTCCTTCTGGAAGGCCTCTGCCCTGTCCGTCGTAAAGGCGTAGTTGACGGCCACCCGGTAGCCGACAGCCTGCAAGGCGCGGGCAATTGCGGCGCCTATGCCGCTCGTCCCGCCGGAAATCAACGCAACCCGGCTCATATCGGCCTCCATGTCCTGAACTGCTTTAGCGGTGCTCAACGGCCACAGAAATGCGGCCAATGGGAGGCCGCTTCTATCCTATTGCCTGCTGAGCCGGAACTGCTGTTTGGAAAGCCACGCAGCGATCTCAGAGCACCTCGATGCACATGGCGACACCCATGCCGCCGCCGATACAGAGTGTTGCAAGGCCTTTCGAGACGTTGCGGCGGCGCATTTCGAAAATCAGCGTATTCAGCACGCGCGCTCCGGAAGCGCCGATCGGATGGCCGATGGCGATCGCGCCGCCATTGACGTTGACGATACCAGGATCAAGGCCAAGCTCGCGCACCACCGCACAGGACTGGGCGGCGAAAGCTTCGTTGGCTTCGACAAGGCCGATATCGCCGATCGACCAGCCTGCCTTGGCCAGTGCCTTGCGTGAGGCGGGGATGGGACCGGTTCCCATGATCTGCGGATCGACGCCGGCTGTCGCCCAGGAAGCAATGCGCGCCAGCGGCTTGATGCTGCGCTTTACGGCCTCCTGCTCCGACATCAAAAGCGTGGCTGCCGCGCCGTCATTAAGGCCGGAGGCGTTGCCTGCCGTTACAGTACCATCCTTGTCGAAGGCGGGGCGCAGCTTCGCCATGGTTTCCAGCGAGACGCCGGCGCGGATGTGCTCGTCCGCATCGATGACGATGTCGGCCTTGCGGCCCTTCACCGTGAAAGGCACGATCTCATCTGCAAAACGCCCGGCGCTTTGCGCGGCTTCGGCCTTGTTTTGCGATGCGACGGCGAACTCGTCCTGTTCGTCACGGGAAAGCTGCCATTGGCGGGCGATATTTTCAGCGGTTATCCCCATGTGGTAGCCGTAGAAGGCGTCGGTCAGGCCGTCCTTCAGCATGGTGTCGATCATCTTGAAATCGCCCATTTTCACGCCGCCGCGCAAATGGGCGCAATGGGGCGCCATGGACATGGATTCCTGTCCACCGGCAATGACGATGGCCGCGTCACCGGTCACGATCTGCTGCATGCCGAGTGCTACGGCGCGCAGACCAGAACCACACAGCTGATTGATACCGAAGGCGGTTGCCTCCGGCGGAATGCCGGCTTTCATCGCCGCCTGCCGCGCCGGGTTCTGTCCTTCGCCAGCCGTCAGCACCTGACCGAGAATGACTTCATCGATTTCATGAGCAGCGATACCGGCGCGCTCCAGCACGGCATTGATGACGGTTGCCCCAAGCTCGTGGGCGGGCGTATTGGCAAAGCCACCATTGAAGGAACCGACGGCTGTGCGCGCAGCGCTGGCAATCACGATTGAAGGCGTCATCTGTTTTCTCCTCACATGCGGGCGGAGACTGGCAAAGCTTTCAGTACAAGTCAAATCCCGAAAGTTGCTTTAAAAGATGTTGCTAAATCATGCCGGAATCTTGCAAAAAATTGCTGCGCAAAAAACAAACTGTTGCGATGCACAAAACATTTGTCAGAGGGCTCATTTTGCGCATACACTTTGCGGCGGGAAGAGCAATAACACCAAAAAACAAGAAAATACCATCATCGCGAGGAGGCGGGCATGGCAAAACACGACGGCGAAACAATCATTAAAAAATATGCCAACAGGCGGCTCTATAATACCGGTACAAGCACCTATGTGACGCTGGACGATCTGGCGCAGATGGTCAAACGCGGTGAGGACTTCAAGGTTCAGGACGCCAAGTCATCCGAAGACATCACCCACGCTGTCCTGACGCAGATCATCGTCGAACAGGAAGCCAAAACCGGCAATACACTTCTGCCAACGGCGTTTCTGCGGCAACTGATCTCTTACTACGGCGACCAGATGCAGATGGTCGTGCCGACATTTCTCGAACATTCGATGAAAACCTTCTCCGATCAGCAAAGCCAGATGCAGGAGCATATGGCCAAGGCCTTCGGCGATAGCTCGCTTGCCCGCAATTTTCAGGCGCCCTTGCAGATGATGGAAGAGCAGATCCGCCGCAACACGGAGCTTTTCCGGCAGGCGATGCAGGGTTTCACGCCTTTCGCAATGCCGCAGGCGCCCAAGGAAAACCGTAAGCCGAATGCGTCTGAAATCGATGAGCTGAAGGCGCAGTTGCGCGCATTGCAGCAAAAACTCGATCAGCTCTGACGGAGGCTGGAGCATTTCGGGTGGGACCCTCGATGCTCTCTCCGGTTCTTCAGTTTGCCGCCCGTTCCGGAACGCGCAGCAACAGCAGAAATCCCAACCCCAGAAACACGATGAGAGTGGCCATGCCGATATGGGCGGAGCCACTTATATAGGTTGCCATCGAAAACGACAGCGTCGCCATGAAACTGGTGGCGCGTCCGGAGAGCGCGTAGATGCCGAAATAGCGTCCGGCCTCGGCGACAGTGATGTTGCGCGCCAGATAGGAGCGGGACGAGGCCTGAACGGGACCGAAGGCAAGGCCGATCAATATGCCATAAAGCAGGTAGGCTTTTTCCGCGCCGGTCGCAAAGATGCCGCCGCCATCCGCCGTCGACAATTGTATCCAGCCGAACAGGGTGGAGCCCTTTTCCGTGGAGACGATGCCGAGTGTGGCCAGCAGCAGAAGCACCAGACTTATGAGGATGGTGATGCGCGAACCGAGTTTCTGGTCAACGCGCCCGGCTGCAAAGCAACCGGCAATGGCGACGACATTGAGGAGGATGCCGAAAAGGCCGATTTCCATCGTCGCCCAGCCGAACATTCCGGCCGCAAATACGCCGCCCAGAATGAGCACGCCGTTGACGCCGTCCTGATAAAGCATCCGTGCGATCAGGAACCGCAACAGGACGGGTCGGTTGCGAAGTTCGCGCAGGGTTGTTCCAAGCTCGGCAAGTCCCGAACGGATCGCCGCTCCGAAGGGCAGGCCCTTGTCGGCATCCGGCGTCAAAAGAAACATTGGCAAAATGAAGAGCAGATACCAGAGTGCGGCTATCGGGCCGGTTATTCTGGCGTCCTCGCCGGTTGCCGGATCGAGACCGAAAAGCGGCGTGATGCCGGCGATGGTCAGCCCGGTCTGCGGGTTGGCGGCCAGCAGCGTCACCACCGCAATCAGCACCACCATGCCGCCAAGATAACCCAGCCCCCAGGCGAGATTGGAAATGCGCCCGACATTTTGCGGATTGGTCAGCCGCGGCATCATGGAATCGTTGAAGACGATCGAAAATTCCGCCGCGATGGAGGCGAGGATCATGCAGACGATCGGCAGGATGATCGGAGACCCCGGTGCCGCAAACCAGAGGAAGAAGAGGCTGACGACCTTGATGGTGGCGAAGAAGGCGATCCACGGTTTGCGCGCGCCGGACTGGTCAGCGATGGAGCCGAGGATGGGCGAAAACAGCGCGATGATGATCGATGAGACCGTCGCCATGTTGCTCCACGTCGCCTGCGCCGAAATCGGATCATCGGTGAGGCGGGCGACAAAATAAGGGCCGAAAACAAAGGTCGTAACGACGGTGAAGAAGGGCTGTGCTGCCCAGTCGAACATGACCCAGCCCCAGACGCCGCGTTTGGCAACCACCGTTTCCGCGTTTGGGGAGGGGACAGTCATTCATCGTCCTATCGAAAAATGGGAAGGATTAATACGTGATGCCGGCGCAAACGTTTTGTCTGCCGCCATCCGGGCGAGTAACCCGGATGGCGTTTTCAGTTGGTCGACTAGCGCGCCTGAACGATATCGCCAAGCAACCCCGCCGCCACGGTGAGGCGCGCAAGGTTGGTGTCGCCGCTTTCGCTGAGCGCACCCAGTTCGGAGACGATGCGATTGACGCGCACGCGGTCGGCCGCATACCAGGCCTGAACCGGGTCCTTCTCCTTGGCATGTTCCGTAAGAGCCGAGATGACGATCCGGCGTCTCGATGAGGCGATCTGGTCCTGGCTGCGTAGCAGGGCAAGGCTCTCGTAGTGATCGGCCGGTGCGATGCGCTGGCTGGCGTCCAGCAGACGCGCGACGCGGAAGGTCGAGGAGACGGTGGCGTAGCTTTCGGCGGCGCGGGCAAGCGTGGTGCCCGCACTTTCGGCGATACGCATGATTTCCGGCACGTAGACCAGCAGGGAAAGCGTATCCAGTTCCTCCAGAAGACCGGCAGGAACACCGGCGATTTCCGTGATGCCAAGTTCGCGGCGATATTTCGCGGCCGCAGGCGACAGCGTCTTGATGGCGGTTTTCAAGCGTTCGATCTCGGTCGCCATATCGCTTGCTCCCGCACCTGCGCTGCGGGTTTGCAGGTAAAGCCTGCTCGCATCGGAGAAGATGCGGGCAATCGTGGCATAAAGCCCGTTCTGGACCTCGCCTGCGATTTTCCCGTCAAGCGCGTCGATCTCGCTCCACAGGCGTTTGAGGCCGAAACCATCCTCGACGATAACCGCCGCCTTGACGACATCCGCCGCGAGAAGGCCGCTCGCATCCGCGAGCTTCTGCACGAAGCCCGGACCGCCACGGTTCACCACGGCGTTGGCAAGTGCGGTTGCGACGATTTCACGATGCAGGCGATGCGCCTTGATGTCGTCCGCATAGTTCTTCTGCATCTTGGCCGGGAAATAGTCGGCCAGCAGATGCTGGAGATAGGGTTCGTCGGGCAGGGTGCTTGCCACCAATCCGTCGAACAGCGTCAGCTTGGCATAGGACAGAAGCACGCCGATTTCCGGCCGGGTCAACGGTTTGCCGGCGGCGTAACGTTCGCTGAGCTCGGCATTGTTCGGCAGTGTTTCGACCTTGCGGTTCAGCTGCCCGGTTGCCTCCAACGCACCCATCAGGCGGCTAAGTTCTTCGCGGTTTGCGAGCCCAAGCCGTTCCGTCAGCGAGATCGCCAGCGATTGCAGGTAGTTGTTGCGCAGCACCAGCTGCGCCACTTCCGGTGTCATGGAGGCGAGAAGCTGGTTGCGCTTCGGCATCGTCAGACGGCCGCTATTGACGGCGGAGGCGAGCGCGATCTTGATGTTGACCTCGACGTCTGAGGAGTTCACGCCGGCCGAGTTGTCGATGGCGTCGGAATTGCAACGTCCGCCCGCCAGCGCATAGGCGATGCGACCCTTCTGGGTGATGCCGAGATTGGCGCCTTCGCCGATGACCCTGGCGCGCAGCTCCGTTGCGTTGACGCGGATGGGGTCATTCGCCCTGTCACCCACCTCGGCATTGGTTTCCACTGCCGCCTTGATGTAGGTGCCGATGCCGCCGAACCACAGGAGATCGGTCGGCGCCTTCAGGATGGCCGTCATAATCTCGAAGGGCGTGGCGACGGATTTGTCGAGGCCGATGGCGGCCACGGCTTCCGGCGTCAGCGTCACCGATTTTTCGGAACGCGAGATGATCATCGCGCCGCCGGAGAGCGTCGAACGGTCGTAATCCTGCCAGCTGGAACGCGGCAGTTCGAAAAGCCGTTTTCGCTCAGTGAAGGATCTTTCGGTATCGGGGTCCGGGTCGATGAAGATGTCGCGGTGATCGAAGGCGGCGATAAGTCTGATCTTTTCCGACAGCAACATGCCGTTGCCGAAAACGTCGCCGGACATGTCGCCCACACCCGACACCGTGAAGGGGGTCGTCTGGATGTCGATATCCATTTCACGGAAATGGCGTTTTACCGTTTCCCATGCGCCGCGCGCGGTGATGCCCATCTTCTTGTGATCGTAACCGGCCGATCCACCCGATGCGAAGGCATCGTCCAGCCAGAAGCCGGCTTCGCGGGCAAGACCGTTCGCCGTATCGGAGAATGTCGCCGTTCCCTTGTCGGCGGCGACCACGAAATAGGGGTCGTCGCCATCCAGCCGCAATGTATCTGCGGGCGGGATGATCGCGTCGTCGACGATGTTGTCGGTAATGGACAGCAGGGTGCGGATATAGGTCTTGTAGGCTTCGCGGCCGGCGTTGAAGACTTCGTCACGGGAGCCGCCGGCAGGCAGGTTCTTCGGGAAAAAGCCGCCTTTGGCGCCGACCGGAACGATCACGGCGTTCTTGACCTGCTGCGCCTTGACGAGGCCGAGCACTTCGGTGCGATAATCCTGTCCGCGATCCGACCAGCGCAGACCGCCGCGAGCGACCTTGCCGAAGCGCAGATGAACGCCTTCGACCTCGGTTCCGTATACGAAGATTTCGCGGAAGGGACGCGGATCGGGCAGACCATCAAGATGTTTCGGATCGAACTTGAATGCCAACAGGTCACGCGGCGTGCCGTCGGCGTTTTTCTGGAAGTAGTTGGTGCGAAGCGTGGCGTCGATTGCGTTGACGTAACGCCGCAAGGTGCGGTCTTCATCGAGATTAGGGACGCCGCTCAATGCCGCTTCGATCGTCTTGTGAATATCGCCAAGCTTTTTCAGTCGCTTCTTTTCGTCGATAGACGGGTCGAACCCGGCCTTGAACAGGGCAAAAATGCTGCGGGAAATGGCCGGATATTTGAAGAGCGTTTCGGAAATATGCTCCTGCGAATAAACGATGCCGGTCTGGCGCAGATAGCGGGCATAGGCGCGCAGGACGGATACTTCGCGCACGGTGAGGCCGCAGGCGAGGATCAGCCGGTTGAAGTTGTCATTGTCGACCTTGCCAGAGAAGGCGGCGAGAAACGCCTCTTCGAGCTTCGGTCCATAATGCGGTAGATCGAGCTCTGCACCGTCGGCAACGGCGAGTTCCATATCATGCAGCACGATGTCGCGCTTTCCGCCATCCGAGATGACACCGATGTCGAAGGTGCGTTCGCTGATGACGTTGAAACCAAGATTTTCGAGCAGCGGCACGCGCCGCGAAAGCGGCAGATGTCCGTCGCGATGGAAGATCTTCAGCGAAAGCGTATCGGCCGACTGTCCTTCCTGCTGGTAAAATTCGATGCGGACCGGCTCGCCTTTCACAGTGGCCAGAATATCCGCCATGTCGCCGATCGCCTCTTCCGGCGTGAATGCTTCCTGATAGGCCTGATCCACCTCCAGCACCGGCGCACCCGGTTCGGAAAGGGCAACGAAGTGGTCTATCCAGCGTGCTGCGATATCGCTGACGGCATCCTCCAACTTGTCCTGGGCGATGCGCGGTGTCTTGCCTTCCGTGCGGCCGACAATGAAGTGGACGCGGGCAACGGCGCCTTCGGGGAAGGCGGGATAATAGGCGGAAATATGCCCGTCATAGACCTTGCTCAGATAGTCGCCGATCTTCTCACGCACATAGGAATTATACTCCTCGCGCGGCACGAAGATGATGGCCGAGACGAAACGGTCGAAACGGTCGATGCGTGCGAGCACGCGCACGCGCGGACGGTCGCTCAGTTCCATGATCTGCTCGATGAAGCGGATCAGAAGATCCGTCTCGATCTGGAAGAGATCGTCGCGCGGATAGGCTTCCAGCGTGTTCTGCAGGATGCGGCCGGAGTGGCTGTTCGGATCAAAACCGAAATGCCGCTCGACATCGGCGATCTTGGCGCGCAGCAGCGGTATGTGCTTTACCGAACGCGTATAGGCGGTGGCGGTGAAAAGGCCGACGATGCGCAATTCGCCGATGACATTGCCGTCTTCGTCGAAGCGCTTGATGCCGATGTAATCCATATAGGCGCGGCGGTGCACGATGGACTTCACATTCGCCTTGGTGACGATGAGGAAATCCGGGCCGTCGAGGAAGGCGAGGATTTCAGGCGTCGTCGTCACGGCATCCTTGCCGAGGCGCAGCACGCGCACATCCGGATCGCTCAGGCTGCCGAGGCCGACGCCGTCGCCACGTTCGATCTTCGCGTTCTTTCCCGTTCCGGAATAGGTGTAGTCGCGCATGCCGAGGAAGGTGAAATTGTCGTTGCGAAGCCAGTTGAGAAACTCCACGGCTTCCGTACGTTCGGCCTTGCGCCGCGACGAACCGCGCTTCGACAATTCGTCGAGCGCCTCGTCGAGTTTCGTCAACATCGGCCGCCAGTCACTGTAAGCGGACTGGACCTGCGCCAGGACGAAACGCAGCCTTTCCTCCAGCGCCGTTGCGGCTGGCTGCGTCAATGGCGCGATATGCAGCTGGATGAGGCTGATATTCTCAGCGGGATCGTCATCGGGTTCCGCAAGGCGGTAACCCGCCTGCGCCGTTGCGTCGGGCACCAGAATGGGGTGGACCGCCAGATAAAGGCCGCGATAGCTGCTGGTAACCTCTCCCATGACGGAATCATAGAGGAAG
Organism: Rhizobium sp. GR12; assembly: GCF_036596185.1. Lineage (NCBI taxonomy): Bacteria > Pseudomonadati > Pseudomonadota > Alphaproteobacteria > Hyphomicrobiales > Rhizobiaceae > Rhizobium > Rhizobium sp. GR12. The sequence goes on along the minus strand of NZ_JASXTH010000006.1, from coordinate 247,503 downwards.
GGCATATTGCGGCCGATAATGGTAAGGACCGTCACCGGAATGTCCCGGGGGGCGACGCCCTCCACCTGGGCAATGCTGATATGCGGCGCATCGCCAGTCCAGCGCGAAAGCGCCTTGAAACTGTGCGCCGCGCTTGCGGCCAGCATTTCTGCGGAATAATATTCTATGTCATCGGCGCTTGCCCTGCCATAGAGAATACCCGGATCAAGAAATGGCGCATTTTCGGCAATTGCCTGCTGGCGTGCTTTTTCGATCTGTTTTTCGCGTTTTGGATTGTTTCTGTAGCCCATTTGACGTGGATTCCTCCAAAAATCACACTTTAAGTATAAAAAGCGCCGCCAATTTACGGATTTTGCCTTTTCATTCGAATCGGATATTGGCGTGTAATTACGAAGAGTTTAAGAGGCTTTCGTGTTTCTTCAGTCGGGACATGAAATTTTTTTGCTGATTTTGCCATGAGGGCCTGTCGCGAAGCATTTGACAGTATTTCGGTAGCCAATTTATAGACGGTTCTTTGACCGCCATGTGATGTTGCGGCCACGGTCGAAGCAAATTATTGATTTGCGCCAATTTTTGTGGTACACCAACGACACTGATCCACAGCGTGGCATTTGTGTGCCCAAAAACACCACGAAAGCAACACCTCTTTTGCACGCGGTTTCCGTGAAATATCGAGCGTTTATGTTATCGAACCCCGCAATGCGGGAAGGTGTGTTTTTGCGTGCACGGCTGGACCAGTGCGGAGTCACCTGACGGTTCCCCCGTCTCATCAGGGCCTGACCGACCCAACCCCGGTGTCGCCGGGTATGTAACAGGGAGTTTTTAGAACGAATGACGACCCAGCAGAAGAAATCTCCAGCACATCACGGTTTCAAGACCGGTGAAGCGATTGTGTATCCCGCTCATGGTGTCGGTACCATTTCTGCCATCGAGGAACAAGAAGTCGCCGGCATGAAGCTTGAGCTTTTTGTCATCGATTTCGAAAAAGACAAGATGCGTCTTAAGGTTCCCGTCGCTAAAGCCGTCAGTATTGGCATGCGCAAGCTTTCCGAAGGCGATTTTGTCGAGCGTGCACTGAAGGTAGTGCAGGGCAAGGCACGTGTGAAGCGTACCATGTGGTCGCGTCGCGCCCAGGAATATGATGCGAAAATCAATTCCGGCGATCTTATCGCGATTGCGGAAGTCGTGCGCGATCTTTACCGCGCGGAAAACCAGCCGGAGCAGTCCTATTCCGAGCGTCAGCTTTACGAAGCTGCTCTCGATCGCATGGCGCGCGAAATTGCCGCTGTCAACAAGATGTCCGAAACCGAGGCTGTTCGCCTGGTGGAAGTCAACCTTGCCAAGGGTCCGAAGCGCGGCAAGGCCGTCGAAGAGGACGATTCTCAGGAAGAAGCCGCGTAATCACCGGCCTTTTCCTTTTTTAAAAAAACCCGCCAAGAATGGCGGGTTTTTTGTTGGGCGATTGGGGAATGCCCGTCACAGGATGCGAATTTTCGTGCCCTTGTGCATATGGGGCAGGATGCGCCTGATGTCGCGGGGATGGAGAGCGACGCAGCCGGCGGTCGGCTCATATCCCGGGCGGATCATGTGCATGAAGATTGCCGAACCGCGGTTGCGGCTGCGCGAAGTGATGTTCCAGTCAAGCACCAGACAGACGTCGTAGAGGCCATCCTTTCGCATCATCTCCTCATGGCTAGGCGCAAAAGGCGTCTTGACCAGTCTGTTATAATTGGCATTGCGGGGTTCGTCGCACCACAGCATCGATTTCTGCGTCCGCTGCATCGGCAGTACCGTGGCAATGCCGGCGACAAGACGGTCACCGCGATAAAATCCGTGCAGCAGGCGGGTGACGGAAATGGGTGATTTTCCGTCTCCTTCGCGTTTCAGTGCGGTGCGGCCGTTGCGACCGATAGCGGCGGAAAAGGTGAGATGCCCGAGCTGCACGATGGCTCGGCTCATTTTCGAGGGGGCCGGCCGAACCATGAGCGTCAATGCGCGTTTACGTTGTCTAGCAGGCTGTTTGCTCATGTTTTTCACGAGATTTTGCTTTGCAGGTTATCTAACGTGAAGTCATAGCACTTCGTAATATCATGGCAATGGGTTGACCTTTTATCGGCAAACCGCTGAATTGGCTGACGATTGAATAAGAAAGGCTGAGAATCCGAATGACGGCTCGCACTATCCTTCTCGTGGACGACGACGACGATCTTCGGGAGACGCTGACCGAGCAACTGTCTCCTTATGAGGAATTCTCGCTGCTGAGCGGTGCAAACGCCGCACAGGCGATGCAGACTGCCAAAACCGCCCAGGTGGATCTTCTCATCATGGATGTGGGGCTTCCGGACATGGATGGCCGCGAAGCGGTGAAGCTGTTGCGCAAGGGCGGCTTCAAGGCGCCGATCATCATGCTGACGGGGCACGACACCGATTCCGATACGATCCTCGGGCTGGAAGCCGGCGCCAATGATTATGTGACGAAGCCTTTCCGTTTTGCCGTGCTTCTGGCGCGCATCCGGGCACAGTTGCGCCAATACGAACAGAGTGAGGATGCGGTTTTCACCGTTGGGCCCTATCAGTTCAAACCCAGCCAGAAGCTGCTGACGACCGAAGACGGCAAAAAAATCCGGCTGACGGAGAAAGAAGCGGCGATCATTCGTTATCTCTACCGTGCCGGAAGCGCTGTCGTTACCCGTGACGTCTTGCTGGAAGAGGTCTGGGGTTACAATTCCGGGGTGACGACACACACGCTCGAAACGCATGTCTATCGTCTGCGCCAGAAGATCGAGCGAGACCCCTCCAATGCCGAAATTCTGGTGACCGAGAACGGCGGCTACAAGATCGTTCCTTGAGCCGACGCCGTTTTCGCAAATTGCATTTTGCGGATTGAATAGCCGTTTGAGCGTCCTTTTTGCGTCTGGAAGGACGCAAGGCGCTCTGACGTCTTGTATTTTGAAGGCCGATATCCGAAAACGGCTATAGTGGTGCAGGCGGTTTTCTGGAGTAGCGATCAACATGGCCTTGACGGACGACATCATGCTTCTGGGGCAAGTGCCGTTGTTTGCTGGCTTCAGCGACGATCAGCTGCGGTTGATCGCCTTCGGCGCGGAACGCCGGCGCATCTCGGCGGGCCAGACATTGTTCCGGGAACATTCGCCGGCCGAATGCGCCTTTGCGGTGACATCAGGCCATTTCGAGCTTTTCACGGCGGGGCGGGATGGCAAGCCCGTGTTGCAGGCGATGCCCGGCAAGGGTGCGCTGCTTTCCGAGCTGGCGCTTTTCACGCTCTGCGAACGGAAATTCACCGCTGTCGCCGCCGAGGATTCGGAGGTCATCCGGATAACGCGTATCCTCTTTCACCGGCTGGTGGAGGAGTTTCCGGAGGTTGCCGATATCGTGTCCGCACGCATTCGCGACAATATCGCTGCACTGGCAGCGGGAGCGGCCCGTTTGCAGAACCGCTTCGCCTGATTTCAACGAGCCAGTGGTTCAGAAGCGGAAATGAGCCGTGACAGGAACATGGTCCGATGGCCTGTTCCAGCCTCGCGCTTCGCGCAATATGTCGATTTTTTCAAGCGAGGGACCGAGATCCTGAGACGACCAGATATGGTCGAGACGGCGGCCACGATCAGCCGCTTCCCAATCCTTGGCGCGGTAGCTCCACCAGGTATAAATCTTTTCGCTTTCGGGTACGTTCAATCGCATCAGATCGAGCCAGTTGCCCTTCTTGATGATATCAAGCATTCCGTCGGTTTCCACCGGCGTATGGCTGACGATTTTCAACAGCTGCTTGTGCGACCAGACGTCATTTTCAAACGGCGCGATGTTGAGATCGCCGACGAGAATGGATGAGGTGCCGGGCACGCCATCTGCACGAAGCGCCTTCATTTCCTCGATGAAATCGAGCTTGTGGCCGAATTTAGGATTGATTGTCCGGTCAGGTTCGTCGCCGCCGGCCGGCACATAAAAATTATGCAGCCGCACGCGGCGCGATCCAACCTCAAAAATCGCCGAAATATGCCGGGCATCGCCGATGCCGCAATAGTCCTGCCGGTGGTCTTCGGTCAGCGGAATTTTCGAGGCGATCGCCACACCGTGATAGCCCTTCTGGCCATGGATGATGATGTGCTCGTAACCGAGCGCCTTCAGCGGCTTCATCGGAAACTCGCCATTCGGGCATTTTGTTTCCTGCAGGCAGAGAATGTCGGGTTTGTAACGCACCAGAAACTGTTCAACGATCGGCATTCTGAGCCTGACCGAGTTGATGTTCCAGGTGGTTATCGAAAACGACATGCACTTGCTCCGCTTTTATCGCCCCGAACCGCTTTGTTTCGAGACATGTTTCCGGGGCGAAGGCTTATAACATCGCAATGAAAACGGGAATGTATTTTAGCGGCAAAATAAAAAAGGCGACCGTAAGGCCGCCTTTCGAATGGTGTCCACGGGCGAGAGAGCCTCAGCCGCGTTTGCGGACTTCCTCGTAATTGATGTTGAAGACGCGTTCGTCGAGGTTCACGCCCGTCTGGACGTTGAAGATCATGACGGTCGTATCCTTGTTCTGGGCGTCGGTCGTCGTCCATTGCCTGAGATCGAAGGTTTTCGGGTCGAACATCAGGGTGATGGTCGAATCGCCGAAGATGCTCTTGTCACCCAGGACGATGGTGGTGAGATCCGACTCTTCCTTCACGTTCCGGACCTTCTGGTTGCCCAGATCGATCTTGTCGGACAAAAGCAGGCTGAGCGGGGTCTTCGACAGCGGATACAAATCCCATGTCTTCAGCTTCGTGTTGCCGATGACGACATTCTTGCCGTCGGAGATGACCCGCATGGGCGAGGGGTCTTCGTAGTTGAAGCGGAGCTTGCCGGGCCGTTCGATATAAAATTTGCCGCCGGTCTGTTCACCGCGCGGGCCGAACTGGACGAATTCCCCCATCATGGTTTTGACCGACGAGAAGTGGTTGGCGATTTTCTGCGCGGTCGCGCTGTTGCCGGCGGCCTGGGCAAATGCGTTGAGCGGCGACAGGCCGGCCATGGCTGCGGCCATGGAAAATGCCGTCAGCACGCTACGACGCGTCACGCCATTGCGTAGGGTCGTTGCGGTGGCAGTCTCGCCGGTGGTGAGGTCGTTCATTCTATTCTCCTTCATCGCAGCGATTGTCCGCATAAAAGGCGGCGGCTTCATGACGTTGAAAGCGTGTATTAACGCTTCTCAGCCCCTCTTGGTTGCCGATGCGCAGGGTCTTTGCTTTATGCATTATCGCTCGATGATGTCTGCTTCCGTCGGTACGAGTATTTCGCGTTTTCCGGCATGATTGGCGGGGCCGATAATGCCCTCCTGCTCCATGCGCTCGATCAGCGAGGCGGCGCGGTTGTAGCCGATGCCGAGGCGGCGCTGGACGTAAGAGGTGGAGGCCTTGCCGTCCCGAAGCACGACAGCCACGGCCTGATCGTAGGGGTCTTCGGAATCGGAGAAATTGCCGGCGCCGGCCGGGCCGCCGCCATTGCCGTCCTCGTCGTCTTCCTCGGTGATTGCTTCCAGATATTCCGGCGTGCCCTGTGTCTTCAGATAAGCGACGATCTCTTCCACTTCGTTGTCGGACACGAAGGGGCCGTGCACACGCTGGATGCGGCCGCCACCTGCCATATAAAGCATGTCGCCCATGCCGAGCAGCTGCTCGGCGCCCTGCTCGCCCAGAATGGTGCGGCTGTCGATCTTCGAGGTCACCTGGAAGGAGATGCGGGTGGGGAAGTTCGCCTTGATCGTGCCGGTGATGACGTCGACGGAGGGGCGCTGGGTGGCCATGATGACATGGATGCCGGCGGCACGCGCCATCTGCGCCAGACGCTGAACCGCGCCTTCGATATCCTTGCCGGCGACCATCATCAGGTCGGCCATTTCATCGATGATGACGACGATATAGGGCAGGGGCTTCAGGTCGAATTCTTCCGTCTCGTACATTGCCTCGCCGGTCTGGCGGTCGAAGCCGGTCTGCACCGTACGGGTGAGGATTTCGCCCTTGTCGAGGGCCTGCTGCACACGGCTGTTGAAGCCGTCGATGTTGCGCACGCCGATCTTCGACATCTTCTTGTAGCGCTCCTCCATCTCGCGCACGGTCCATTTCAGAGCCACGACGGCCTTTTTCGGATCGGTGACGACCGGGGAGAGCAGATGCGGAATACCGTCATAGATCGACAGTTCGAGCATCTTCGGGTCGATCATGATCAGGCGGCACTGTTCCGGCGACATACGGTAAAGCAGCGACAGGATCATGGTATTGATGGCGACGGACTTGCCCGAACCGGTGGTGCCGGCGACGAGAAGATGCGGCATCTTGGCGAGATCGGCGATAACCGGTTCTCCGCCGATGGTCTTGCCAAGCGCCATGGCGAGCTTGGCCTTGCTGTTTTCAAAATCACGGCTGCCGACCAGTTCGCGCAGGAACACGGTTTCGCGTGTCTGGTTTGGAAGCTCGATGCCGATGGCGTTGCGGCCGGGAACGACGGCTACGCGGGCGGCGATCGCACTCATGGAGCGGGCGATGTCATCCGCAAGGCCGATGACGCGCGAGGATTTGATGCCGGGGGCCGGTTCGAGTTCATAGAGCGTGACGACGGGGCCGGGGCGGACATGAATGATTTCGCCCTTGACGCCGAAATCCTCGAGAACCCCTTCCAGAAGGCGGGCATTCTGCTCCAGCACTTCCTCGTTCAGCGTATGGTCGCGCACGATGTTCTTGGGTTCCGCCAGAAGATGCACGGTGGGGAGCTGGAAACCGTCCGCGGCGATGAAGGAAGCCTGCGCCTCCCTCGCCACGCGCTCGCTCGGCTTCGGGCGTGCGGAAGGGGCGGTTATTCTCGGTTGCCCGCGTCCTGACGCCTGTCTTGCCGTGAATGTCGGGTCGGCCTGGTCCAGGCTGTCGTCGTCCGAAAGAATGCCACTGGGCAAACGCTGCCCGTCGGCGTCATAAGGCGGCTCGTCGTCCCCGTCCGCGCCATGATCAAGCGCGATGGACGGAGGCGACATCTGCCGGCGAGCCGACGCGGCGCGTTCCTCGAAGGACGGTTCTGCGCGCTGGTCGAGGCGGTTTATCGCCGTTTTGAGGCGGGAGGGTTCGTTCAGTGTGCCGAACTCATATTCGTTGAAATCGTAGGGGTGTTCGAACTCGTCGTGCAGCGATTTCGACTTCAGGCCGAACAGGCGGCGAAGGCGTGCCTGGGAGATGTACCAGTAATGTGCGATCGCGCCGAAGGCGAGGATATTGGCGAAGAAACCCTCGCCGTCGTCATCGTCTTCTTCCTCGGCCTCACGTGCGGCACGGGCCTTGGCTGCGACCGGCGCGCGTTCTTCCTGCTCCAGGGCATCATCCGGGCTTCCCACGAGGCCGGCGGCAAACAGCATCATCCAGGCGGCGGGCGCGGCGAATATCGTACCCAGCACCGTTGCGATCGTCCCAGTGGGGTAAGCGCCGATGAAAAGGGCGGGAAAACGCAGGATCATATCCCCGATGACGCCGCCGATGCCGTTTGGCAGCGGCCATGTCACGGGTGCGGGAAAACAGCCGAGCGAGGCGGCGCAGACGATTGCACCGGCGACCCAGGCGACGAGGCGGGCGGGTATTCGGTTGAATTTGCGTCCGGCGATCAGGGCGATCGCCCAGGCGATCATCGGCAAAAGCGAGATGATTGCGGAAAGTCCGAGAAACTGCATCACGATGTCGGCGAAGATTGCGCCGCCGTAACCCAGAAGATTGGTAGGCTGGTTGCCCGTGGCATAAGAAAGGCTCGGGTCCGCCACGTTCCAGGTGGCGAGAGCCGCAACCCCCAGCGCAATCGTGGCAAGCAACGCGAAACCGGCCAGAGCCATGACCTGCCGCACGAAAAACGCCGTCAGCACGAAACGCGTGTGACGGCCGTCGAATGTCGGAGAATTCATTCTGCCCATGTCCCTGAACCCGTAGTTTCTTTGGTTTCGGCAAGATACGGCAGGCTACCGAATCCCGGATTGACAGGGAAAACTAACTGCTTGTCGGTTAATGTCGCGTTAACCATGCGTTTTTTTGATGCCGCTTCCGGATTTACGGCAAAGAAAAGGCCCGCCGAGGCGGGCCTTCTTTTGGAGAGGGGATGGAGAACCCCTTTTCCCAGGTCTTAGGAGTGGTATGCGGCTTCGCCGTGGGTCGCAAGGTCGAGACCTTCGCGCTCCGCTTCGACCGGAACCCGGAGACCAACGATCACGTCGACGATCTTATAGAGGATTGCCGAGACGACCGCGCACCATACGATGGTGATGGCGACGGCGACGAACTGCGTCCAGAGCTGCGAAGAGATGGAGAAGTCTGCCTTGCCCGTGCCGCCAAGCAGCGGCGAGGTGAAGATGCCGGTGCCGAGGGCGCCGATGATGCCGCCGATGCCGTGGACACCGAAGACGTCAGCCGTGTCATCGTAACCGAACTTGTTCTTCACCACGGAGACGAAGAAGTAGCAGATCGGCGAGACGATGAGGCCGAGAACGATCGCGCCCATGGGTCCGACAGAACCGGCCGCAGGTGTTACGGCAACGAGGCCGGCGATCATGCCCGAAGCGGCGCCCAGCATGGAAGCCTTGCCGCGGGTGAAGCTTTCAACCAGCGACCAGGAAACGATGGCTGCTGCGGTGGCGAGGAAGGTGTTCATGGTTGCGAGAACCGCACCACCGGATGCTTCGAGGTTGGAGCCGGCGTTGAAGCCGAACCAGCCGAACCACAGCATGGCTGCGCCAACCAGCGTCAGCGTCATCGAGTGAGGTGCCATCATGTCCTTGCCGAAGCCGGTACGCTTGCCGACCATGATCGCGCCAATCAAGCCTGCGACGCCGGCATTGATGTGAACGACCGTGCCGCCGGCGAAGTCGAGTGCGCCCATGCCGAAGATCAGGCCGTTTGCATCCCAGACCATGTGAGCGATCGGGAAATAAACGAAAGTGGCCCACAGGATGGTGAACAGGATGACGGCCGAGAACTTCACGCGTTCCGCAAATGCACCGATGATCAGCGCCGGTGTGATGGCCGCGAAGGTCATCTGGAAGGCGATGAAGGTGTATTCGTAGATCACGACGCCCTGGGAGAAGGTTGCCGAGGTGCTGTCAAGCGAAACACCGGACAGGAACAGCTTGCCGAAGCCGCCGAAATAGGGGCCGGTGCCGCCACCAAAGGCGAAGGAGTAACCGTAGATCACCCAGACGAGCATCATGACTGCGCCGATGACCGTGCACTGCATGAGAACGGAGAGCATGTTCTTGGTACGGACGAGGCCGCCGTAAAACAGGGCCAGACCCGGAATGATCATGAAAAGCACGAGGATCGTCGCGACATACATGAATGCGGTGTCGGCTTTTTCCGGAACGGGGGCGGCGGCAGCTACTGCCGGCGCGGCATCCTGCGCGAAGGCGATTGCCGGGGCCATCAGAGCCGCAGCAGCGGCGCCCAGTTTGCCGAGCGTTGAAAACTTGTTGAGTTGCATAGCTAGAAAACTCCCTGTCAGCCGTGCTTCAAAGCGCTTCTGTGTTGGTTTCGCCGGTACGGATGCGCACGGCCTGTTCGATAGAGTAGACGAAGATCTTTCCGTCACCGATCTGCCCGGTCTTTGCCGCAGACGCGATCGCCTCGACAGCCTTGTCGACGACGTCGGACGCAACTGCGATCTCGATCTTCAGTTTGGGAAGAAAGCTCACCGCATATTCCGTGCCGCGATAAATCTCGGTATGTCCCTTCTGGCGTCCGTAACCCTTTACCTCGGTCACGGTCAGGCCTTGGATGCCGACGCCAGTGAGCGCTTCGCGCACTTCATCCAGCTTGAACGGCTTGATAATGGCCATCACAATTTTCATCTGGTTTCCCATCCTTTGTTTGTCCTCGGCACGGAGCCGACTCTCCTCGCGCTGGCAGATCAGTAACAGCGACTGCGGACATACATTCAAAGGGCGTGCCAGTTTTGATGCGGCTTCTAAGTTATTGAAATATAAAATTTATATGACAGGCGTCTGAAAAAGGGGCATTGGGCGGCGAAATTTTCGTCTATTAAATGTGCGATTTTTGAAAAAAGCACATTATTTAATCATTTGCCCTTTTGCGGATCAAACCTTCCTGCGCGACGGAGGCGACCAGTTCACCCTGTCTGGTGAAAATATTGCCACGGGTCAGACCGCGTGCTCCCGAGGCGCTGGGGCTGTCCTGCGTGTAGAGCAGCCAGTCGTCCAGTCGGCAGGGGCGGTGGAACCACATGGCGTGATCAAGGCTCGCCACCTGAATGGACGGATCGAAGATCGTCGTTCCGTGGGCGTAGAGCGAGGTATCGAGCAAGGTCATGTCCGAGAGATAGGCGAGAATGGCCGACTGGAAATGTGGATCGTCCGGCACATCGCCAACGGCGCGAACCCAGATATCCTGTTGCGGTTCCAGCTTTTCTTTCGAAATATAATGGGTCAGCGAAACCGGCCTTATCTCGATCGGGCGCTTGTTGCTCCAGTATTTGCGGATCGAAGCCGGTGCTTTGGCAAGGAATGCCGCCTGCATCTGCTCTTCGCTCATCAGTTTTTCGGGCGGCGTCACATCCGGCATTCTGATCTGATGGTCGAAGCCGTCCTCGGCGATCTGAAACGATGCCGACATGGAAAAAATCGCCTTGCCATGCTGGACGGCGACCACGCGTCGGGTGCAGAAGCTGGCGCCGTCACGAATACGCTCCACCTGGTAGAGAATGGGTACCAGCGGATCGCCAGGGCGCATGAAATAGGAATGCAGTGAATGCACGAAGCGGTCGTCATCCACGGTTCTTTGCGCCGCGATCAGCGCTTGCGCAATGACCTGGCCGCCGAAAACGCGCTGCCAGCCGATCTGCGGGCTTTCGCCCCGGAACAGGTTCTCCTCCAGCTTCTCGAGATCGAGCGTGGAGATCAGATTGGCCATGGGATCTGACGTTTGCGAGGGATGCGACATTTTTTCGGCCTGCTCCGGCTGTAGGAAGACGTCACATGGTCTATAGTGCGCCAATGATGCGTGCACAAGATTTGAGGAGAAGCGTGATGCTGGACGTGGTGGTGGCAGGCGGCGGATATGTCGGTCTTTCCGTTGCTGTCGCAATTAAGCAGGCAGCCGGACATCTTAATGTGCAGGTGATCGAGGCCGCTCCCGAGGATGTCTGGAGGAAGGACGTCCGCGCTTCAGCCATTATCGCGGCGGCCACGCGCATGCTTGAGGTCTTCGGAATATGGAACGAGATCGAGCCGGAGGCCCAGCCGATCAACAGGATGGTCGTTACCGATTCGAAGACCGCCGATCCGGTTCGCCCCGTGTTTCTGACGTTCGATGGTGCGGTGGAAGAGGGCAGACCCTTCGCTCACATGGTTCCGAATGTCGCCATGGTGGGCGCCTTACGGGGCCTCTGCGAGCGTCTCGGTGTCGAAATCCGCCACGGTCTCAGTGTTTCCGGCTTTACCGCAGGGCCGCAATCGACCGCCATTAGCCTTTCTGACGGCTCGTCGTTCGAAGCGCGATTGCTCATCGCCTGCGACGGGGTTCGCTCGGCGCTCAGGGACATGGCGGGCATAAAGACCGTGCGTTGGGACTACGATCAATCCGGTATCGTCACCACCGTCGAACATGAGCGTCCGCATGAGGGCTGCGCGGAGGAGCATTTCCTGCCGTCGGGGCCTTTCGCCGTTCTGCCTCTGAAGGGAAACCGGTCCTCGCTCGTCTGGACCGAGCGCACGGCCGATGCCGACAGGCTGGTTGCCGCCGACGATCTGGTGTTCGAGGAGGAGCTTGAGCGCAGGTTTGGCCACAAGCTCGGCCCTGTCCGTCCTGTCGGCCCCCGCCGCGCCTTTCCGCTGGGATTGACGTTGGCGCGTTCCTTCGTCGCGCCGCGTTTTGCGCTTGCCGGTGATGCCGCGCATGGAATTCACCCGATCTCCGGGCAGGGCCTCAATCTCGGCTTCAAGGACGTTGCGGCTCTGGCTGAAACCGTGGTCGAGGCCGACCGCCTCGGCCTCGATATCGGCTCCCTCAACGTTCTGGAGCGTTACCAGTCCTGGCGGCGTTTCGACACGTTGCGGATGGGCGTGACGACTGACGTGCTGAACCGGCTTTTCTCCAACGATGTGGGTCCCATTCGCATCATGCGGGATTTCGGTCTGGGTGTGGTCGATCGTTTGCCGGCGCTGAAATCCTATTTCATCGGTCAGGCTGCCGGTACGACAGACGCGGGCGCGCCGCGCTTGCTTGCCGGCGAGGCGCTCTGATCCCGCCATTCATGCGCCGGCCCGGCTTTTCCGCGATTGCCGCTTGACAGCCGATTCCGGCATTTTTGCCGGAAGGCGGTGCCGCAGGGATGAATCCGGCCAAGGACTTACCCGGATTCACAATCTGGTATGGGGCGTGTATTCGCCAACCAGATGTTGCGGAGAACAAAAGCTGAATCCCTCGGAGTCAGCGATTCGTATTCGATTCGTTCGCAGACTGTTCCGCAACCGAATCGATTCTAGGTTTCGCCGGATTCTTTTTATTCTATCAACCAGCTGAATTTTAAGGAAAAATTTGCCCAGGGAGACGCCCTGCACCAGTTTGCCGGCGTGGCCTATTGCCTTTGTCGGCGGGCATTGCCATGTGTGGTGCGTGCGGCCCTATCAGCAATGGTGGGCGGCACGGCAAGCAGATGAAGTCGATTCGCGGATAGTACGTTGAATTTTCGCCCCATGATCCTGAGCGGCCGCGGTGTTACGGCCGTTCTCGGCCCCACCAATACCGGTAAGACCCATTACGCGATCGAGCGGATGGTGGCGCATGGCAACGGTGTCATCGGCCTTCCATTGCGTCTTCTGGCGCGGGAGGTCTATACCCGTCTTGTCGAAAAGGTGGGTGCGCCGAATGTGGCGCTGATTACCGGCGAAGAAAAAATCTCACCTCCCAAAGCCAAATATTCCGTCTGCACGGTGGAGGCCATGCCACGCGAGACGACGGCCGCATTCGTCGCGATCGATGAGGTGCAGCTGGCTGGCGATCTGGAACGCGGACATATCTTCACCGACCGAGTACTGCACCTGCGCGGGCGGGAGGAAACGTTGCTTCTGGGCGCCGGTACGATGCGCCCGATCCTCGAAAAGCTGCTGCCGGGAATTACCGTGGTCGAGCGGCCGCGCCTGTCACAGCTTTTTTATGCGGGTCAGAAGAAGATAACCCGTCTGCCGCAACGCACGGCGATTGTCGCCTTTTCAGCGGAAGAGGTCTATGCCATTGCCGAGCTGGTGCGTCGCCAGCGCGGCGGTGCGGCCGTGGTGATGGGCGCGCTTTCGCCGCGCACGCGCAATGCCCAGGTCGAGCTCTATCAATCGGGTGACGTCGAATATCTCGTGGCGACGGACGCCATTGGTATGGGCCTCAACCTCGATGTCGATCATGTCGCCTTTGCGCAGGACCGAAAGTTCGACGGTTACCAGTTCCGCAATCTCAATCCGGGCGAGATCGGCCAGATCGCCGGCCGCGCCGGTCGCCATCTTCGCGACGGCACCTTTGGTGTGACGGGGCGCGTCGATCCATTCGATGATGAAATGGTGGAGCGCGTCGAAACCCATCAGTTCGATTCGGTGAAGGTGCTGCAATGGCGGACGAAAAATTTCGATTTTTCCTCCATCGCCAATCTGCGCCTGAGCCTCGATGCCGCCCCGGCGATCCAGGGACTTTCGCGGGCCCTGCCGGCGATAGACCAGCAGGCGCTCGAATATCTGTCGCGTTACCCTGAGATCATCGACGTGACGACGACGGATGCGCGGGTGGAAAAACTCTGGGAGGCGTGCGCGCTTCCGGATTATCGCCGTATTGCGCCCGCTCAACATGCGGACCTTATCTCAACGCTCTATTTCGATCTGGTAAAACGTGGCACGGTGAACGAAGATTTCATGGGCGAACAGGTGCGCCGCGCCGATCGTACCGATGGAGAGATCGATACCTTGTCTGCAAGGATTGCGCAGATCAGAACATGGACTTATGTATCGAACCGCCCAGGATGGCTTGCCGATCCGACACACTGGCAAGAAAAGACGCGGGAAATCGAAGATCGATTGTCCGATGCTCTACATGAAAGGTTGACGAAACGCTTTGTTGATCGCAGGACATCTGTGCTCATGAGGCGCCTGAGAGAGAATGCGATGCTTGAAGCTGAAATCAGTGTAAATGGTGATGTCTTTGTAGAAGGACATCACGTCGGCCAGTTGGCCGGGTTCCGGTTCACACCGGTGCCGGGAATGGAAGGGCCGGATCAGAAGGCCGTGCAGGCTGCGGCGCAAAAGGCGCTCGCGCTCGAATACGAGGCGCGTGCCGCGCGTCTGCACGCCAGTGGAAACGGCGATCTCGCTTTGAGCTCCGATGGTCTGGTTCGCTGGTTGGGCGAGCCGGTGGCCCGCCTTTCGGCAGGCGATAACATCATGAAGCCGCGCGTGATCCTCGTCGCCGACGAGCAGTTGAGCGGCAATGCCCGTGATCACGCGCTGGCGCGCGTCGAACGTTTCGTCAATCATCAGATTGCGACCGTGCTGAAGCCGCTGGACGATATTTCGCGCGCCGAAGACCTTCAGGGTCTGGCGAAGGGACTGGCGTTCCAGCTGGTCGAAAATCTTGGCGTTCTGTTCCGCCGCGATGTCACCGAAGACGTGAAGTCGCTGGATCAGGATGCGCGTGCCTCCATGCGCCGCTACGGCGTGCGCTTCGGCGCCTATCACGTCTTCCTGCCCGCGCTTCTCAAGCCCGCTCCGGCGGAGCTTGTCACGCTGCTCTGGGCGTTGAAGAACGACGGTCTCGGCAAGCCGGGTTACGGCGATCTCATTCCGGTGCTGGCCGCAGGGCGCACCTCCGTGGTCACGGACCCCACCTTCGAGCGCATGTTCTACAAGCTCGCCGGTTTCCGTTTCCTCGGAAAGCGCGCCGTGCGTATCGACATTCTCGAGCGTCTGGCCGATCTCATCCGTCCGCTGCTGCAGTGGAAGCCCGGCCAGCAGCCACGTCCGGAAGGTGCCTATGACGGTCGCCGCTTCACGACGACGACTGCGATGCTTTCCATTCTCGGCGCAACGCTCGACGACATGGAAGAGATCCTCAAGGGCCTCGGCTACCGCGCCGATCAGGTGACGGCGGAAGAGGCTCAGGCCTTCCTCGCCAGTCAGACCGGTGCTGCGGCTCCTGCTACCACGGAAGCGGTGACGGAAGACGAGAGCGCCGAGACCGAGCAGGATGAACCGGCTTCGGAAGAGCAGGCGTCCGAGACGGCGGCCGTTGAGGAAAGCGAAACCGCTGCTGAGGAGGCTCCGGTTGCGGAAGCCGTCAGCGAAGAGGTTGTCGCAAGCGAGGCCGTGTCCGCAGAGAGCACTGAGGCTACCGAGCCGAAGCCTGTTCTTTTGTGGCGTCCGGGTGGTCGCAACGAAAACCAGCGTGGCGAAAACCGTCGTCCCGGCAATCGCGGTCAAGGCCGTGGTGAGGGTCGCGATCAGGCGCCGCGCGAGCAGGGTGAACGTCGCGGTGAAGGCCGACGCGATAATCGTGACGGAGCAAATCGCGAAGCTGCCAATCGTGGCGGTGAAGGCGAGCGCAAGCGCGATGGCGGACGTCCCGACCGCGGCAACAACCGCAACAATGATCGTCAGGATCGCAAGGACAGGCCGGATCGCAACGACCGCGGTGGAAAACCGCAGGGTCAGCAGCGTTTCGAAGCCAAGCCGCCCCGCAAGGAAAAGCCGATCGATCCGGATTCGCCCTTCGCCAAGCTCGCTGCTCTCAAGGAGCAGCTGAAGAAGTAAGCTATGGGGAGCAACGAACAGCCACTCGAAAGTACGCGTCAGCGACTGGACAAGTGGCTGTTCTTTGCCCGCATGGCCAAATCCCGTTCACTTGCCCAGAGCTACATTCAGTCGGGTAAGGTCAAGGTCAACGGCGCCCCCATCCGCCAGCCCAGCCATATGGTGAAGGTCGGTGACAGGCTCGATATCGGTTTCGAGCGCATGGACAAGGTGCTCGTCGTCAAATCCGGGGGCGAGCGGCGCGGACCCTACGAAGAAGCCAGACTTCTCTACGATGACCAGACGCCGCCACGGGAGCCTTCCGACAGGTTAAGCCCGCTTGAACAGGCGATGCGCCAGCCCGGCAGCGGTCGCCCGACCAAAAAGGAGCGCAGGGCGCTCGACAAGTTTCTGTCGGACAGCGACGGAAATACAGATTAGAATAAACCTCCAAGTCATGCCGGTTTTTCAGAATTGTTTATCCTTGCTATCTGAAGGCAAAGGCATTACCTCACATGCAAAATTGCCCTGTCTGAATTCCGGGCGACGGCTTGTGTTCCGAAGCCCACAGACCCGGCTTGCATATTCTGGAGTTCATCATGACATATGTCGTGACCGACAATTGCATCCGCTGCAAATATACCGATTGCGTTGAAGTTTGCCCCGTCGACTGCTTTTATGAGGGTGAGAATTTCCTCGCCATCAATCCTGACGAATGCATCGATTGCGGTGTGTGCGAACCGGAATGTCCAGCCGAAGCGATCAAGCCCGATACGGAGCCGGGTCTCGACAAGTGGCTGAAGCTCAATACGGAATATGCGGCGATCTGGCCAAACATCACGATAAAGCGTGACCCCATGCCGGAAGCCAAGGAAATGGACGGCGTTTCAGGCAAGCTGGAGCTTTATTTCTCTGCTGAGCCCGGCCAGGGCGACTGAGTTTTCAACGACTGTCATGTGTCATGATTTTAAAAGCCCTCGCAGCGCAAGCGCGAGGGCTTTTTGCTGACCTTCAACCGGTCATCCGCTTCGGCCGGATTGTAAGGTGGTCGACAGCAACGTCAAAAGCGCCACGCTTTCCTCCAGACTTTGCCGTTGACGGCTTTGCAATATAGCGGCTTGCAGGCGGTTCATCTCGCGGGCGATCGCCGCCGGCTGCCAGGTTCGCAGCGCTCTTTCGATGATCGGTTTTCTGCGGAAATGGATATGGCGTCCGAGCGTTTGCATGACCTGACCGGCCTGCTGCTTTTTCTCGTCCATTTCGGCCCGCATCTGGTCGAGCAGCTGGAATTGCTTGAGGCATCCTTGAAGCACAAGGAAAATCGGCGTTTTTGACGAGACGATCTTCTGGGTCGCGTGGAAAAAGGCGTTTCTGTCACCTTTGAGGATGGCGTCGACGGCATCGTCCGCAGAAACCGTGCTGGCATCGCCGATGATCGCCAGTACGTCGTCTTCCTCGATTACCTCCGCGCCACGGCAATAGAGCGCCAGCTTGCGGATTTCGTTGCGCGAGGCAATGCGATCGCCGCCCAGCTGGTCGATCAGTCTCTGCCGTGCGGCCGGCGCAATGCGCAGATTGTCGGCGGACAGTTCCTGATCGATCAGTGCATTCAAGGAGCGGGCGTCGTCCGCATAGCAAGGGATTGCAGCAATCGAGCGCGCGGGTTCTGCGATCTTGCGCAGCCCGGTGCCTTTTTTAATATCGCCCGCCTCGATGATCAGGAAGCTCGCTTCCGGCGGCGTTTCCGCCAGAATCTGAAGTGCATCCACCAGCGCCTTTTCGGCCGAAGCGCTTTTGACCCAGACGAGTTTTTCACCGCCAAAAAGGCCGATGGCGTTGACTTCATCGAGAAGGCGGCCTGGATCGCCCTGCAGGTCGGATGCGTTCAGTTTCAGCGATGCGAAGGCGTCATCGGGGTCGATGCCGGTCTTTTTGGCGATGAGGTTGGCTCGCTCCGATACAAGGCCTCGATCCGGCCCGTAGAGCACGAAAACGCGAAAACGCTCCGCCGGATTTTCGGCGAAGCGCTCGAACTCATGCGATTTTATCTCCGCCACGGCCGCCGCTCTCAGCGGCCGAGAGTGGCGGCGATATCAGTACGGATGATTTCAGCCAGTTCACGCGCCGCCCGGTTTTCAGCATCGCGGGTCGCCCTGATCTTGGCGAATTCCTGCTGCGGCAAATCCACCTGTGCCGTTACGCTGCGGCGTGCCGAGCGCAGGATCTGGCCGTCGGAGATGCGTGTCAGAACGTAATTGCCATTCATCACCACGCGGCCGGGATAAGGGCCGTCATAGTTGTTGTTGGTGCGGGTCGTCAGGTCGTAATTCTCAACTTCCGTGGAAGTGGCGCTCGATCCAACCGAAATCTTGACGTTGTATTGAGCCGTAGCCGGCTCACCGGCACCGCCGGACATCAAGAAAATCAGCTGGTTGCGCACTTCCTGTGTTACGCGGTCGCCGGCATTGGAAACGCTGACAGCCGCCAGCCTTTCCTTGGTTCCTGAAGCCTCGCCATAAAGCGGGCGCACCTGGCAGCCCGCCAGAAGACCAGCCATCATCACGACGGAAATTGCTGCCGCGACGCGGCTCCATCTCGAAAAAACGTCAGACAACAATGTTCACAATCCTCTGCGGAACCACGATGACTTTCTTGGGCTCGCCACCGGCAAGAATGGATTTGACGGCATCCAGCGCAAGGGCGGCCGTGCGGACCGCATCTTGATCCGCATCGCGCGCGATTGTCAATTCACCGCGCTTCTTGCCGTTGACCTGTACCGGCATGACGACGTCGTTTTCCTCGACAAGCGAGGCCACGAAGGTTGGCCACGGCGTCTGGGCAACAAGACCCTCATTACCCAGCGCCGACCAGCATTCTTCAGCCAGATGCGGCGTCATCGGGGCAATGATGCGGATGAGGATTTCAACGGCATCGCGGGCGGCCGCCTTCACGTCCTCCGGTTTGCCGCCAGCCGCGACATCGGCGAGCGGCCCCGCCAGCGCGTTCACCAGTTCATAGGCACGGGCGATCGCCTTGTTGAAGGCGAGCTTGTCCAGATCGTCCTGAACGGCCTTCAGCGTCTTGTGGGCCGCCTTGGAGACCGCCAGTCCTTCGCCCTCGCTCGCAGGCTTCGGCGTGACACTCTTCAGCTCATTCGCGACTTCGCCGATGATGCGCCAGACGCGCTGGACGAAACGGTTTGCGCCCTCAACACCGGCTTCGGACCAGATGACGTCACGATCAGGCGGGGAGTCCGACAGGACGAAGAAGCGTGCGGTGTCCGCCCCGTAAGATGCGATGATGTCATCCGGGTCGACCACGTTCTTTTTCGACTTCGACATCTTCTCGATCGAGCCGATCTTCACTTCCGTGCCGGAGGACAGCAGGAATGCGCGGCGGGCACCGTCCGTCTCTTCGATCCGGAGGTCGGCGGGCGCTACCCATTCGCGGCCGGTGCCTTCACCATGGCTGTAGGTCTCGTGCACCACCATGCCCTGCGTGAACAGGCCCTTGAAGGGTTCCTTGACGCCGACATGGCCGGTCTCGCGCATGGCGCGGGTGAAGAAGCGCGAATAGAGCAGGTGAAGGATCGCATGCTCTATGCCGCCGATATACTGATCCACCGGCAGCCAGTGATTGGCGACCTTCGGATCCGTCGGCTCATCTTCCCAGGGCGCGGTGAAGCGGGCGTAATACCAGCTGGAATCGACGAAGGTATCCATCGTGTCGGTTTCGCGACGCGCGTCATGGCCGCATTGCGGGCAGGCGACATGACGCCATGTGGGGTGCCGATCCAGCGGGTTTCCGGGCACATCGAACGTCACATCGTCGGGCAGCTTGACCGGCAGGTCCTTCTTCGGAACCGGGACCACGCCGCAGACTTCGCAATGGATGACGGGGATGGGGCAACCCCAGTAGCGCTGACGGGAAATGCCCCAGTCGCGCAGGCGGAAATTGACCTTGCGCTCGGCCTGCGGCGCATTGCCCAGCGTCTGTTCGGAAAGTTTCTGCACGACTGCCTCAAAGGCGTCAGTCGTATTCAAGCCGTTCAGGAAGCCGGAGTTGATCATCACGCCGTCATCGGTGAAGGCGGTGTCGCCAATGGTGAAGTCGGCAGCGTCGGGACCTTCAGGGGCCACGACCGCCACCACTGGCAGATCGTATTTGCGGGCGAAATCCAGATCGCGCTGGTCGCCCGAGGGGCAGCCGAAAATCGCGCCCGTGCCATAGTCCATCAGCACGAAGTTGGCGATGTAGACCGGCAGTTCCCATGTGGGGTCCAGCGGATGCACGACCTTCACGCCGGTAGCCACGCCCTTTTTCTCAGCCGTTTCCAGAGCGGCGAGCGAGGTGCCGTGCCGGCGGCATTCGTCGCAGAATTCGGCAATCGCAGGATTGTGCTCAGACAGCTCTCTCGCCAACGGGTGGTCGGCGGCAATCGCCAGGAAGGATGCGCCGAACAGGGTGTCGGGACGCGTCGTATAGACGGTGATGTCGGAAAAACCTTCCGGCACTGTGCCGGCAACGGTCTGCCAGCGCAGCGACAGGCCTTCGGAGCGGCCAATCCAGTTCTTCTGCATCAGGCGGACTTTTTCCGGCCACTGGTCCAGCGTGTCCAGCTCGTCCAGCAGATCCTGGCTGAAATCGGTGATGCGGAAGAACCATTGCGTCAAGTCACGCTGCTCGACCAGCGCGCCAGAGCGCCAGCCACGGCCGTCAATCACCTGCTCGTTGGCCAGAACCGTATGGTCGACCGGATCCCAGTTGACCTTGGACTGCTTGCGGTAGACCAGACCCTTTTCCATGAAATCAACGAACAGGGCCTGCTGGCGATGGTAATATTCCACATCGCAGGTCGCGAATTCGCGGGTCCAGTCCAGCGACAGGCCCATGGATTTCAGCTGGCCGCGCATGGTGGCGATATTCTGGTAGGTCCAGTCCTTCGGGTGGACCTTGTTCTGCATCGCCGCGTTTTCCGCGGGCATGCCGAAGGCGTCCCAGCCCATCGGGTGCAGGACGTTGAAGCCGCGCGCGCGCTTGTAGCGGGCGACGACATCGCCCATGGCGTAGTTACGGACGTGGCCCATGTGAATGCGTCCCGACGGATAGGGAAACATCTCTAGAACGTAATACTTCTCGCGCGGATCGCTGTTGTCGGTCACGAAAACCTTGTCTTCGTTCCATTTCTGCTGCCAGCGCGGCTCGGCGTCGCGAGGATTGTAACGTTCGATGGCCATTGTTCTGAATTCCGGGTATCGAGGGGAAAAATTTGCGCTGACCTTCACCATGAAACGACCGGGGCGTCAAGTTTGGCGGGGCATCCGGGCGTTCAATCTTGGGCAGCGTCCCTCAAATGGTGCTAAACCCGCTTGGCATCAAGGCAATCGGCGTCTAGTTAACGTTGCGAATGGTTCAAATAAAGGTCCTGTGATGGAAATCGAAGCACGTCTTGAGGATGTCAGGCTACGCATAGCGGACGCCGCAGAAAAGTCCGGTCGCAAGGCAACGGATGTTGCTCTCGTCGCCGTCTCGAAGACATTCGATGCGGACGAGATCCAGCCGGTCATCGACAGCGGCCAGCGTGTGTTCGGCGAGAACCGTGTGCAGGAAGCGCAGGGCAAGTGGCCGGCGCTGAAAGAGAAGGCGCCTGACATCGAGCTGCATCTGATCGGCCCGCTGCAGTCCAACAAGGCTGCGGATGCCGTTGCCCTGTTCGACGTCGTTCAGAGCATCGACCGCGAGAAGATTGCCCGTGTGCTTTCCGAGGAATGCGGCAAGCAGGGTCGCAGCCTTCGCTTTTATGTGCAGGTCAATACCGGGCTGGAGCCGCAGAAGGCCGGCATCGATCCGCGCGAGACGGTCGCCTTCGTCGCATTTTGCCGGAACGAGCTGAAATTGCCGGTCGAGGGGCTGATGTGCATTCCGCCGGCGGAGGAAAATCCCGGCCCGCATTTTGCGCTTCTGGCGAAGCTTGCAGAACAATGTGGCCTTGAGAAGCTTTCCATGGGCATGTCCGGCGATTTCGAAACCGCCGTGGAGTTCGGCGCTACCAGCGTGCGTGTCGGCTCGGCGATCTTCGGCGCCCGGTAAACTTCTCAAAACAAAAAACCCGGCGCTGCGGCCGGGTTTTCATAAACTGAAAGACTCTCGATCAGTACTGATCGTCCTCGTCTTCATCCTTTGGTGCGGATTTCAGCGACGAGAGCTTTTTGAAGACGGCGTCGGCGTCGATCTGCGGTTCTTCCTCGCGCTGGTAGTTGTAGTCCAGACCTTCCGTCGCCGTTGCCGGCTGCAGCGTGTTGCCGAGCTCTTCGGCGGTCGGCAGTGGGCGGCCGCGCGAGGCGCGTTCGACTTCGAGATCGAGATCGATCTGGCTGCAGAGACCAAGCGTTACCGGATCCATCGGTGTCAGGTTGGCCGAGTTCCAGTGGGTGCGGTCGCGAATCTGCTCGATGGTGGATTTGGTGGTGCCGACGAGGCGCGAAATCTGCGCATCCTTCAGTTCCGGATGGTTGCGCACCAGCCAGAGAATGGCGTTCGGACGATCCTGACGCTTGGAAACCGGCGTATAGCGCGGGCCACGACGCTTGGATTCCGGCACGCGAACCTTCGGCTCGGAAAGCTTGAGCTTGTGGTTGGGATTGCCTTCGGCACGGGCGATCTCGTCGCGGGAAAGCTGTCCGGTCGCAATCGGGTCGAGGCCTTTGATGCCCTGCGCGGCTTCACCGTCGGCAATCGCCTTGACTTCGAGCGGATGCAGTTTGCAGAACGTAGCGATCTGATCGAACGACAGCGCGGTGTTGTCAACGAGCCATACAGCCGTAGCTTTTGGCATGAGCAATTGTTGAGCCATAGATACAGTCCTTCTGTCCGTCCGCGCCGTGTCGCGGGCGTGGTATCAACCACTGATTTCCGGGATATTGGCGCTCTATAACCGGATTGCATCATAATTGCAATTCTTTGCGAAACAAATGCCTTTGTCTAATTGCCGTCAGTCATTGACCTGCTATGAATTCACCACATGCCTGAGGATGGGAGTCTCTCGGCGCGCGCTAAAACAAGACATACTTGGTTTCAGGAGGAGTTCATGTCTGCCAAAATCTATCCGGTGCTCAAATCGGCGAAAGCCCGCACGCTCATCGATAACGAGCGTTACCAGAAATGGTATCAGGAGAGCGTCGAGGATCCCGAAAAGTTCTGGGACAAGCACGGCCGGCGGATCGACTGGTTCAAGCCTTATACCAAGGTCAAGAACACGTCCTTCAAGGGACGAGTGCCGATCAAGTGGTTCGAGGACGGCCTGACCAACGTCTCCTATAACTGTATCGACCGGCATCTGAAGACGCATGGCGAGCGCACGGCGATCATCTGGGAAGGCGATAATCCCTATATCGACAAGAAGATCACCTACAACCAGCTCTACGATTATGTCTGCCGTCTTGCGAATGTGCTGAAGAAGCACGGTGTGAAGAAGGGTGACCGCGTCACCATCTATATGCCGATGATACCGGAGGCGGCTTATGCCATGCTGGCCTGCGCCCGTATCGGGGCTATCCATTCCGTCGTGTTCGGCGGGTTCTCGCCGGAGGCGCTGGCGGGCCGCATCGTCGATTGCCAGTCCACCTTCGTCATCACCTGCGACGAAGGCGTGCGCGGCGGCAAGCCGATCCCGCTCAAGGAAAACACCGACAAGGCGATCGATATCGCCGCCAAGCAATATGTCATCGTCAACAAGGTTCTGGTCGTGCGCCGCACCGGCGGCAAGACCAGCTGGGCGCCGGGCCGCGACATCTGGTACCATCAGGAAATCGCCACGGTAAAACCGGATTGCCCGCCGGTGAAGATGAGGGCGGAAGATCCGCTGTTCATCCTCTACACATCGGGTTCCACCGGCAAGCCCAAGGGCGTGCTGCACACGACCGGCGGCTATCTCGTCTATACGTCGATGACCCATGAATACGTCTTCGACTACAAGGACGGGGAAGTGTTCTGGTGTACCGCCGATGTCGGCTGGGTCACCGGCCATTCCTATATCGTCTACGGACCGCTGGCGAATTGCGCGACGACGCTGATGTTCGAAGGGGTTCCCAATTTTCCGGACCAGGGCCGGTTCTGGGAGGTCATCGACAAGCACAAGGTCAATATCTTCTACACCGCGCCGACGGCGCTCAGATCGCTGATGGGGGCCGGCGACCAGTTTGTTACGCGCTCTTCGCGCTCAAGCATCCGTCTTCTCGGCACGGTGGGTGAGCCGATCAATCCGGAAGCATGGGAGTGGTATTACCATGTGGTCGGCGAGGACAAGAGCCCTATCGTCGATACATGGTGGCAGACGGAAACCGGCGGCATTCTCATCTCGCCGCTGCCGGGAGCGACCGATCTGAAACCCGGTTCGGCGACACGGCCGTTCTTCGGCGTGCAGCCGCAATTGGTCGATGCCGAAGGCAATGTGCTGGAGGGCCCGGCCGACGGCAATCTCTGCATCATTGACAGCTGGCCGGGCCAGTCCCGATCCGTCTACGGCGATCACCAGCGCTTCATCGATACCTATTTCTCGACCTACAAGGGCAAGTACTTCACCGGTGACGGCTGCCGACGCGACGAGGACGGTTATTACTGGATCACCGGCCGTGTCGATGACGTCCTCAACGTTTCCGGCCACCGTCTCGGCACGGCCGAGGTGGAATCGGCCCTGGTGTCGCATCACCTTGTTTCGGAAGCGGCCGTGGTCGGTTATCCGCATCCCATCAAGGGGCAGGGCATCTATTGTTATGTCACGTTGATGGCGGGCCAGAGCGGCGATTATGCGCTGCGCGAAGAGCTGGTAAAGCACGTCCGCAACGAGATCGGGCCGGTTGCGACGCCCGACAAGATCCAGTTCGCGCCGGGATTGCCCAAGACCCGCTCCGGCAAGATCATGCGGCGTATCCTGCGCAAGATCGCCGAGGACGATTTCGGCGCGCTTGGGGATACATCGACACTTGCCGATCCCGCAGTGGTGGAAGATCTCATCGCCAACCGGCAGAACCGGCTGGCCGCATCCTGACGGACGATAATAGTGAGAAAGGCTGCTTCGGCAGCCTTTTTTGATCTGTAATTTCCGCAAACAAAAACACCCGGAGGCGGAACCTCCGGGTGTTTTCAATTGCATGCAGTCAGGATTACTGGCCGCGGATCTTCTTCAGGTCAGCCAGAACGGCGTCAACCACGTCAGCACCGATTTCAGCCTTGTGCTTTTCGTAGACGATCATCGACTTCTCGCGGATACGGGCCTGCTCGTCGGCGGACAGCGTATTCACTTCGAGACCGGCCGCCTTGATCTTTTCCAGCGACTTCTGGTTCAGTTCGCGGATGACCTTACGCTCCTCGTCGCGGCCGACGACTGCGCATTCACGCAGGGCCGTCTGCTCTTCAGGCGTGTAGCTGTCGAAGATCGGCTTGGAGAAGAGGAAGAGGAACGGCGTGTAGGCGTGGTTCGTCTCGGTGATGTACTTCTGCACCTCGTAGAACTTCGAGGTGTCGATCGTCACATAGGGGTTTTCCTGGGCGTCGATCGCATTGGTTTCCAGCGCCGAGAAGACTTCGCCGAAAGCCATCGGCGTCGCATTGGCGCCGAGGTTCTGGAAGGTGTCGAGGAAGATGTTGTTCTGCATCACGCGAACCTTGAGGCCGGAGAAGTCTTCCCACTTGTTCACGGCGCGCTTGGAGTTCGACAGGTTGCGGAAGCCGTTTTCCCAGTAGGCCAGGTTTACGAGGCCCTGTTCTTCCAGCTTCTTGTTCATCATGTCGCCGAAGGCGCCGTCCATGACGGCATCGGCTTCCTTGGCGTTTGAAAACAGGAACGGCAGGTCGAAGACGCCGAGCGACGGGATGAGACCGACGAGCGGCGACGAGGATGTCACGACCGCTTCCTGAACGCCGGAGCGCAGGGCCTGCGTTGCCTGGAGGTCACCGCCGAGCGCGCCGCCCCAGAATGCCGTCAGCTTCAGCTTGCCGCCCGACTTTTCGTCCAGGCAGGCCTGCATGGCCTTGATGCCGTTGCCGACGGGATGGTCCTGATTGATGCCGTTCGAGACGCGGATGTTGCGGCTGTTGAATTCGGCCATTGCCGGTGCTGCCGCGCCGACGGCGAAAGCGATGGCTGTGGTGGTCAGAAGAAGCTTTCTCATAATATCCTCCCTTGGATTGTTTGCGAGAAGTGGCGATTAACGAAGATACTGCAATGGAACCATGACGATGTCGGGGAAAATCACCAGCAACGCCAGAACGATGGTTTCCGCGACGAGGAAAGGCCACACGCCCATCGTGACCTTGCCGAGCGGAATGCGTCCGACGCCGCTGACCACGTTGAGCACCACCCCAACCGGAGGGGTGATCAGGCCGATGGCGTTGTTGATGATGAACAATACGCCGAAATAAACCGGATCAATACCCGCCTGCTTGACGATGGGCATCAGAACGGGCGTCAGGATTAGGATGGTCGGCGTCAGGTCGAGCGCGGTTCCGACGATGAACACCAGCACCATCATGGCGACCATCAGAAGCATCGGACGATCGATCAGCGGCTCGATGTAGCCCGCGACCTCGTTTGGAATGTTCGCTGCCGTGATGAGCCAGGCGGAGACGAGTGCTGCGCAGACGAGGAACATGATGATTGATGTGCTCTTGGCCGCGCGCAGAAGCACGTGGAACAGATCCGCAGGCTTCAATTCGCGATAGATCACCATGCCGACGAAGAGAGCGTAGACGGCAGCGACGACCGCGGCTTCCGTCGGGGTCATGATGCCTGCCTTGATGCCGCCGAGAATGATGACGGGCATGCCAAGCGCCCAGCCGGCGCGGACCGTGGCAACCAGACGTTCCTTGGCGGAAGTTTTGGGCAGGGGCTTGATGTTATCTTTGCGGACCACGATCAGCCACGCGATGATCAGCGAAATGCCCATCATAATACCGGGAACGATACCTGCAAGGAAGAGCTGGGTGATCGAGACATTGGCGGCGACACCGAAGACGATGAAGGCCATGGAAGGCGGAATAACCGGGGCGATGATGCCGCCCGCGGCGATGAGGCCGCCGGAGCGCGGAATATCGTAACCAGCCTTCGCCATCATCGGGATAAGGATTGCGGCAAGGGCTGCGGTATCGGCTGCCGCCGAACCGGAGATGCTGGCCATGATGATGGCAGCTACGATCGCCACGATGCCGAGGCCGCCCCTGATATGGCCGACAAGCGCAATCGCAAAGTCGATGATGCGGCGGGAAAGACCGCCGGAATTCATCAACTCGCCGGCCAGGATGAAGAAGGGGATGGCGAGCAGCGTAAAGGTGTCGGCGCCCGAGATCATGTTCTGGGCAATGATCGCGGTGTTGAACATGCCCATGTACCACATGAGCACGACGCCGCAGAACATCAGCGAGAAAGCGACGGGAACGCCAATCGCCATGGCTCCGAGAAGAGAGCCGACAAAAACGAAAAGTGTCATGGTATCAGCGCTCCGAAAGCTGTTCGATCGTGAGGTTCTCGCCGGCGAACTGGGCGATTTCGTCCTCTGTCACGCGGCCCGTCACATAACGGTAAAGGCGCTCCAGAGCGATGATGAACATCAGGCCGCCGGTGAACATGCCGATGCCGTAGACCCAGATCATCGACAGCTTGGTGACAGGCGCATGCATGCTCGCATTGATGGCGGACTGCTTCCACGTTCCCCAGAAGAAGATGGCGGAACAGCCCAGAATGATGATGTTCGATGCGATCATGCAGACGACGCGGGCGCGGCGCGACAGGAACATTACCAGGGTTTCGATGCCCATGTGGCTGTTTTCACGGAAGGTCAGCACGGCACCGATGAAGGTCAGCCAGACGAAGAAGTAGCGCGACAGTTCTTCCGAGATGTTGATGCCGGAATTCATCGAATAACGCATGACAACGTTGACGAAGACCATGATCGACATGCCGGCGAGCAGCACGACGAGAATGATTTCGAGAATCCGGTAAAAGAGATTGATGGTCTTTTGCATTTTCCCCTCCCGAAGAAATATCCGGAACATTTCCGGCGAAGGATCACCTTCAATGCCCCATTTATTGGTTTTTCACAATTCCGGACGCAAAACCGCGATGCACTTTTGCCGGATTGCTCAGAGCAGCCCCCGTTTCGCCAGATTGCGCATCAGGGCCGCGGTGCCGAACGTCCATTCCGGGCATTCGTCTGTTGTCGTGACCCAGTTGATCAGCTTGCCGAGCTTGGGCGTCGAGATTTCGACACGGTCGCCCTTGGAGTGGGTGAAACCGAGACCCGGGCCATGGCGATCCTTCACCGGCGCGAACATCGTGCCAAGGAAAAAGACGGCGCCGTCAGGATATTGATGGTTGCGGTTCAAGAGCTGGGACGCAAGGTTTTCCGGCGTGCGGCTGATCGCCTGCATCGCGCTGGCACCCGTCATGGTGAAACCGTCTTCGCCCTCGACCAGCAGCGATATCTGCGCCTTCTTCACGTCTTCGATGGTGAAGTTTCCATCAAACAGGCGGATGAAAGGACCGATCGCGCAGGAGGCGTTATTGTCTTTCGCCTTGCTGAGCAGCAGGGCGGAGCGGCCTTCGAAATCGCGCAGGTTGACATCGTTGCCGAGCGTCGCGCCGACGATGCGTCCATCGGAGGCGATGGCGAGCACCACTTCCGGTTCCGGGTTATTCCATTGCGATTTCGGGTGAACGCCGATCAGCGCGCCGCAGCCGACAGAGGCCATGGCCTGCGCCTTGGAGAATATCTCCGCATCCGGGCCGATGCCCACTTCCAGATATTGCGACCAGAGGCCCATTTCCTGGAGCAGTTTCTTCACTTCGGCTGCTTTTTCGGAACCGGCCTCAAGTCCCTTGAGGCTGTCGCCCAGAACCGGCGCCAGTCGTCCGCGGATTTCCTGCGCGCGCAGCGGGTCGCCCTTGGCCTGCTCCTCGATCACGCGTTCCAGCATGCTGTCGGCAAAGGTGACGCCCGCGGCCTTGACAGCCTGAATGTCGTTGGGGGCGAGAAGTTCGCCGGCGGAGCCATCCAGAAAGGCCTCAAGCGCGCCAAGCGCTACGAATGTGCCGGTCTCTGCAAGCCGCTCCATGAGATCGGTCTTTTCCAGAAGTTCGGACATGGTCGGGGAGACAGAGGTCAGGTCGTAGAGCACGCCGCCTTTAAGGAGGACGGGGCAGGGGCCGCCTTCGCTTTTCGACCAGACGCGGCCAACGAGCAAGGCGTTTTCAAAATCTTCAGGCAAAATTGCGGTAACGTCGATGGACCTTGAACCGGTCATGTATATCCTCCCCTTCAGATCTCCGACAGCCGCCTCCTGCGGTCTTATTGTCTGGATGTCTGACAACCTAATCTCATTCTTCTTAGTATGACTTTTGCGACGAGTCTAGCGGTCTCGCGGACAAAATTATCGTCTTCTGTGACTGGATCGCTGGAAAGCTTTGAAACCTGTCCTATAGCTTTGCCGTTCGTACCTCTGTTCGCTGCTCAGAAGATATCCAGTTCCAGATTTACCCGGCTTGCGGCACCCAGCAGATGCTTGCGCATGGCGTCCTTGGCCGCAGTTGCATCGGCGTTCTCGACAGCTTCGTAGATCGCCACATGTTCGGCGATCGTCACCTTGAGAATCTCGCCGAAAACAGCACGGGAGAAGGCGATGTTGATGGCCGAACTGATGCGTTCCGCAATGAAACCGAGGAACATCAGGAAATATTCGTTCTGCGTCGCTTCCGCCAGAATGCGGTGGAAGTCGAGATCGGCCGCAACGCCTTCCGTCGACCAGTCGTCAGCGGTTTTCATCTTTTCCAGCGCCGCCGCCAGACGCGCCAATTGCTGGGGACTGCGGTGAAGTGCTGCGAGACCTGCGGCCTCGATTTCCATCGGCATGCGAAGCTGGAAGAGATCGCGGAAATTTTCCGGATCGTTCAGGCGGGACCGCTCGATGCGGATGGACAGTCTCTGTCGGGGATCCGTGACGAATGCACCCACGCCTTGGCGCGTTTCGACAAAACCCTCGTTGCGTAATTGCGCGATTGCCTCGCGAATGACCGAGCGGCTGACACCGAAGGTTTTCGCCAAGACATGTTCCGTCGGCAGCCTGTCGCCCGGCCCGAGTTTCGAATCATTGATCTCGCGGGCGATCTCCGCGGCGATCCGGCCGGGCAGATGGTCGTTGCGATGTATCTGATTGAACTCCAGCGTCATGATTGCTCCCGTTCCACAGAAACGATTGGTTCGTTTTTCCCGCGGCAGGCGACTTCCTCCTTCGCCGCCAGCGGGGTTTTCAAAGGCGGCGCGTTCGGTCGCCTTTGCTATTTTTTGATTAGCTATCCGGTTGCAAGCTTATCTGGCAACCGGGATTCATCCGCAAATCCGGGTCGAAGGCGTTTTTCAAACCCGTGATCATCCGGCGCTGCACATCAGATAGCCGGCTTTCGAAATCGGAGCGCTTCAGGCGGCCGATGCCGTGCTCGGCGCTGATGCTGCCGACATAACGGTCGAGGACGTCGTTGACGAGCGTTTTAGACTTGTAGATGAACGTCTCGCGCTCTTCCGGCGTCGCACCGTTTGGCGGCAGCACGTTGAGGTGGACGTTGCCGTCTCCGACATGGCCGTAGGAAACCGCGAGGCATTCCGGCAGCTTTTCCGCCAGTTCTGCTTCCGCTTCCGCCACGAAAGCCGCGAGTTTCGACAGCGGCACCGAAATATCGGTGCGCATATGACTGCCGCGCAGCGCCTGGCCTTCATTCATGCCCTCACGAAACAGCCAAAGCGACTGCGCCTGTGCGCGCGAGGAGGCGATGACGCCATCCAGCACCAGACCGTCTTCCATGACGCCCTCAAGGAAGCGGCCCATCAGGTCGGCCGTGTCCACCAGCCCCGAGCCGGAAATTTCCATCAGCACATAGGCCGGATAATCGCCGGCGATCGGCATTTTGAGGTCGGGTATGGCTTCGATCGCAAGCGTGAAGGCGACGGGCGGCATGAATTCGAAGGCGGACATCAGGTCGCAACATTCGCGGCGGGCGCGGCGGTAAAGCTTGATGGCATCATCCAGCGAATTGAGGCCGAGCAGCGCCGTCTCGACATGTTCGGGATTGGGATAAAGCTTGACGGCCACCGCCGTGATGATGCCGAGCGTTCCTTCCGCGCCGATGAAAAGCTGCTTCAGGTCAATGCCGCGATTGTCCTTGCGCAGCGTCGACAGGCCATTCCAGATGGTGCCATCAGGCAATACCACTTCAAGACCCAGCACCAGTTCGCGGGTCATTCCGTAGCGCAGGACGTTGATGCCGCCGGCATTGGTGGAGACGTTGCCGCCGATACGGCAGCTGCCCTGTGCGCCAAGGGACAGCGGGAAGAACATTCCCTTGTCCTGAACCGCATCCTTGAATTCCGAGAGAATGCAGCCGGCTTCGACGACGGCCGAAAAATCGTCGCTGTCTATGGTGCGGATGGCGTTCATGCGTTCCAGGCTCAGCACGATCTGACGCTTTGGCGCATCGGGAATGCCGCCGAGCACCAGTCCGGTATTGCCGCCCTGGGGGATGATGGAGAGGCCGAGTTCTGCGCAGGCGTGAACCGTGTCGGAGACTTCCTTGGTCGAACGGGGACGAATGACGGCCACGGCCGAACTCGTGACGTCGCCGTGCCAATCACGGCAATAGCGCAGCATGTCTTCCTGCGATGTCAGCAGCAGAGCTTCGCCCAGCCTGTTTTTCAGCGAGAACCGCAATTCCTCGATATCGTGTTCGCTCACGATCGTCATTCCACCCTCTCCGTCCAATCCGCCCTAGATACCCGGACAAGGGTCTTTCGCCTTGCTTTTACCGGTTTGTGAAAAAATACTATTTTCAATCAAATCATATAAGGTTATCAGACAACCTTACAAGCTAATTTATCGGCCCCTAAGCCGATGGTGTTTTTTCGGTCTCGGGAGAATGACCGGGCCAAAGAGGAGGAAGACATGCATATCGCAATCATCGGCGCCGCCGGCATGGTTGGCCGCAAGCTGACGCAGCGTCTGGTCAAGGACGGATCGCTTGGCGGCAAGCCGATCGACAGGTTCACGCTTATCGACGTGTTCCAGCCCGAAGCGCCCGCCGGGTTTTCCGGTGCGGTCGATGCGCGCGCGGCCGATCTGTCCGCGCCCGGCGAAGCCGAAAAGCTGGTCGAAGCCCGCCCAGATGTCATCTTTCACCTCGCCGCCATCGTGTCCGGCGAAGCCGAACTCGATTTCGACAAGGGTTACCGTATCAATCTCGACGGCACGCGTTATCTCTTCGATGCGATCCGCATTGCCAACGGCAAGGACGGTTACAAGCCGCGCGTGGTCTTCACCTCATCGATCGCCGTGTTTGGTGCGCCGCTTCCCTATCCGATCCCGGATGACTTCCACTCCACGCCACTGACCAGCTACGGAACGCAAAAAGCGATCTGCGAGCTGCTACTGTCCGACTACAGCCGTCGCGGCTTCTTCGACGGTATCGGCATTCGCCTGCCGACCATCTGCATTCGTCCCGGCAAGCCCAATGCAGCTGCCTCCGGTTTCTTCTCCAATATCCTGCGCGAGCCGCTGGTCGGCCAGGAAGCGGTTCTGCCGGTGCCGGAAAGCATTCGCCACTGGCACGCCTCGCCGCGCTCTGCCGTCGGTTTCCTTCTCCACGGCGCGACGATCGATGTGGAAAAGGTCGGCCCGCGCCGCAACCTGTCGATGCCGGGTCTCAGCGCCACCGTTGGCGAGCAGATCGAAGCGTTGCGCAAGGTTGCTGGCGAAAAGGCTGTTGCCCTCATCCGCCGCGAGCCGAACGAGATGATCATGCGCATGTGCGAAGGCTGGGCGCCCGGTTTCGAAGCGAAGCGTGCCCGCGAACTGGGCTTTACGGCTGAAAGCTCCTTCGAAGAGATCATTCAGGTTCATATCGAAGACGAACTGGGAGGTTCATTGAAATGAGCGTCAATCGGGAGGAGAAGAAGCGGTCCGTTGCCTTTATCGGCACCGGCCTGATGGGCGGACCGATGGCCCGACGCCTGCTGGGTGCTGGCTTTGCGGTCACGGTCTGGAACCGCAGCGTCGAAAAGGCTGAGGCGCTGGTTGCCGATGGTGCGGTTCTGGCGGCATCGCCGGCAGAAGCTGCCAGGGGCGCCGATATCGTCATCACCATGCTGAGCGACGGCAAGGCCGTTGGCGAAGTGCTGTTCGAGGCGGGTGTGGCCGAAGTGCTGGAAAAAGGCGCTGTTGTGATCGACAGCAGCTCGATTGCGCCGCCGGTTGCGCGCGAACACTCTTCCCGACTGGAGGCATTGGGCATTCATCACATCGATGCGCCGGTTTCCGGCGGCGTGCCGGGCGCAACTGCGGGTACGCTCGCCATCATGGCCGGTGGGGACGAGGCGCTGGTGTCCGGTCTCTCGGATGTCTTCGCGCCGATGGGCAGGCTCACCTATGTCGGCCCCTCGGGTGCTGGCCAGCTCTGCAAGCTCGCCAACCAGCAGATCGTCGCCATCACCATCGGTGCGGTTGCCGAGGCGATGATGCTGGTGGAAGCGGGCGGGGCATCCCGTGAGGGGTTCCGCAACGCCATACGCGGCGGTTTTGCCGAAAGCCGGATCCTGGAACTGCATGGCGAACGCATGGTGAAGCGCAATTTCGTGCCGGGCGGCCCTTCCAAGTTCCAGCTGAAGGATCTGAACGGCGTGTTGGCGACGGCGAAGGATCTGTCTTTGACATTGCCGTTGACCCAGCAGGTGACGCGGGAATTCGATGACTTCGTCGGTGATGGCGGAGCCGATGTCGACCATAGCGGCATCCTGCTTTACCTCGAAAAACTCAACAACCGGGAACAGGGCTGAGGCGGTCTCATGAGCGACGACAAGACATTGGCAAGACGCCTGCGATCGCAGGACTGGTTCGATAATCCTGACCATCTCGACATGACGGCGCTCTATCTGGAGCGCTTCATGAATTACGGCGTGACACCGGAAGAGTTGCGGTCCGGCAAGCCGGTGATCGGTATCGCCCAGAGCGGCAGCGACCTGACGCCCTGCAACCGGGTTCATGTGGAGCTGGTCAAGCGGGTGCGCGACGGTATCCGCGATGCGGGCGGTATCCCGATCGAGTTTCCGACCCATCCGATGTTCGAAAACTGCAAACGCCCAACGGCGGCGCTTGACCGTAATCTTGCCTATCTCAGCCTTGTCGAAGTGCTTTACGGGTATCCGCTCGACGGCGTCGTTCTGACCACCGGCTGCGACAAGACCACGCCTTCGGCGCTGATGGCGGCAAGCACGGTCGATATCCCGGCCATCGTTTTGTCCGGCGGGCCGATGCTCGACGGATACCACGACGGCGATCTGGTCGGTTCCGGCACTGTCATCTGGCGCATGCGCCGTAAATATGGCGCCGGCGAAATCACCCGCGAGGAGTTTTTGCAGGCGGCGCTCGAATCCGCTCCGTCGGTCGGTCATTGCAACACCATGGGCACGGCCTCGACCATGAACGCCATTGCCGAAGCGCTCGGCATGTCGCTGACCGGTTGCGGCGCTATCCCCGCCGCTTACCGCGAGCGCGGCCAGATGGCCTATCGCACCGGCCGCCGCGCCGTAGAACTGGTCATCGAGAACATCAAGCCCTCCGATATTTTGACGCGCGAGGCGTTTTTGAACGCGATCCGCGTCAATTCTGCAATCGGCGGCTCTACCAATGCACAGCCGCATCTGGCGGCTATGGCGAAACATGCGGGCGTGGAGCTTCGCGAGGAGGACTGGCAGGTTCACGGTTACGACATTCCGCTGCTCGCCAATGTCCAGCCCGCCGGCAAATGGCTGGGCGAGAAATATCACCGCGCCGGCGGCACACCGGCCATCATGTGGGAACTTCTGCAAGCGGGCAAACTCGACGGGAGCTGTCCGACCGTGACTGGAAAAACCGTGGCGGAAAATCTTGATGGCCGGGAATCGACCGACCGCGACGTGATCCTGCCCTACGACAAGCCGCTGAAGGAACGGGCCGGTTTCCTCGTTCTCAAGGGCAATCTGTTCGATTTCGCCATCATGAAGACGAGCGTGATCTCGGCGGAATTCCGGCAGCGTTATCTGAGCGAGCCGGGCCGCGAGGGAGTTTTCGAGGGCAAATGTGTGGTGTTCGATGGTTCGGAAGACTATCACGCCCGCATCAACGATCCGTCCCTCGATATCGACGAGCGCACCATTCTCGTCATTCGCGGTGCGGGTCCGCTTGGCTGGCCGGGCTCGGCGGAAGTCGTCAACATGCAGCCGCCGGACGCGCTGTTGAAAAAAGGTATTACCAGCCTGCCGACAATCGGCGACGGCCGGCAATCGGGAACGGCGGATAGTCCGTCGATCCTCAATGCCTCGCCGGAAAGTGCTGCCGGTGGTGGTCTCGCATGGCTTCGTACGGGCGATGTGATCCGCATCGATTTCAATCAGGGTCAGTGCAATGTGCTGGTGCCGGATGCGGAAATAGAGATCCGCAAGGCTGACGGCATTCCTGCGGTGCCCGCCGATGCCACACCATGGCAGCGCATCTACCGTCAATCGGTGACCCAGCTTTCGGACGGCGCGGTGCTGGAAGGGGCTGCGGATTTCCGCCGGATTGCCGAGAAGATGCCACGGCACAACCACTGACAAGGTGCTGACTGACCACGACGACAAATCCCCGGCCACGACCGGGGATTTTTCTTGTCCGGATGGTTTCGCAATTGATTGCGACCTCCTAATGTACCCGCGAATTCGCATCACAGGGGCAGGGCATGACAGATATTTCGATGATCGAGGCGGCGCGTGAGCGTATCGGCAACCATGCGGTGCGGACACCGCTTCTATCGTCGCATTTTCTGGACGAGATTGCCGGGCGAAAGCTTTTCGTGAAGGCCGAGTGCCTGCAAAGGACGGGTTCCTTCAAGTTTCGCGGCGGCTGGTCGGCGGTATCAGGCCTGCCGGACGACGTGCGTGCCAAGGGCGTGATCGCCTTTTCCTCCGGCAACCATGCGCAGGGCGTGGCGCTTGCCGCTCGTATGCATGGGGTGCCTGCCGTCATCATCATGCCGTCGGATGCGCCGAAGATCAAAATCGACAATACCCGCGCCTATGGTGCGGAAGTGGTTCTCTATGACCGCGAGAACGAAGATCGCGACGCCATCGGAGATCGCATTTCGCGCGAGCGTGGGCTGACGCTGATCAAGCCCTACGACGAACCGCTGGTCGTTGCCGGGCAGGGGACGGTGGGGTTGGAGATTGTCGAACAGGGCGCGGAGCTGGGTATCGATGCAGCCGAGGTTCTGGTGCCTTGCGGTGGCGGTGGCCTCACCTCCGGCATCTCGCTTGCGCTTGCCGCGAAAGCTCCGGATTACAGGGTCAGGACCGCAGAGCCAGAACATTTCGACGACGTCGCGCGCTCGCTTGCGGCGGGCAGGATAGAGCGCAATGCGACGACCTCCGGTTCGCTCTGCGATGCAATCGTCACACCGCAGCCCGGTAACATCACCTTCCCGATCATGTCGCAGCTTTGTGGAAAAGGCCTTGCCGTGACCGAGGAGGAAGCGCTGCGGGCGATGGTTCTCGCCTTTAACCGGCTGAAGATCGTCGTCGAACCGGGTGGTGCCGTGGCTCTGGCGGCGGCCCTGTTTCACGGCGACGAACTGGAGAGCGAAACGGTAATTGCAGTCGCCTCCGGCGGCAATGTCGATCCGGGGATCATGGCGAGCGCGCTTTCCCGCTTCGGCTGAGATCAGGCCTCCAGCCGCGCCGCGACCTCATTGGCGATCGCGAGCGATGCGGTCAGGCCGGGGCTTTCTATGCCGAAAAGATTGACGAGGCCGGCAAGACCGTGGGTTTCAGGCCCATCGATGCGGAAGTCCATGGCCGGTTCGTCGGGTCCTGAAATCTTCGGGCGGATGCCGGAATAGGCCGGGATAAGTGCGTGCTCAGGCAGGCCCGGCCAATAGCGGCGGATCGCGTCGCCGAAACCTTCCATGCGTCGGGGATCGACAGCGTAATCCATGGTGTCCACCCACTCCACGTCAGGTCCGAAACGGGCCTGACCGGCAAGATCGAGCGTCAGGTGCACACCAAGGCCGTGGGTATGCGGCGCGGGGTAGATGAGCCGTGAAAAAGGCGACTTGCCGGTGAGCGAGAAATAGCTGCCCTTGGCGAAACGCGCCTCCGGTATCGCATGTTTCGGCAATCCTTCGATCTTTGTTGCCGCTATCGGCGCCAGAAGGCCGGCAGAATTGACGAGCAACCGGCACGTCAGGCTGAGAGGCTCTTTCCCGCCCACATGAACCCTGAAACCCTCGCGGGTCGCTTCCGCCCTTTCAAAGGGTGCGTTGAGGGCAAGGGCTGCGCCGTGATCTTCCGCGTCGCCGAGCAGTGCCAGCATGTAGCCGTGGCTGTCGATGATGCCGGTCGAGGGCGAGAGCAGGGCCGCCACGCAGGTGAGCGCAGGTTCGAGCAAGAGCGCCTGCCGCCTGTCGATCAGCTCAAGGTCGTCGCAGCCATTGGCATGACCCTTGTCCTTAAGTGCGGCCAGCAGAGCCGTTTCAGCTTCATCTGCCGCCACGATGAGTTTGCCGCAGCGGCGGTGCGCAACGCCGTGGCTTTGGCAGAAGGCATAGAGCTGCTTTTTGCCCTCGACGCAAAGGCGGGCCTTGAGGCTTCCGGAAGGATAATAAAGCCCGGCGTGAATGACCTCGCTGTTGCGGGAGGAGGTTGCGGAGCCGAATTCCTTTTCGCTTTCGAGGATGATGACGGAGAGGCCATGCATCGCCAGCTCGCGGGCCGTCGCCAGTCCGATCACCCCGGCTCCGATGATGATGGCGTCGATATCCGTCATTGTCCCTATCCAAGCCCGCCGATGGTTTTGAACGGAAATGCCGTCCGCCGCGTTGATCCTGCGCAATGGGTAGATTGATGCTTTCCATGGGGCAAGTCGCGATCCGTATTTTTCCCGATGCGACGATCTTATGGAATTTTATCTCTACTGAAACAGTGGGGAATAAAGCTATTCTCTAGGGGAAATGAGCAATGCCCGCTTTGACGGGCCGAGCAGGAAGGGAGTTGTACAATGTCTTATTCCAAGGCAGGAAAAGTAAAAGACTTTGTCGCGCAGCCCCAGTCACCGCGTAACTGGAGAGATTCGGTTCATGCGGCTCTTGTCGGCGTGTGCGTGGCTTTTGTCGCCGCCGTCATACTCGGTCTCGTTCCCTGATCCTCCCAGTTTTTCCTCAGGTAACTTGAGAATAAAAGGCCGGTCGCTCCTCCGACCGGCCTTTTTTACGTTTATCGCGCCTTGAGATAGTCCTCTGCCAGATCGACCCAGAAGGCGGTTCCAATTGGCAGGATATCGTCGTTGAAGTCGAATTTCGGATGATGCAGCGGCGGGTCGTTGTCGGTGCGCGCTGTGCCCAGGAAGAAATAGCAACCGGGTCGTTTCTCCAGCATATAGGCGAAGTCTTCCGCGCCCATCGATGGGCGTTGCATTTCGGCTACCTTTTCAGGCCCGGCAAAACGGCGGGCGAGATCGGTGACATAGTCCGTTTCCGCCCTGTGGTTGACGGTTGCATTGTAGCCGCGCTCGTATTCGAGCGTGACGCTCATGCCGTAGCTGGCTGCCTGGCCTTCGGCTACCGCCCGGATGCGTTTTTCCAACTCGTCGCGCACGCCCGCATCGAAAGAGCGGATGGTGAGCAGCATTTCCGCCGTTTCGGGAATGACATTGCTGGCCACACCGGCATGAAATGCGCCCACGGTGACGACGGCCGACAGTTGCGGATGGATATTGCGGGACACCACCGTCTGCAAGGCCATGATGATGCTCGCGCCGGCAACGATGGGGTCGGCGGCATCTTGCGGTTCGGCGCCATGGCCGCCATATCCGTTGACGGTGATCTTGCATTCGTCGACAGCGGCAAGAATCGGCCCGTCGCGCAGGACGAATTGTCCGAAGGGCAAGCCGGGATCGTTATGGAGGGCAAAAACCGCATCGCAGGGGAAGCGCTCGAACAGTCCATCCTCGATCATGATGCGGGCGCCGCCGAAATTCTCCTCCGCCGGCTGGAAGATCAGATGCAGGGTTCCATCGAAATTCCTGCGTTCGGCGATGATCTTCGCCGCCCCGAGAAGCATGGCCGTGTGTCCGTCATGGCCGCAGGCATGCATCACGCCTTCATTGGCGCTCGCATAGTCCGCCCCGGTTTCCTCATGGATCGGCAGGGCATCGATGTCGGCGCGAATGCCGAGCGTACGTGTGCTGTCGCCATTGCGCAGGGTCGCGACGATGCCGGTTCCGGCAAGCCCGCGCGTCACTTCATAGCCCATTTCCACCAGCTGTCCGGCAATGAAATCGGACGTCTGGAACTCGGAAAGGCCAATCTCGGGATGGCGGTGCAGATGGCGGCGGATCGCCACCACATCCGGCATATGATTGGCAAAGGATGCGATGTTCGCGGTCTGTCTGGTCATTTTCGAAGTCCCTGGTTACGCCGCTTTTTTCCGGCGCTTTTTGCAAAGGGCATAGCAGCATATGCGGATGCATGTAAGGGTGTTCCCGGGGCCGGAAGGCCCTGAAATTCAGCGCTTGCATCGTATCGCGACAGGTGGCATGGAACTATTGACGTCTTGGGGCATTAGCTTTTTTCGGATGTGGCGCAGGCCTTCTCGGTCTCGCGTTGCCCTTCAGGTGTCAAAGGGGGACTATCGGACGTTGCGCGAACAATTTTCGCCGTGGGGGAAGGTGCGAAATCCGGTTGGAACGGCATTGCCGGGCCATAGGCTGCAATTTTCCTGTCGTCGAAAACCCCTTGTTTGCACCGATCCCCGACTTTGCAAGGATATCGGGCGGATTGCGCAACAAAATGCCGTGCTTGCGGATATTCATCGTTTGACGATCCGCTTTGCTAGGCGTCCTGTCCGGTTCACCCAAGGTTCAGGATAAGTCGTAAATATAGCGTGGCCTGATTTCGTGCGTGTTCCCGCCACGGACGAGATGCCGGTCAAGTCGAACAAGTTTCCCTAAAGTTCAGAATACGAGCCCGATGTCATTTCATATCACCCCGACCGCCGCCGCCCGTGATTCCGAGACGAAGCAGATCGATCACAACGATTCGATCCGCGCGTCCTATATGACGGTCGAGGAACTGCATGATGCCGGCGCCGCGCTTTCCCGCGACGGTGCCGACAATCTTCCCGGCTTCATGGAGTTCGATTTCTTCGAGCGCCATCGCGAGAACGAGAAGGAAATCCTGCGGGTCTACCGCACGACGGCCGTCGACGCGGAAAATGGCGCGACGATAACGCCGGCTGCGGAATGGCTGCTCGACAACCACTACGTCATCGAAGAGGCGATCCAGGAAGTCCGCCGCGATTTTCCGCGCAAGTTCTATCGCCAGCTTCCGACGATGACGGTGGGCGGCGTGACGATCCCGCGGGTGATGGCGCTTGGCTGGCTTTATGTCGCACACACGCACAGCACGGTTTCGCGCGAGAACATGACGGCGCTGGTGGATGGCTACCAGACGTCGAAGACGCTGCAGATCGGCGAATTGTGGGCGCTGCCCTCCATCATCCGTTTCGTCCTCATCGAAAATCTTCGCCGTATTTCCATTCGTGTGGAGCGTTCGCGCCGCATGCGCCAGAAGGCGAACGAAGTCGTCGACGAGATCATCCGGCTCAACGATGCGGAAGCCTCGGCAGCGCTTCTCAAGCAGGTTGATACGCTGGTCGACGATCCGACCTTCGCGACGCAGTTCCTCTATCGCCTCAGAAACGGCTCCCAGACATCGGGTTTTGCGGTAGCCTGGCTCGAAGAGCGCCTGCACGCTGCGGGAACCGACGCCGAAAATGTCATGATGTCGGAACACAATCGCCTGGCATCCGGCAATGTGACGATGGGCAACATCGTCAAGAGCCTGCGAGAGATCGACGATACCGAATGGTCGGTCTGGTTCGAGGAAGTCAGCCATATCGACAAGGTCCTGCGCGCTGAAACCGACTACGAGATCCTCGATTTCGGTTCCCGCAACACCTACCGCAACACGATCGAGCTTCTGGCGCGCCGTTCTCCCAAGACCGAGGTAGAGGTCGCGCGTGCCGCCGTTGAAATGGCGCGCGCTGTCGAGCCTGCCGAGGCGGTTGAAAACCACCGGGTCAATGTCGGCTCCGTGCTCGTCGGTCAGCGCCGGTTCGAGCTTGAAAAGGCGCTGGGTTATCGGCCGCTTGCATCGCAACATATCGTTCGGTCGATGCGCAAGTTCAACTGGCTCGCAATTGCCGCGCCGGTGTTTCTCATCACTGCGCTCGTCATGCTTGCGGTCGGCTGGTTCCTGGCGGAAGCGGGCATGCCCTGGTACGTGGTGGCCGCATTCCTGCTGATGTTCGCATTGCCCGCCTCGGAAGGCGCAACGGGCCTCTTCAACACGCTCGTCACCTTCTTTGTGAAGCCGTTCCGGCTGGTCGGGTACGAGTTCAAGAACGGCATTCCGCAGGATGCCCGCACGCTGGTCGCCGTGCCGTGCATGCTGACGAGCCGCGACAGCGTCGACGAGATGATGCGCAATATCGAGGTGCATTATCTCGCCAATCCGCATGGCGAGATTTACTTTGCGCTGGTCAGCGACTGGCGCGATGCGCAGCATGAGCAGTCCGGCGACGACCTGGAGATTCTCGAATACGCAAAGCGTGAGCTTGCGGCACTGAACAGCCGTTATGCCTTTGACGGCAAGACGCGTTTTTACCTGCTGCATCGCCGCCGCATATATAATTCCGCCGAAACCTGCTGGATGGGCTGGGAGCGCAAGCGCGGCAAGCTGCATGAACTGAACATGCTGCTGCGCGGCGACAAGGACACGACATTCCTCGGCGGCGCAAACATCGTGCCGGCTGATGTTAAATACGTCATGACGCTGGATGCCGATACGCGCCTGATGCGCGATGCGGTGACCAAGCTCGTCGGCAAGATGCATCACCCGATCAACCGTCCGGTAATCGATCCGCAATCCGGCCGGGTCGTGGAAGGCTACGGGCTGCTGCAGCCGCGTGTGACGCCGTCGCTCACGACAGGCAAGGACGCATCCGTCTTCCAGCGTGTCTTCTCGATCAATCGCGGTATCGATCCTTACGTCTTCACGGTTTCCGACGTTTATCAGGACCTGACGTCCGAAGGCACATTCACCGGCAAGGGCCTTTATGACGTGGATGCCTTCGAGGCGGCTCTAAAGGGCCGGATCGAGGAGAATTCCGTTCTTAGCCACGACCTTCTCGAAGGTTCCTTCGCGCGCTGCGCGCTGGTGACCGACGTGGAGTTGGTGGAGGATTTTCCGACCCGTTACGAGGTGGAAGTCTCGCGCCAGCATCGCTGGGCGCGTGGCGACTGGCAGCTGCTGCCCTATATTCTCGATCGTGTCCGGGGCGTTACCGCCATCGGCCGCTGGAAGATGGTCGACAATCTGCGCCGTTCGCTGACGCCGATCGCCTGGTTCTTCGCCTCGATCCTCGGCTGGTATTTCATGGATC
The DNA here is from genome assembly GCF_036596185.1 of Rhizobium sp. GR12. Classification (NCBI taxonomy): domain Bacteria; kingdom Pseudomonadati; phylum Pseudomonadota; class Alphaproteobacteria; order Hyphomicrobiales; family Rhizobiaceae; genus Rhizobium; species Rhizobium sp. GR12. The sequence goes on along the minus strand of NZ_JASXTH010000006.1, from coordinate 205,167 downwards.
CGCTCGGCGCGCTGATCTGGCAGATCCTGCTGATCTTCTCGCTGTTCGTCGCGCCCACGCTTTCCCTGCTCTCCGGCCTCGTGCCGCGCTCCACCGACATCGTGCCGCAGGCGCATTTCCATACCATCTGGTCGGAAATCCGCGCCACCAATGCGCAGGTGGCGCTGCGCATCGTCTTCATTGCCGATGCCGCCTGCATGATGACGGATGCGATTGTCCGTTCGCTTTACCGTCTGCTCGTCAGCCGCAAGCTGATGCTGGAATGGCGCACCGCCGCCAGCATCCAGTCGAGCGCGCAGGGCAGCATCATCGACTATTACCGTCAGATGTGGCATGCGCCCGTCGTGGCGATGCTCGGCCTTCTGTTTGCGGCGTTGCCCGGCGACAATGCCTTCCTGATCGGCATTCCCTTCACACTGCTCTGGGTCCTGTCTCCTGCCGTCGCCTGGTATGTCAGCCAGTCTGCGGAAACCGAAGACCGTCTGTTCGTTTCGGAACACGTCTCCTTCGAGCTTCGCAAGATCGCGCGCCGCACGTGGCGTTATTACGAAGCCTTCGTGACACCGCAGGAAAACCACCTGCCGCCGGACAACTTCCAGGAAACGCCGGAGCCGATCGTCGCCTCGCGCACGTCGCCGACCAATATCGGCGTCTACCTGCTCTCCGTCATTTCGGCGCGCCAGTTCGGCTGGATCAGCTTTGCCGATACGCTGGAGCGGATCGAGAACACGATCGAGACCGTCGAGAAGATGGAGAAGCATCGCGGCCATCTCTACAACTGGTATCATACCGACACCTTGCAGACGCTCGGTCCCCGCTACGTTTCGGCGGTGGACAGCGGCAATCTCGCCGGTCATCTGATTGCGGTCTCGTCTGCCTGCCGCCAGTGGGCGGAGGCGCCGTCGGCGCATCTTCAGGGCAATCTGGACGGTATCGGCGATCTCGCCGGCATTTTGCAGGAAACGCTGAAAGAATTGCCCGACGACCGCAAGAACCTGCGGCCGCTGCATCGCCGGCTCGAAGAGCGTATCATCGGTTTTTCGAATGCCCTGGCGTCCGTCAAGCGCGAGCATGAATTCGCGTCGATTCGCGTCATCAATCTCGCGGTGCTTGCCCGCGACATCCAGAAACTCGCCACCAACGTCGATCACGAGGTGCAGTCCGAGCAGAGCGCGGAAGTGACCCGCTGGGCGCAATTGCTGGTGGAATGCTGCGAGGCGCATATTTCCGACAGCGCCATCGACCTCACCAATATGGAGCCGCTGCGCCAGCGTCTGGCGTCGCTGCGCGACCGCAGCCGCAACCTTGCCTTCTCGATGGACTTCACGTTCCTTTACCGCAAGGACCGCCGTCTTCTGTCGATCGGTTACCGCGTTGAAAGCAAGGAGCTGGACGAGGCCTGCTACGACCTTCTGGCTTCCGAGTGCCGTCTGACCAGCCTGTTCGCCATCGCCAAGGGCGATCTGCCGACCGAACATTGGTACCGTCTCGGCCGTCAGGTCGTGCCGATCGGCGCACAGGGCGCGCTGGTCTCCTGGTCGGGTTCGATGTTCGAATATCTGATGCCGCCGCTTGTCATGCAGGAGCGTCAGGGCGGCATTCTCAACCAGACCAACAATCTGATCGTCAAGGAACAGATGAACCACGGCCGCCGTCTCGGCACGCCATGGGGCATTTCCGAAGCGGCGTTCAACGCCCGCGATCACAATATGAACTATCAGTACACCAACTTCGGCGTGCCGACGCTCGGTCTCAAGCGCGGCCTTGGCCAGAATGCGGTAATCGCGCCTTATGCGTCGATCCTCGCCAGCCAGTACGATCCGGATGGCGCGCTGGAGAACCTCGACAAGCTGCGCAAGCTTGGCGCGCTCGGTCAGTACGGTTTCCACGATGCGGTGGATTTCACGCCGACGCGTGTGCCTGACGGCAAGGTCTGTGCGGTGGTCTACAATTATTATGCCCACCACCACGGCATGTCGATTGCGGCCGTCGCCAATGTCGCCTTCGACGGCGTGCTGCGCGAACTTTTCCATTCCGATCCGGTGATCGAGGCTGCCGAGCTGCTGCTTCAGGAAAAGGCGCCGCGCGAAGTGCCTGTCATGAGCGCCAAATACGAGCCGGAAACTCCCGGCAAGGAACAGGCCGACCTGTTGCGTGCGGAAGTGCGCTCCATCGCCGACCCGGCCGCGCGCGACCGCGAAGTGGTGTTCCTCTCGAACGGCCATTATTCGACGATGCTGACCTCGACGGGTGCGGGTTACTCGAAGTGGAACGGCCAGGCGATTTCCCGCTGGAAGGCGGATCCGACCGAGGATCGCTGGGGAACCTTCATCTTCCTGCGCGACACCACCAACGGACAATGGTGGAGCGCCACGGCCGAGCCACGTGTCATCGAAGGCGAAAAGACCAAGACGATCTTCACTGACGACAAGGCCGAATTCCATAAAACCACAGGCGATCTGCAGAGCGTGGTCGAATGCATCGTCGCCACCGAACACGATGCCGAAGGCCGTCGCGTCACGCTGCTCAATGTCGGTTCCGAGGATCGCTACATCGAAGTGACCTCCTATATGGAGCCGGTCATTGCGTCGGAAGACGACGACAACGCCCATCCGCTGTTCTCGCGCATGTTCGTGCAAACCGAGATCGGCCGCCGCGGTGATGTCATCCGCGCCTGGCGCAATCGCCGCAGCCCGAATGAGCCCGGCACCATCATCGCGCATCTTGCCGCCGATAATGCCGGCCCGTCGCGTCCGACGGAATTCGAGACCGATCGCGCCAAGTTTATCGGTCGCGGCCGGTCGATCGGTGAAGCGGCGGCATTCGATGCCGGTGCTACGCTTTCGAGCACCGACGGCTTCACGCTTGACCCGATCCTGTCGTTGCGCCGCACCGTGCGCGTGCCGGCGGGCAAGAAGGTGAGCGTGATCTTCTGGACGATTGCCGCGCCGAGCCGCGAGGAGGTCGACAAGGCGATCGACCGTTATCGCCATCCGGATGCATTCGCCCATGAACTCGTGCATGCCTGGACGCGCACGCAGGTGCAGATGCGCCATGTCGGCGTCACGTCGCAACAGGCTGCGGCCTTCCAGCATCTCGGCCGTTATCTGACCTATCCGGACATGCATCTGCGTGCGGATTCGGAAACCCTGAAAACGGGTCTCGCTTCGCAGCGGGCGCTGTGGCCGCTTGCCATTTCGGGCGATTTCCCGATCTTCAGCCTGCGCATCAACGACGATATGGATATGGATATCGCCCGCGAAGCGCTCAGCGCGCATGAATATCTGCGCTCGCGCGGGGTCATATTCGATCTCGTCATCGTCAACGAACGGGCAGCATCCTACGCGCAGGACATGCAGCATGCGCTGGATCACATTTCGGAGGCGCAGCGCCGCATCAATCCAGCCGATGGCGGCCGACCACATGTATTCTCGGTGCGCCGTGACCTGATGGACGAAGAGACCTGGAGCGCGCTTCTGGCGGCGTCCCGCGTCGTACTGCACGTGCGCAACGGCAAGATCGTCGACCAGATCAACCGCGCAGTATCGCTTTTTGCGGCGCATCGCGGTCCCGACGGTACGATCGAGGCTGCGCTGGCCCGTCTGCCTGTGCCGGCCTTCCCTGTTGCGGAGCCTGTCGAGGATGCGGGCGATCTCGATTTCTGGAACGGTTTTGGCGGTTTCGCCAAAAGCGGACAGGAATATGTCGTTCGCCTGCATGGCGGGCAATCCACGCCACATCCGTGGATCAACGTCATCTCGAACGAGAGTTTCGGTTTCCATGTGTCGGCGGAAGGCGCCGGTTTCTCCTGGAGCCGCAATTCGCGCGATTATCAGCTGACACCGTGGAGCAACGATCCGGTCATCAACCGGCCGGGCGAGGCTTTCTACGTCGCTGACGTGGAAACAGGAAAGCTCTATACGCCACTCGCCGCATTGTCGCGCGATCCGGAAGCCCTCTTCGAAGCCCGTCATGGTCTCGGTTACTCCGTTCTGACCGGGGTGGCGGACACGCTGGAAATCGAGGTGACGCAGACGGTCGATCGTGAAAAGCCGGTCAAGTTCTCGCAGCTCATCGTTCGCAACAAGGGTTCGAAAAGCCGCCGCCTGAAGGTCTATGCCTATGTTGAATGGGTGCTTGGCAATAACGGCCAGAAATCCGCGCCGTTCATTCTGAGCAGGCACGATGCCGACAGCAATGCGATTTTCGCTTCGAACCCCTATAGCATCGACTATAGCCCCCGCACCGCCTTCCTGACGCTCGACAGCGAGGTAAGCGGCTTCACGACCAGCCGGCGGGAATTCATCGGCCGTTTCGGCTCGGCGCAGGCCCCGCAGGGCATTGTGTCCGGCGCCGCGCTCAGCGGCAGTACCGAGGTCGACGGCGATCCCTGTGCTGCGCTGATGCAGGAAATCCATCTGAAGCCCGGCGAAGAGCGGCATATGACCTTCATTCTTGGCGATGCCGATAATGCGGAGGCGGCGGCTACGCTGGTTGGAGAGGTTCGCAAGACGGACTTCCAGTCGGTGCTGGAGGGCAGCAAGGCATTCTGGAGCGGCTTTACCGGCCAGTTGCAGGTTTCCACGCCCGATGCCGGCTTCAACCACATGGTCAACAACTGGCTGCCCTATCAGGCGCTGGCGTGCCGCATCCTGGCCCGCACGGCCTTTTATCAGTCGAGTGGCGCCTTCGGCTTCCGCGACCAGCTTCAGGATACGCTGGCCTTCCTGCTCTACCAGCCGGATCTCGCCCGCAGCCAGATCCTGCGTGCGGCAGGCCGCCAGTTTGCGGAAGGCGACGTGCAACACTGGTGGCTGCCGTTGACAGGTGCTGGCGTCCGCACGACGATCTCGGACGACGTGGTCTGGCTCGCCTATGCGATCAACCAATATGTCTCGGCCACGGGCGATACCGCCGTCCTCGATGAAAGCATCCCCTTCATAAAGGGTCCGGCTTTGATGCCGGGCCAGCACGATGCCTTCTTCCAGCCGGAGACAAGCGAGAGGTCCGCAAGTCTCTACGAACATGCGGCGCTGGCGCTCGATCTCGCCATCCATCGTACCGGCGAAAACGGTCTGCCGCTGATCCTCGGCGGTGACTGGAACGACGGAATGAACCGCGTCGGCGTCGGCGGCAAGGGTACCAGCGTCTGGCTCGGCTGGTTCCTGGCCGGAGCCTTGCGTGATTTCATTGAGATCGCCGAGAAGCGTGGCGATACCGACCGTGTCGGCAAATGGGCGGCGCATCGCGAAAAGCTGCGCAATGCCCTCGAAACGGCGGGCTGGGACGGTAGTTATTATCGTCGTGGTTACTTTGATGACGGCACGCCGCTTGGTTCTGCCACCAGCGAGGAATGCCGGATCGATTCACTTGGCCAGAGCTGGAGCGTCCTTTCCGGCGAGGGTGAAGAAGGCCGATCGCGGCAGGCGATGGACGCCGTGATGGAGCATCTGGTCGATGAAAAGACCGGTATCATCCGTCTGTTCACTCCGCCCTTCTCGAGCGCGCCGCACGATCCGGGCTATATCAAGGGATATCCGCCGGGTGTGCGCGAAAACGGCGGACAATATACCCATGCGGCGACCTGGGTGGTTCTTGCCCTCGCACGGCAGGGCCGCGCCCAAGAGGCCTGGAACTGCTTCAAGCTGCTCAACCCGGTCAATCATGCGCTCGATGAGGCATCGTCGGAAACCTATAGGGTCGAACCCTATGTGGTAACCGCGGATGTTTACGGTGAGGGCGCCTATGCGGGCCGTGGCGGCTGGAGCTGGTATACGGGTTCCGCCGGCTGGCTCTACCGCGCCGCAATCGAGGGCATTCTCGGTATCACCCGAACCGATGGCAAGCTTCATATCGCGCCTTCGCTGCCGGAGGACTGGAGCGGTTTCTCGGTCAAGATCACGCTCGACGGAAAAGCCAAGGACATCGTCGTCAGCCGCAAGGCCGGCACGGCGGAGGTCTCCGTGTCCGTCGACGGCAAACCCCTGTCGCCCAAAAATCGGGTGATCCCTTTCGACTGAGTGGGCAAGCTTCCATTCTGCTTTGCATCAGGTCTCTGCGGTGACGCAGGGGCCTGATTTTTTATGGTGGGTGTGTTTGCATGCGGCGCTGTTTTGGCGTGGGTGCTTTTGGCGCCTGTTGTCTTCGCTGGCCTTTAGAGCGCGTCCTGTTACTGGAATGCCCTAGCTTCCCAAGCAAGGATCTCGCACTAGGTGCGGCCTCTATGACGACAAGCAGGCTTCTTTCGAAGCGATGTTTTGGCAGAGGGATTTCACAGGGCGATATTCGGTCGCTGGATGGCCGAATATCGTGGGCCAGCACGGAGTTACAGGCGATGCCTGCTCTATTGACGGGACCTGCGCATGACGCGTCGTAAAATCTCAGGAAGCGGACAAAGAAAAAGGGCGAACAGCATGCTGTTCGCCCCTTTCGCATTCCGAAAGATAAGAGCCTCAGGAGGCAATGGCCTTTGGCCGGGGCTGGCCTTCATCATCCGTCAGCAGACCGCTGGTGCGCAGCAGTGAGGTGAAGCGTCCGCCGCGCTGGCTAAGCTCATCGAACGTCCCCTTTTCGATGATACGGCCCTGATCGAGGAACAGCACGAGATCGGCATCGCGAACCGTGGAAAGACGGTGGGCGATGATGAAGGTCGTGCGGTTCATTCTGAGCGCATCCACGGCGGCCTTCACGCGTGCTTCTGTTTCCACGTCCAGCGCGCTGGTTGCCTCGTCGAGGACCAGAATAGGGGCGTTCTTCAGGATAGCGCGCGCAATGGCGATGCGCTGGCGTTCACCGCCGGAGAGCCGATTGCCGCGTTCGCCCACCTGTGTCAGGTAGCCGGTGATACGGCTGTCGATGAAATCCGTTGCCGCTGCCGCTGCCGCTGCTTCCACGACCTCAGCGTCTGTCGCAGATTCGCGACCGAGGCGGATGTTTTCGCGGATGGAGCGGTTCAGCAGGCCGGCATCCTGGAACACCGTGGCGATGGAGTTGCGGAGCGAGTTCTTCGTCACGGTCGAAATATCGGTGCCGTCTATCAGAATCTGGCCGGAATCCGGGTCGTAGACGCGTTGCAGGAGGTTGATGAGCGTGGTCTTGCCGGCACCCGTCGGCCCGACGATCGCAATGGTCTCGCCGGCTTTGGCCGTGAACGAGACGTCGTGAACGCCCTGCTTGGTGTTGGCGAAACCGAAATTGATGTTGCGGAACTCCACGGTGCCGGAAACATTGGACAATTCACGGGCGTCGCCAGGCTCTTCCCGTTCCTTGACGGAATCCTCCAGCACGAAGAAGTCTTCGAGCTTGGCGCGGGCTTCGAAAATCTGGGTCACGAACTGACGCATCTGGTCGAGCCTGCCGATGAGAAGATTGGCGAAACCGATGAAGGCGATGACGTCGCCGACGCGCAATTCGCCGCTCTTCACCAGCACGGTGCCGATGACGAGGATGATCATCATCGAAACGGTGGAGGCCGTGCGGTTCAAGGCGCTCGCGAAAGCCCACCAGTCGAGCACCGGGTATTGGGCGCTCAGCAGCTTTTCGGTGAATGATTTCAACGCTTTCGTTTCAGCTTCGATGCGGTTGTAGCTGTGCAGGACCGACACGTTGCTGATGGAATCGCTGACATGCGCAAAAACGCTGTGATAGTGCTCCTCGACAGAGGCCTGGCCGTCCTTGGTGCGGCTCATGACCCACTTGCCGATAAACCAGTAGATGATGCCGAGGCCGATCAGAACGAAGCTGAGGCGCAGGTCCATGGACATGGCCGTCGGGACAAGCAGCGTGAGTGCCACGAAGGTTGCCAGATGGGTGCGCATGAATTCCAGCCACAGGCCGAACAGCGTCTCGCTGGCGCGCAGCAGCGTGTGCAGCGCGTTCGAGGTGCCGCGCAGATGGTGCCAGGACAGCGGCATCGAGATGATCCGCCCGAAGGCTTCCGTCAACAGCGAAGCGCGGCGGCCATGCGCAAGCCGGTCGGCCTCGCGGGCGACCGCGACATAAGCGACGGTGTTGAAGACGCCGAAGCCCGCCCACAGGATGAGGATGGAGGTGACATCGGAGCCGGAAGAGATGGCGTCGATGATCCGTCCGAACAGCACGGGTTCGGCAATGGTGATCGCCGCAAGAATGACGTTGGCAATGACAACGACCACCACCCGCCACTTATGTACGGTCAGATAGCGCAGAGCGCGTGTGTAAACCTGAAACAAGGTCAAATTTTCAATCCAGTCCAGCGTCTTTTCGAACGGTTGATTGTTCGGTCTCAATGCAATGGTTTTTTAGCAAGGTTGCATGAGACGGCGAAATTTGTGTAATTATCGCTCTTTCTGTCTGAATGGCGGCTTAACAAATCGAGCGCGCGTGCGAACCGAGAAAAAACCGAACCCGATGTTTTCCGGGCCTGCCGTCACAAGATTTTGCATGTTCGTTTCAGGGATTGCTAACGACGATATGTTCAGTCTGAACCGACCGGCGCCCGGGTAACATGACGTCCTCGCGGGACCACGTCCTTCATGTCATCCCTTTCAAGCCAAGCTCCGGGCATATGTCTTTATGCATGATATTCTTCACTTCATCTCTGCGTGCTACCAGGCGGGAAATGCCGACCGTGTTCGCTCCGAATTTGCAGCGCTCATTCGCGAATACGGTTTTGAATATTTCCTCGTCAGCCGGCGGATGACCGGGGAGCTTGCCTCCACCGGCCAGATTCTCGCACAACATCTCCCGGAAGGCTGGATAGAGGTCTATAGGGCTAAAAAATACAATCTTGTCGATCCCGTCCGCAAGGTGATCGGCATGGTGCACAAGCCGTTTCGGTGGAAAGAGGCGCTCGAGGGCCTGCCTCGCGCGATGCACCGGAAAAGGGCGAACGTCTTTTTTCACGATGCCGGCCGTTACGGCCTTCAGGGCGGTTATGCCTTTCCCGTGCATGGACGTGCGGGATTTATCGGCGCGGTTTTCATCGGCGGTCAGGATCGGCAATTGCCCTCGTTGCAGGTTGAGCTGCTCGATGCGGCGACGCGCGCGGTGTTCTGGCGCCTGCTCGACCTCTCGGGTCAACCCCACAACCTCAGCAATGTGCCGAATGTTTCCGCCCTGGAGCTTACAAGGCGGGAAATGGAGGTTTTGACGTTGATGGCTGATGGCATGACCTCGACGGAAATTGGACGTCAACTATCGATCTCCAACCACACGGTCGATTGGTACATCAATGGAATCCAGCGACGGTTCAGCGCCAAGAACCGCCAGCATACTGTCGCGCTCGCCTTTCGCAACGGCTTGCTGAGCTAGCGCAAACAGGACAGTTCCCGCCGGAATTGCCCTTCCCAAGGCCGGGTTTTACTGCTTAATTCCGCAGTGCAGCAGAAATTGTGTTTGGCGTGTGGGGAGACCGTCTTGAAAATATCGAAAATACTTGTTGCCAACCGCTCCGAAATAGCGATCCGAGTGTTCCGGGCAGCCAATGAGCTGGGAATAAAAACCGTCGCGATTTGGGCGGAAGAGGACAAGCTGTCTTTGCACCGCTTCAAGGCGGACGAAAGTTATCAGGTCGGCAGGGGTCCGCATCTCGCCAAGGATATGGGACCGATCGAGAGTTATCTTTCGATCGAGGAGGTTATCCGGGTGGCCAGGCTTTCGGGAGCGGACGCGATCCATCCCGGCTATGGCCTCTTGTCCGAAAGCCCTGAATTCGTAGAGGCCTGCAACAAGGCGGGCATCACTTTCATCGGACCGACGGCCGATACGATGCGCCAGCTCGGCAACAAGGTCGCCGCCCGCAATCTGGCGATCTCGGTCAATGTTCCGGTGGTGCCGGCGACCGATCCGCTGCCGGACGATATCGCGCAGGTCGAGCGCATGGCGGAAGAGATCGGTTATCCGGTGATGCTGAAGGCCTCCTGGGGCGGCGGCGGTCGCGGCATGCGCGCCATCCGCAAAAAGGAAGATCTGGCGCGTGAGGTGACAGAGGCCAAGCGCGAGGCGAAGGCCGCTTTCGGCAAGGACGAGGTCTATCTCGAAAAGCTGCTCGAGCGCGCCCGCCACGTCGAGAGCCAGGTTCTTGGTGATACACACGGCAATGTCGTGCATCTGTTCGAGCGCGATTGTTCGATCCAGCGCCGCAATCAAAAGGTGGTCGAGCGTGCACCGGCACCTTATCTGTCGGAAGCGCAGCGGCAGGAACTGGCGGCCTATTCGCTACGGATCGCTGCCGCGACCAATTACATCGGCGCTGGTACCGTCGAATATCTGATGGATGCTGATACCGGCAAATTCTACTTCATCGAGGTCAATCCGCGCATTCAGGTGGAGCATACCGTCACCGAGGTCGTGACCGGCATCGATATCGTCAAGGCGCAAATCCATATTCTGGAAGGGGCTGCTATCGGCACGGCGGAATCCGGTGTGCCGCGCCAAGAGGATATCCGCCTCAACGGCCATGCGCTGCAGTGCCGCATCACCACGGAAGACCCGGAACACAACTTCATTCCCGACTACGGCCGGATAACGGCTTACCGCTCGGCTTCAGGTTTCGGTATTCGTCTCGATGGCGGCACGTCCTACTCGGGAGCGATCATCACCCGGTATTACGATCCGCTGCTCGTCAAGGTAACGGCCTGGGCGCCGCTGCCGGATGAAGCGATTGCCCGCATGGACCGTGCGCTGCGCGAATTCCGTATTCGCGGTGTCGCCACCAACCTGACCTTCCTCGAAGCCATCATCGGGCATTCGAGTTTCCGCAACAACACCTACACGACCCGCTTCATCGATTCGACGCCGGAATTGTTCGCGCAGGTCAAACGGCAGGACCGGGCCACAAAGCTGCTCACCTATCTCGCCGATGTGACGGTGAACGGCCACCCGGAGACCAAAGGCCGCGTGAAGCCGCCGGCAAATGCCGCAAAGCCGGTGGTTCCTTATATCGACGCGCCGACACCTGATGGTACCAAGCAATTGCTCGACAGGCTGGGGCCGAAGGGCTTTTCCGACTGGATGCGCAACGAAAAGCGGGTGCTGGTGACCGATACGACGATGCGCGATGGCCATCAGTCGCTGCTGGCCACGCGCATGCGCACCCACGACATTGCCGGGGTGGCGAGCGTTTACGCCAAGGCATTGCCGCAGCTTCTTTCGTTGGAATGCTGGGGCGGCGCTACCTTCGACGTGTCCATGCGCTTCCTGACGGAAGACCCGTGGGAGCGCTTAGCGCAGATCCGCGAAGGCGCGCCGAACCTGCTTCTGCAAATGCTTCTGCGCGGTGCGAACGGCGTCGGTTACAAGAACTATCCCGACAATGTCGTGAAATATTTCGTCCGTCAGGCCGCAAGGGGCGGCATCGATCTGTTCCGTGTGTTCGACTGCCTCAACTGGGTGGAGAATATGCGGGTCTCGATGGATGCGATCGCCGAGGAGAACAAGCTCTGCGAAGCGGCCATCTGCTACACGGGCGATATCCTCAATTCGGCCCGTCCGAAATACGATCTGAAATACTACACCAACCTCGCCGCCGAGCTGGAACGTGCGGGCGCCAATATCATCGCCGTCAAGGACATGGCGGGGCTTCTGAAGCCTGCCGCCGCCAAGGTGCTGTTCAAGGCGCTGCGGGAGGCGACCAGCCTGCCGATCCATTTCCACAACCATGACACATCCGGCATTGCGGCTGCGACCGTGCTTGCCGCCGTCGATGCGGGCGTGGATGCGGTGGATGCTGCGATGGACGCGCTTTCGGGCAATACGTCCCAGCCCTGCCTCGGCTCCATCGTCGAGGCGCTGGCCGGATCGGAACGCGATACCGGTCTCAATACCGAATGGATCCGTCGCATCTCCTTCTACTGGGAGGCGGCACGCAACCAGTATGCGGCCTTCGAAAGCGATCTCAAGGGACCGGCTTCGGAAGTCTATCTGCATGAAATGCCCGGCGGTCAGTTCACCAACCTCAAGGAACAGGCCCGTTCGCTCGGTCTTGAGAGCCGCTGGCACGAGGTGGCGCAGGCTTATGCCGATGCCAACCGGATGTTCGGCGATATCGTCAAGGTTACGCCGTCCTCCAAGGTCGTCGGCGACATGGCGCTGATGATGGTCAGCCAGGATCTGACTGTTGCCGATGTCGAAAACCCTGATCGTGAAGTGTCTTTCCCGGACTCGGTGGTTTCGATGTTGAAGGGCGATCTTGGACAGTCGCCCGGCGGCTGGCCCGAAGCCCTGCAGAAAAAAGCGCTGAAGGGGGAGGCGCCCTACACCGTGCGTCCCGGTTCGCTGCTGCCGGATGCCGATCTCGGTGCGGAAAGAAAGGCGATCGAAACCAAGCTCGAGCGCTCCGTGAACGACTTCGAATTCGCATCCTATCTGATGTATCCGAAGGTGTTCACCGATTTCGCGCTCACCGCCGAGACCTATGGTCCGGTCTCAGTCCTGCCCACCCATGCCTATTTCTACGGCATGGAGGATGGCGAGGAGCTGTTTGCCGATATCGAACGCGGCAAGACGCTGGTCATCGTCAATCAGGCCTCATCCGGTACTGACGATAAGGGCATGGTGACGGTGTTCTTCGAGATCAACGGCCAGCCGCGCCGCATCAAGGTGCCGGATCGCGCCCATGGTGCCTCCGGCTCTGCGGTGCGTCGCAAGGCGGAACTCGGCAACGGCACACATATTGGTGCGCCGATGCCGGGTGTCATCAGCCGCGTCTTCATCAATCAGGGCCAGGAGGTCAAGGCCGGCGACGTGCTCTTGTCCATCGAGGCCATGAAGATGGAAACCGCGCTTCATGCGGAGCGCGATGGCAAGGTTGCCGAAGTGCTGGTCAAGCCCGGTGACCAGATCGACGCGAAGGATCTGCTGATCGCCTACGCCGAATAAAAAGGTGTACTGGATCTTTTGATACGAGTTCAGACGCCCGCCTTTTTGGCGGGCGTTGCCATTGATGGCGGACGACTATAACCCTTGACAATGCCCGCCCTTGGCGGGCTTTTTTTGTTGTGCCTCTCCTAAAACTCACGTATGCATGTTCGTGCACGTTTATTCCTGTTTATGCATGGACCCCGATGAACGACCATTTTGTCAGCGAGCGGCAAGCGCTCATCCTTGCGCAATTGCGGCAGAGCGGCCGGGTGCTCGCGCAGGATCTCGCGCAGAACTTCGGAGTTTCTGAAGACACTGTCCGCCGGGATCTGCGGGAAATGGCGGCGCGTGGGGAATGCCTGCGGGTTTATGGCGGGGCGTTGCTTTCCGGCAGCAAAACGGTGCCACTGAAGACGCGGATTGCCGAGGATGCCGACCGCAAGGCCTCGCTGGCGCGCGCGGCCGTTCCGCTGCTGGAGCCGGGCATGGTCGTTTTCATCGATGCCGGCTCCACCAATCTTGCCATTGCAAGGGCGATCCCTGCCGGTCTCAGATTGACGGTGGTGACGAATACGCCTGCCATCGCCGCAGAACTGACGGGGCGGGCCGATATCGATCTGGTGCTGATCGGCGGCAAGGTCGATCCGGCTGTCGGCGCGGCAATCGACGCCATGGCGTTGCGGCAACTCGAATTGATGCGGCCTGATCTCTGTATTCTCGGTGTTTGCGGCGTCGCCGCCGATACAGGCCTGTCGGCGGACGTTTTCGAGGATGCGGTGTTCAAGCGGCTTGCCTGCAGCGCCAGCCAGCGGATCGTTGCCGCCATCACCACGGAAAAGCTGGGTCATAAGGCGGCTTTTCACGTGCATGATTTTTCGCCACCCCTTTTCCTGGTGCTGGAACAGGATGCCGACCGCGCATTGGTCGAAGCGCTGTCGGCAAAAGGCGTGCATGTTCAGTGCGGCGAAGATGACGCTGCTCAATTTTCCACGGTCAAGTCTGAAGGATATTACCGATGAACGGCCCCACGACATTTTCGCCGACGGTCAAGCGCTCGTCCTATCTGACGCGGCACAGGCTTGGCGTGTCCCTGCTGTTTTTGATGAACGGTTTCATGATGGGATCGTGGGCTCCCAAAATCCCGGAATTTGCGGCGCGCTTATCCCTCAGTGAAAGTGCGCTCGGCCTGATCATTCTGGTTTTCGGCATCGGTTCTCTGGTTTTCATGCCCATCGCCGGTTCCCAGATCGCCCGTTTCGGATCGCGCACGGTTAGCCTGGTGACTGCGGCGATCTTTTTGCCGACACTGCTTTTCATCTCCTGGGCCGGAACGATCTGGGCGGGAGTGATCGCGGTTTTCCTGTTCGGCGGACTGACGGGGGCAATGGATGTCGCCATGAACGCCAATGCGGTGGCGGTGGAGCGTGACATGCGCCGCGCCATCATGTCGTCGTGCCATGCCTTCTGGAGCCTCGGCGGCCTGATCGGCGCCGGTCTTGGCGGTTATCTCATCACGGCAATCGGCGTGCAGGGGCATGCTATCGCGCTGACGGTCATAGCGCTGGTGTTGCTGGTCATTGCCTGGCCGCGCGTTCTTGCGGATCGGCCGCATGCCGAGGAGCAACGCCCGAAGGGCGGCCTGCCGCTGACGCCCCTGCCGTGGATTATCGGCCTGATGGCGCTGTTTTCGATGATTCCGGAAGGTGCGATCCTCGATTGGGGTGCTCTTTATCTACGCAATGAACTCGGCGCTTCGGTCTCGCAGTCCGGTTTCGCCTTCGCGGCCTTTTCCATGACCATGGCGGCCATGCGTTTTGCCGGCGATCTGGTGCGTGATCGGTTCGGCGCGGTCAATACGCTGCGATTCTGCTCGGTCATGTCGATTGTGGGTCTTCTGATTGCCGGGCTTGCGGGAAATTCCACCGTCGTGATTATCGGTTTCGCGATTGCCGGCATCGGTATTTCCAACATGGTGCCGATTGCCTTTTCGGCGGCAGGCAATATGCCCGGACTGGCGCCCGGCATCGGCCTGTCGGTCGTCACTACCATGGGCTATTCCGGCATTTTGGTGGCGCCCTCGGCCATCGGCTTCATTGCCGAACATACCGGCCTTGCCAGCGTCTTTGTCGCTTTGCCGTTGCTGCATGTGGTGGTTTTGCTGCTTTCGCGGCTCGCCCGGCATGCGGATGGTGCGGGCAAGGAATAGGCGTCTCGAATTTTGCCATGATTGCGGTAAAGTAGAAGCTCTTATGCGTTGGGTGTTGACAAGCAGGCCCCCTTGTTTCACCTCAATTACCAGACCTTGCCGCAAGCTCCAGAGACCGCCATGACGTCACACGCCGATTATGATCCAAAGCCCCGCCGCGCATCCGTCGCCGTCGACGTGGGCGGCGTCATCGTGGGTGGCGGCGCGCCTGTCGTCGTGCAATCGATGACCAATACCGACACGGCGGATATTGACGCCACCGTTCAGCAGGTGGCGGCCCTCTTCCAGGCCGGTTCGGAAATCGTGCGCATTACCGTCGACCGCGACGAGAGCGCTGCCGCCGTGCCGAAAATCCGCGAGCGGCTGCTGCGCCTTGGCATGGATGTGCCGCTGATCGGCGATTTCCACTATATCGGCCACAAGCTTCTGGCCGATCATCCGGCCTGTGCCGAGGCGCTGGCGAAATACCGCATCAATCCGGGCAATGTCGGCTTCAAGGACAAGAAGGACAAGCAGTTCGGCGAGATCGTTGAAATGGCGATCCGTTATGACAAGCCGGTTCGCATCGGCGTCAACTGGGGGTCGCTCGATCAGGAATTGCTGACGACGCTGATGGACAAGAATAAGGAGCAGGGTTTTCCGCTCTCCGCCCGCCAAGTCACCCGCGAGGCCATCGTCCAGTCGGCACTGATTTCCGCCGAGCTTGCCGAAGAGATCGGCCTGCCGCGCAACCGCATCATCCTGTCTGCCAAGGTCAGCCAGGTGCAGGACCTGATCGCGGTTTATTCGATGCTGTCGGAACGCTCCAACCACGCATTGCATCTTGGTCTTACCGAGGCCGGCATGGGTTCCAAGGGCATCGTCGCATCATCTGCCGCCATGGGCTACGTGTTGCAGCACGGCATCGGCGACACGATCCGCGTGTCGCTGACACCGGAGCCGAACGGAGACCGCACCCGCGAGGTGCAGGTGGCGCAGGAATTGCTGCAGGTCATGGGTTTTCGCCAGTTCATTCCGGTCGTTGCGGCATGTCCCGGCTGCGGACGCACCACGTCCACCGTTTTTCAGGAACTTGCCCAGAACATCCAGAACGACATTCGCAAGAACATGCCGCTCTGGCGTGAAAAATATCCCGGCGTCGAGGCGCTCAATGTTGCCGTCATGGGCTGCATCGTGAATGGCCCCGGCGAAAGCAAACATGCCGATATCGGCATTTCGCTGCCTGGCACCGGCGAAAGCCCAGCCGCACCGATCTTCATCGATGGAGAGAAGGCGCTTACCCTGCGTGGTCCCAACATCGCCGCCGATTTTGAAGCGCTTGTGATCGATTACATCGAAAAGCGTTTTGGCCGGAAAGACGCGGCGGAGTAAAAACTACCGTGAAAATGCCGGAATTCCACTGTCATACCGCCTGAACCTTTCGGAGCACCAAAACACATGATCAAAAAAATCGCGATCGTTGCCCTTTGCGGGACCTATCTTTCCGCCTGCACCACGACCGATCCCTATACGGGTGAGCAGAAGATGTCGAACACGGCCGGTGGCGCTGGTATCGGCGCTGTCGTCGGCGCCCTCGGTGGTCTGGCTGTCGGCGGCTCGCCGGTCGGTCGCCGCAACGCCGCGCTCATCGGTGCCGGCGTTGGTGCGCTCGCCGGTGGCGCCATCGGCAACTATATGGATGGCCAGGAGTCCGAGCTTCGCGCCCAGCTTCAGGGAACCGGCGTTTCCGTCAGCCGCCGTGGCGATAGCATCGTTCTCAACATGCCATCGAACATCACCTTCGCGACGGATCAGGATCAGGTTATTCCGCCGTTCTATCAGACGCTTGATTCCGTCGGCATCGTGCTGAACAAGTTCAACCGCACGCTGATCGACATCAATGGCCATACCGATTCCACCGGCAGCCAGCAGCATAACCAGGCGCTTTCCGAGCGTCGTGCGGCGTCTGTTGCAAACTATCTCGGCGCACGCGGCGTCGATCAGCGCCGTATTTCGACGCTCGGCTTCGGTGCCTCGCAGCCGATCGCCTCGAATGGCTCATCTGATGGCCGTGCGCAGAACCGCCGTGTTGAAGTGTTGATTTCGCCGCTCAAGGGCTGATCAGGCTGAAAAACGATGAGCCGGGAAACCGGCTCAGCTTTTCCGTTCGGCGATAAATCTTGCGGCCGCGATCAGTATCGCGGCCTTTTCGCCATAGGGGGTCAGAAGTTCGGTGGCTTCCGTCACCTGCTCCTGAAGCTTGCCGCGTGCCCAGCCTTCGCCGCGCAACGCCACCAGCGTTCCCTTGCCGCGTGCGGCATCCTTGCCGGTCGCCTTGCCCATGGTGGCGGCGTCGGCCGTCAGGTCCAGAAGATCGTCGGCAAGCTGGAAGGCGAGGCCGATCTTTTCACCGAAGAGACGAAGTCTTTGCCGTTCGGAAACGTCGCTGCCGGCGATGATCGCACCCGCCTCGCAGGCGAAACGCAGCAGAGCGCCGGTTTTCATAGCCTGCAATGTAACAATGCCGGTCTCATCCGGCGTCTTCTTTTCCGCAGCGAGATCGAGCGCCTGCCCGCCCGCCATGCCGCCAATGCCCGCCGCGCGGGCAAGCGCCAGCACGAGTGCGGCCTTGCGATCTACCGGGAGCGGATTTTCATCCGATGCGATGATATCGAACGCGAGCGTCAGCAGGCTATCACCGGCGAGAATGGCGGTTGCTTCATCAAATTTGCGGTGTACCGTCGGCTGGCCACGGCGCAGGTCGTCGTCGTCCATCGCCGGCAGATCGTCGTGCACCAGCGAATAACAATGAAGGCATTCCAGCGCAGCGCCGACATAATGGGCGGCTTCGGCGTCTCCGCCCAGAAGGGCGGCACTTTCGATGACAAGGAACGGACGCAGGCGTTTGCCGCCGTTCAGCACACCATGGCGCATGGCGTCGAGCAGGTTTTGCGGACGCGTGATCTCGTCCACACGCGCTTCTGCGGACAGCAGGCGGGCAAGCAGGGATTCGGTCTTTGCCGCGTTGTCGCGCAGCCTCGTTTCGAAATTCGTCATCTGAGCGTCCATGCCGCGCTCTTTGGCATGCCGCACGAATGCAGGCAACCTTTTCGTGATTCCCAGGTGCAACTGCTTGACCGGACTCGCCTTGAAGGCGGCAATGGAATATGAAAGGCTTCGATTGGTGCGGGGCTTTGACGAATATTGAGCAGTACGCCTGAAAGCGACGCAGATTACGCCGTGCTGGCGGAAGACCGGAGCAGTCCGAAGGTGGATTTTCGCACGTTGGCAAAGCGTATCATCATGACCTTGCTGGCATTGCTGATCCTGCCCTATCTGCTGATCCCGGTTTATGCGTTGCCATTTTTTCGGCCTGTCTCGACGCTGATGCTTGCCGATCTGGTGACCTTGCAGGGCTATGACCGCCGCTGGGTGCCGCTCGAGGATATTTCTCCGCGCCTTGTGCAATCCGTGATGATGTCCGAAGACGGGCAATTCTGTTTCCATGGCGGCGTCGACTGGAACCAGATGCAGTCCGTCGTCAGCAATGCGCTGGAGGGGGCCTCCACCCGTGGCGCTAGCACCATACCGATGCAGACGGCCAAGAATCTGTTTTTATGGAATGGCCGCTCGTTCTTGCGCAAGGGGCTGGAGTTGCCGCTGGCGGTCGCGGCGGATTTCATCTGGTCCAAGAAGCGGATGATGGAGATTTATCTCAACGTTGCCGAATGGGGACCGGGCATTTACGGCATCGAAGCCGCCGCGCAGCACCACTTCAAGGTGCCGGCTGCAAAACTCAGTTCCCGTCAGGCGGCGCTGCTTGCCGTTTCCCTGCCCAATCCCATTGACCGTGTCGCCAGCAAGCCGGGACGCGGTCTCCAACGTCTCGCTGGTCTTATCGAACGGCGTGCACGCGCCTCCGGCGGCTATGTCGGCTGCGTGCTTGACTGATATCTGCCTACGGCCTCAGCCTTTTTTGAAAATATAGTCGGTTTCCTGACGCAGGGTCTCGCCGGGACGCAGGATCGCATATGGGAAATCGGGGTGATTGACGGCGTCCGGCCATATCTGCGTTTCCAGACAAAAACCGGCGAACGGGCCATAGTGGCGGCCATCGAGGCCCGGAACGGGAACGTCCAGCTTGAAGGCCGAGTAGAGCTGCACGCCGGGCTCTGTCGTGTGAACCTCAAGGGCGATACCGGAGGCTGGTGAATAGGCGCGGGCGACCTTGCGTTTTGCCCGGCGCTCGGGCGAAAGGCAGAAATTATGGTCGTATAGAACCTGCTCGCCATCCTCTTCCCGCCGCATCGGCGTCGGCTGGCGCAAATCGAAGACGGTGCCTTCGACGGAACGAATTTCGCCTGTCGGTATCTGTCTGTCGTTGGTCGGAAGGTAAAAGTCAGCGGCGATGCTGATCTCATGTCCAAGGGCGGTATCTGCGCCGTCGAGATTGAAATAGGAGTGCTGGCAGACATTGGCGATGGTCGGTTGGTCGGTCACCGTTTCATAGACCACCGAAAGCACGCCGCCGTCGAGGATCGTATAGGTGGCGGTAACCGTGCAATTGCCGGGGTAACCGGCGCGGCCGTCGGGATCGATGATCTGCAGGACCGCATGGCTTTCGCCATGTTCCATCAGCATCCAGTTGCGTTTGCCCATGCCGTCGCTGCCGCCGTGTAGGTGGGTGACGCCTTTTTCGTTCAGTTCCAGCTGATATTCGTGTCCGTCGATCGAGAACCTGCCGTCACCGATGCGGTTGGCATTGCGGCCGGGGGTGGCGCCGAAATAGGAGGAGTATTTGTAGTCCTCGAATTTATCGAAACCGAGAACGAGCGGCGGCTGGTGGCCCTCAAGGCGCAGATCCTGAATGACCGCGCCCCAGGTGATGACCTTGGCCGTCAGCCCGCCTTTCGAGATGGTGACGCGCTCGACCTTTTCTCCGGTCGCCGTGAAACCGAAATTCTCCCGTGCCGCCGCATCGCTCATTCCATCATTCTCCCGATTTTCGTGAATTGCCGGGCGGACGTTGCGTCATTTTCCGGCAATTCGCAATCCCGCAATTTAAGCGGCCAGTTCGCCGATGGCTTGGGGATCATAGGGTGTCGTCTGGTATATCTCGTTGATCCAGTTACCGAAAAACAAATGGGCATGGCTGCGCCAGCGGTTGAGTGGCGCCAGTTCCGGGTCATTATGTGGAAAATAATCATGCGGCAGCTTGATTGGAACGCCGGCGTTCACGTCGCGGAAATATTCATCCGAAAGTGAGGTCGAATCATATTCGACATGGTTGAACATATAGAGCCGGTTGCCCTTTTTCTCATGCGCCAGACACACGCCCATTTCCTCGGATTCCATCAGGATTTCCAGCTCGGGGTGTTTTTCGATGTCGGCGCGGCGCACTTCCGTCCAGCGCGAGACCGGAACCTGAAAATCGTCCGAAAAACCGCTGAGATAGATCGAGGAGGGGCAGAGATTGCGGTGGCGATAGACCCCGAAAGCCTTTTCCTTCAACTCGTATTTCGGCACGCCGTGAAAATGGTAGATGGCGGCCATCGCGCCCCAGCAGACGTTCAGCGTCGAATGGACATTGGTTTGCGTCCAGTCGAAAATCTTTTGCATCTCGGGCCAATAGGTGACGTCTTCATAGTCCAGCATTTCGATGGGCGCGCCGGTGATGATGAAACCGTCGAACTTGCGGTGGCGTACTTCTTCCCAGGTCTCGTAAAAGGATAGAAGGTGTTCTTCCGGCGTATTCTTGGCGCGGTGTCCGCCGATGCGGATCAGCGAAAATTCCACCTGCAGCGGCGATGCACCGACGAGGCGCGCCATCTGTACTTCCGTCTTGATCTTGTTCGGCATGAGATTGAGAAGCCCGATCTGGAGCGGGCGGATATCCTGCCGGATGGCCGCCGTTTCGGTCATGACCCGCACGCCCTCATGAATGAGGGTTTCGTAAGCGGGAAGCGTATCGGGAATCTTGATCGGCATGTCGAACTCTCTTTTCGGATGACGTAAAGAACGTTGCGAAAACAAAAAAACCGGCAGCGAAATCGCAGCCGGTCCCAGGAAATTGCCTTTTTTCCTCGACCCTTTAGCGACTTCTTTAAAGTGGCTGCAAGCCGGTCGGCAAATCACCACTGAGGCGTTTCATAATCCCGAAGCCGAGGAAAATCAATATCGGCTGATTTCATCGGGTTTCTGCCTTTCCATTTTTGGCTGAGGTGCGATAAGGCAGGGCATGGATAAAGAACGCTTCACCATTCTGCTTGGCGGCGATGTCACCGTTACCGATCGCCTGAAAGCGGCGGTTGCGGGTAGCCGCGTGATCGCGGCCGATGGCGGCATGCGCCATGCGGCACCGCTTGGCCTTACGCCGGAGCTTTGGGTGGGGGATTTCGATTCCACCAGTAAAGACCTGCTGGATGCCTGGCCCGATGTGGAGCGGCAGCCTTACCCGGCCGCAAAGGCCGTGACCGATGGCGAGATCGCAGTGTCGGAGGCTCTTGCCCGTGGCGCACGTTCGCTGGTGCTTGCCGGTGCGCTCGGTGGAGCGAGAAGCGACCATGCGCTGCAACACCTTCTTTATGCGGTGGCGCTTGCCGAACGCGGTCTGGAGGTTACGCTGACCTCCGGCGAAGAGGAGGCCCGTCCGCTGCTCACCGGTTCGCTTGATCTCGATCTGCCGGCCGGTTCGCTGTTTTCGGTTGCCGGGTTTACCGACCTTGCGGGGCTCGATATCGGCAATGTGCGCTATCCCCTCAGTGATTTCGCGCTTGCTTTCGGTTCGTCCCGCACTATTTCCAATGTCGCGAATGGCGGCCTTGTGCATTTCTCGCTGAAAAGCGGCAAAGCCATCGTGCTCGCCCGCCCTTATGATCTGACCGGAGCCTGACGCCTTGGCACCCCCAATTTTGAAACTCGATGACATCAAGCTGACCTTCGGCGTGACCCCGCTGCTCGACGGCGCCAATCTTCAGGTGGAACCGGGCGACCGTATCTGCCTCGTCGGGCGCAACGGCTCGGGCAAGTCGACCCTGATGAAGATCGCCGCCGGTCTGGTAGAGGCGCAGTCGGGTGAGGTTTTCCGTCACCCTTCCGCCACCATCCGTTACCTGGAACAGGCGCCGGATTTCGCCGATTACGACACGGTGCAGGCCTATGCAGAAGCGGGGCTCGGGCCTGGCGACGATGCCTATCGTGTTACCTATCTTCTCGAGCATCTCGGTTTGACGGGGCAGGAGCATCCGGACAGTCTTTCCGGCGGTGAAGCGCGGCGTGCGGCCCTTGCCCGCGTCATGGCGCCCGAACCCGATATTCTGATGCTGGACGAGCCGACCAACCATCTGGACCTGCCCACCATCGAATGGCTTGAAGGCGAGTTGCAGCAGACGCGCAGCGCGCTGGTGCTGATTTCGCATGACCGGCGTTTTCTGGAGAAGGTCTCGACCTCGACCGTGTGGCTGGATCGCGGCCAGTCCCGCCGTCTCAACCGCGGTTTTGCGCATTTCGAGGAATGGCGCGACAAGGTGCTGGAAGAGGAAGAGCTGGAGCAGCATAAGCTCGGCAAGGCCATCGAGCGCGAAGAACACTGGATGCGTTACGGCGTGACCGCGAGACGCAAGCGCAACATGCGCCGCGTGGGCGAGCTTCAGGCGATGCGCGCGGATTATCGCGGCCACAAAGGACCGCAGGGCAGCGTGCAGGCGACGGCTGCGGAGGTGCGGGAATCCGGCAAGCTGGTCATCGAGGCAGACGCCATCACCAAGTCTTACGGCGAGCGCGTGATCATCGCACCGTTTTCGCTGCGGGTGCATCGCGGCGATTGCATCGGTCTTGTCGGGCCGAATGGTGCCGGCAAGACCACGCTTTTGAAGATGCTGACCGGCCAGCTTCAGCCCGATAGCGGCACGGTGAAGCTCGGCACCAATCTGGAGATCGCGACGCTTGACCAGAAGCGTGAGGATCTCAATCCAAACGATACGCTCGCTCATTATCTGACCGACGGGCGGGGCGACAATCTGCTGGTCAATGGCGAGCTGAAACATGTGACGGGTTACATGAAGGACTTCCTGTTCCAGCCGGAACAGGCCCGCACGCCAATCCGCAACCTCTCCGGTGGAGAGCGTGCCCGTCTTATTCTGGCGCGTATTCTGGCAAGGCCGACCAACCTTTTGATCCTCGACGAGCCGACCAACGATCTCGACATCGAAACGCTCGATCTTTTGCAGGAAATCGTCGCGGGTTTTTCCGGCACGGTCATCCTCGTCAGCCACGACCGCGATTTTCTCGACCGTACCGTCACCTCCACCATCGCGCCTACCAATCCGGACCAACCAGACGGACGCTGGATCGAATATGCCGGCGGTTATTCGGATATGATGGCGCAGCGCAAGGGTGCTGCGGAAGAGAAACGCAAAGCCGAGAAGCAGGAAAAGGCAAAGGCCGCACCTTCGGCTTCCGCGTCGCAGGACCCTTCAAAGGCCAAGGGCAAGCTTTCCTTCAAGCAGAAATTCGCGCTCGAAAATCTTCCGAAGGAGATGGAAAAGACGCAAGGCGAGATCGCCAAGCGTGAGGAGCGCATGGCCGATCCCAATCTGTTCACCAGAGATCCGGCTACCTTCAACATGCTGGCGAAGGAAATGACGAAGCTGCGCGAAAAGCTCGAGACCATGGAAGAAGAATGGCTGGAGCTGGAGATGCTGCGCGAGGAAATTGAAGGCTGACGGCGGTTGCGATTTCTTGACTGGGGCCTCATCCGCCTTTGACAGGGAGATGGAATTGCCGTTTTCTGTGCCGGTTCGGAGGAGTTCAGAAAATGCGCATGATCTTCGTCAATCTGCCCGTCAAGAATATCGAGACATCCAGAAGCTTCTTCACGGCTCTCGGTTTCAGCTTCAATCCGGAATATTCGGACGACCGCACGCTCTGCATGATCGTTGAGGAGAACATCTTCGTGATGCTTCTTCAGGAAGAGCGTTTTCGCGATTTCATCAATGGCGATATCGCCGACGCGACGCACAGCACCGAGGTCCTGACCTGTCTCACTGCGGCAAGCCGCGAGGAAATCGACCGGATGATCGAAACGGCGCTGGCCTCCGGTGGCAGCGGCTGGAAACCCGTGCAGGATCATGGCTTCATGTATGCTGGCAGTTTTCAGGATCCCGACGGTCACGTCTGGGAACTGGTGCATATGGCAGCGCAGAGCTGACGACAGCCATCTTGCCAATCTGAGGCGGCGCGATTACATCTCGTTTTGATCTAACGGGGTGTCTTTTGTATATTCATGCGAAAGGCTGAGAGGCTTGCCAACCCGAAGAACCTGATCCGGTTCATACCGGCGGAGGGATTAGACGGCTTCAAGGCAAGCGGCTATTTCCCTTTTTGTTTTTTGAGGAGATACCCGTGCGCCGTCGTCTTTTCCTGAATTCCCTCATTGCCGCTTCGCTGTTTCTGCCCGGTCTTGCCGTTGCGCAGGACAGACAGGAACTGACCGTCTACACCTATGAAAGCTTCGTTTCCGAGTGGGGTCCCGGCCCCAAGGTGAAGCAGGACTTTGAGAAGGTGTGCGATTGTACGGTCAACTTCGTTGGTGTGGCGGACGGTGTGGCGCTGCTCAACCGTCTGAAGCTTGAAGGGACGGGGTCCAAGGCGGATGTCGTGGTGGGTCTCGATACCAATCTGGTAGCAGAAGCGAAGCAGACCGGTCTTTTCGATATCAGCGGTATCGATGCATCGGCGGCCAAGGTGCCCGGCAATTATAAGGACGATGTTTTCGTACCCTATGATTACGGTCATTTCGCCGTCATCTATGATACGCAGACGGTGAAGAACCCGCCGACCAGCCTGAAGGACCTCGTGGAAGGCGACCCCTCGCAGAAAATCGCCATTCAGGACCCGCGCACTTCCACGCCGGGCCTTGGCCTGCTGCTGTGGGTGAAATCCGTTTACGGCGACAAGGCCCCGGAAGCCTGGGCGAAGCTCAGGAAGCGCATTCTCACCGTCACGCCGGGCTGGTCTGAATCCTATGGTCTCTTTACCAAGGGTGAGGTACCGATGGTGCTCTCCTACACCACGTCGCCCGCCTATCACATGGTCGCGGAAAAGACGGATCGCTATCAGGCCGCAGCTTTTTCCGAAGGGCACTACATCCAGATCGAGGTGTCCGGCCTTCTCAAAAACGCGCCGCATAAGGAGCTTGCGAAACAGTTCCTCGCTTTCACCCTGTCATCAGGTTTTCAGGATGCCATTCCGGAAAACAACTGGATGATGCCGGTTGCGGCGACGTCGAAGCCCTTGCCGGAGGCGTTTTCCAAACTCGTCGTGCCGCAGAAGACCTTTCTGATGGACCCGGAGGAGGTGGCGATGAACCGCAAGGCATGGATCGATGAATGGCTTGCGGCCATGAGCATGAATTGAGCAAGAGGCACACTCGCGCATGATGCTGCGTCGCGATTACAGGTGGTCGATCATTGCTGGAACGGCGGCGTTTGCCGCCGTTTTCCTGTTCATGGCGCTCGCCGTCGCGGCCCTCCTGTCTTTCGATGCCGGTGCATCCACTGCTGGAATCATGGATGCCTATACGCTGCGCATCCTGCGCTTCACGCTTTATCAGGCAACGCTCTCCACCGTTCTTTCCGTCGCTCTTGGCCTGCCGGTGGCGCTGGCGCTTTCCCGTCGACAGGATTTTCCGGGACGGATATGGATCATCAGGTTGATGGCGGTGCCGATGGGGCTGCCGGTCATCGTCGGCGCCTTCGGCATCATCGCCATCTGGGGCAGGCAGGGTGTTTTGAATACGGCCCTCGTTTCTGCCGGTGCAGATGAGCCTTTCAATATTTATGGCCTTTCCGGCATTCTCATCGCGCATGTGTTTTTCAATCTGCCGCTTGCGGTTCGGCTGATGCTGGCAGGCCTTGAGCGCATTCCGGGTGAATATTGGCGGATGGCGGCAAGTCTCGGCATGGGGCCGGTTTCGGTTTTCCGTTTCATCGAATGGCCGGCCGTCTCGCGGCTCGTTCCGGGCATTGCCGGGCTTGTCTTCATGCTGTGCGCCACCAGCTTCACGCTCGTACTTCTGCTTGGCGGCGGTCCGGCGGCGACGACGCTGGAGGTGGCGATCTATCAGGCTTTGCGGTTCGATTTCGATCCGCAGCGGGCTATCGCGCTTTCTGTTTTGCAAATTGCCCTCACCGCAATCCTGCTCGGCCTTCTCGCCTTTTTGCCGTCGCCCGAAGCAGAAATCGCCACGCTTGGTCGTCCTCTTCGCCGTTTCGACGGCAAAGGTGTTGGCGCCCGTCTCTGGGATGGGACGGCAATCGTTCTGGCGGTTCTGCTGATCGGCCTGCCGCTTGTCGCCATAACCGTCTCGGGCTTGAGTGCCGATCTGCCGCGCCTTTTGTCCGCGCCGATCTTCTTGCGCGCAGCGGCCACCAGTCTTGCAATCGCCGCGCTCTCCGCAATCCTCGTCGTGCTCACTTGCATGGCCATCATCGCTGCGCGACAGGCCGTGGGTTCAAGGCGGCACGCGGCTCAGCCCTTGCGTTTTCTCTCCGCCACGCTCGGGGCGGGGTCGTCGCTGGTGCTGCTGGTGCCACCCGTCGTGCTGGGAAGCGGGTGGTTCCTGTTGTTGCGGCCATTCGGTGATGTCAGTTTTTATGCCCCCGTCCTCGTGGCGCTGATCAATATGCTGATGGCGCTGCCGCTTGCGATGCGGGTGCTGGAGCCGGCCCTCGCCAGCCATTTTTTGCGCACTGGCCGGCTATCCGCCAGTTTCGGGCTTCAGGGCTGGACGCGGCTGCGGTTTGCCGATCTGCCGGTTCTGCGGCGGCCTTTGCTCATGGCGTTTTCCTTCGCCATGGCGCTGTCGCTCGGTGACCTAGGGGCGGTTGCCCTGTTCGGATCGGAAAGTTTCGTCACCTTGCCATGGCTGGTTTATAGCAATATGGGCAGCTACCGCACCAATGATGCCGCCGGATATGCGTTCATCCTTGGTGTCGTCTGTCTGCTGCTTGCCGCAGGCGGTGTCTCACGGCAGTCGCAACCGGCAGGGGCGCAATCAGCAAGGGCGAGCATATGACAGGCGGCGATTTTGCAGTGGAGCTGGACAAGGTCAGGCTGAGGCTCGGAACGCAGGATTTCGATCTTGATTGTGCATTCCCGCAGGGCAAAATAACTGCCGTCGTCGGCGCATCCGGTTCGGGAAAATCGACGCTCCTCAATCTCATCGCGGGTTTCGAAATACCCGATTCCGGTCGCGTGCTGATCGGTGGGCAAGACATGAAGGCGCTCGACCCTTCCGAAAGACCGGTATCATCGATCTTTCAGGATAATAACCTTTTCGCCCATCTTGATATCTTTACCAATATCGCGCTTGGCGTCAGCGCCGGGTTGAAATTGCGGGCGGAAGACCGTCAAAGGATCGAGATGGCGCTAACACGCGTGGGTCTGTCGGGTTTCGATAAACGTTTGCCCGGCACGCTTTCCGGCGGGGAAAGACAAAGGGCGGCGCTGGCACGCGCGTTGGTCCGAAAAAAACCGGTCATGCTGCTTGATGAGCCTTTCGCCGCGCTCGATCCGGGGCTGCGGGCGGGCATGACGTCCCTGCTTCTCGACTTGCATGCCGAAACAAAAAACACGGTGGTTATTGTCACGCACCATCCCGACGACATAAGAAAGCTGGCGCAACGGGTGGTTTTTCTTGATCGCGGTCGGGTCGTCTACAGTGGCGCGACCGCAGATTTCTTCGCCACACAAAATGTGAAGGCGGTGGACAGTTTTCTGAACGGCTGATCGCCTTATTTTCGACGCGCGCCGCTGGCAATCGCTTTAGATGACTTCAATGGCGCTAATTTGCACTTGCTAGTTTCAAGTTGTTGCCCGAGAAAAGACGAGAATTATTGCGTTCTTCAGGAATATTCCGGACTTGATGGATCGTTTTTACCGTTTCGACATTCATGGCTCGTTGGGGCGAATCTGTTATTCTGGTCTGCAATTAACGGATGATCAGGAACGTTAGGGGCAGGCATACAGAATGAGAAATAGCATGACTGCACAGTGGAGGCTCTTCTCCCGTTCAGGTCTTCGCCGTTCGGGCAGGGCGATTGCAGCCTGTTCCGTGCTGGCTGCATCCGCTGTGCTTCTGTCATCGTGCCAGTCTCTTTTCAGCCCTGCCTACCAGTCCACGTTGCGCCCATCGGACAATCCACAGACCGTGGAAGAGGTGCAGAAGAACGATCCCCGTGCCCAGATGGGCGCGCGCGAGCACCCCCGCATCGTGGCGAGTTATGGCGGTGAATATCGGGACGCCAAAACGGAACGGCTTGTCGCCCGCATCGCCGGTGCGCTGACGGCCGTGTCGGAAAATCCGCAGCAATCCTATCGCATTACCATTCTGAACTCGCCGGCCATCAACGCCTTTGCGTTGCCGGGCGGCTATCTTTACGTGACGCGCGGGCTTCTTGCTCTCGCCAACGATGCCTCGGAAGTGGCCGCCGTGCTTTCGCATGAGATGGGCCATGTCACCGCGAACCACGGTATCGAGCGCCAGCGCCGGGAAGAGGCGGAGGTGATTGCAAGCCGCGTGGTCGCCGAGGTGCTGTCCAGCGATCTTGCCGGCAAGCAGGCGCTTGCGCGCGGCAAGCTGCGGCTCGCGGCCTTTTCGCGCCAGCAGGAATTGCAGGCGGACGTGATTGGTGTGCGCATGCTGGGCGAGGCCGGTTACGACCCCTTTGCATCGCCACGTTTTCTGGATTCCATGGCGGCCTATGCACGGTTTTCCTCGGCCGATCCCGAAAACGACCAGAGCCTCGACTTTCTTTCCAGCCACCCCAACACGCCGCAGCGCATCGAGCTCGCGCGCCGGCATGCCCGCGCCTTCGGCCAGGAGGGCCAAGTCGGGGATCGTGGCCGCGACTGGTTTCTGGATGGCATAGACGGCCTGCTTTACGGCGACAGCCCGCAGGAAGGTTACGTCCGGGGCCAGACGTTCCTGCACGGAACGCTCGGTATCCGCTTCGACGTGCCGGAAGGTTTCGTCATCGACAACAAGGTGGAGGCTGTTCTTGCGACCGGACCGGGCGATGTGGCCATCCGTTTTGACGGCGTGGCCGATCCGAAACAGACCACACTTGCCAACTACCTGACCAGTGGCTGGGTTGCCGGCCTGATGCCGGAAACCGTGAAGGAAATCCAGATCAACGGTCTGCAGGCCGCGACAGCCCGGGCGACGGCGGACAAATGGGATTTCGACGTGACCGTCATCCGTGTCGGGCAGCAGATATTCCGTTTCCTGACGGCGGTGCCGAAGGGCAACACGCAGCTCGATTCCATCGCCAATGTGCTGCGCACGAGTTTCCGCAAAATGACTCCGCCGGAGATTGCTTCTCTGAAACCGCTACGGGTGCGGGTGGTGACGGTGAAGCCCGGTGAAACGGTGGCGACGGTTGCCGCAAGGATGATGGGAACCGACCGCAAGCTCGACATGTTCCGCATGATGAATGCGATGAGCGCCACCGCGACACTTCAGCCCGGCCAGCGGGTGAAGATCATTTCGGAATGAGATCCCAACAAAAAACCCCGGATCGCTCCGGGGGTTTTTGTTTCAGGCGCTATCGATAATTACCGCCACTCGCGAACATCAACGAAATGACCAGCGATCGCGGCTGCCGCCGCCATGGCGGGGGAGACGAGGTGGGTGCGGCTTTTGTAGCCCTGCCGGCCCTCGAAATTGCGGTTCGAGGTGGAGGCACAGCGTTCGCCGGGCTTCAGGCGGTCGTCATTCATGGCGAGACACATGGAGCATCCCGGCTCGCGCCATTCGAAACCGGCTTCGAGGAAAATCTTGTCCAGACCTTCCTTTTCCGCCTGTTCCTTCACGAGACCGGAGCCGGGCACGATCATGGCCGAGACGGTGGACGCAACCTTGCGGCCATCGACGATCTTCGCTGCGGCGCGAAGATCTTCAATGCGGCCGTTGGTGCAGGAGCCGATGAAGACGCGGTCGATAGCGATATCGGTGATGCGAGTGCCGGGTTTCAGGCCCATATAGTCCAGCGCACGCCATTTCGAGGTACGCTTGTTCTCTTCCGCGATATCGTCAGGATTGGGGACGATGCCCTCAACGGAGGTCACGTCCTCTGGCGATGAGCCCCACGAGACGATCGGCGGCAGATTGGCTGCGTTCAGCACCACGACCTTGTCATAATGCGCACCTTCGTCGGATTTCAGCGTCTTCCAGTAGGCAATGGCCTCTTCCAGCGTCTCGCCCTTCGGCGCGCGCGGCTTGTCCTTGATGTAATCGAAAGTGGTCTCATCAGGTGCGATCAGACCGGCGCGGGCGCCGCCCTCGATGGTCATGTTGCAAACCGTCATACGGCCTTCCATGGAGAGCGAACGGATCGCCTCGCCTGCAAATTCGATCACATGGCCGGTGCCGCCCGCCGTACCGATCTCACCAATAATGGCGAGGATGATGTCCTTGGCGGTGACGCCGTCCGGAACCTTGCCATCGACACGCACCAGCATGTTCTTGGCTTTCTTCTGGATCAGCGTCTGGGTCGCCAGCACGTGCTCCACTTCCGACGTGCCGATGCCGTGCGCGAGCGCGCCGAAAGCGCCATGGGTGGAGGTGTGGCTGTCGCCGCAAACGATGGTCATGCCTGGCAGGGTGAAGCCCTGTTCGGGGCCGACGATATGGACGATGCCCTGGCGCTTGTCGCGCTCGGAATAATATTCGACACCGAAATCCCTGGCGTTTTGCGCAAGCGCTTCCACCTGAATACGGCTTTCCTCGTTCTTGATGCCTTCCAGCCGATCGGCGGTGGTGGGCACGTTATGATCGACCACGGCAAGCGTGCGGGTGGGCGAGTGCACCGGACGGCCAGCAATGCGCAGGCCTTCGAAGGCCTGCGGGCTCGTCACCTCGTGAACCAGGTGACGGTCGATATAGAGAAGACAGGTTCCGTCCGGGTCACGATTGACGACGTGGTCGTCCCAGATCTTGTCATACAGGGTGCGGGGTGCGCTCATGGCTCTGTGCCTTGTCATGGAAAAGGTAAAATCAGGGTTCAGCAGGCGGTGGACAGCGGGTGCTGTCAGGCGAGCCTAAGTCGGCTATTGAGCGCCCCGGAAATGCGCGCGAAAAACCGTGCCGGCAGACGCTTGTGGTCCTGCAGCACATAAACATTCTGCGCGAGACATCCGAATTTAGATCCCATGAGGGACTTCATAGCAGATTGCCGGTTTCGCGGCAATATGAATGCGTGCCGTCGGTAACGTCGTGTTTATGTGCGTTGCAGCATCGGTTTCTGATAGTAAAAGGCCGCCTATGCAGCTGTTCCGTCTTTGGTCATGACGCGATGCAACTTGCGTATTTTGCATCGCACATATAGATGGGTCCCCTTATCATTTGCATTTCGACGAGCAATCGAAGGGAGGAAAAGCACATGGTATCGGAAAAATCCCTTATCTCGAAGATCACCTGGCGGCTGATGCCGTTTCTTGGCCTTCTCTATCTCATCGCCTATATCGACCGGCAGAATGTCAGCTTTGCCAAGCTGCAGATGGTCGATGCGCTCAGCCTCAGCGAATATGCCTATGGTCTTGGCGCGTCGCTGTTTTTCATCGGCTATTTCCTCTTTGAGGTTCCGAGCAACCTGTTCCTCAACCGTTTCGGCGCCAGCAAATGGTTCGCCCGCATTCTGGTCTCTTGGGGCGCCGTCACCATTGCGCTCGCCTATACGCAGAACGCCACCATGTTCTACATCCTGCGTTTCCTGCTCGGGCTTTGCGAGGCTGGTTTCTTCCCGGGCGTGCTGTTCCTGATGACGCTCTGGTTCCCGCGTGATTATCGTGGACGGATGATTGGCCTGTTCATGATCTTCAGCGCGCTTGCCAATGCAATCGGCGCACCGCTTGGCGGCATGCTGCTCGACCTTGATGGCCTGCTCGGATATGCCGGGTGGGAATGGGTGTTTCTGGCAACGGGTATTCCCGCTGTGATCGCCGGCATCGTCACTTTCTTTTATCTTGATGATACGCCGGAAAAGGCGAAGTTCCTGACGCAGGCTGAAAAGGACTGGCTGAAGAACCGGCTGGCCGAAGAAAACAAGGGCATGGAAGAGCACGCGGAGGACGGCTTCAAGGCGTTGATCAATCCGCGCGTGCTGTTCATGGCGCTATGCTATGTCGGTTTTCCGCTGGCGGCCTATGGTCTCAGCTACTGGCTTCCGACGATCGTGAAGGGCTTCGGCGTTTCCGATACCGCCAATGGCTTCATCAACATCATCCCCTGGGTGATCGTGGCTGTTGCGCTGTTCGTTGTGCCCCTGGCGGCCGACAAGGCCAAAAACAAGACGCCCTATATCGTCGGTCCCGCCTTCATCGGTGCATTTTGCCTGCTGATGTCGGCGTTGCTCACCAATCCGGTCTTGCAGTTCGCCTTCCTCTGCATTGCCGCTGCGGGCATTTTTGCCGGCCAGCCGGTGTTCTGGAGCCTTCCCGGACGTTTCCTTAAGGGGGCCGGTGCTGCCGCCGGCATCGCCGCAATCAATTCCGTCGGCAATCTGGGTGGCTTCGTGGCGCAGAATGTGGTGCCGTGGATCAAGGACCAGACCGGCAGTACGATTGCGCCGATGTTCTTCCTTGCCTTCTGCCTTGCGCTTGCAGGTGTGCTCGTCATCATCGCGGCGCGCAAAATGGGCAATCAGGCAGAAGCCGCCTGATTTTCGGAAAGACAGACAGCCGGGTCTGCCGGCTGTCGCGACATTTTTGGTCCGATACGCTCGGCACGGCCATCTTCGTGAACCGCAATTCCCTCGTAAAGCATTGCGCTAAAAAACGTGGCCCGGACATAATCCGGGCCATGATTCTACGGAGTGTCGCTAGTGCACTTCTCTATGAGAGAATTATGCGGTGAACCAATCGTTACCGGTGAGGTGAACACCCGAGAGGACGATTTTCTCACCCTTGTGCTCACCGGTTACGTTGTAGTTCAGGATGGTATCGTCATCGAATGTTGACACCGCCCACTGATCGACTGTCGTGCCGACCAGCTTCAGCTTGTCCATGGCGGCATTGAAGCCGGAGATGGTATCTGTGGCAAGGCTCTTCGCCATGTCGCCCAGATTGAAGACGAAGGTATCGGCTCCACCGCTTGCAGTGATCCGATCGATGCCCGTGCCGCCGGTCACCAGCGACGAAGCGAGCTTTACGCCGCTCAGGTTGATTTCATCATTACCTGCGCCGGCGTCGATCTTGACGGACGTGTAGCTGCCATCGGTGACGCCCGCGATACCACTCACGGTGCCGGCCTTGACGGTGACAGTATCGTTGCCTGCGCCGGTATCGATCTTGAAAGCGTTTACCCAGCTCTTATCGTTCGAAACGACAGATAGGTTGACCGTGTCGTTGCCCGCGCCGGTCGCGATGTTACCACGCTTGGCATTGTGAACTTCAACGTTGGACGAACCTGTGCCGCCGAGGAGAACGTCCACCTGAACGAAATCCTTGAACGTAAGGTTTTCAGAGGTATCGGACTGGGCGAGAGCGTTCTTCACCGAATTCCACGACGAACTTACGTCGAATGTGAAACCGTTTGCGTTGGGGTCGTAACCGACATCGACCTTGCCGCCAGCGCCACTGCCGGGAACCGATACGGCCCCGACGTTGACCACGCCTGATTCGAGCGAAGAGCCGTTTTTGACTTGTGCCGTCGATTCCGTGAGGAGCTTATAAGCTTCCTGATCGACCAGACTGGTGAGTGACGAAACCGAAGCGGCACCGCCATTACCGAAAGTTACTTTTAAAGCCATTTTACTCTCCTACAAATTTTTGAGATTCGATTAATCGAAATTAAATTTATAATAAATATTACGGGCAATATTTAGTACATCATAAACGACAAGACAATATGAGAAATTGTTTTTTTCGGATAAATTCTCGTTTTTGGTGTATTTCGGAATATTCTCTAAAAAAAACTGCAATAAACGTCGTTTATTCCTGCAGGAACGTCTTTCTAAGCCTGTCCTGGAATGGTTTTACAAAATAGGAAAGAACACTTCTTTCGCTCGTCTGTATGAAGACTTCGGCCGGCATGCCCGGGTATAACCGCCTGCCAGGCAAATGATCCATGCCGGTTTTGCTCGGCTTGATGCGCAGCGCATAATATGATGCCCCGGTGCGGGAATCTGTCTGCAGGTCCGGTGCGACGACGGCGACTTCAGCGTTTACATCCGGTGTGGTGCTTTGGTTGAAAGCGGTGAACCGGATGGTCACCGGCTGCCCGACGTAAATCTGGTCGATGTCGCTCGGAAGGACATTGGCGTCGATCGCAAGGTCTTCCTTCGCCGGAACGACCAGCATAAGCACTTCGCCCGGCTGAATGACGCCATTTATATTGTGCACCGACAGCTGGTAGATGCGCCCCGCGATCGGCGAGCGAATATCGAGGCGATCCAGCTGGTCACGCGTTGCCGCAAGCCGTTCTTCATATTCCGCGACAGTCGCTTCGATTGAGGTCAAATCTTTTGTGACCTCGGATTTGCGGTCCTCGTCGAGCTGAAGCAACTGCAAGTCCATTTCGCTCAGCTTACCCACCGTCTGTGCACGTGAGGCCATATATTGGCCCTGCTGACCTTCAAGATTGGAAAGCTGCCGCTTGAGAAGATTGAGGCGCTGAAGCGTTACGAGACCCTTCGCGTAGAGTTCCCGTGTCTTGGAAACGTCTTCCCTTACAATACTCAGTTCATTGTTGGTCGCCTCGATCTGAACGTCCATGCCGCGCGCCTCGTCGGCGAGCTGATCCTTGCGCGTGGCCAACTGTTTTTTCATGCCGATCAGCGCACTGCGACGGCTGTTGAAAAGGTTCTGCTCACTGTCGCTGAAAGTTTTGGCAGCCTTGGAATTGGTCAAGACGGCCAGATCTTCGGGCGTAGTGAAAGAGGACGCATCGGAAATCTCGGCCCGCAGACGCGCGCGGCGCGCATAGACTTGCGCAAGCGTATTTTCGACGATGGACAGGTTCGCCTGAACGATCGTGCCGCTCAGCCGCAGCAAGATTTGACCGGCCTCCACCGTGTCACCTTCAGCAACATTGATCTCGCTGACGATACCGCCGGAAAGATGCTGAATCTTTTTGGAGTTCCCCTCGACAACAACCCGGCCCGTGGCCACGACCGCACCAGAAAGTTTCGCCAGAGCCGCCCAGCCGCCCAAACCGAAAAGAAGGCCGACGGCAAGAATGGTCACGGCGGCCGAGTGTTTGATAATGGATGCATTCGTCATGCCGGTTTTCTCTGCCTCACCCATTTTCACTCACCCTGTTTTCCAGCTTGCGTATGTCTTCCTCTGTTTCGGGTACCTGGCGAATGTTCTGCCGCAGGATTTGCGCAAGCACCTCTTCCTTGGTGCCAAAGCGAAGCATTCGGCCGTTGCTCATCACCATCACGAGATTGACGCTTTCTATGGCGCTGGGGCGATGGGCAATGACGACCACGATGCCGCCCCGGCTCCTGACGTCGCCAATGGCGTTACGCAAGGCTGTTTCGCCTTCGCTGTCCAGATTTGAGTTCGGTTCATCGAGAATGACGAAGAACGGTTCTCCGAAAAGCGCTCTCGCAAGGCCGATGCGCTGTTTTTGTCCGCCTGACAATGCCTCTCCACGGTCACCGATATAGGTGTCGTAACCGTTCGGCAGGTTCAG
Source organism: Rhizobium sp. GR12 (assembly GCF_036596185.1). NCBI lineage: Bacteria > Pseudomonadati > Pseudomonadota > Alphaproteobacteria > Hyphomicrobiales > Rhizobiaceae > Rhizobium > Rhizobium sp. GR12. The sequence goes on along the minus strand of NZ_JASXTH010000006.1, from coordinate 169,444 downwards.
GATCATTTCATGGACCTGAGCGGCCTTGGCTGCGGTAATGATCGCTTTCGCCGTCGCATCCCGATCGAAACGCGCGATATTTTGCGCCACCGTGCCCGGCATCAGCTCCACCTGCTGGGGCATGTAACCGATGGACTTACCGAGAAGGTCGAAATCCCACTGGTTCAGCGCAGCCCCATCGAAGCGCACGGAACCCCGTTCATAGGGCCAGATACCGGTTATCAAACGCGCCAGCGTGGATTTACCGGATGCGCTGGGGCCAATGATGCCAAGACCATCGCCCGCGTTCAGCGTAAAGGAAATATCGGCCACGGTGTCGCGCGCGCCATTGGGCGGACCGCCGGTCACGCGATCAATAGCCACGGTATATTTCGGTGGCGGCAGGGAGAGCGGCTGTGAGGGTTCCGGCACGAGTTGGAGAAATTCGTTGATGCGATTCCAGCCCTGTCGCGCGGTCATGAAGCTGCGCCAGTTTGCAATCGCCTGTTCGACGGGGCCTAGCGCCTTTGCCGAGAGGATGGAGCCTGCGATAATGCTACCCGCTGAGGCATTCCCCTCGATAACCAGCCAGGCGCCGATTGCCATCACACCTGACTGTAACAACAGGCGGAATGTTCGGGAAATCGCGCTGAGCGTGCCCGCCGTGTCCGATGTCGACAGAGTGACAGCGCGATATCTGGAGTGCAGATCGTCCCACATCGACGTCACCGCACTCATCATGCCCATGGTTTTGATGGATTCGATGTTGCGCTGACTGCTGCCGACGAGTGCATTTCGCTGCCCGCGTACGGCATAAGCCTGCTTGGTCGCCCTTTCGGTGAGCCAGTTGGTTATGAGCGTCAACACGACAAGGACGAGGGCACCGCCGAGCACGGCAAAACCGATCCACGGATGCAAGGCGAAACAGATCAGCAGATAGATGGGCAGCCAGGGAATATCAAAGAAAGCTGCCGGCCCGGGGCCGGACAAGAACTGGCGTATCTGATCGAGATCGCCAACGATCTGCAGTCCATCGATCTTGCCATAAGCGGCAAGTGGCGCGCTGATCGACGCCCTGAAGAGCTTTTGATTGAGCGCATCGTCCATAGCGTCCGAGATGCGCGCCAATATCCGGCCGCGCAGAATGTCGAACCCCACAAGAAAGGCATAGAGAATAATCAGCAGAACAACCAGGGCGACAAGGGAGGGAATACTCTTGCTGGGCAGAATGCGATCATAAACCTCCAGCATGAAAAGGGAGCCTGAGAGGTTAAGAATATTCATGAGCGCGCTGGCAAGGCCGACAGCGAAGAAAGCACGCTTATTTTTTGTTAAAAAAGAATTAAATAAAAACATATCAACACCTAAAACTGCGCGAAAATTGCACAATACGTAAAACTAGGCAATGCTATTCGAGAATGTTCTAAAGAAATTAAGCGAAAGAATAAGTAGCAATACGACTTTGATCTTGATCTGTCGACGTGAAGACATTTCGAAGAGAGGCGAGAGGTAAAGGGGCGCTGGTTTCTGCGGACCGTAAAGTTGTCGACCGAATTTTTGTCGCATGACGGCGCAACAAAAAAGGCGGTCCTAAGACCGCCTTTCCCGTAGATCCATCGAAATGGAAATCTTATTCCGCTGTGGCTTCCGCAGCCTTTGCTGCTTCTTCCGCTGCCTTGGCTTCTGCGGCTTCGGCTGCTGCCTTTTCGGCGGCGAGAGCCTGTGCTGCTGCTACCTTTTCAGCTTCCAGGCGTGCCTTTTCTTCGACAATTGCCTGGCGCTCGGATTCGTTCAGCTTGCGCGCGCGTGTACCGGTGTTCTCAACGATACGGGCAGCCTTGCCGCGACGATCGCGCAGGTAATAGAGCTTCGCGCGACGAACCTTACCGCGGCGAACGATTTCAACGCCTTCGACCAGCGGGGAGTAGATCGGGAACACGCGCTCGACGCCTTCGCCGTAGGAAATCTTGCGAACGGTGAAGCTTTCGGAAAGGCCACCGCCGGAACGGGCGATGCAAACGCCTTCGTAAGCCTGAACGCGGGTACGGGTACCTTCGGTCACGCGAACGTTGACGCGCAGCGTGTCGCCCGGAGAAAACTCAGGCAGGGTGCGCTTTGCTTCGATCTTGGCAGCCTGTTCGGCTTCCAGCTGCTGAATGATATTGGTCATGTTAACCTCTGATTTCTTCTGAAACAGCCAGAGCGCTCAACGATTGTCTTTCGGTCAATGCCTTCAGACTATGCCTTGCGGCAGGAGCGGGTTCGCCATTCTTTGCTTGCGGTTAAAGGGGAAAACCCCAATTCCAAGCGCGCACATATACGAGACTGCGCCATTTGTCATCCCTTCATGACAATATTTTATCAATTCTGCGCGACATGACGGCAGTTGCGAAGGTGTGTTTCACCAGCTATGGCATGGCAACCTTGGGAGGGGCCATGTCGATTTTCATTATTCTGATGCTTATTGCGACCGGTTTTCTGTCGGGTGTCGTCAATGCGATTGCCGGCGGCGGCACCTTCCTGACCTTCGGGGCGATGACGCTTGCCGGTCTGCCGCCCATCGTCGCCAACGCTACGTCGGCGATCGTGCAGTTTCCAGGCTACATCACGTCCGTGATTGCCTATGGGCCGGAAATCCGCGCCCACTGGCGCGAGGCGATCCTGCTGTCGGTCGTTTCGATCGTCGGCGGGCTGGCGGGGTCGCTCCTGTTGCTGTCGCTCGACAACCCCTCCTTCCGCCAGCTTGTGCCATGGCTGCTTCTCGCCGCCACTGCCGTTTTCGCCGCCGGCCCGTGGCTGCGGCCGAAGGCCAGTGCCGAGCGTTCGCCCGGTAACTTCACGAGCCTTGTCTTTCAGGGGCTTGCCTCCGTCTATGGCGGTTTTTTCGGGGCGGGCATGGGCATCATGATGCTGGCCATCCTCGGAATGACTTCGGGCGGCAGCTATCATCATCTGAATGCGCTGAAGAACCTGCTGTCGGTGGTGATCGCCGTCATCGCCATTACGATATTCGTCAGCGGCGGCGTCGTTTCCTGGTGGGCAGCCCTCATCATGTTTCCGGCGGCGGCACTTGGTGGATATGTGGGCGTGCACGCGGCAAGACGGGTGCCGCAATGGATCATCCGCTGGCTGGTGATTGCGGTCGGACTGATATTGACGGCTTATTATTTCGTCTCGACCTGAGCCGTTGCCTTCTCCAGAAGGTCGGGCCGTCTTTCCTTCGTCAGCGCCAGTGCCTGTTCGCGTCGCCATTTGTCGATGACGGCGTGGTTGCCGGAGGTCAGAACGGCGGGGATGTCGCGGTCTTCCCAGAGTTGCGGACGGGTATAATGCGGATGCTCCAGTAGCCCGCCCTCGAAGCTTTCATGCACGCCGGAAAGATCGTTGCCCATGACACCCGGCAGAATGCGCACGATGGCGTCCAGAAGCGTCAGAGCCGCCGGTTCGCCGCCGGAGAGGATATAGTCACCGATCGATACTTCCTCCAACCCACGCGCATCGATCACCCGCTGGTCGACGCCTTCGAAACGGCCGCACACGATGATTGCGCCATCGCCCGCCGCCAGTTCGCGCACGCGGTCCTGCGACAGCGGTTTGCCGCGCGGGCTCATCAGCAGGCGCGGTCGCGTATCTCCGTCAGAAACATGATCGATGGCTGCGGCCAGAATGTCGGGTTTCAGCACCATGCCGGCGCCGCCGCCTGCCGGTGTATCATCGACGCTTCTGTGCCGGTCGGTGGCGAATTCGCGAATCTGCACGGCCTCAAGCGACCATTGCCCACGCTCCAGCGCTTTGCCCGCCAGCGAATATCCGAGATGCCCCGGAAACATTTCCGGGTAGAGCGTCAGAACGGTAGCCTTGAAGGTCATTGGTTTTATTTCTTGCCGAAAGGCGATGTGCCGGTTTCGTCTTTGTCGTCGGGATTGTCGATCAGGCCGGCGGCCATCGGATCGATGAGAATGCGTCTCGCCTCCAGATCGATTTCAAGCACGGCCGCCTCCGAAAACGGAATGAGGGCGGGGCGGCGGCCTGCGCCCTTCAGTTCCAGCAGGTCACCCGCGCCAAAATCGTAGACGGCGCTGACGGCGCCATAACTTTTGCCTTCGGCATCGACGGCTTCCAGCCCTTCGAGATCGGCATAATAAAATTCGTCGTCGTCCAGTTCGTCATCCGGCAGATTGTCGCGTTCGATAAACAGTTCAAGCCCATTCAGGCTTTCCGCCGCGTTGCGGTCATTGATGCCCCTGAAGCGGACGACGACGACATTCTTGCTCTCGCGAACCTCCAGAATTTCGAAGACGCGGCCATCGGCGCTGACCAGATTGCCATAGTCGCCGAGCGCCATCGGTTCGTCCGTATAGGTGCTGACACGGACTTCGCCGCGCAATCCCTGTGCGCCGCCGATCTTTGCCATGAGTATCGGGTTTTCCAGCTTTGCCATCGGGCCGTCCGTCTTCTGGTGTTGGTTGCGTCTGGTTTACAGCATCGGCGTGAAAATCGGAATCGATTTCACAGGGCACGATGCGCAGATTCAACACGTTAGAGCATAGTTCCTGAGGCTCTAAAGTTTATTGATGCCAAAATAAACAAAAAACGGGCGGCATGGAAAACCACGCCACCCGTTCTCTAAAATTCTAATGCAGATTATTCTGCAGCAGAGGCTTCTGCTGCGGCAGCAGCTGCATCTTCAGCCTTCTGCTTCTTTTCTGCAACGCGTTCCAGAGCGCGCTTGCCCGGCAGTGCCTTTTCCGGGTTGCTGCGAACGGCGCGCTCGGCAACGCCGGCCTCTGCGAGGAAGCGCAGAACGCGGTCGGTCGGCTGTGCGCCCTTGGCGATCCATTCCTTGATGAGGTCAGCCTTCAGCTCGATGCGCTGCGGGTTGTCCTTGGCAAGCATCGGGTTCCAGGAACCGACCTTCTCGAGGAAACGGCCGTCGCGGGGCGAACGGGCGTCAGCAACGACGATCTGGTAATACGGGCGCTTCTTGGAACCACCGCGTGCGAGACGAATTTTAAGTGCCATGTGATTTACTCCTTAAGATGGCTTGTCCGCCGGTCAGGCGGTCTTTTCAGTACCGCCGTGTTCGGCGGCTATTGCTTCATGATGCCGGATGACTTCCGTGATGACGAAGTTTAAAAACTTCTCGGCGAAATCCGGATCCAGATTGGCATCCTTCGCCAGACGGCGAAGGCGTTCGATCTGGTATTCCTCGCGCGCCGGGTCCGCCGGCGGCAAATTGTATTTTGCCTTCAGTACGCCCACCGCTTTGGTGCAGCGGAAACGTTCGGCAAGAATGTGAACCAGTGCGGCATCGATATTGTCGATCGACTGGCGGTATTCGGAAAGCTGGGCTTTCACTTCTGTGTTGTTCACTGGCGTTGCCCTCACTTCTTTTTCGGGAAGCCCGGCAGGCCCGGCATACCGCCCAGACCCGGCAGCTTGGCCCCGCCGAGACCAGGCAAACCACCCGGAAGACCACCAAGACCGGGCATAGCGCCCGGCTTGCCGAGACCGGCGGCTTCAGCTTGCTTCTGGAGCGCTTCGAGCTGCTTCGGGTCGATGTTCGACAGATCGGGCATACCGCCGCCCCCAAGACCACCAAGCCCCATCTTGCCCGCAAGGCCGCCCATCATCTGCTTCATGATGCCGCCTTTACCCTTGCCGCCCATGGCTTTCATCATGTCGGCCATGCCGCGATGCATCTTCAAGAGCTTGTTGATTTCAGCGGCATCGGTGCCGGAACCGGCGGCAATGCGCTTCTTGCGGCTGTGTTTCAGAATATCGGGATTGGCGCGTTCCGCCCTGGTCATCGACGAGATGATGGCGATCTGGCGGTCGAACATCTTGTCGTTCATACCGGCCGAAGCCATCTTGTCCTTCATGCCGGCCATGCCGGGCATCAGCCCCATGATGCCGCCCATACCGCCCATCTTCTTCATCTGGCCAAGCTGGTCGGAGAGATCGTTGAGGTCGAACTTGCCCTTGGCCATCTTTTCGGCCATGGCGCGGGCTTTTTCCGCATCGATGTTTTCGGCGGCCTTCTCGACCAGCGAGACGATGTCGCCCATGCCGAGAATACGGTCGGCGATACGGCGCGGATGGAACTCGTCGAGTTCGTTCATGCGCTCGCCGATACCGATCAGCTTGATCGGCTTGCCGGTGACGGCGCGCATGGAGAGGGCAGCACCGCCGCGTCCGTCGCCGTCCATACGGGTCAGCACGAGGCCGGTAATGCCGACACGCTCATCGAAGTTGCGCGCGAGGTTGACGGCGTCCTGACCGGTCAGCGAATCCGCGACCAGCAGGATTTCATGCGGGTTGGACTTCTTCTTGATGTCGGCCATTTCCAGCATCAAGGGTTCGTCGATATGGGTGCGGCCGGCGGTGTCGAGAATGACGACGTCATGGCCGCCGAGCTTGGCTGCCTGCACGGCGCGCGCGGCGATATCGACCGGCGACTGGCCGGCGATGACCGGCAGCGTGTCGACGCCGGTCTGCACGCCCAGCTGGCGAAGCTGTTCCTGTGCTGCCGGACGGCGCGTGTCGAGAGATGCCATCAGCACCTTCTTCTTCTCGCGGTCGGTCAGGCGCTTGGCGATCTTGCCGGTGGTCGTGGTCTTGCCCGAACCCTGCAGACCCACCATCATGATGACGACGGGGGCGGCCGCATGCAGGTCGATCGAGACGCCTTCGGTGCCGAGCATCTCGACAAGTTCGTCATGCACGATCTTGACGACCATCTGGCCGGGCTTGATGGATTTCAGAACAGCTGCGCCGACAGCCTTTTCACGCACCTTGTCAGTAAAGGAGCGCACGACTTCCAGCGCAACGTCCGCTTCCAGAAGCGCACGGCGAACCTCGCGCAGGGCGGCAGCAACATCGGCTTCCGTCAGCGCGCCACGGCCGGTCAGTCCATTCAGAATGGAACCAAGGCGGTCCTGGAGGTTTTCAAACATCGTTTATTCCTTCTTCGTTCCGGGGTCTCCGAAACGTCGGTGCTTTCGCTGCCAAAAACAAGACGCAAAGCCAAAAAGCACCCGAGGGCGCATCGCGCTGTCGGGTGTTGACCTCCTGGATCTCTTTATACCTTTGCGGGTCCCGGTCGGCGGCTTGGAGTCGTGAAACTGCCAGCTGATTGGCGGCGATAAACAGGAATGCGCGGGAAAAGTCAAGACCGTGCCGGTTTTTCACACGGCAACGCATGCTTCTTCATCTTTGCGTGATCGGACCCAAGGCGCAACGGCGATGCTTGAACGGCGTCGTTCCGCTCCCTATACCTTTTCCATGAAACGTCGAAACTTCTTTCGTTTTTCCGCACTTGGTCTGCTTGCTCTCGCGGGCGGCGGCCTGTTTGCGCGCCGTTCGAACGCCGGGGCCTATTATAGCGGTCCGGTCTCCGATCATTTCGACGGGACGCGTTTCTTCAATCCCGACGGTTTGCCGCCCGGCAATTTCATGGATCTCATGAAATGGCGATTTAATGGCGAGCGCACCAGGTGGCCGGAAAGCTATCCGAGCCCCTTTCCCTTCGCAAAACCCGAAAGCCGGGTCGATGGCAAGGACATCCGCGTCACCTTCGTCGGCCACGCCTCCTTTCTCATCCAGACAGCGGGGCTGAATATTCTCATCGATCCCGTATGGTCCGAGCGCACCAGCCCGTTCAGTTTCGCCGGTCCCAAACGCGTCAACCCGCCCGGTATCCGTTTTGAGGACTTGCCGCCCATCGATCTGGTGCTGGTGACGCATAATCACTACGACCATCTGGATATGGAGACGCTGAAGCGTCTGCATGTGGCGCATAAGCCGCTTTTCATTACGCCGATCGGCAATGACGCCATCATCCGCACCGGCGTTGAGGCGGCGCGCATCAAGGTGGGTGATTGGGGCGATGTCGTGGAGATGGGTGCGGTCAAAATTCATTTCGAACCCTGCCACCACTGGTCTGCGCGTGGCCTGAATGACCGGCGCATGGCGTTATGGGCCGCCTTCGTCATCGAAACGCCGGGTGGCAAGATCTACCACATCGGCGATACCGGCTTCCACGATGGCCTCAATTATCACGCCGCACGTAAGAAGCATGGTGATTTCCGCCTCGCCAATCTGCCCTTCGGTGCTTACGAGCCGCGCTGGTTCATGAAGGGCCAGCACCAGAACCCGGCGGAAGCCGTGGAAGGCATGAAGATTTGCGGTGCCGCGCATGTCTGCGGCCACCATTGGGGCACGGTGCAACTGACCGATGAGGCGGTCGATGCGCCGCTTGCGGCGCTCAAGGCAGCACTTGCCGGGCAGGGGGTAGACGAGAGCCGTTTCCGGCCCATGCGTCCGGGCGAGGTTTTCGACACGCCTTCCGTCTGAGTGCTGCCCGGTTTGCGCTGCAACAGTCTGGTAATTTACCGTCCTTTCCGCCATATAGAGCGAAAGCGCGGGTAGAAGCCCGTTTTCAATCCGGTTTCAGGTAGTTTTCAGGTTCAAGGCGATGGCGGATACGGTCGAATTTGCGAAGATGAACGGGCTTGGCAACAAGATCCTCGTTGTCGATATGCGCGGCCGCAAGGATATGGTGACGCCCTCGGCGGCAATCGCGCTCAATGCCGATCCCGCCACGCAGTTCGACCAGATCATGGCGATCCACGATCCGCGTGTCGGCGGCACCGACGCCTTTATCGATATTCTCAATTGCGACGGCACAAAGGCGCAGGCTTGCGGCAACGGCACGCGTTGTGTGGTGCAGGCGTTGTCGTCCGAGACGGGCAAGACCTCTTTCACTTTCCAGACGGTCGCGGGCATCCTCAATGCCGTAGAGCATGAAGACGGTATGATCTCCGTGGATATGGGCCTGCCGCGTTTCCGTTGGAGCGATATTCCGCTTTCGGAGGAGTTCCACGATACGAGCCGCATCGAATTGCAGATCGGGCCGATCGACGCGCCGATCCTGCATTCGCCCGCCGTCATGTCCATGGGCAACCCGCATGCGATTTTCTGGGTGGATCGCGACCCGATGGATTTCGATCTGGGACGCTTCGGACCGCTTCTCGAAAACCACCCGATGTTTCCGGAAAAGGCCAATATCACGCTGGCGCAGGTGATTTCCGACAGCGCGCTTCGCACCCGTACATGGGAACGCGGCGCCGGGCTGACGCTCGCCTGCGGTTCCGCCGCCTGTGCCGCCGCTGTTTCCGCCGCGCGCACCGGCCGCACCGGCAGGAAGGTCACCATTGATGTCGCCTCCAGCCCCGTGCGCGTGCCGCTGACCATCGAATGGCGCGAGGACGATCACGTCGTCATGACCGGGCCGGCCGAATGGGAATGGTCCGGCATGGTCGATCCCGTCACCGGCGTCTGGTCGCGGGACGCCATGGCCGAGCAGGGGGCCATATGAGCGGCGTCGAGGTCATAACCTTCGGCTGCCGTCTCAATACCTATGAATCGGAAGTGATGCGGGCGGAGGCCGAAAAGGCCGGGCTCAACAATGCCGTGCTGGTCAATACCTGCGCCGTGACGGGCGAGGCGGTGCGCCAGGCGCGCCAGGCCATCCGCCGGGCAAGGCGCGACAATCCGCATGCCCGCATCATCGTCACCGGCTGCGCCGCGCAGACGGAAAAAGAGACCTTTGCCGAGATGCCCGAGGTGGATGCGGTGCTGGGCAATGAGGAAAAGCTGAAAAGCGCCTCCTATCGCGCTCTGCCGGATTTCGGCGTTTCGGCGGAAGAAAAGCTGCGCGTCAACGACATCATGAGCATCAAGGCGACCGCGCCGCAGATGGTCAAGCACATTGATGGGCACGTGCGCGCCTTCATTCAGGTGCAGAACGGCTGCGATCATCGCTGCACCTTCTGCATCATCCCCTATGGCCGCGGCAATTCCCGCTCCGTGCCGATGGGTGCTGTGGTGGAGCAGGCGCGCAAGCTGACGGAAAGCGGCTATTGCGAAATCGTGCTGACCGGTGTTGATGCAACCAGTTATGGGGCCGACCTGCCGGGCGAACCTTCGCTTGGGTATCTTGCCAAGACATTGCTGAAGCAGGTGCCGGAAATCTCGAGGCTGCGGCTTTCCTCCATCGACAGCATCGAGGCCGACCATCATCTGATGGATTTGATTGGCGGCGAGCCGCGTTTCATGCCGCATCTGCACCTGTCGCTTCAGCACGGCGACGACATGATCCTGAAACGCATGAAGCGCCGCCATTCGCGGGCCGACGCCATTCGCTTCTGTCACGAGGTGCGGTCGCTCCGGCCGGATATCGCTTTCGGTGCTGATATGATCGCCGGTTTTCCGACCGAGACGGAAGAGATGTTCGAAAATGCTGCGACGCTGGCGGAAGAATGCGGCATTTCCAGCCTGCATGTATTTCCCTATAGCCCGCGTTCCGGCACACCCGCCGCGCGCATGCCGCAGCTCGACCGGGCGCTGGTGAAGGAGCGGGCGGCAAGGCTTCGCGGGCGCGGCGAGGCGCTCAGGCTCGCACATTTGCAAAACATGGTCGGTTCGGTGCAGACGATCCTGGTGGAAAACACCGGTTTTGCGCATACCGACAATTTCACGCTGGTGGCGACGCCGCATCTTCTCCCGCGCACTCTTGCGCAGGTTGCGATTACCGGCCACAACGGCAAACATCTGAACATGAAGCTTCTGGCGGCGGACGCGGCCTGAAGCGGCACGAGATAAAGACACGGAAACGACCATGGCCCTCGGCTTCATCAAAAAAGTCTTTTCGTTCGGCAAGGACAAGACCGGGACGGGCGACCGGCCGCAAGAGGATTCCGCGCTTGAACGCGCCAAGGAAAACGCCTCTTTCGACGAGGCGCTGAGCGAAGCCGAAGCACATCCCATTGTTGAGAAGGACCCGGTTTCCGAACTGGAGATCGAGACGGCCGGTGGGCCGGCTTCGGACGAGACGCCAAATGTGGCCGTTTCCGAAGACGAAGAGGAAGAGGACGCGCCGCTTCTGCCCGGTGTGGAGCTTGCCGGTGATATCGGTGTCGTGCCGTTGTCGCTGTTGCAGGCCGAAGCCGCCGCCGAAGAACAGGCAGAGGTTTTGCCGCAAGCTGCCGATGCCGTGCTCGATGCGGATGCGATGGATGCGTTGCTCGATGAGGCGGAGTCTGCGCGCGCAGTCGAACCCCCTGCGGTTTCGTCCGCTTTGCCGAAGGGCTTTTCATCGGCGAGTGAGCGCGAAGAGCCTGCGGACGAAGCACCGCAGCCGAAGCTCAGCTGGTTTCAGCGTCTGCGGGCCGGGCTTGCGCGCACCTCATCGCAGCTGACCACCCAGATTTCGGCGCTGTTCACCAAGCGAAAGCTGGACGAGGACACGCTCGACGAACTGGAAGATCTTCTCATCCAGTCGGATCTGGGTGTCGAGACAGCCATGCGCATTACCGGTGTCCTGTCTTCGGAACGTTATGGCAAGGATGTCAGCGGCGAGGATGTGGCGCGCATCATGGCGGGCGAGATTACCAAGGTCCTGAAACCCGTCGCAAAACCGCTGGAACTCGATCTTTCGCACAAGCCGCATGTCATTCTCGTCGTGGGTGTGAACGGCACCGGCAAGACGACGACCATCGGCAAACTCGCCGCCAAGCTGTCCGGCTCGGGCCTCAAGGTCATGCTGGCGGCTGGCGACACTTTTCGAGCCGCGGCAATCGAGCAGCTCAAGATCTGGGCCGATCGCACCGGCTCGCAATTCATCGGCACCAAGCTTGGGGCGGATGCCTCGGGTCTGGCTTACGATGCCTATGAGCAGGCGCGGGCTGAAAAAAGCGACGTGCTCATCATCGATACCGCCGGTCGCTTGCAGAACAAGACGGAGCTGATGGCGGAACTGGAAAAGATTGTGCGGGTGCTTGGCAAGCTCGATCCGGATGCGCCGCACACCGTGCTTCAGACGCTGGATGCGACGACCGGGCAGAACGCCCTCAACCAGGTGGAGATATTCCGCAACGTCGCGGGCGTTTCGGGCCTGATTATGACAAAATTGGATGGCACGGCGCGGGGCGGTATCCTCGTTGCCATTGCTGCAAAACACAAGCTGCCGGTGTATTTCATCGGTGTGGGTGAAGGTGTGGACGATCTGGAGCCCTTCGAGGCGGAAGATTTCGCCAAGGCCATTGCGGGAGTTTGAGTATGGATATTGAAAGCAATTCCAAGGAAAGCGAAAAGATGGTGGCGGAAATCAGCCCGCTCCTGAAATTCGTGCTCGAGCTTGGTCCGCTCATGGTGTTCTTTTTCGCCAACTCCCGTGGCGAATGGCTGGCATCCACTTTTCCGGTGCTGACGGAGTTCGGCGGGCCGATCTTCATCGCCACTGGCCTGTTCATGATCGCAACTGCTGTCGCGCTTTCTGTTTCATGGATACTGACGCGAAAGCTGCCTATGATGCCGCTGATTTCGGGCATCGTGGTTTTGGTCTTCGGTGCGCTGACACTTTGGTTGCAGAACGACACTTTCATCAAGATGAAGCCGACGATCGTCAACACTCTGTTCGGCGTCATCCTGCTCGGCGGCCTGTTCTTCGGCCAGTCGCTGCTCGGTTATGTCTTCAATTCGGCGTTCAAGCTGAACGATGAGGGCTGGCGCAAGCTGACTTTGCGCTGGGGTGTGTTTTTCCTCTTTCTCGCGGTCATGAACGAGGTGGTCTGGCGCATGTTTTCCACCGATGCATGGGTGGCCTTCAAGGTGTGGGGCACGATGCCGATCACCATCATCTTCACCATGGCGCAGATGCCGCTCGTCATGCGTCATTCGCTCGAACCGCTCAACAAGGACGAAAAATGACAGTTGCGGAGATGCCGGTTTCCCGTTCGCGGTCGCTCAAATGGTTCGGTGTGGCCGCCGGGCTGCTTCTCCTGCAGATCGTCATTCTTTATGTCATGGGCCGCATTCCCATTTGCGAATGCGGATATGTGAAGCTGTTCGAACCGGGTGTGAACACGCCGGGCAATTCTCAGCACCTAGCCGACTGGTACACGCCGTCGCACATCATCCACGGCTTCCTGTTTTACTGGTTCGCCTGGCTGCTGTTCCGCAAAAAGCCGCTTTCCATGCGGCTTTCCGTTGCGGTTCTGGTCGAGGCGGCTTGGGAAATTCTCGAAAACTCGCCTCTCATTATCGATCGTTACCGTACGGCGACCATGGCGCTGGGGTACGCCGGCGACAGCATATTGAACTCGGCGATGGATACGGTTTTCATGGTGCTGGGTTTCCTGTTCGCCGCCCGCGTGCCGGTGTGGCTGACGGTGGCGATCGCCATCTTCTTCGAACTCTTCACCGGCTGGCTGATCCGCGATAATCTGACGCTGAATGTCGTCATGCTGGTCTGGCCTGTCGAGGCGATCAAGGTATGGCAGAACGCCCTTCCGCAGATGTGAACATGTCTGCCGGATTCGGACTTGGAAGGTGCACATTGCCCGGGTTCAAAGGCAGATGTCCTTAGGCAGGTGAGTTATTTTCCGGCTGCGGCCGTGATGGCTGGCAGCAAGTCCCGTTCGACGCTTCGGGCATCGAAAGGGCCGACCTTTTTGTAAAGGATCGTGCCGTCTGCACCGACCAGATAACTTTCGGGAATGCCGTAGACACCCCAGTCGATAGCAGCCTTGCCGTTGGGGTCGACACCTATCGCCGCAAATGGATTGCCGAGTTCGCCGAGAAAGCGAAGCGCATTGTCCTGACTGTCCTTGTAATTGATACCGACGATCGTGATGCGGCTGTCTTTCGACAGTTCCTGAAGGATAGGGTGCTCCTGACGGCAGGGAATGCACCAGGAGGCGAAGACGTTCACCAGCGTCAACTTGCCTTTGATGGCGGCGTCGGTCAGCGCCGGCAGGTTCGAGCCTTCCAGCGGCGGCAGCGACAAAGTCGGCGCTTTGGTGCCGATGAGCGCTGATGGAATGGCGCTGATATCCAGCCCGTTGACGTCCTGATCGTAGAGCATCTTGCCGGCGATGAAGGCAAAGCCGCCGAAAAGCAGAAGTGGCAGCAGCGCCAGCGCATAACGTGCGCGGCCCGTCGTTTTGGCCTTTGTGTTCTGTTCCTGGCCGGCCTGCGTCATCGGGCGTCACCCGCAGAAGCAGCTTTCGTCCTGCGGCGCACGCCGGACGCCTCCAATTCCTTCAGCTCCCGTTTGCGCGCCTGACCGTCGACGACGACCCAGGCGATGAGACAGAGGACGACGAGGCCGGTCGCCGCATAGGACATGCCGATATAAAAGGCGTGCGTCATAATCTCATGCCTCCCGGTTCGCCATGCGGGCGGCGAGCCGCCGCTGGGCCGCGACACGCCTTCGCCAGATTTCGTTGCGCATGGCGGCGATGTGCAATGTGAAGAACAGCAGCGTGAAGCCGATCGCCATGGTGAGAAGCGGCCAGAGAAATTCCGCATCGATGGCTGAGCCGCCCATGCGGACGACGCTTGCCGGTTGATGCAGGGTGTTCCACCACTCGACCGAAAATTTGATGATGGGAATATTCACGAAACCCACGAGGATCAGCACGGCGCTGAGCCGGGCGGCTCTGGAGGGGTCGTCCATGGCGCGATTGAGTGCGATCAGCCCGAGATACATCAGAAAGAGGACGAAGACGGATGTCAGGCGTGCGTCCCAGACCCACCAGGTTCCCCACATGGGTTTACCCCAGAGCGAGCCGGTGACGAGGGCAATGAGCGTGAAGGCTGCGCCGATGGGGGCGGCGGCCTTGTGGCTGACATCCGCGACCGGATGACGCCACACGAGAGTGCCGATGGCCGAGACCGCCATGACCGTATAACACATCATGGCAAGCCAGGCGGAGGGAACGTGCACATACATGATGCGCACGGTGTAACCCTGCTGGTAATCGCCCTCGCTCGTGAAGGACAGATAAAGACCGGCGGCCAGCACCAGCGCCGTCAACGTTCCCAGCCAGGGCAGAATACGGGCCGCCAGCGCCAGAAACCGCGTGGGATTGGCGAGATCGCTGAATTTGGTGATGGTGAAGGTCTGCTCGTTCATGCCGTTTGTGTAACCCGAGAATGGCTGTCCCGCAATTGATCCCCGTCAATCGTAGATCGGCAGTCGCGGTTTCATCAATCCATAACACTACGCAACGCCAAAGCGGCGAAGAAAGGGCCGGTTACGGCTGAAAATAACGTGATCGCGCAGAGAATAAGGAATGGCGGCAGAAAGGGTGCCGGGTCCTGCACCGCCGCATAGGAGGCGCTGACGCCGAAGATCAGCACCGGAACGGCCAGCGGCAGGACGAGGATGGAGACCAGAAGACCGCCACGCGGCAAGGCGACGGCGACGGCGGCACCCACCGCGCCGATGAAAGTGATGGCGGGCGAGCCGACCAGAAGCGTCAGCATCACGGCGCCGATCGCCACTTCATCCATGTTCATGAACAGGCCGAGCAATGGAGAAGCAAGCACCAGCGGCAGGCCGGTCGCCACCCAGTGCGCCAGGCATTTGACGAGCACGGTCAGGACCAGCGGGTTTTCCTGCATGAGAATAAGGTCGAGCGAGCCATCCTCACGCTCTGCCTGAAACAGCCGGTCGAGGCCGAGAAGGGCGGAAAGAAGCGCGCCGATCCAGACGATGGCCGGGCCGATGCGTGCCAGCAGGTTGAGATCGGGTCCGACGCCGAAGGGGATAACGGCCACCACGGTCATGAAAAACAGCACGCCGATCAACGCGCCGCCGCCGGCACGGATGGAGAGCTTGATGTCGCGGAAGAAGAGGGCGGTCATCGGGGCGCCCTCGTTCCCGAGGCTGCGGCACCCCCCTCTGTCCTGCCGGACATCTCCCCCTCAAGGGGGGAGATCGGCAAGAAGCCGTGCCACCACTTCATTCGCAAACGTTGATGTGGGCGAAACCTTGCCTCAGGTCGACCTCCCCCCTTTAGGGAGAGATGCCCGGCAGGGCAGAGGGGGGTATGTCCCGCGCCCACGCCCCTCATGTCCAGGCCTCCACATCTAAAAAGCCCGTCATCTGCAATTCGTGCGCATTGTCCAGCCCAAGCGGCTGGTGGGTCGCGGCGATGACGATACCGCCGCAGGACAGGTGGTTCTTGACGAGATCGGTAAACATGTGGTCCGCAGCTTTGTCGAGGGCGGCGGTTGGTTCGTCGAGAATCCATACTGGCCGCCATGCGATCAAAAGCTTCGCCATGGCAAAACGCCGTTGCTGGCCGGCGGACAGATAACCGAAGGGCAGATGGGTGATACCGGCAAGGCCGACGATCTCGGCCGCCTCATCGATATCCACACCCGCGCCGCCGGAAAAATCACCGAGGAAGTCTTTCCAGAACCGCAGGTTTTCCGAAACGGTCAGTTCTGTTTTCATCGCGTTGCGATGGCCGAGATAATGGCAGGCCTCCGACGGGCGCATGTCCGGTTCTATTCCTTTGCCGGCTATATTTATGCGTCCCTGTTCGGCGCGCAGCAGGCCGGCCACCGTACGCAGGAGCGTCGATTTTCCCGAGCCGTTGCGGCCGGTTAGCACCAGCGCTTCGCCGTCACTTAACTTGAAGGAAACATTCATGAATATGAAATCTTCGCCGCGACGAACGCCGAGATTTTCCGCCGTCAAATCCATGCCGGGGTTCCGTTTAAAATTTTCATCGCACCGATCGTAAAAAATATCGATTTGGGTCACCGAATGGTCTGGCACGTTTCGGAGAAATTATCTATATGGGTGTCAACCACGCCAGCGGCCGGCGTGAACATCATCTTGCGCCGGACCTGAATGTTGCGTGAGCAACTTTCACGTGCGGACAGCGGAAATGGTCGTACCCGCATCCTGATGTGCATGAGTGCATAGGTGTCCGCACGCGCGTGTTGGCTATCAGAGTAAGCGGGGTTTTATCCGTGGCCAAATCTCTCGACAGTTTTAATTGTCGTTCCGTTCTTACCGTTGACGGTAAGGATTATGTCTATTTCAGCCTTCCCAAGGCTGAAGCCAACGGTCTGAAGGGCGTTTCCAAACTGCCTTATTCCATGAAGGTTCTTCTGGAAAACCTGCTTCGTTTCGAGGACGGTCAGTCCGTCACCAAGGAGCACATTCTGGCCGTTGCGGAATGGCTGGACAACAAGGGTCGGACCGAAAACGAAATCGCTTATCGTCCCGCCCGCGTTCTCATGCAGGACTTCACCGGCGTTCCCGCCGTGGTCGATCTTGCTGCGATGCGTGACGGCATCAAGGCTCTCGGCGGCGATCCGGAAAAGATCAATCCGCTCGTTCCCGTCGACCTCGTCATCGACCACTCGGTCATCGTCGACGAATTCGGCACTCCGAACGCGTTTGCCCGCAACGTCGAGCTTGAATACGAGCGCAACGGCGAGCGTTACCGCTTCCTGAAGTGGGGCCAGCAGGCATTCAAGAACTTCCGCGTGGTTCCGCCCGGCACCGGCATCTGTCATCAGGTCAACCTCGAATATCTCGGCCAGACCGTCTGGACGAAGGAAGAGGATGGCGAGACGATCGCTTATCCGGATACCTGCGTCGGCACCGACAGCCACACCACCATGATCAACGGTCTCGGCGTTCTGGGCTGGGGCGTTGGCGGCATCGAAGCCGAAGCGGCGATGCTCGGCCAGCCGGTCTCCATGCTTCTGCCTGAGGTCATCGGCTTCAAGCTGACCGGCAAGGTAAAGGAAGGCGTGACCGCGACCGACCTCGTGCTGACCGTCGTACAGATGCTGCGCAAGAAGGGCGTGGTTTCCAAGTTCGTCGAATTCTTCGGTCCCGGCCTCGATTCGATGTCTCTTGCCGACCGTGCGACCATCGGCAACATGGGTCCGGAATATGGTGCAACCTGCGGCTTCTTCCCGGTTGATGGCGAAACCATCAACTACCTGACCATGTCCGGCCGCACCAAGGACCGTATCGCGCTCGTCGAGGCCTATTCCAAGGCGCAGGACATGTGGCGTACCGGTGACGGTTCCGACCTCGTCTTCACCGACACGCTGGAACTCGACCTTGGCGACGTCGTGCCGTCCATGGCCGGTCCGAAGCGTCCGGAAGGCCGTCTGCCGCTCGAAACCATTGCGCCGAATTTCGCAACGGCTCTCGAAAGCGACTACAAGAAGCCAGGTCAGCTCAACAGCCGCTATGCGGTCGAAGGCGCTGATTTCGATCTTGGCCATGGCGATGTGGCGATTGCCGCCATCACGTCGTGCACCAACACCTCCAACCCTTCGGTTCTCATCGCCGCCGGCCTTCTTGCCCGCAATGCGGTGGCCAAGGGCTTGAAGTCCAAGCCTTGGGTCAAGACCTCGCTGGCGCCGGGATCGCAGGTCGTTGCCGAATATCTCGAGAAGGCCGGTCTGCAGAAGGATCTCGACGCGATCGGTTTCAATCTCGTTGGCTTCGGTTGCACGACCTGCATCGGCAACTCCGGCCCGCTGCCGGCGCCGATCTCCAAGACGATCAACGACAAGGGCCTGATCACGGCTGGCGTTCTTTCCGGCAACCGTAACTTCGAAGGCCGTATCTCGCCGGACGTTCAGGCGAACTACCTGGCCTCGCCGCCGCTCGTCGTGGCCTATGCCCTTGCCGGCACGGTCCAGAAAGACCTGACGAAGGAGCCGATCGGCGACGACCAGAATGGTAACCCGGTCTTCCTCAAGGATATCTGGCCGACTTCGCAGGAAATCCAGGAATTCATCCTGAAATACGTCACCCGCGAACTTTACGAATCGAAGTATGCGGACGTGTTCAAGGGCGACGAGAACTGGCAGGCCGTTCAGGTTCCTCCGGGCCAGACCTATGCCTGGGACGACAAGTCGACCTATGTTCAGAACCCGCCTTACTTCGTGGGCATGGGCAAGAGCGGCACGGGCCTCAAGAATATCAAGGGCGCTCGCGTTCTCGGTCTCTTCGGCGACAAGATCACGACCGACCATATTTCCCCGGCCGGTTCGATCAAGGCTGCCTCACCGGCAGGTGCCTATCTGACCGACAATGGCGTCGCCGTTGCCGACTTCAATCAGTATGGCACGCGTCGCGGCAACCATGAAGTGATGATGCGCGGCACTTTCGCCAACATCCGCATCCGCAACCACATGCTCGGCCCGAACGGCAAGGAAGGTGGCTACACCATCCACTATCCGTCCAAGGAAGAGATGTCGATCTACGACGCCGCCATGAAGTACAAGGCGGAAGGTGTTCCGCTCGTCATCTTCGCCGGTGTCGAATACGGTAACGGTTCTTCCCGCGACTGGGCGGCCAAGGGCACCAATCTGCTCGGCGTCAAGGCGGTTATCGCGCAGTCCTTCGAGCGTATCCACCGCTCCAACCTCGTTGGCATGGGCGTCGTTCCCTTCGTCTTCGAGGAAGGCACGACCTGGGCAAGCCTCGATCTCAAGGGTGACGAAACCGTCGAGATCGATGGTCTCGAAGGCGAGATCAAGCCGCGTGAAAAGAAGATCGCCAAGATCACCTACAGCGACGGTTCGGTAAAGGAAGTTCCGCTTCTGTGCCGCATCGATACGCTGGACGAAGTGATCTACATGAACAATGGCGGCATTCTGCAGACTGTTCTTCGCGATCTGGTCGCCTGAGAAAGTTTAGACCAATAAAAGACGCCGGGAGAAATCCCGGCGTCTTTCCTGTTTCATGGCCTCTTTTTTTGTGATTGCCGCTCACCCCTTCGTGACTTTCTATTGAAGTGGAATAGACGTTATTTTCCGGTTTGCATCCGGCAGGGTTGATCGCATCAATTCGTCTGGATATTTCGTCCGGACAAAGGTTTTTGTAATGCCGCTGAAATTCCCTCTGTCGATATGTGTTCTCGGCACGTTCCTCGTCACATCTGCGCATGCGCAGGAGGCTGTGAAGGGCGTCGTCGAATTGTTCACGTCGCAGGGATGCGCATCCTGCCCGCCGGCGGACGAGGCCTTGCGCAAGATGATCCAGAAGGGCGATGTCGTCGGCCTCTCCTACCATGTCGACTACTGGAACTATCTTGGCTGGACGGATTCGCTGGCATCGAAGGAAAACACCGAACGGCAATATGGTTACATGCGGGCTCTTGGCCGTAACGGGGTCTATACGCCGCAGGCCATTCTGAACGGTCGCGATCACGTCAAGGGTGCCGATGTCCGTGGCATTTACGACAGGCTCGATGCCTTCAAGCGGGAAGGTCAGGGGCTGAACGTGCCGGTCTCGTCGAAGTTTGCCGGAGACGAGGTGGAAATCGATATCGGCGCCGGCAGCGGCAAGGCCGATGTTGTGGTCGCCTATTTCACGCGCGAACAAACGGTGGATGTGCAGAAGGGCGAGAACCAGGGGAAAAAAATGTCCTACTGGCACAGCGTCTATGACGTGCAGACGGTCGGCATGTGGGACGGTTCACCGATGACGGTGAAGCTTCCGGCGAGCGTGGTTGCAAAGGTGAAAAAGGGTGGCTGCGCCGTGCTGTTGCAGACGGCAAATGCCGGCGGCGATCCGGCCGCCATTGTCGGCGCAAGTATTCTGCTGGGGAATGAAACACAGTAATCGCCGATCCGGCGATGGAAGATCCGGTCCGGGGCATTGGGGGCTGGGGGTAAAGGGTCAATGCACCGGACCGGGTCATCTTGGTGCCTAGGCATCAATTGACAATAGGACTATTCCATCCAATTCGGGCCATGGTTTGACCGAATTACGGCAGCCCATGCTAAAATGGCTGCCTAAATGGTTACCAATTTTTACCTCTGCTTTTCCGGAGGCAACTCTCGTAAGGGTGTTTTCAGGTGTCATTCGGCGTCATCGCCACCCGGTTTTTGTCGCCGTCCGAGGACCGTCAAACCCTTCGCGAAAATTCCAGCCCTGTGCTTAGAGGCCTTGCAAGGCTTGCAATTTCGTCTTCCCGGGGTCACATTAATTGAAAGACTTGGGTGGAATCGGAGGTATTGGATGACCGATCAACCGGATGTGCAGCAGGTGCAAACCGCTTCACGCGACAGTTCCACCGTTGTCGATCTCCGCGAATACAAAAAAGATAAAGACCCTTTGCCGGTCACCTTTCACCGGCGCGAGCTGGATGCGATCCTGCGCATCTATGGCCGCATGGTGGGAGAGGGCGAGTGGCGCGATTATGCCATCGACCATCTGAGGGAAAAGGCGGTATTTTCAGTCTTTAAACGCTCGGGCGAAATGCCGCTTTACCGGATCGAGAAGAACCCCAAGCTGGCAGCAAAACAGGGCGCTTATTGCGTGGTCAATACGGATGGCCGCATCCTCAAACGTGGCCACGAACTGCCGCAGGTTCTCAAGGTTTTCGACAAGGTCCTGAAGCTCATCGAGTGAGCTTCAGACAGGCGGGCTATCTCCTGTCGCTTTATGCGGACAAGCGGGTCGAGAGGCGTTCAGCTTCCGAATGCTGGTAAATAAAAAAGGCGGCCAAAGGGCCGCCTTTTGCGTATTTGCCTGTCGGGCTCTTGCCCTTACTTGTCACGGTTACCCATGAATTGCAGGAGGAACATGAACAGGTTGATGAAGTCGAGATACAGCGTCAGCGCGCCCATGATAGCCTTGCGGCCAGCCACGGCAACCTCGTCGCCATCGAAATACATTTCCTTGATCTTCTGCGTGTCGTAGGCGGTCAGGCCTGCGAAGATCAGCACGCCGATAGCGGAGATCGCGAACTGCAGCGCGGAAGAGGCGAGGAAGATGTTGACGATGGATGCGATGATGAGGCCGAACAGACCCATGATCAGGAACGAACCGAGACCGGAGAGGTTCTTCTTCGTCGTGTAACCGTAAAGCGAGAGCGCGCCGAACGAGGCGGCTGTCACGAAGAACGTCTGTACGACGCTCTGGCCGGTATAGACCAGGAAGATCGACGACAGAGACACACCCATCAGCGCCGCATAGGCCCAGAAGGTCATCTGGGCGGCGGAAACGCTCATGTTCTGGATACGGAAGCTAAGGAAGAACACCAGTCCGAGCGGCGCGAGCATGACAACCCAGCGCAGCGGCGATGCATAGAGCAGCTGGGCGACAGCCGGATTGGTCGTCGCGAGCGTAAAGGTAGCGAACGCAGCAACGCCGGTGATGACCAGAGCCAGCGCCATCAGGTTGTAAACCTTGAGCATGTAGGCGCGAAGACCTTCATCGATCATCGCACCAGTCTGTGCACGGGTCTGCGCCATGCGGTTCTGGTAGTTATTGAAATCAGCCATTGTTTCCTCTTTTGAGCTCCGTGATTGCTACGGTGTCGGGATACCTCCCGGGCGCCGCTGCGGAGCTACAGCAAGCCTGTTCAAGAATATGATGGCAGAACGTGTCCGATACAAGGCCTTTTGCTATTGAAAAGACACCATATGCGCGAAAAGCGCTCACGTTTTGGCGATCATTACAAAGAATTAATCGTTAAAGTTAAGCGGCGCACAACCGAAGATCATTCACCCGCCTGCCGTAAAACCGGAGCGGCCTTCTGCCCGAGAATTCGCCAGGTACCGATGAGGCCGATACCCACCGTCATGACGAGGGCGACGACCAGGGTTCCTATCGCCACATCCGGCAGGAAACTGGAAGGCAGCTTCATGATGCGGGCAATCACGAACCATGCGGAGACGCCGCCGGCGAAAAGTGCGAAAACGGCGGTGGCGAGACCGAGCATCATATATTCGTAAGAGAAAGCGCGGATGAGCAGGCTTCGCGTGCCTCCCAGCGTTTTCAGGATGACCGCGTCATGGGTACGGGCGCGGTTTCCGGCAGCAAGGGCGCCAGCGAGAACGAGGACGGATGCTATCAGCGCCACGGCGGCGGCGGCGCGGATGGCGGTTGCAAGCTGGCCGACCAGCCGGTTGACGACGTCGAGCGCATCTTTCACGCGCACGGTCGTGATCGTCGGATAGGCGTTGGTAACCGTGCGCAATATCTGGCCTTCGTCACTCGCTGATGCGGAAGGATCGGCGAGCGTGGCCAGCCAGGCATGCGGTGCGCCGCGGAAGGTGTTCGGCGAAAACACCATGACGAAATTGATCGACAGCGATTCCCATTCGACATTGCGCAGATTGGCGATCTTCGCCGTGATGCTGCGGCCGAGCACGTTGACGGTGACTGTGTCGCCGATCTTGAGGCCAAGTTCGCCCGCTTCTTTTGCCGCGAAGGAAACCAGCGGCTCGCCGTTATAATCCTGTCCCCACCATGTTCCCTCCGTCAGTGTCGCGTTTTCGGGAGCGTCCTGCGAATAGGTTATGCCCCGGTCACCGCGCAGCAGCCAGCGCCCGGATGGCGGCACCTCCATCTTCGTCACGTCCTCGCCGTTGAGCGCCAGAATGCGGCCGCGCAGCATCGGCACCTCGGTCAGCGTGCCTTCCGGCGCTTCGCGCTTCAAGAGATCACGGAAGCCCTGCAACTCGCTGCCTTGAATATCTACGAAGAAGAAATTCGGGGCGCGTTCCGGCAGGCTGCCGGTCAGTTCGCGGCGCAGATTGCCGTCGATCAGCGTCAGGGTCACGAGCAGGGTCAAGCCGAGGCCGAGCGAAAGAACGACCGAGGGTGTAAGCGCGCCCGGCCGGTGAATATTGCCAATCGCCAGGCGAAGGGCTGCGGAATGAACCCGGGGGCTGCGTTTGGCAATGGCCTTCACGCCCGAGGCCACGAGCCGCAGCACCACGAAAGCAAAAGCGATGGCGGCAAGGAAAACCGAGGCGATGAAACGGTCTTCTGACGAAAAGATGGCAAGTATGGCCAGCGCGGCCAACAACAAGGCCGTCGCGGCGAGATAAGGCCAGGACGGCCAGCTACCTTCCTCAAACCCTTGTTCTCGGAACAGGGCGGTTGCCGGAACTTCGCGGGCCTGGCCGAGCGGCACGATAGCGAAGGCGAGCGTCGTCAAGAGGCCGAACAGTGCGGCGAGACCGAGGGCGGCGGGGTAGAAGGCAAGCTCTTCCGGCACCGGGAGCACGCCTTCCAGGAACCCCATGGCGATCAGCGGGGCGATGGCGCCCACGGCGAGACCGATGACGATGCCGACGACGGCGATGAAGGCGATCTGGAAGAGATAGGTCATGGTGACCACGGAAGCGGGAGCGCCGAGGCATTTCAGCGAGGCGATTGTAGTGCGCTTGGAATCGAGAAAGGCGCGAACCGCGTTCGCAACACCGACACCGCCGACGATGAGGGCGGTCAGGCCCACCAGCGTCAGGAATTGTGAGAAACGGTTGACGTTTTCGGTGAGCGACGGTGCTGCCCGGTCGCTGGTGCGGATGGACCAGCCTGCATCGGGAAAGGCCTTGTTGGCCGCATCGGTCATCGTTGCGCGTGCCGAGGGATCGTTCAGCCTGATCTTGTAGGCGTGTTCGACCAGACTTCCGGTCTGAACGAGGCCCGAGGCGAACAGTGCATCGCGGCTGACCATCAGCCTCGGTGCGAAACCGAAACCGTCGGACAGCGCATCCGGCTCGTCGACCACGGTGCCGGTCAATTTCAGCTTCACATTGCCAAGCAGGATTTCATCGCCAACCTTGATGCCCAGCCGTTCCAGGAGAAGCGGTGCGGCAATGGCGCCATAGGTATCACCGCTCCCGGCCAGAAGCTCGCTTAGGGGCCGGTTGGGTTCGGCGGTGAAGGCACCGTAGAGCGGATAGGCGCCGTCCACGGCCTTGACTTCCGTCAGGGTCTGTTCAGAGCCGTCGGCAAGGCGCGCCATTGAGCGCAACCCGGTGGAAACGGCGATTTTGCCGAGGCTGTCGAGATAGGTTCGTTCCTCTCCCGTCGCTTCCCTGTTGCGTAGTTCGAAGCGTACGTCGCCCGCCAGAATAGACTGGCCCTCCGTCGCAATCGCGCTGGTGACCGCGCGTGATACGGAATTGACGGCGGCAATGGCGGCGGTTCCGAGCGCGATGCAGGCAAGGAAAATGTAAAAGCCGCGCAATCCGCCGCGAATCTCGCGGCGCGCGAGCCTCAACGCGTTCCTGATATTGGCGGCAGACGGGAGAATGGAGCCGATCATGCCGATACCGCCCGGGCCAGATGAGCTCTGGCGCTGTCACCCTCGATCTCACCGGACCGTACCTTGATCTGCCGCGAGCAGCGGGCGGCCAGCGCCGGATCATGGGTGACGAGGATCATCGTCATGCCGCGCTCGGCCTGCTTTGCAAAGAGAAGATCGGCGATCTGCTTGCCGGTATCCGTGTCCAGATTGCCCGTCGGTTCGTCGGCGATCAGTACGGCGGGGGAAGGCGCCAGCGCGCGGGCGATGGCGACGCGCTGTTGCTCGCCGCCGGATAGCTGGCCGGGATAATGGTTGAGGCGTTCGCCGAGACCGACGGCGACGAGTTCGCGTTTGGCAATCTCGAAGGGGTTCGGGGTGTTGGCCAGTTCCAGCGGAACGGCAACGTTTTCCAGCGCCGTCATGTTTGCGATGAGATGGAAGGACTGGAAAACAATGCCGATGTTCTTGCCGCGGAAATCCGCCAGGGCATCCTCGCCGAGCTTGTGCAATTCCGTATCCGCTATGACGATCTCGCCGCTATCAAGCCTCTCAAGGCCGGCAAGCACCATCAGAAGCGTCGATTTTCCCGAACCGGAGGGGCCGACGATGCCGACCGCCTCGCTTTCGCCGATTGTAAGATCAATGTTCTTGAGAACGTGAACGGAGGCGGCGGCGTTGCCGAGCGTGAGGTCGGCTTTCTTCAGCTCTATGATGCTTTTCGTCACAATTCTCGTTCCTATATAGGGTGATGAAAACGGTCCGGCGGCGTCGATGCGGTCGTATTTCAGGCAATGTGAACCAAGTTAGGAAAGCCGTGATGAGATTTAAAGCTGCTCTGTTTCACTTCATCGTCATTTTCACCGCCGCCTTCTCCGCCTCGGTGGCCATGGCGCAGGAGCGGACGTTGCAACTGGTCGGCCTCGGCGACAGCCTTATGGCCGGTTATCAGCTGCCCCCCACCGACAGCTATACCGCACAGCTTGAAGCTGCATTGAAGGCCAGGGGCATCAATGTCGCCGTCACCAATGCTGGCGTATCCGGCGATACCTCCTCCGGCGGTCTGGCGCGGGCGGAATGGTCGGTTCCGGATGGCACGGAGGCGGTCATTCTGGAACTCGGCGCCAATGACGCATTGCGCGGTATTGCCCCGGAACAGACCGAAAAGAACCTCGACGCCATCATTGCCGGGTTTCAGAAACGCAACATAGCCGTGCTGCTGGTCGGCATTATGGCGCCGCCGAATATGGGTGACGATTACGCCAAACGCTTCAATCCGATTTATCCGCAGCTTGCGGAGAAGTACAACCTGCCGCTTTATCCGTTCTTTCTGGATGGCGTGGTGACGGATGATACGCTGAAGCTGGACGACAAGATGCACCCGAATACGAAGGGTGTGGCGATGATGGTGGAGAAATCTCTGCCAGCCGTTGAGAGCTTCATCAAGACAATCGGTGCGCAAAAAAAATAAGCACTTGCGCCCGCCCGCATTGCATGATTCGCTATGCTTGTTCTGCCAAGAGATTCGGGGAGCTCGCCATGCCGAGACTGTTTATCGCCCTCGAAATTCCGCGCAATGCGGCTATGAGCCTCTCATTGTTGCGCGGTGGTCTGCCGGGAGCCCGGTGGATCGATGTGGAGAATTATCACATAACCCTGCGTTTTATCGGCGACATCGACGGACGGACCGCCGATGAGGTCGTGGACAGGCTGGACCGGATCGAGAGACCGGAATTCCAGCTCAATCTGAACGGCATGGGTTCCTTCGGTTCCAAGAAGCCGCATTCCATCTGGGCAGGGGTTTCTCCCTCACCGGAAATGCATGCGCTGCAGGCGGAGGTCGAGAGGATCTGTCAGAGGATCGGCCTGCCGCCGGATCCGCGCAAGTTCATGCCGCATGTGACGCTGGCGCGGCTGCGCTCCTCGCGTCTGGACGATGTGGTGCACTATCTTTCCGGACGCGGCAATTTCCGCACGTCACCTTTCACGGTCGGTCGTTTCGTGCTGATGTCGTCGAAAGAATCGGTGGGCGGCGGGCCTTACATCGTTGAAGAGGCGTTTCCGCTTCACGAGGCGCGGTCCAGCTCCATCTTTTCGAGCAACGAGCTGCATCCCGCCAAAAGCATGTTGTAGACGGCCAGAAAGCCGTCTTCACCACCGAAATAAGGATCGGGGACGCTGTCACGGCGCCCCGAAGCATAGTCCAGAAACAGGTGGATTTTGTGCCTGCTGTTTTCCGGCGCCTTTTGAAGCAGTTTTGCCAGATTGCTCCCGTCCATTGCGAGGATGAGATCGAAGGTTTCGAAATCGGCCTGACCCACCTGCCTTGCGCGCTGCCCGGCAATATCGATACCATGCTTGCTGGCTACCGCGATGGATCTGCGATCCGGGGCGGTGCCAGTGTGCCAGCCGCCGGTGCCGGCGGAAT
Organism: Rhizobium sp. GR12; assembly: GCF_036596185.1. Lineage (NCBI taxonomy): Bacteria > Pseudomonadati > Pseudomonadota > Alphaproteobacteria > Hyphomicrobiales > Rhizobiaceae > Rhizobium > Rhizobium sp. GR12. The sequence goes on along the minus strand of NZ_JASXTH010000006.1, from coordinate 142,147 downwards.
CGACGGAGAGTTGGCGGGACAAGCCTGCGCTTTCGGCAAGGTTTGTCAAAATGCCTTCGGCAAGCGGTGAGCGGCAGATATTGCCCATGCAGACAAAAAGAACGGCTGTATGTTTCATGGAATATGCGTCGATCCGGTCGTTGAGGCGTTAATGTTTGTCCGAAACAGCAGATCGCATGTCAAGCGGAGGCAAGATGCATGAAACATCCCAGACTTGAACCGGAAGCCGTCCGGCAGGCGCTTTTAAAACTCGAGGGCTGGTCCCTGCGCGAAGACGGGGCGGCAATCGTCAGGTCCTTCAAGTTTTCGAGTTTTGCGGAGGCTTTCGGTTTCATGGCCGAGTCCGCTCTCGTTGCGGAACGCCTCAATCATCATCCGGAATGGTCCAACGTCTATTCGCGGGTCAGGGTCTGTCTCACGACCCACGATTCGCAGGGCGTGACCGAGCGGGATTTTCTCCTGGCCGAGGCCATGCAGAAAGCGGCCACGGGCCGGGGGAATTGAACGCCGGGCTTGCAGCCCCATATAATAAGCCGTGACCGGAGGACCGTCGATCATGGATGATGTGAAAATCGGTGAAATTCTTTTGCCCGGGGAAACCGGCAGCCAGAGTGAACGCGAACGTGTCGTGCGCACCAAATTCTGGCCAAAGCTGAAACGTGTGATGACCAAGGTGCCCTTCGCCCGCGATGCGGCGGCGGCCTATTATTGCGCGATTGACAGGGATACGCCGCTGCGCGCCAAGGGCATCATTCTGGCCGCGCTCGCCTATTTCGTCATGCCGCTGGACGCCATACCGGACATGCTGGCGGTTGTCGGCTTCACCGACGACATCGCGGTCATCACGGCGGCGCTTGCCATGATCCGCGCCCATATCAAGATGGAACATTACGATGCGGCGGATGCGATGCTAAAACGGCAGCAGGAGCCTGAATAACACGTCTGTGATGAGGAGAGCCTGCGGAGCGGGACAGGCGACAAATTGTTGCCTGAATTTGTGTGTCATAGACATGGCGGGAAGGGCGTGCCACGCCTTTCCTCTCAGGATGCCGGGAGTCGCCGATCTGTAACACTGCAAGACGTTTTCGGCATTTTATGCGTGTTGTTGACGGTTTGGTAACCGCTTCCTGACCACAATGAGAAAAGACGATCCGCACCTGAACGTGGCCGATCCAGAAAATGGAGCCCGCCGCTGCTTCGGGCTAATGGAAGACAATAACCCGGCAGGAAATTCTATGTTTGTAAGAAGTGTAGCAACCGCAGTGGCCATTTTGCTGACCAGCGTCGGCGTAGCATCTGCACAGTCGCCCACGCGCATCCAGCAGTTCAATGCGTGGGGTGCCTATTCGTACAAATCGGGTAACAGCACCGTCTGCTATGTTCTTTCCATTCCGACCTCCAAGGAACCGGCAAGCGTCGATCACGGCGATATTTTCTTCATCGTATCGCAGCGTCCTGGCCAGAACATTTCTTACGAGCCGCAGGCCATGGTGGGTTATCCGCTGAAGCAGGGCTCGAAGGTCAACGTCACGATCGACAACAAGAACTTCGTGATGTTCACCAAGGACAAGGCCGCATGGGTTGAAAACGCCGCTGAAGAACCAGCTCTCGTGGCGGCGATGAAAGGCGGCAAGTCCATGACCGTGAAGGCGACGTCCGGTCGCGGCACCGGGACATCCTATTCCTATTCGCTGTCGGGTATTTCGGCTGCTCTCAAGCAGATCGAGAGCTGCAAGTAATCCTGACGCTTTATCCGTTCTGTGATTGGCCGGTCATCGACCGGCCATTTGCGTTTTTACCATTTTGATGCTAAAGGCGCGGCAACATTGACAGGCGGATGCGCGAAAAGTGCTCCGCCTTTGATTTTCTCGACATGCAGACGATTTTCCGCCTTTCCGAAAGGCCGGTCGTGCGATGCATTGGATGATGGGATAGCGTGATGTCCGTATTGCATGCCCCTGCCGGTCTGGCAGTCAAAACTCCCCTGATCGCCAATAGCGATCTCATGTCCGGCAAGCCGTCGCTGATCGGGTTGACGCGTGAGGAAATGGGCGAGGCGCTGACCGAGATCGGCGTGCCGCAGAAGCAGGTGAAGATGCGCGTCAGCCAGTTGTGGAACTGGCTCTACGTGCGTGGCGTCTCGGATTTCGACAATATGACCAATGTCGCCAAGGAGCTTCGCGAGAAGCTGAAGGCGGCCTTCACCATCGCCCGCCCGGAAATCGTCGAGGAGCAGATCTCCAATGACGGCACCCGCAAATGGCTTATGCGTTTCCCCCCGCGTGGTGCGGGACGTCCCGTCGAGATCGAGACGGTTTATATTCCCGAGGAGGGGCGCGGCACGCTGTGCATATCGAGCCAGGTGGGCTGTTCGCTGACCTGTTCTTTCTGTCACACCGGCACGCAGCGTCTGGTGCGCAACCTGACGGCCGAGGAAATCCTCGCCCAGCTTCTGCTTGCCCGCGACCGGCTCGGCGATTTTCCCGATGGGTCGACGCCGGTTGGCGCTTATGTGCCGAGCGAAGGTCGTAAGGTGTCTAACATCGTGATGATGGGCATGGGCGAACCGCTCTACAATTTCGAACATGTGAAGACCGCGCTTCTGATCGCCACCGATGGTGACGGCCTGTCGCTTTCCAGGCGTCGCGTTACCTTGTCCACATCAGGCGTCGTGCCGGAAATTTTCCGCACGGGTGACGAGATCGGTGTCATGCTGGCGATTTCGCTGCATGCGGTGCGTGACGATCTGCGCGATATGCTGGTGCCGATCAACAAGAAATATCCGCTGAAAGAGCTGATCGAGGCCTGCCGCAATTTTCCTGGCGTCTCCAATGCCCGTCGTATCACCTTCGAATATGTGATGCTGAAGGACGTGAACGACAGCCTGGAAGACGCCAAGATGCTGGTGCAGCTTCTGAAGGGCGTTCCAGCCAAGATCAACCTCATTCCGTTCAACCCCTGGCCGGGCACGAATTACCAGTGCTCCGAGTGGGAACAGATCGAAAAGTTTGCCGATTTCATCAATCAGGCAGGCTATGCCTCGCCGATCCGCACGCCGCGCGGCCGCGATATTCTCGCCGCGTGTGGCCAGCTGAAGTCGGAATCCGAGCGCATGCGCAAGACCGAAAGGCTGGCTTTCGAGGCGATGATGATCGCAAACCACGGCGCGGATGACTGAATAAGCCCCCGATTGCGCCAGAAAGCTTGTTTTGTGGCGGTTTCTCCGATTGATTTCAGTTTGTCTTGTTCCTAATAAGACGACAATAGGGAACCAACAGGAGGATTTTCATGCGCGTATTCATTATGGCCCTCGCCGCCGCGAGCGCCCTCGTTTTTCCGGCCAAGGCTGAAAACGTTACCGTTGCGGTCACCGCCATCGTCGAACATCCGGCGCTCGACGCCGCTCGCGACGGCGTCAAGGCAGCGCTTGCCGACGCCGGTTACAAGGAAGGCGAGAACCTCAAGTTCATCTATGAGTCCGCGCAGGGCAATCCCGGCACGGCAGCGCAGATCGCACGCCAGTTCGTGGGCGAAGCTCCTAATGTCATCGTGCCGATCTCCACGCCATCTGCTCAGGCCGTCGTTGCGGCAACGCGCGATATTCCGGTCGTCTTTACGGCCGTTTCCGATCCGGTCGGCGCACAGCTCGTCAAGGACATGGAAAAGCCCGGCCGCAACGTGACCGGTCTTTCCGACATGCTGCCGGTTGGCGAGCATCTGGCGCTGATCAAGGAAATCTCGCCGAACGCCAAGTCCATCGGCTTCATCTACAATTCCGCCGAAGCCAATTCCGTCTCGACGCTTGCGGCGCTGAAGACTGAAGCCGAAAAGGCTGGCCTGAAGGTCGTCGAATCCGTCGCCACCAAATCCGCTGATGTGCAGGGCGCGACACGCGCGCTGGTCGGCAAGGCCGATGTCATCTACGTCCCGACCGACAACACCATCGTTTCCGCTTTCGAGGCGGCAGCCGGCGTTGCGAGCGAGGCGAAGATCCCGCTTTACGCCGCCGATACGGATTCCGTCGCGCGCGGCGCGGTTGCGGCCCTCGGCTTCAACTATTTCGACGTTGGCAAGCAGACCGGCGCCGTTGTCGTCCGCATCCTCAAGGGTGAAAAGCCGGGCGACATTCCGGCAACCGTCGCTGTCGGCACCGATCTGGTGATCAACAAGAAGGCCGCTGAAAAAGCTGGCGTCACCTTTCCTGAAAGCGTGACGAAGCGCGCCACCAAGGTCATCGACTAAACGAAACCATGCTGACTTCGGGTGGCGGTAATTGCGCCGCCCGCTTTTGCGTGGCACCAGACAGTGCCCGTATCCGCTGAGGCGGCAATAATAAGGACATTACCGTGAGCCAAATCGCCTTCTGGGGTGCTGTGGAGCTTGGACTGGTCTTCGCCTTCGTGGCGATCGGCGTCTATCTTGCTTTCCGCGTGCTTGATTTTCCTGATCTGACCGTGGACGGTTCCTTTCCGCTCGGCGCAGCCGTTGCGGCCGTGATGATCATTGCCGGTCTCAATGCCTGGGTCGCGACGGCGATTGCGATGGTTGCCGGTGCTGGCGCCGGCATCGTCACGGCCACGCTCAACGTTCGTTTCAAGATACTCAACCTGCTGGCGTCGATCCTGACGATGATCGCGCTGTTTTCGGTGAACCTCCGGGTGATGGGTAAACCGAATGTGGCGCTGCTCAATCAGGATACGATGGTTTCACCATTCTATGGTCTCGGTCTTTCCGAATATCTCGTGCGGCCGCTCTTTGTCGGTGTGCTGGTGTTGTTTGCCGTCGTTCTTGTCTGGCGTTTTCTTGAGAGCGATGCCGGCCTTGCCATGCGGGCGACCGGCGCGAATGCGCGGATGGCGCGCGCCCAGGGTGTGAAGACCGGCAACCAGATCTATCTTGGCATGGCGCTTTCAAATGCGCTCGTCGCTCTCGGCGGCGCTCTTTTTGCGCAGACCAATGGTTTTGCGGATGTGACGGCCGGTGTCGGCACCATCGTCGTCGGGCTTGCGGCCGTCATCATTGGCGAAACGCTGTTTGGCTCGCGGGGCATTCTGATTGCGCTCATCGGCTGCGTTTTCGGCTCCATCGCCTACCGCCTTGCCATCCAGCTTGCCTTGTCGAGCGATGTGCTGGGCCTCAAGGCATCCGATCTTAATTTCGTTACGGCGGTATTGGTGGCTATCGCATTGATCCTGCCCCGACTGCGCCGCGGGGGAGCAACATCGTGATTTCGCTTTCCGACATTCAGGTCATCTTCGGGCGCGGTACGCCGCTGCAAAAGCAGGCGCTGGCCAAGATTGATCTCACCATCGAGGATGGTTCCTTTGTCACCGTTATAGGCTCCAACGGTGCCGGCAAATCCACGCTTCTCGGCGTTCTGGCGGGCGATGTCCTGCCGACGGCCGGAAAGGTGATGATCGGCGGCGCCGATGTCACCCGCAAGCCGACCGCCAGCCGGGCGGGACGCGTGGCGCGGGTGTTTCAGGACCCGCTGGCAGGCAGCTGCGGCGCGCTTACCATCGAGGAGAACCTGGCGCTTGCGGCGTCTCGCGGTGAGCGTCGCGGGCTGTTTCCGGCGCTTGGGCGCGGCAGGCGGGATTTCTTCAGGGAACGGATCGCTTCGCTCAATCTCGGTCTGGAAAATCGATTAAAGGACCGCATGGACCTGTTGTCCGGCGGGCAAAGGCAGGCGGTCTCGCTGGTCATGGCGACACTTTCCGGTTCGGACGTATTGCTGCTTGACGAACATACGGCAGCCCTCGATCCCGGCATGGCGGAATTCGTGATGGAGCTGACCCGCAAGGTGGTTTCCGAGCGCAAGCTGACGACGCTGATGGTTACCCACTCTATGCGTCAGGCACTGGATTTCGGCGACCGCACGATCATGCTGCATGCCGGTGAAATCGTTCTCGATGTGTCTGGTGATAGCCGCAAGGGTCTGGAGGTCGAAGACCTGATCGACATGTTCCGCAAGATACGCGGCCAGACGCTCGATGACGACGAGTTGTTGATCGGCTGACGACTTATCCGAAAGGCGCCTGCGGGCGCCTTTCTTATTTGTTCGTCATCGCGTCTGCGTGAAGAAAATCTTGACGGCGAAAAGTGAAAAGACGCCGGCGATCGTATAGTCCAGCCCGCGCAGAACCTTCTTGTTGCGCTGCAGCCAGGCGGACAGGACGTCGGCGGCGACAACGATGCCGATGCCGATTGGAAGCGCCACGATGATGGACCAGAGCCCGAGGAAAATCAGCTTGCCGGTGACGTGCGGATCGGATGCGCTGACAAATTGCGGCAGGAAGGTCATGAAAAAGATGATGACCTTCGGGTTCAGGAGATTGACCCAGATGCCGTTCAGCAACGCCGATTTCAGCGAGGATTGCGGTTTTTCACCCGTGGTCTTGACCATCACGAAATCCGAGCCCTTGCGGATCGCCTGAATGGCGAGCCAGACCAGATAGGCGGCCCCGCCGGTCTTCAGGATCAGGAAGGCAGTGGGTGAGGCAACGATGAGGGCGGCGACGCCGAAGGCGACCAGCATCGTATGCACGGTGATGCCGAGATTGGTTCCCACCAGGGTCATGAAACCCGCCGTCCGGCCCTCGCGTATTGACCGGCTGATCCACAGCGTCATGTCAGGCCCGGGCGTTACCGCCAGAAGCAGAATGGCGACGGTGAAGGCGGCAAGTGTTGGCAGGCTCGGAACGAAATCCATCGCGGCACCCATGAAGCTGGAGATTGCCGTTGCTTAACGCGATTTCGTGTTTCTGCCAATGTTTTTGAGCGTCGGCACATCGGCACGAAAACTAAAAACCGAATAGCCGCCGCAACTTTCAAAGCGCGGCGGCTCAGGGCAATCAGTTTTTGAGGAAGCTGGTGAAGGCGGAGGAATATTCCGTGTGCCAGCGTGACAGCGGCGGACGGTTCTCGACGATGTCGCCGGCGGCCCAGAGAATGCGTTTTTCATCCGTCGGGCGGTCCACCTCGCCGTCTGGGCAGAGAATGTAGAAATCGCCCTTGCCGATGCTCTCGACCATGAAGTCGACGGTCTGATCGCCGGTCCATGCCCCCGCGGGTTTTTCCGTCCTGCCATGGGCCGTCAGGCCGGTGAAGACGAAGCCGGGGATCAGAAGATGGGCGGAAACCGTGCCGCCCGGAATATTGCGCAGCTCGTGCTGGAGCGCTTCCGTGAAGGCTTTGACGCCGGCCTTCGAGACATTATAGGCCGGATCGCCAGGCGGGGTGGTGATGCCCTGTTTCGAGCCGGTATTGATGATGAGCGACGCCTCGCCATGGGCGACCATGCCCTGTCCGAATACCCGGCTGCCGTTCACGACACCCATCAGGTTGACGTTGATGATTTTTTCCCAATTGGCCTGCGGGCCGAAGATGGCGCTTCCCGGCTGGATGCCGGCATTGTTCATCAACACATGAACGCGGCCGAAACGCTGGATGACGGCGCGTTCCAGCGCCTCCAGCTATACGTCGGTCGGTATTGCGACGATCTGCGCCTCGCCGTCCTTTGCGATGGTCAGAATATCGGCATGGGCTGCGGCGAGCCTGTCGCCGTCGAGATCGACGAGCACGACGCTCATGCCGAAGGTGGCGAATTTTCGGGCGGCGGCCAGTCCGATGCCGGAGGCCGCGCCGGTGATGACGGCGACATTATCTTCCTTGAATGCTGGGTGGATGGTCGTCATAGGTTTCTCCTTCGCGTCGTTTTTCGCTGTTTCCAGCCTTTTGCAACGTTGCCTGAACCCTGAATGGCTTCATACACGGTCTTCAAGTTGATCGCGCCGCTCCATATTAAAGCGCGAAATCCCATAATGCATGTTACAATTCCTTCGTTCCAGTCATGATGACACCTTGCGGGCATTCGTTGTTTTGTCGCGCATCTTTTCCGAAAACCGCTTCACAGTTCTGGGGATGCACTGTAAAAGTGCCGAAATCCCAAGGAATGACGGTGTGCACATGCCGTCATCATGCAGATGGACATCATTATGGCACTCCCGAAAGACGTTAAGAAAGTCGTTCTCGCCTATTCCGGCGGCCTCGACACCTCGATCATCCTGAAGTGGCTTCAGACGGAACTCGGCGCGGAAGTCGTGACTTTCACCGCCGATCTCGGTCAGGGCGAAGAGCTTGAGCCGGCGCGCAAGAAGGCCGAGTTGCTGGGCATCAAGGAAATCTTCGTCGAGGACGTCCGCGAGGAGTTCGTACGTGATTTCGTTTTCCCGATGTTCCGCGCGAACGCCGTTTATGAAGGCGTCTATCTGCTCGGCACCTCCATTGCCCGCCCACTGATTTCCAAGCACCTGATCGAAATAGCCAAGAAGACCGGCGCCGACGCCATTGCGCATGGTGCAACGGGCAAGGGCAACGACCAGGTTCGTTTCGAGCTTTCGGCCTATGCGCTGAACCCGGATATCAAGATCATCGCCCCCTGGCGCGACTGGACGTTCAAGAGCCGGACCGATCTGCTCAACTTTGCCGAACAGCACCAGATTCCGGTCGCCAAGGATAAGAAGGGCGAAGCGCCTTTCTCCGTCGACGCCAACCTGCTGCATTCCTCCTCCGAGGGCAAGGTTCTCGAAGACCCGGCTAAGGAAGCGCCGGAATATGTGCATATGCGCACCATTTCCCCGGAAGCGGCTCCGGACAAGGCAACCGTCATCAAGGTCGGTTTCCGCAAGGGCGACGCCTGCTCCATCAACGGCGTCGAAATGTCACCGGCGACGCTTCTGGCGACGCTGAACAATTACGGTCGCGAAAACGGCATCGGCCGTCTCGATCTGGTCGAGAACCGCTTCGTTGGCATGAAGTCGCGCGGCGTCTACGAAACGCCCGGCGGTACGATCCTGCTTGCCGCGCATCGTGCGATCGAATCCATCACGCTCGACCGGGGTGCCGCGCATCTGAAGGACGATCTGATGCCGCGTTACGCCGAACTCATCTATTATGGCTTCTGGTACTCGCCCGAGCGCGAGATGCTTCAGGCCCTGATCGACAAGAGCCAGGAACATGTGGAAGGCGAAGTGACGCTGAAGCTCTACAAGGGCAATGTCATGGTGACCGGCCGCGAAAGCGAAAAGTCGCTCTACTCGGACGCGCTCGTCACTTTCGAGGATGACCACGGCGCTTACGACCAGAAGGATGCGGCTGGCTTCATCAAGCTCAACGCCCTGCGCCTGCGCACCCTGGCGAAGCGCAATCTCGGCAAGTAATTTCTGCCGAAACCTAAGTTAGGAAAACCCGCAGGTGGCAACGCCTGCGGGTTTTTTCATGTCTCTTTTTTGGAGACGATGCGGAAGCCGATGTAGCTTGCGACCGCGATGAATTCCATGACTGGGATGATGATGCCGAAGCCGGCCAATGGCGAACCGATGAGGGAGGCTGCCGCGCCGCCGGCAAAACCGGATCCCATCTGAATGAAGCCCATCATCGCCGATGCCGATCCGGCAATGTGCGGAAAGGGGGCGAGGGCGGCCGTCACCATCGAAGGGGTCAGCAAGGCGATCCCGACTGTCGCCACCGCCACCGGTCCCATGATGGAGAGGAAGGACGGCGGCACCAGGAATACCGACAGCATGATGAGAAAACCGCCTGTGCCGGAAAAACAGAGGCCGAGCATGACCGAACGGCGGTCGCCCAGCCGGGGCGCGATATAACGCAAGGCGATCGATCCGAAGAAGTAAGCCCCGGTCTGCATCAGCATGCCGACACCAAAGGCGGTGGGAGACATGCCGACTTCGTTTATGAGGATGAAGGTCAGCATGGTGGCCTGCGCATAAAGCGCGCCGATGGAGCCGCCGAGCACGAGGGCGGCCAGAAGAAAGCGTGGCTGCTTCACCAATGTGGCATAGGTCGCCAGAAGGCGGCGGGGTCGGATCATGTTTTTATCCGGGACCGTCGTTTCACGCAGAAAAAGCACGACGGACAGGATGGCGAGGGCTCCGAGGCCGACCATCAGGAAAAACACCGATTGCCAGCCGAAAGCCGCAAGCGAAAGCCCGCCAATCGTCGGACCCATGGCAGGGCCGACGGCGAGCATGATGCCGATGAGGTTCATGATGCTGGAGGCGTCGGTCCCGGTGAACTGGTCACGCACCACCGCGCGTGCGACCGTCATGCCCACGGATGCCCCGATGCCCTGTACCAGGCGCGCGAAAAGCAGCACTTCTATCGTCGGGGCCAGAAGGGCGAGCAATCCACCGCCCAGAAAGATCGAAAGAAAGAACAGGCTTGCCTTGCGTCGCCCGAAAGCATCGGATGCGGGGCCGGCAAGCAGCTGGGCCAGGGCGAAACCGGCAAAATAAAGCGACAGGCTGAGTTTTACAGCGGGCTCGGTCGTTGCGAAAACCCGCGTCAGTTCCGGCATGGCCGGCGTGTAGATCGACATGGAAATGGGCGCCAGCGCTGTCAGCACCGCGCCGAGCACCGCCGTGCGCTTTCTGGACATGATCGTTTTTGATGACATTGCTATCAGCCGCTCTGGCCCGGTTGCTCCGGTTGCAGATTGTTGCGAAGCGTCTGCAGGAAGCTGCGGAAAAGCGCGACTTCTTCTTCGTTCAGCCCCTGTGTGGCCTGAAGAACGAGCTCGTCGATTTCCTTCCCGACGGCTTCCAGCATGTCAGCGGAGCTTTTCGTCAGCACGATGCGCTTGGAACGCCTGTCCAGGGGGTCCTGCTGGCGTTCGATGAGATCGAGAGACTGCAATTTGTCGAGATAGGCGCAGATCGTCATGGGTTCGATGCCAAGACGGGCGGCGATGTCCGATTGTTTGGAGCCATCGACAACGGCAACCGTCAGTAACGCTCTTGCCTCGCCGGGGGTCAGACCCAGTCCGGCTTCGGAAATACGGCGCTCAAACGCATTGTTCAGCAGGCGTGCGCCGCTGTTCAGCAAAAATGCCAATGAATCTTTTTCGCGTTTAATGCCCATGCTTCGCCTTTTTGTAAGTCAGCCTTACTAAAATCCGGACGATAAGCAATGGCGTATAAATCATATTTTCGAAAATCGAGTAAAGTATTTGGTCAGTTTGGTTGCGGGACATCCAACAATATTGTCTGCGATCGTCACGTTGAGGCAAAAAAAGACAGGATATCCTGCATTTTTTCCACGTCATCCGTCGTGCCGATGGAGCGGGCAATCTCGATCCGGTCGGAAAAATACGTCACGAAGTCGAAATCCGTATCGTCGGTCACGTCGGCAATGTCGATCACCTCGCCATTGGCATTCAGCGTCTGTGCCGGCAGTTCGGATGAAAGCTCAAGCCAGGTATCATGGCTGATTTTCCCCGTATTGTAACATTCATGTGCGATTTCCCGCAATTGCCGGGGACTGACACGGGTAAAGTCGATGCGTTCCACCGTTTCTTCGAAGCCGGTGGCCGCGTCGGACGGCGCTGCCTTGCCGAAATCGAGACTGCCCACGGATTTGGTATTTCTGGAATTGTCTCTAAAAAGGAAATTATTAGAGGACCTTAAAGAATAAATCTCCATAATACATATCTCCATCATGGGATATTATTTCGATAAATCAAAACATGCCGTTACCGTTCCGGTCAATACTTGGCGGCGGTAGCGCTTGCATATTCCACACTAAATTTCGGCATATTGAACTGGCGGTGGAGGCGTGCCCATATGGGCTTAAACTGGAATTGTACAAGGAAGATGAAATGCCATCCAAGACCGCGCTTTATCCCGCACTCGTCACCTGGAACGGTCACAACGGTCTGCCGAAATTCGAAGCGGTCAAGGATGAGGATTTTGGCCCGGCCTTCGAAGCCGCGCTTTTGTCCCACGAAGAGGAAATCGACACGATCGCCGGCAATCCGCAGGCGGCCACTTTCGAAAACACCGTGACCGCGCTTGAAATCGCAGGCGACGAGCTGTCGCGCATTTCGGCCCTGTTCTGGAACAGGGCGGGGGCCCACACCAATGGCGCCATTCAGGCGCTGGAGCGGGAAATCGCGCCTAAGATGTCACGGCACTATTCCAAGATCGGCATGAACGAGGCGCTGTTCAAACGCATCGACGCGTTGTGGGAAACGCGCGAGGCGCTGGGGCTGACAGGCGAGGAAAAACGCGTTCTTGAACGGCACTGGAAGGGTTTCGTGCGCTCCGGTGCAAAGTTGCAAAAGGACCGCCAGGAGCAGCTTGCGGCGATCAACGAGGAGCTTGCCGGTCTCGGCGCGAAATTCGGGCAGAATGTGCTGGCGGATGAAAAAAGCTGGAAGCTTCTGCTTTCCACTGACGACGAGCTTGCCGGCATTCCCGATTTTCTGCGCGACGCGATGGCGGGTGCTGCCCGCGAGCATGGCGAAGACGGCAAATTCGCCGTCACTCTTTCCCGTTCCATCATCGAGCCTTTCCTGACCTTTTCCGAACGCCGCGATTTGCGCGAGCAGGCTTTCAAGGCGTGGGTGGCGCGCGGTGAAAACAGTGGTGAGACCGACAATCGCGAGACCGTTCGCCGCACGCTCGAACTGCGTGAGGAAAAGGCAAAGCTTCTCGGTTATGAGAATTTCGCCACCTACAAGCTGGACGACACGATGGCGAAAACGCCGGATGCCGTGAACGGTCTTCTGGGTCAGGTCTGGGAAAAGGCCGTGCTGCGCGCGGGTCAGGAAGAGGCCGAACTTGCCGCCATCATCACGGAGGAGGGGAAGAACCACGAAGTTATGCCGTGGGACTGGCGCCACTATGCCGAAAAGCTGCGGGCGCAGAAATTCAGCTTCTCCGAGGCTGAATTGAAGCCCTATCTGCAACTGGAAAAGATCATAGAGGCCTGTTTCGATGTGGCTAACAGGCTTTTCGGAATTCGCGCCGTCGAGATCAAGAATGTCGCCGCCTATCACCCGGATGTGCGGGTTTTCGAAATCCGCGACGACAAGGGCGATCTGAAGGCCATGTTCCTCGGTGATTATTTCGCCCGTCCCTCCAAGCGTTCCGGCGCATGGATGAGTTCGTTCCAGTCGCAGCACAAGCTGCCGCTGAAGAACGGCACTGTCGGCGAAATACCGATCGTCTACAATGTCTGCAATTTTGCAAAACCGGCCGAAGGCAAGCCCGCGCTGCTATCGCTGGACGATGCGCGCACGCTGTTTCACGAATTCGGCCATGCCCTGCACGGCATGTTGTCCAATGTCACCTATCCTTCCGTTTCCGGGACAGGTGTCTCTCGCGATTTCGTCGAGCTGCCGTCGCAGCTTTACGAGCATTGGCTGACCGTTCCGGAAATTCTCGAAAAATACGCCCTGCATTACGAAACCGGCGCGCCGATGCCGAAGGCGCTGCTGGACAAGGTTCTGGCGGCCCAGACCTTCAATGCCGGTTTCAGCACTGTCGAGTTCACCTCTTCGGCGATTGTCGACATGGCGTTCCACACAAGGGAAAGCGCGGGCGATCCCATGGTCGTGCAGGGCGAGGTGCTTTCCGTCCTGAACATGCCGAAGTCCATCGTCATGCGGCACGCGACGCCGCATTTCCAGCATGTGTTTTCCGGTGACGGATATTCGGCCGGTTATTATTCCTACATGTGGTCGGAGGTGCTGGATGCCGATGCATTCTCTGCCTTCGAGGAAACAGGCAATGCCTTCGATGGTGAGATGGCGCGCAAGTTGAAAGACAATATCTACTCCGTTGGCGGTTCGATCGACCCGGAAGAGGCCTATCTCGCCTTTCGCGGCAAGATGCCGAGCCCCGACGCCATGCTTTTGAAGCGCTGTCTCGCGTAAAAAGCTGTCACATTTGTGAGCTAGAACCTGAGTGCAGGGGGCTTATGACACAGGCCCCCCTTTCGCATTTGCAAAAAAAAGGTTATGAGCGCGCCAAACTAAATTGGCGCATTCCCCGACAGTGGCGCCCAACCTCAGAGATTTTGAACAATGGCAATTCGCAACATCGCGATCATCGCGCACGTTGACCATGGAAAAACGACGCTCGTTGACGAGCTTCTGAAGCAGTCCGGTTCGTTCCGCGACAACCAGCGCGTTGCAGAGCGCGTGATGGACAGCAACGATCTCGAAAAGGAACGTGGCATCACCATTCTCGCCAAGGCGACCTCGGTGGAGTGGAAGGGTGTTCGCATCAACATCGTCGACACCCCCGGCCACGCCGACTTCGGCGGTGAAGTCGAGCGTATCCTGTCGATGGTGGATGGCGCGATCGTTCTGGTTGATAGTTCCGAAGGCCCGATGCCGCAGACCAAGTTCGTGGTCAGCAAGGCGCTGAAGGTCGGTCTTCGCCCGATCGTCGCGATCAACAAGATCGACCGTCCGGATGGCCGCCATGAAGAAGTCATCAACGAAGTCTTCGACCTCTTCGCAAACCTCGACGCCACCGACGAGCAGCTCGACTTCCCGATCCTCTACGGTTCCGGCCGTGACGGCTGGATGAACGTCAACCCGGAAGGCCCGAAGGATCAGGGTCTTGCACCGCTGCTCGATCTGGTTCTCGAACATGTTCCGGAGCCCAAGGTCGAAGAAGGTCCGTTCCGTCTCATCGGTACGATCCTCGAAGCCAACCCCTTTTTGGGCCGCATCATCACCGGCCGCATCGCTTCCGGTTCGATCAAGCCGAACCAGGCCGTAAAGGTACTCGGCCAGGACGGCAAGCTGATCGAAAACGGTCGTATTTCCAAGATCCTCGCATTCCGCGGTATCGAACGCACGGCAATCGAGGAAGCCCATGCGGGTGACATCGTCGCTATCGCCGGCCTTTCCAAGGGCACTGTTGCCGATACCTTCTGTGATCCCTCCGTCACCGAGGCGATGACCGCACAGCCGATCGATCCGCCGACCGTCACCATGTCGTTCATCGTCAACGACAGCCCGCTGGCTGGCACCGAAGGCGACAAGGTCACGAGCCGCGTCATCCGCGACCGCCTGTTCAAGGAAGCCGAAGGCAACGTCGCGCTGAAGATCGAAGAGGCTGAAGGCAAGGATTCGTTCTTCGTTTCCGGCCGTGGCGAATTGCAGCTCGCCGTTCTGATCGAAACGATGCGTCGCGAAGGCTTCGAGCTTGCCGTTTCGCGTCCGCGCGTCGTGATGCATAAGGACGAGAACGGCACTCTTATGGAGCCGATCGAAGAAGTCGTGATCGACGTCGATGAAGAGCATTCCGGCGTCGTCGTTCAGAAGATGTCCGAGCGCAAGGCTGAAATGGCCGAGCTTCGTCCTTCCGGCGGCAATCGCGTTCGTCTGAAGTTCTACGCACCGACCCGCGGCCTGATCGGCTACCAGTCGGAGCTTTTGACCGACACGCGCGGCACGGCGATCATGAACCGTCTGTTCCACGACTATCAGCCTTTCAAGGGCCAGATCGCAGGTCGCGTCAACGGCGTTCTGCTGTCGAACGGTTCGGGCGAAGCCGTCGCCTACGCCATGTTCAACCTGGAAGATCGCGGCCCGATGATTATCGAGCCGGGTGAAAAGGTTTACGCCGGCATGATCATCGGTATTCACACGCGCGACAACGATCTCGAAGTGAACGTGCTGAAGGGCAAGCAGCTGACCAACATCCGTGCCGCCGGCAAGGATGAAGCGGTAAAGCTGACGCCGCCGATCCGCATGACGCTCGATCGCGCTCTTTCCTGGATCCAGGAAGACGAGTTGATGGAAGTGACGCCGAAGTCGATCCGCCTGCGCAAGATGTTCCTCGACGCCAACGATCGCAAGCGTTTCGAAAAGTCGAAGCTCGCAGTCTGATTGCTGCTTCCCATCACGAATTTGGAAAAACCCGGCCTCGAGCCGGGTTTTTTTATGCGCATGTTTTTATTTGTGCATGAGTCGAAAGGCCCTTGTGTCAAAGGTTAAGGATGCGTTAATTTTTTCCGGTCGTCCACATGAATAGGCTGTGGGTAAGCTTGCCGACGTTAACCTTTATGGCTGGCAAGTTTTCACGGCCGGGGCCAGAATCGCGTTATGAAAACGTTATCCATAGATGTTCGCCGAGCCGAACCGCAAGATGCGCGCGCTATATCCGAAGCGCACCGTCTGTCGTGGCAACAGGCCTATGCCGGGCTCATTCCGCACCGTCCATTGACGCAGATGCTGGAGCGCCGCGGCGAAATCTGGTGGAAGAAGGCGACCCGGGGTTCCGCAACCATGCTGGTCGTAGAAGTGGCCGGAGTGGTTGCTGGATACGCGACGCTGGGCTTAAGCCGGGCGCGTGGGCTGCCGCATGACGGCGAGATTTACGAACTTTATCTCCGGCCGGAATATCAGGGCATCGGGCTTGGCTCCCTGCTGTTCACGGAGGCCCGCCGGTTGCTGACCTCGCTCGGCTGCAACGGCGTCGTCGTCTGGTGCCTCGAAGACAGCGACGTCGCCAATCGGTTTTTCCGTTCACATGGCGGCCGGGATATTGCCGAGGGCATGGAAGATTTCGGCGGCAGGTCGCTGCGCAAGGTCGGTTTCGTCTGGAACTGACCAGGGGTTCGTTCCAGAGCCGGGTGATTTCGCGCCGGTTTCATTTTTTCCGGTCGGTCATTCGCAATCTCGATACCCTCAAATCCGGCATTCTGCCTTATCCGCCCAAAGCCGTGTTGCAATGCGGCGACTTTCCCAGTATCGAAAACCAAATCCAACCCGTCGAATGAGGGAAGCGAATGCGTATCGATGCAATTTCCATAGGCAAAAATCCGCCGGAAGACGTGAATGTTATTGTCGAGGTGCCGGTTGGCGGCCAGCCGATCAAGTACGAGATGGACAAGGACGCCGGTGCGCTGATCGTCGATCGCTTCCTCTACACCCCGATGACCTATCCGGGTAATTACGGCTTCGTGCCGCACACGCTTTCCGATGATGGCGACCCGATCGACGTTCTCATCTGCAACACTCGCCCGCTGGTTCCCGGCTGCGTGATCAACGTTCGCCCCATCGGCGTGATGATCATGGAAGACGACGGCGGCAAGGACGAGAAGATCCTCGCCGTGCCTGTTCCGAAGCTGACGCGCCGTTACGACAAGGTTCACAACTATACGGACCTGCCGGAAATCACACTGAAGCAGATCGAGCACTTCTTCGAGCACTACAAGGATCTGGAGCCCGGCAAGTGGGTGAAGATGGGTGGCTGGCAGAATGTCGACGTTGCCAAGAAGCTGATCGTCGAAGCTATCGAGCGCTACAAGACGCAGGGCTGATCAGCCTGAATTGTCCGAGTATCGGGCTCTTTTCGGCCCCGTGCCTCAGACTTCCAGCTTTTGACAAAGCTTTTCGAAATCCTCCGGGTCGGTGTCGATCCGGAGGATTTTTTTACGCGCTGTTTCGCCTGAAATGAAGGTGATGGAAGATTTGGAAAGTCTTAGTTTTTTCGCCAGCAAAACAATCAGGGCCTTGTTCGCCTTGCCGTCTTCAGGCACCGCGCTGACGCGGGCTTTCAGATGTGCGTTTCCGTCCGCATCCTGCTCCACACCGTCAATCGCATCACGCCCGCCATTCGGCGTGAGGCGAACGGACAGGCGGATATGATCGCCGTGTTTTTGCCAGACGCCGCTCAAGCGAACATGGGATAGAGCGTGTTCCACATGAATGAGCGGATGAAGAAGATGATGAGCAGCAGGACGATCGGCGAAATGTCGATGCCGCCGAGATTGGGCAGAATGCGGCGGATGGGGCGCAGCAGGGGCTCCGTGATATTTACCAGAAAGCTGCCGATGGCGTTCACGAACTGGTTGCGGGAGTTGATGACGTTGAAGGCGTAAAGCCAGGAAAAAATGGCGCTGGCGATCAGCACCCACGTATAGAGGTTCAAAGCCAGATCGACGGTCTGAAACAGGGCAAGCATCAATATCTCCGTATCTTGATTGCAAGACATTTAGACATTCGCTGGTGAACCGGCAAGTGTCGCGCCAGATCGTAATGATCTTTAGACTGATCGACGTCGGGATCGCCACGATCCGACAGGTGGGTTGCGGCGGTATTTCAGACGAAACCGCTCACAGTTTTCGCCATCCCGCTGAAGGAGGGCTGGCGGTCGCCATCACATCCCTCTATTGCAAAGTTCTCATATTGTCTCGAGAGCACCCAGCCGATGTCCCTGCCTTCTGCCGAAAACCGTTTCGGTGCATTCCGACATAGTTCCTATCGCCGGTTTTTCAGCGCCAGGTTTTTTTCGGCCTTCGGCATCCAGATCGTCAGCGTTTCCGTCGGCTGGCAGATGTATGAGGTCACCGGCAACGCTTTTTATCTCGGCTTGATCGGCCTTTTCCAGTTTCTGCCGTCGCTGCTTTTGATCCTCGTCACGGGCACGGTGGCGGACAGGCATAATCGCCGGCGCATTATGTCCATATGTCTTCTGATTGCCGCCGGTTGCGCTGCAGCCCTGCTTGGCTTGACGGTGGCGGACAGCTTTTCTCCCTGGCCGGTCTTTGCCATTCTCATCGTATTCGGCATAGAACGGGCATTCATGGGGCCGGCGGTTCAGTCACTTGCGCCCAATCTCGTGCCCGTCGAGGATTTGCCGAACGCGATTGCCTGGAATTCCTCTTCTTGGCAACTCGCGTCGATTCTCGGTCCCGTCGCCGGCGGCCTGCTTTACGGTCTTGGCGCTTCCGTGGCCTATAGCGTAGCGTTCGTGCTTTTCATCGTTTCGGCGATGCTGGCGGTGACGATCCGCAAGCCGGAGCAACGCGGTCCGGCGAAAGCGATCAGTCTCGAGACGATGTTGGCCGGGTTCAAATTCATCTCGCAGGAAAAAGTGGTTCTCGGCGCCATTTCGCTCGATCTTTTTGCCGTGTTGCTGGGCGGCGCTGTCGCTTTGATGCCGATTTTCGCCAAGGAGGTGCTGACGCTCGGGCCATGGGGCCTCGGGCTTCTGCGTGCGGCACCCGGTATCGGCGCCATCACCGTTGCGGTCATTCTGGCGTTCAAACCCATCCGCCACCATGCCGGCCTGCTGATGTTCGTCGGCGTCGGCTTTTTCGGCATTTCCACCGTGGTTTTCGGGCTTTCCGAAACCGCCTGGGTGTCTATTGCTGCATTGGTGGTCATGGGCGCATCGGACATGGTGTCCGTTTATGTGCGGGAAACGCTGATTGCGCTCTGGACGCCGGATGAGGTGCGCGGGCGCGTGAATGCGGTGAACAGTGTGTTTGTCGGTGCCTCCAACGAGTTGGGCGAGTTCCGCGCCGGCACCATGGCCCATGTCGTCGGAGCGGTGCCGGCCGTCGTTATCGGCGGTGCAGGCACGCTTGCGGTCGCGGTCATCTGGGCGCTCGGCTTTTCGAAGCTGCGCAGGATCGACAATCTCGACGCACCGCACTGACGCCGACGGGTATCAGCGCTGCGCTTTGCCTTCAAAAACCAGATCGAGAAAATTGCCGAGCCATGAGCGGAGCGGTGTGTCGAACAACATGCGCCCCTCCAGATGCTGGCTGCCGACCTGCGCATTGGGCATGCCAAAACGCTGGGCGCCGCGCACCACCCAGCTGTGCATCATGGCGCGGGTCAATTCGGCGTGAAATTGCAGGCCCCAGGCGTTTTTTCCGTATCGGTAAGCCTGATTGGGGTAGGTTTCGCCCGATGCCAAAAGCTCGGCTCCTCGCGGCAGCTCAAAGCCTTCGCGGTGGAAATGATAGACCATCTTCGGCCAATGCGGCATCAAAAGTCGCCCGTGCTCGGTGGCGTGAAGCGGGTACCAGCCGATCTCCACCTTGCCTTCCCTGTCGGCCTCGACCTTGCCACCTAAATGCTTGGACAGCATTTGCGCGCCGAGACAGATGCCGAGAAAGGGCTTGTTTTCCTTCAGCGGCACCTTCAGCCAGTCAATTTCGGCTTTGACATAATCATGCGGGTCATTGGCGCTCATCGGGCCGCCGAAGATGATGGCGCCCGCGTGTTTTTCCAGCGTTTGCGGCAGATCGTCGCCGAGCGCGGGGCGTCTTATATCCAGACGATAGCCTTTTTCCACCAGTATCTGGCCAACGCGGCCGGGCGTGGAGCGTTCCTGATGCAGGACGACGAGCAGTGAGGGTTGTTTGCTCTGTTGCCTGGAAGGGTCAAACAGCATCGTCTTCGTTTTCGCTTTCTTCAGCGGGTCCGGACCTCGTGGCGGCCTGCTGACGTTGCAGAACCCTGTCGCGAACGGAAACACCGAGCAGATCGGCGACACGCCAAATCACATGGTCTTCCATTTCGCTTCGTTCGCCGTCAGCGTAAACAATATCCCAGAGGATGCCAATAAGCTCCACGCGCTGCTCTTCATCGAGATGGCGGCGGATATCGGTGGTGAAGCGGTAATAGTCGACGGCTTCCTTGCCCGCCTCCTGGCCGGCCGCTAGAAGCGCATCCAGCTTGCCGGCGTCGAGATGGTAATAGTCCTGCAGGATTTCGCGAAGACGGTCACGCTCGCTTTTCGAGACCGTGCCGTCCGCCTCCATCACCTGAAAGCAGAGGGCGGCCACGGCCACCCTCAGATCATCCGGGCTGAATTCATCCGTGTGCTGGCCGACGAGGTTCTGGATAAACGACTGTATTTGGTTGAACATCGATAGCCTGTTCGTCAGAAGAGTTTTAAGCGGGTTTTCGGTTCGGCTTCAACGCCGGGCTTCTTGACGCCGGGATCATCCGGCGCGCCGCCGAAAAAGGGAACCGGTTCCGCCTTAACATCCGCTGCGTCCGCTTCCTCCGGCGTCTCGATCGGTACCGGTTTTCTTTCCTTAGGAGCGGATGCGACGGGCTTGACCTCGATTGGCGCGGCCGGTGCGGGCTTGTTCACCACAACGGGCTCGGCTGCTGCTTCGACAATGATCGCCGCCGGAGCCGGTTCTGCCCTTGCGGGGGCGGCGGCAATCGCGTTTTCGATCGTCAGGTCCTCGACCGGACCTTCAAGCTGGCCGAAAGGCGCCTTCCACTCGAAAGCGTCGAGGCGGCCGGTGACGGGCGAAACGGGCAGCCATTTTTCCGAAACGATGCTATCGGCCACCCAGGCCGGATCGCGCGGTGCGCGCAATGCCTGCGCCATCCAGTAACGCACCCGTCCCTGATCGCCGGTTTCGGCTTCCTCGATATCGGCCATCAGCAGGAAGATGCTTTCGCGCGGCTCGATCCGGGCGGCTGCCTCCGCCTTGGCCCGCGCCTTGGCGAATTCCTTGGCGCCGAGCGCTGCCTGCGCCACGGCAAACAGGGATTCGATGTTGTTGGGTTTCAGGCTTTCCAGCCGTTCGGCGCGTTTCAGCCGGTCTATGGCCGTATCGCCGCTGCGCGCTCGCACGTAAAGCTCCGCGATCTGCGGATGCGGATCGCTCTTCCAGACCGGCTCGAGGACGGCTGCGGCCTTGCGCAGATTGTCTTCGCGCAGATAGGACTTTGCCGCGATGAGTGCTGCGGGCACAAGGCCCTTCGCGAGCTTGAGGGCATGCTTGGCATCCTCGCGCGCACCAACCGGATCGCTTTCCAGCTTCTCGCCGGCCTTTGCGGTCAGGAGCACCGCTTTCAGCCGTTCCCCTTCGCCACGTTCGATGACGCTGGCCGCCTTCTGCTGGTCGAGAAGACGGATAGCGTCATCCCACTGTCCGTTGCGGCAGCGGTTTTCCAGCGTCGCCTGTGCTGCCCAGGGCAGATAAGGGGCTTTTTCCGCAGCATCCTCGGCATATTGCTGGGCCGCCTCATAGGCTCCCTGGCGCCGTGCCTCGATATAGAGGCCGCGAAGGCCGAGTTCGCGGGTCTCGGGATCGCGGGCCATCGCCTCGAATTTGCGCCGCGCCTCGTCATATTTGCCTTCGATGAGGTCCGCCTGCGCGTCGAGCAGGTGGATCAGCGGCTCCTGATCGGCACTGAGCAGCCCTTGCGTGCGGGCCGTCATCTTGCGGGCGAGAATGGCGTTTCCGGCGCCAGCAGCGATGAGGCCGGTGGAGAGCGCCTGATAACCACGGTCGCGCTTGCGGGCGCGAAAATAACGCCGGGCGGCGTTCGGCGATGTCCATATGGCGTTGACGATCCACCAGACCAGCATGACGGCGGCAACCAGCGCCGCAATGATGGAGGCGGCGACCATCAGGCTCATTTCGATCAACTGGCCCTGCCAGACGACGGAAAGCACGCCCGGCCTGTCCGCCAGCCAGGAAAAACCGAAACCGAGCGCCAGAACGATAACGGCGAAAGTCAGAATTCTGGTCATGCCCTTACCCCTGCCTGCCCGTGCTGGTGATGGCACGGTTCAACGTGCCTCCGACCAGGTTTTCGACCTCGATGCGCGCATCCAGAGATTTTTTATAATCGGCGGATGCTGTCCTGGCGGCCTCGGGAAGCCCGTTCCATTCGAGCGCCGCACCTTGCAGATCGCCGTTGCGCAGCTTGTTTTCCATGCGCGCGATCATGGCGTCGGGGGTCTCGCCTTCGATGTTTCCGACCGGGCGGACCTTCACCAGCGAAAAGGCGCTTTCCGTCAGGCGCTCAACGATGCCCTGATTGGGGTCGGGCTGATTGATGGCTGATAGCATCGCGTTGGCGACATCAGGGAATTTCTGCATCAGCTCCGAACGTGACGGCACGCCGGTTGCGGCAAAGGATTGCAACGATGCGATGGCCGGATCGTCGGGGATGACTTTCGAGAGCGTATCCAGTTCGGTCAGGAACGGCCCGCCACGATCGATCGCGGCCTTGAGCCCAGCGGAGGCGATAGCGCGAGCGACTTCGATATCGTCGCGCGGTTCGTTGATCTTGGTTTCCGCGTCAGTAAGGCGACGCGTCAGTTCGGCTGTTGCCGAGGCCTGCGCGGACCGTTCCGACTGAAGGGTGGATTCCAGCGTTGCTATTTTTTCCGAAAGCGCATCCACCTGCGGGGCCTCACCCTTTGTGCCCTCGAGGGTGGCGATGCGTTGTTCCAGCGCCGAAGTGTCGCCGGTGCTGGCCGGAACATTGGCGAGTTGCTGGCGCAGGCTACCGAGATCTGTTTTCAGTGCGGCGATCTCATCGCTTCCAGCCCTGCCTGCATTGAACGAGGGCAGGATGCCAGCATATTGCATGCTGCCGGCGGTGGCGAGCGCCACGAGACCACCGACGATACCCGCCGCGATCAGGCCGGAGGTTGCCGCCTGTTTGCGCTCGGCTTGCTGTGGTGTGGAGGGCTTGGCCGGCCCCGATGACGAGGAGCCGGTCGAGGGTTTCGCACTCGCGGCAGTGCTTCCGGAAGCGAAAGAAGACGAAGATGTGGACGCAAAAGGCTTTGCGCTTGCGGCAGTGGCGGAAGCGGCGCTCGTCTCAGTGGTGCCTGTCGACGGCTTCGCATCGGTTTTTGGCGGAGCGGGCGTCGGCGAAACGGCATCGGTCTGCTTTTCCACCTGCGGCTTGCCGGCTGCGGGTTCCGCCTTGTGGACGTTCGGTTCGGGCTCGATTGGGGTTTTGTGCGGCTGGTCCCAGACCGGGGCGGGGTTGGCCGTTTCGGCTGCCGCTGGCTTGTGTTCCGGAACGCTCGGTTCTGCGGCTGCGGGCGACGTCTTGTCACTGGACTTTTCGTCAGTCTTGGCAGCATCCAGGTCGGTGGAAATTGCTTTCACGTCTTTTGCGTCCAGGTCGATGGTGACCGGTTCGGCTTTGGACTTGGAGTGGCGTGGCGGCTTTTCCGATACCATGACAACCTCATTCTGCCTGCAATAGGCTAAACCTAGTCAGTGACGGCGGCAAAGGAAAGAGGCGAGCCCGAATTAGGTTCCAGACTTTCGGTGAAGAAGTTCAAACATCGCCGCCTCGCTCGGCTCTTCGGCGGCCGCTGCGTTTGCGCGGAAGATTTCCGGAATCAGCGAAAGCACATTGCGGCTGATGCAGACGAAATGCGTTGAAGCCAGCGCTGCCGCATATTTTTCCGCCGATGCGAGACGGAAAAATGCCCGTGCCGCTTCTGAGGAATAGAGCAGCACCACATCGGCGGATGTCTCCAGAAGCGCCGTTTCGAGCATATCGTCCGAAAGATCCGACGGCTGCATTTCGTAACAATCGACTGTCCGGAAGTGAATTCCGGCAACGGCAAGACCGTCCTCAAACACGGCACCTCGCGGTGTACCGGCGAGATAGAGCAGGGGTTCTTCGTTTGTCAGGAAAGAGCGATGCTCTGCAACCAAACCGGCCAGAGCCTCGGCATCACCGGAGGCGGTGAAGATGTTTTTAAAGCCGATTTTTCCCGCCGCTTCCGCCGTCGCCTCGCCAACAGCGAAGAGGGGTTTCGAAAGGTGAGGCGCAAGTCGGTCGCGCAGCGGTTCCAAGACGCAGAGTGCCTCGGCGCTTGTCACGGCGATGGCTGATCGTGGGTCTAAGAGCGCCGACGAGGCGCGCTCGCCGTAATGGACGGGATGAAACAGCGGAAGAAGCACCGGCTCGTGGCCGAGGGCTTTCAGTTTTTCGGCCGTCTTTTCGCCCGAACGAAGCGGTCGGGTGACGACGATCCGCATCGGCTCAGCTCCAGCCATCGAAGAAGTTGCTGCCCGCCTTGGCGCGCACCTCTTCGCCGGCCTTGCGGCCCAGGCTTTCGGCATTCTTGCGGGGGCCGGATATTTCGACGCCGTGGCTCGTCTGGCCATCGGGCGTGAGGATCAGGCCGGAAAAATGCAGTTCCTCACCGTCGCAGATGGCGTATCCGGCAATCGGGGTACGACAGGAGCCATCAAGCACCGCCAGAAAGGCGCGCTCGCAGGTAACTGCATCATAGGTGGGTCTGTCGTTTATGGGGACCAGCAACTCGTCCATGCGGGCGTCACTAACGCGGCTTTCCACGCAGATCGCGCCCTGCGCCGGGGCAGGGGGAAACTCCTTCGGGTCGAGAATTTCCGTTGGCACATTCTCCTTGCCGAGCCTCTTCAGGCCGGCAAAGGCGAGAAGCGTCGCATCCGCGTGACCTTCTGCAAGCTTGCGCAGGCGGGTATCGACCAGACCACGGAAAACGATGACGCTCAGATCTGGACGCAGGCGGCGGATCAGCGCTTGACGGCGCAGAGATGCGGAGCCGACAACGGCGCCCTGCGGCAGTTCCAGAAGCTTCGGTGCTGTGCGGCCGATGAAGGCGTCGCGCGCATCCTCGCGCGGCAGGAAGGCGGAAAGATGCAGGCCCTCAGGCAGAACGGTCGGCATGTCCTTGGAGGAATGCACGGCAATATCGAGCTCGCCGGAAAGAAGCTGGTTTTCCAGTTCCTCCGTGAACAGGCCCTTGCCACCGATCTCGGACAAAGCGCGGTCGGTTATCCGGTCGCCCTTGGTGGAAAGCACGACGATCTCGAACATATCTTCCGGAAGACCATGCGCCGACATCAGCCGGTTGCGGGTCTCGTAAGCCTGCGCGAGCGCCAGAGGGCTGCCACGCGTGCCGATTCGGAAAGGTTTTGTTTGCATCCGCGTCTATCCATTGTTACCGGAGTTGTCTTAGACCAACTCAGCGCATGATCGCAATCAACGAACAGAATTGATGACCCCCTTTCTTCGTATCCTCGGCATAGAGACAAGCTGCGACGAAACCGCTGCATCCATTGTGGTTCGGCATGCGGACGGCCGTGGCGAGATCGTGTCCGACGTCGTTTTGTCGCAGCTTGAGGAACACAGCGCCTATGGCGGCGTGGTGCCCGAAATCGCGGCCCGCGCCCATGTCGAGGCGCTGGACACGCTGGTGGAGGAAGCATTGGAGCAGGCAGGTGTCACCCTTGCCGATGTCGACGCCATCGCGGCCACGTCCGGCCCCGGCCTTATTGGCGGCCTGCTGGTGGGCCTGATGACGGGCAAGGCGATTGCCATGGCCGCAGACAAGCCGCTCTACGCCATCAACCATCTGGAAGGCCATGCGCTGACGGCGCGCCTGACCGACGGTCTTTCTTTCCCCTATCTGATGCTGCTGGTTTCCGGCGGCCATACCCAGCTGGTGCTGGTGCGCGGCGTGGGCGAATACGAGCGCTGGGGCACCACCATCGATGATGCGCTGGGGGAAGCCTTCGACAAGACCGCGAAACTTCTGGGGTTGCCCTATCCCGGCGGGCCTGCGGTTGAGAAGGCGGCAGCGACGGGCAACCCGGACCGTTTTGCGCTGCCGCGCCCGATGGTCGGCGAGACCAGGCTCGATTTTTCCTTCTCCGGCCTGAAAACGGCAGTGCGGCAGGCGGCGACTGCCATCGCGCCGCTTTCGGAGCAGGACATTGCCGATATATGCGCTTCCTTTCAGAAGGCCGTGTCGCGCACACTGAAAGACCGGATCGGCCGTGGCCTTGCCCGTTTCAAAGCGGAATTTCCGCATATCGAGACCGTGCCTGCTCTGGTCGTGGCCGGCGGCGTTGCCGCCAATCAGGAAATCCGCCAGACCCTGCAAGTGCTTTGCGATACCCACGGCTTCCGTTTTGTCGCGCCGCCGCACCGGCTTTGCACCGACAATGCCGCTATGATCGCCTGGGCGGGGCTGGAACGCATGGCGGAGGGCAAGGAACCCGATGCGCTGGAGACAGCGCCGCGCTCGCGTTGGCCGCTTGACGGCAGCGCGGAGACATTGATCGGTTTCGGCAAAAGAGGAGCCAAGGCCTGATGCAGCGGGAGAAAATCGTCGTCATCGGCGCTGGCGCCTTCGGAACCGCGCTTGCCGTCGTCATCGCGCTGGAAAACCGGCATGATGTAATCCTGCTCGGCCGCAGTGCGTCCCTGATGGCCGATCTGAAGGTTGATCGTATTCACGAGGCGGCCTTGCCGGGTATCGACCTGCCGGATGCGCTTGAATTTTCCGCCGAGCCGGATGTGCTGGCCGGTGCCGGCATCGTGCTGTTCGCCATGCCCTCGCAGGCCCATGCGGATGCGGCGCGCCATTACGGCCCTTATCTGGCTAATGACTGTATCATCGTTACCTGCGCCAAGGGCATCGATCGGGTTTCCGGGCGTCTGCTGACGGAGCTTCTGGAAGCGGAGCTGCCGCATCATCCCATCGCCGTTCTGTCCGGTCCGGGGTTTGCGGCAGATATTGCTCGTGGGCTGCCGACGGCAATGGCGATTGCGGCGGAAGATGCAACAATCGCCGAACGGCTGGCGACCACGATTTCCGGCAGAACCTTCCGGCTTTATGCCTCGACTGACCGTGTTGGCGTGCAGCTTGGCGGCGCGCTGAAGAATGTGCTCGCCATTGCCGCCGGCATCGTCGAGGGCGCGGGTCTCGGCGATTCCGCCCGGGCGGCGCTGATTTCGCGCGGCCTTGCCGAAATGTCGCGTCTGGTGGTCGCCATGGGCGGCAAGGCGGATACGGTGCGCGGTCTTTCCGGCCTTGGCGATCTTGTGTTGACGGCCACCAGCCACCAGTCGCGAAACCTGCGTTTCGGCATTGCGCTTGGCCGGGGCGAGGGCAAGGACATGTCCGGCGGACTGGTGGAAGGCGCTTTTGCGGCAACCGTCGCTGCCCGGCTCGGCGAACATTATGCTGTAGACATGCCGGTCACCGAGGCGGTGGCGGCCATTATCGACGGCAATCTGGACGTGGCGAGCGCCATGCAACAATTGATGACACGGCCCATCACCACCGAATAAGGGTGCGGCCTATGAGGAGACGAAAATGCTGTTTGCCTTTATCTGCAAGGACAAGCCCGGCCACCTGAACGTGCGCATGGAAACGCGTCCGGCCCATCTGGAGCATCTGAACAAATTGAACGATGAGGGCACGCTGAAGATCGCCGGGCCGTTTTTGGATGCCGAAGGCAAGCCGAACGGCAGTCTGGTTGTCGTGGAAGCCGCCGATATCGAAGCCGCGAAGGCTTTGGCCGATGCCGATCCCTATGCCAAGGCCGGGCTGTTCGAAAGCGTGGATGTGAAGCCCTATAACTGGGTCTTCAACAATCCGGGAGCGTGACCGGATATGGCGAATTACTGGCTTTATAAGTCCGAGCCATTCAAATGGTCCTGGGAAATGCAGAAGGCCAAGGGCGAGGCCGGCGAAGAATGGACCGGCGTGCGCAATTATCAGGCCCGAAACAACATGCGCGCCATGAAAATCGGCGATAAGGGTTTCTTCTACCACTCGAATGAAGGGCTGGATGTCGTCGGCATCGTCGAAGTCTGTGCACTTTCACATCCGGATTCGACTGCGGAAGGCGATCTGAAATGGGACTGCGTGGATATCCGCGCCGTTTGCGACGTGCCGCAGCCCGTTTCGCTGAAGGACGTGAAGGCCAATCCGAAACTGGAAAAGATGTCGCTCGTCACCTCCATGCGGCTTTCCGTGCAGCCGGTGACGGAAGAGGAATATCTCGAGGTCTGCCGTATGGGCGGCCTCGCCAATCCGCCGAAATCGCCGGACTGACGTTTCGGTGAGGACCGATCCCGAACGCTTCATTCTCGACAATACTGGCATCATGCATCCACCGCATGTGCCGGAATTGCGCCTCCATCTGGCAACCGAAGCCCATGAGCTGTGGCTGAGGACGGAGGAGGAGTTGGAAGAGATCGGCCTGCCGCCGCCCTTTTGGGCCTTTGCCTGGGCTGGCGGGCAGGGGCTTGCCCGCTATGTTCTCGATCATCCTGAAAGTGTCTCCGGCAAGCGCGTGGTGGATTTCGCCAGCGGCTCCGGGCTGGTCGCCATCGCAGCCGCAAAGGCGGGCGCTGCTGCGGTTGTCGCTGCCGATATCGATCCGTGGACGGAAACGGCCATTCGGCTGAATGCGGCTCTGAACGACGTGGATATTGATTTTACCGGGCTCAATCTGGTTGGGACGTTAGTTGAGGCGGATGTTCTTCTGGCGGGCGACGTGTTTTACGATCGCGCATTTGCCGATCTTCTCGTGCCATGGTTTCTTGAAGTGGCGGAGAAAGGCGTGAGCGTGCTCGTTGGCGACCCGGGCCGCGCCTATCTGCCCAGAGAGCGCCTTTGCGCCGAGGCAACCTATCAGGTGCCGGTGACGCGGGCTCTCGAAGACAGCGACGTCAAAAAGACCACCGTCTGGCGTTTCGTCTGATTATATTTGGTTCAGGGCCGGATGATGCAGACGCCGTGTTCATAGGCGCAGGCATCGCTTGCGGTTTCGGCGCGGACGTTGATGATTTTCGCCTTTGGCGCCAGCTGCGTGGCCATCGAGACGGCCGCGCCCTTTCGCGAAAGACCGCCGCCGATCGCGAAATAATTCCCGTTGCCGCGTACCCGCAAGGCCGATATCGCGCCCACATAGGTGCCGCCGGAGAGAGTGGATGGCAGTCCGTCGGTGGAGAAACTGACCTGCGATTGACGGTGCTGATAATGATGGCGGCCATGAAAATCCTCTGCCGCTGCCGGAGGCATTGCGGTGAAAATGACGCCTGCGACCATCATGGCCAGAGCGGCGATTCGACGCTGTAACATGAGCCTCATTCTCCGGATTTTATGGTTAACCAATGGTAAATTACACCTTTTCTGAATTACGTAAAGGTAAATATTTGAGGACTGTAAATCTTGGAAACGCTCGATTTTTTATTTTGACGCAAAAAAATTCCAAAAAAAATTCGCGAACCAATCGATTAAATTGGAATCGGTCATGAAATGTGCTTGTGGTGACGCTCCCATGTGATTAAACGTCGCGGTTGGTGCAATGCACATTCTTTCGTCATGTGCTGTTGCTTGGGGGCGTCCGGTTCGACGGGCGCACGGGAAAACGCCGCGAGGTTATGATGGCGAATGTGACAAATAACCGGCCTTTGTCGCCGCATCTTCAAATTTACAAGCCGATTCCGACGATGGTGGCATCCATCATCCACCGCGTGACTGGTAGTGCGCTTTATTTCGGAACGCTTCTGGTCGCCTGGTGGCTGATCGCGCTGGCTTCCGGCCCCGCCTATTACGACTGGGTGAGCTGGGCGATGAGCACCATCATCGGCAAGATCATCCTGATCGGCTATACGTGGGCGCTGGTCCACCACATGATCGGCGGTCTGCGTCATCTGATGTGGGATCTCGGACACGGCTTCGAGAAGCACTTCACCACCAAGCTGGCAAAAGCCTCGTTCGTGGCGTCGATCTGTCTGACCGCGCTGATCTGGGTCATTGTCCTGATCGTGCGCTGAGGAGATATTTTCATGGATATGCGTACACCTCTCGGAAAGGTTCGCGGCCTCGGCTCCGCCAAGGAAGGCACCGACCATTTCTGGCGTCAGCGCCTGACGGCGGTCGCCAACGTTCCGTTGCTCATCTTTTTCGTAGTCTTCCTCATCCAGTACGCCGGCGCGCCCTATCCGGAAGTCGTCGCTGCGCTGTCGAACCCGCTCGTCGCTGTTATCATGGGTCTGGTGCTGGTTTCCGGCCTCATCCATATGAAGCTCGGCATGCAGGTCATCATCGAAGACTATGTTCACGCCGAGGTTTCGAAGATCGTTCTTCTGATGCTCAATACGTTTTTCGCGATTCTCATTGGCGGCCTTTGCATCTTCGCCATTCTGAAAATCGCATTCGCAGGATAATTCCGCCATGGCATCAATCAGTTCACCTTCCCAGAATGGCAAGGCTTACACCTATGTCGATCACTCCTATGACGTGATCGTGGTGGGCGCCGGCGGCGCGGGTCTGCGCGCAACGCTCGGCATGGCGGAACAGGGTTTCCGCACGGCCTGCATCACCAAGGTATTCCCGACGCGCTCCCACACGGTCGCGGCGCAGGGCGGCATTGCCGCCTCGCTCACCAACATGACGCCCGACTGTTGGCAGTGGCACCTTTACGACACCGTAAAGGGCTCCGACTGGCTGGGCGACGTCGATGCAATGCAATATCTCGCCATGGAAGCGCCCAAAGCGGTCTATGAGCTGGAGCATTACGGCGTGCCCTTCTCGCGCAATGCTGAGGGCAAGATCTACCAGCGCCCGTTCGGCGGCCATATGCAGAACTACGGTGAAGGCCCGCCGGTGCAGCGCACCTGTGCTGCCGCAGACCGTACCGGCCACGCCATTCTGCATACGCTTTACGGCCAGTCGCTGCGCAACAACGCGGAATTCTTCATCGAATATTTCGCGCTCGATCTCATCATGTCGGCAGATGGCCGCTGCACCGGCGTCGTGGCGTGGAACCTCGATGACGGCACGATCCATCGCTTCTCCGCCAAGATGGTGGTGCTGGCGACCGGCGGTTACGGCCGCGCCTATTTCTCGGCGACCTCCGCCCATACCTGTACCGGCGACGGCGGCGGCATGATTGCACGTGCCGGTCTGCCGCTTCAGGACATGGAATTCGTGCAGTTCCATCCGACCGGCATTTACGGCGCGGGCTGCCTGATTACCGAAGGCGCGCGTGGCGAGGGCGGTTATCTCGTCAATTCCGAAGGCGAGCGCTTCATGGAGCGTTATGCTCCTTCGGCGAAGGACCTTGCCTCGCGTGACGTGGTATCGCGCTGCATGACCATGGAAATCCGTGAGGGTCGTGGCGTCGGCAAGAACAAGGACCACATCTTCCTGCATCTCGATCACCTCGATCCTGCGATCCTGCATGAGCGTCTTCCTGGCATTTCCGAAAGCGCGAAGATTTTCGCGGGTGTCGACGTGACGCGCGAGCCGATCCCGGTCCTGCCGACCGTTCACTACAATATGGGCGGTATTCCGACCAATTACTGGGGTGAAGTGCTGAACGCCAATGCCGAAAATCCGGAACGCATCGCGCCCGGCCTAATGGCCGTTGGTGAGGCCGGTTGTGCTTCCGTTCACGGTGCGAACCGTCTCGGTTCCAACTCGCTGATCGACCTTGTGGTCTTCGGCCGTGCCGCCGCAATCCGCGCAGCGCAGGTCATTGACCGTGAAGGGCCGATCCCTGCACTGGACATTGCGGCCTGCGACAGGATCATGGACCGCTTTGATACGCAGCGTTATGCCAATGGCTCCACCCCAACTGCGGTGCTGCGCGACAAGATGCAGCGCGCCATGCAGGACGATGCGGCGGTGTTCCGCACGCAGGAATCGCTGGAAAGCGGTTGCCAGCGCATTTCCGCCATCTGGAAGGAGCTGCCTGATGTCAAGGTTACCGACCGTTCGATGGTCTGGAACTCCGATCTGGTCGAGACGCTCGAGCTGCACAATCTGATGGCCAATGCGATCACCACGGTCTATGGCGCGGAAGCGCGCAAGGAAAGCCGTGGTTCGCATGCCCGCGAGGATTTCGTCGACGGTCCGTTCGGCGGTCGCGACGATGTGAACTGGCGCAAGCACACGCTTGCCTGGGTCAACCCCGAAGGTGATGTCAAGCTCGACTACCGCCCTGTTCACACCGACCTGATCGCCGACGGCATCGATCCCAAAAAGATCGAGCCGAAGGCGCGCGTCTACTGATTTGAGGAACTGGATATGGTTGAACTCGCTCTCCCCAAGAATTCCCAGATCAGCGAAGGTAAAGTCTGGCCGAAGCCTGATGGTGCCAAGAACGTTCGCGAATACCGGGTCTATCGCTGGAACCCGGATGACGGCCAGAACCCGCGCATCGATACCTATTATATCGATGTCGACGATTGCGGCCCGATGGTTCTCGATGCGCTTCTCTACATCAAGAACAACGTCGACCCGACACTGACGCTGCGCCGCTCCTGCCGCGAAGGCATTTGCGGTTCCTGCGCGATGAACATCGACGGCACCAATACGCTCGCCTGCACCAAGGGTATGGAAGAGATCAAGGGTACGGTGAAGGTCTATCCGCTGCCGCATTTGCCTGTCGTGAAGGACCTTGTTCCCGATCTTTCGAACTTCTACGCCCAGCACCGCTCCATCGAGCCGTGGTTGAAGACGGTCTCGCCGGCGCCGGCCAAGGAATGGAAGCAGAGCCATGAGGACCGCCTGAAGCTGGACGGTCTCTATGAGTGCATTCTGTGCGCCTGCTGCTCCACCTCCTGTCCCAGCTACTGGTGGAACGGCGACCGTTATCTTGGTCCCGCCGTTCTGCTGCAGGCCTATCGCTGGCTTATCGACAGCCGCGACGAAGCAACCGGAGAGCGTCTCGACAATCTCGAGGACCCGTTCCGTCTTTATCGCTGCCACACCATCATGAACTGCGCGCAGGCCTGCCCGAAGGGGCTGAACCCGGCCAAGGCGATCGCGGAAATTAAGAAGATGATGGTCGAGCGTCGCGTCTGAAGACGATTCGTCTGGACCAAAAAATCTATCCGGCCGCAGGCTCGCCTGCGGCCCTTTTTACAACCGGACGGGGGAAATTTCGGTAAAAATCGACCGAAATGGTAATTATCCCGGCCATCGCTTGCGCAAGATAAGGCTTTGGTAATAATTCAGCCTTCTTGTTTGATCATGGTCTTTCCGGAAGCGAGAGAATCGGGAGCTTGATATGCAATTCAGATATGTGGTGACGGGTCTTGCGGTTGTAATGAGCCTCGCCGGTTGCCAACGTACCTCCTACGATTACAACAACACCAGCAACAATCCCGGTTATACGCCGCCCTTGCAGGCGCAGCCGGTTCCCTCCGTTCAGTCAGGCGCGCTGCCGCCACCCGGTGGCGCCTCGGGCGGTCAGTTCCCGTCGGCACCCGCGTCGGCAGCACCTGGTGGCACCGATGTCGCTTCTGCGGCTCCGCCGGCGACGGCGCTCGACGTCACCAAGGAATCCATGGTCGGTAACTGGCGGGTTTCCAATGGCGGCGCGAATTGCGACATGTTCCTGACGCTCACCAATCTCGGCAGCGGTTCGCGCGGCGGCACGCGTGGTTGCGCCGGCGATCTGACGGCGATGGGATCCTGGGAAGTATCCGGCAAGATGGTCCTCTTCAAGAACCGCTCAGGCGATACGATCGGCCGCGTCTACAAGAGCGCCGATGCACGCTTTGACGGCACGACCAATAGCGGCCAGCCGCTCAGCCTCAGTCGATAGAGCATTTCCGGTGCATCCGGATCGCCTTGCCTGTTCTGAGCCATTTCATTCGTCGCGGGCGCTTGTCAGTGCCCGCGTCCGGGGCGCTTTTCCATGAAGCCATTGCCAGACTACAATCACAGTGTCGTTGAACAGCTCAACGCGTTGACGGCGGCTGGCACCTTGCAGGCCGATGCAGCACAGCTCGGCGTGGCGGCCCATCTGGACCGTGTCCTTGCCGATCTGAAGGCGCGCAAGCCCGCCAGGAAAAAAAGCGCTCTCGGCTGGATGTTCGCGCGCAAGACCGGCCCGGCCAGCTTCGTCAAGGGATTGTATGTCCATGGCAGCGTCGGCCGCGGCAAGACGATGCTGATGGACATGTTCTATGAGATGGCGCCCGTTTCTTCAAAACGACGCTGCCATTTTCACGAATTCATGGCGGACGTCCATAATCGCGTGCATGCGCATCGGCAGAAGCTGAAGAACGGTGAAACCAAACAGGCCGATCCCATTCCACCCGTTGCGGCCCAGCTTCTGGCGGAGGCGGAGCTTCTGTGCTTCGACGAGTTCACCGTCACGGATATTGCCGATGCGATGATCCTTGCCAGGCTGTTCAGCGAGCTTTTCGCCAATGGCTGCACCCTGGTGACGACCTCCAACGTCGTTCCCGACAATCTCTACAGGGATGGCCTCAATCGCGGCCTGTTCCTGCCCTTCGTCGATTTGCTGAAGACGTATGTGGAGGTGGTGTCGCTGGACAGCCCCACCGATTACCGCATGGAAAAGCTGGAAAGCCTGCCGGTCTATGTCACGCCGCTCGACGGTGCGGCGGATCAGGCGATGGATATGGCCTGGCGGCACATGACCGGCGGCCACCTGGTGGCGCCAACCGAGATACCGATGAAGGGTCGCTCCATTCTGGTGCCGCGCGCCAGCGGCCGCGTCGCCCGTTTTTCCTTCTCCGACCTTTGCGAAAAGCCGCTCGGCGCTTCCGATTTTCTGGCGATCGCCAATCGTTTCGATACGGTTTTCATAGACCACATCCCGCTTTTGAACGCCGACAAGCGGAACGAGACCAAGCGCTTCATCATTCTTATCGACGCGCTTTACGACCATAGCGTCAGGCTTTTCGCCTCTGCGGCGGCCATGCCCGAAGACCTGCTCGGCAAGCGCAAGGGAACCGAAGGTTTCGAGTTCGATCGCACCGCCTCGCGCCTGTTTGAGATGCGCAGCGCTGATTATCTGGTGCTTCATCACGAAAAACGCGAGA
This sequence comes from Rhizobium sp. GR12, assembly GCF_036596185.1. Classification (NCBI taxonomy): domain Bacteria; kingdom Pseudomonadati; phylum Pseudomonadota; class Alphaproteobacteria; order Hyphomicrobiales; family Rhizobiaceae; genus Rhizobium; species Rhizobium sp. GR12. Next base: position 107,145 of record NZ_JASXTH010000006.1, on the reverse strand, counting down.
AAGTTTGACATTTTCGTGACGTATTTTCTTACGTTTACGTAAGAAAATAATGATCTAAACGATTGAAAATGTTCATGCCAAAAGAATCTGTTGCCAATTTTGGCCAATGGGGCTAATCGAAGTGCGACAATTTGGCTGCCGGTGGCGCGGTGAAATTGAATTGAAGCTCTAGAGGAAGCATTCGATGGCTCGCAAAAAGATTGCACTTATTGGTTCTGGCATGATCGGCGGCACGCTGGCGCATCTCGCCAGCCTGAAGGAACTGGGCGATATCGTCCTCTTCGATATTGCCGACGGTATCCCGCAGGGCAAGGGTCTGGATATTGCCCAGTCCGGCCCGGTTGAAGGTTTCAATGCCAAGCTCACCGGCGCGTCCGACTACGCCGCCATCGAAGGCGCGGATGTCTGCATCGTCACCGCCGGTGTTGCCCGCAAGCCCGGCATGAGCCGCGACGATCTCCTAGGCATCAATCTCAAGGTCATGGAACAGGTCGGCGCCGGCATCAAGAAATATGCCCCGAACGCTTTCGTCATCTGCATCACCAATCCGCTGGACGCCATGGTCTGGGCGCTGCAGAAGTTCTCCGGGCTGCCGAAGAACAAGGTCGTCGGCATGGCCGGCGTTCTCGACAGCGCCCGTTTCCGCCTTTTCCTTTCCGAAGAGTTCAATGTTTCGGTTCAGGACGTCACCGCCTTCGTTCTCGGCGGCCACGGCGATACGATGGTGCCGCTCGCACGTTACTCCACCGTTGGCGGCATTCCGTTGACCGATCTCGTCAAGATGGGCTGGCTGACCGCCGAGCGCCTCGAAGAGATCGTCCAGCGCACCCGCGATGGCGGTGCGGAAATCGTCGGCCTGTTGAAGACCGGTTCGGCCTATTACGCGCCGGCCGCTTCCGCGATCGAAATGGCTGAATCCTACCTCAAGGACAAGAAGCGCGTCCTGCCCGCCGCTGCCCATCTGTCGGGCCAGTACGGCGTGGACGACATGTATGTCGGCGTACCCACGATCATCGGTGCCGGCGGTATCGAGCGCATCATCGAGATCGAGCTGAACAAGGAAGAAGAAGCCGCCTTCCGCAAATCCGTCGACGCTGTCGCCGGTCTTTGCGAAGCCTGCATCAACATCGCTCCGTCGCTGAAGTAATAACCTGACGCATCGGCGCAGAAATCGGGTTTGGTTTTTGCAAGGCACGATGCGTAGATTCAATAGCTTGGAGCGCCCTGCGTCTGAATGAACGCAGGGCGCTCCAAGCGGCTCCAAACAGGGATTATTCCATGAATATTCACGAATATCAGGCCAAGGCTCTTCTGAAGGGCTACGGCGCGCCGGTTGCTGAAGGCGTCGCCATCCTCAAGGTCGAAGAAGCCGAAGCCGCTGCAAAGCAGCTTCCCGGCCCGCTCTACGTCGTCAAGAGCCAGATTCACGCCGGCGGCCGCGGCAAGGGCAAGTTCAAGGAACTCGGCCCTGACGCCAAGGGCGGCGTTCGTCTCGCAAAGACGATCGAAGAAGTCGTTTCCCATTCCAGGGATATGCTCGGCAACACGCTGGTAACGGCGCAGACGGGCGACGCCGGCAAGCAGGTCAACCGTCTCTACATCGAAGACGGCGCGGATATCTCCCGCGAGCTTTACTGCTCGCTGCTGGTTGACCGTTCGGTCGGTCAGGTCGCATTCGTGGTTTCCACGGAAGGCGGCATGGACATCGAGGCTGTTGCCCACGACACGCCCGAGAAGATCCACACCATCGCCATCAACCCGGAAAAGGGCGTGAGCGACGCTGACGTTGCTGCGATCTCCAAGGCTCTCGAGCTTGAGGGCGTTGCTGCGGAAGACGCCAAGGCGCTGTTCCCGATCCTCTACAAGGCCTTCAACGAGAAGGACATGGCTCTCCTCGAGGTCAACCCGCTGATCGTCATGGAAAATGGCCATCTGCGCGTTCTCGACGCCAAGATGTCCTTTGACGGCAACGCCCTGTTCCGTCACGAAGACGTCAAGGCGCTGCGCGACGAGACCGAAGAAGACGCCAAGGAAATCGAAGCCTCCAAGTGGGACCTCGCTTACGTGGCGCTCGACGGCAACATCGGCTGCATGGTCAATGGTGCCGGTCTCGCCATGGCGACGATGGACATCATCAAGCTTTACGGCAAGGAGCCGGCAAACTTCTGTGACGTCGGCGGCGGCGCCGGCAAGGAGAAGGTTGCGGCAGCCTTCAAGATCATTACCGCTGACCCGAAGGTCGAGGGCATCCTCGTCAACATCTTCGGCGGCATCATGAAGTGCGACGTCATCGCCGAAGGCGTGATCGCAGCCGTCAAGGAAGTCGGTCTCAAGGTTCCGCTCGTCGTGCGCCTCGAAGGCACGAATGTCGAACTTGGCAAAAAGATCCTCAACGAGTCCGGCCTTGCGATCACCGCGGCTGACGATCTCGACGATGCGGCGAAGAAGATCGTCGCAGCGGTGAACGGCTAATTTGAAGGACCGGATATAATGTCGATTCTCGTCAATAAAGACACCAAGGTCCTCGTACAGGGCCTGACCGGCAAGACCGGCACCTTCCACACCGAACAGGCGCTTGCTTATTACGGCACGCAGATGGTCGGCGGTATTCACCCGAAGAAGGGTGGCGAAACCTGGACCGGATCGAAGGGCGAGAGCCTGCCGATCTTCGCAACGGTTGCCGAAGCCAAGGAAAAGACCGGCGCAGACGCGTCCGTGATCTACGTTCCGCCGGCAGGTGCAGCAGATGCCATCATCGAAGCCATCGAGGCTGAGATCCCGTTCATCACCTGCATCACCGAAGGTATTCCTGTCATGGACATGGTGCGCGTCAAGGCTCGCCTCGACCGTTCCAAGTCGCGTCTGCTTGGACCTAACTGCCCGGGCATCATGACGCCGGAAGAATGCAAGATCGGCATCATGCCGGGCTCCATCTTCCGCAAGGGTTCGGTCGGTATCGTCTCGCGCTCCGGCACGCTGACCTATGAAGCCGTGTTCCAGACCTCCAACGAAGGCCTCGGCCAGACGACGGCTGTCGGCATCGGCGGTGACCCGGTCAAGGGCACTGAGTTCATCGACGTGCTCGAAATGTTCCTGGCCGATGAAGCCACGCAGTCGATCATCATGATCGGCGAAATCGGCGGCGCGGCGGAAGAAGAAGCGGCGCAGTTCCTGATCGACGAAGCCAAGAAGGGCCGCAGCAAGCCTATGGCTGGCTTCATCGCGGGCCGTACCGCACCGAAGGGCCGTACCATGGGCCACGCCGGTGCTGTCGTTTCCGGCGGCAAGGGCGATGCAGAGTCCAAGATTGCAGCCATGGAAGCCGCCGGCATCAAGGTATCGCCCTCCCCGGCACGCCTCGGCAAGACGCTGGTTGAAGTCCTCAAGGGCTGAGACCATGTGAGACAGGCGACGGGCGGCGCGGCTTCAAATCCGCGCTGCCCGATGCCACAAGAACGACAGACACAGAACGGCATACCGCCCCGGCGGCAGACAGCATAATCAAGCGGCAGGCCGATAAACGGCCCTAACGGCATCGAGGAGGCGGACGGACAAGTCCGCAGGAACACAATGGCAAGGCAAGAAGCGAACGAGCAGTTTCAGATCACGTCGTTTCTGGACGGCGCGAATGCAGCCTATATCGAGCAGCTCTATGCCCGGTACGAAGAGGACCCCTCTTCCGTGTCGCCGGAGTGGCAGAGCTTCTTCAAGGCGTTGTCCGATAATCCGGAAGACGTGAAGAAGGCGGCCAAGGGCGCCTCCTGGAAGCGCGCCAACTGGCCGATCCCGGCGAATGGCGACCTGGTATCCGCACTTGATGGTAACTGGGCCACGGTCGAGAAGGCCATCGAGAAGAAGGTTCAGGCGAAGGCCGAGGCTAAGAGCGCCGATACCGGCAAGGCCGTCAGCGAGGCCGAAGTGCTTCAGGCGACCCGTGACAGCGTTCGCGCCATCATGATGATCCGCGCCTACCGCATGCGCGGCCACCTGCACGCCAAGCTCGATCCGCTCGGCATCGCCAGCGCGGTTGAGGATTATAACGAGCTTTCGCCGAAGTCCTACGGCTTCGAGGAAAGCGATTACGACCGCAAGATTTTCATCGATAACGTCCTCGGTCTCGAATATGCGTCCGTGCGGGAAATGGTCGAGATTCTCGAGCGCACCTATTGCTCGACGCTCGGCGTCGAATTCATGCATATGTCCAACCCGGAAGAAAAGGGCTGGATTCAGGAACGCATCGAAGGCCCGGACAAGGGTGTGGACTTCACGCCGGAAGGCAAGAAGGCCATTCTTTCCAAGCTGGTCGAAGCCGAAGGTTATGAGCAGTTCCTCGACGTGCGTTTCAAGGGCACCAAGCGTTTCGGTCTCGACGGCAGTGAATCGCTGATCCCGGCGCTCGAGCAGATCATCAAGCGCGGCGGCCAGGAAGGTCTGGAAGAAGTTGTTCTCGGCATGGCCCACCGCGGTCGTTTGAACGTTCTGACCAACGTCATGGGCAAGCCGCATCGCGCCGTGTTCCACGAGTTCAAGGGCGGTTCGTTCAAGCCTGACGACGTCGAAGGTTCTGGTGACGTGAAGTACCATCTTGGTGCCTCTTCCGACCGCGAATTCGATGGCAACAAGGTTCACCTGTCGCTAACGGCCAACCCGTCGCACCTTGAAATCGTCAACCCTGTCGTCATGGGCAAGGCGCGCGCCAAGCAGGACCAGCTTGCCAAGGCATGGGACGGCGACATCATTCCGCTGTCCGAACGCGCGAAGGTGTTGCCGCTGCTGCTGCATGGCGATGCCGCTTTTGCGGGCCAGGGCGTGGTTGCCGAAATTCTCGGCCTTTCCGGCCTGCGCGGTCACCGCGTTGCCGGCACGATGCACTTCATCATCAACAACCAGATCGGTTTCACGACCAATCCGGCCTTCTCGCGCTCGTCGCCCTATCCGTCCGACGTCGCCAAGATGATCGAGGCGCCGATCTTCCACGTCAACGGCGACGATCCGGAAGCGGTGGTCTATGCGGCGAAGGTCGCGACCGAATACCGCATGAAGTTCCACAAGCCTGTCGTCATCGACATGTTCTGTTATCGCCGCTTCGGCCATAACGAAGGCGACGAGCCGTCTTTCACGCAGCCGAAGATGTACAAGGTCATCCGTGGCCACAAGACCGTCGCCCGCATCTATGCCGACCGTCTGATCGCGGAAGGCCTGATCACCGAAGGCGATTTCGAGAAGACTAGGGCCGACTGGCGCGCCCATCTCGAGCAGGAGTTCGAGGCAGGCCAGTCCTACAAGCCGAACAAGGCCGACTGGCTGGACGGCCAATGGTCCGGCCTGCGCGCCGCCGACAATGCCGATGAGCAGCGTCGCGGCAAGACCGGCGTGCCGATGAAGCAGCTGAAGGAAATCGGCAAGAAGCTGTCGACCATTCCGGAAGGCTTCAGCGCGCATCGCACGATCCAGCGCTTCATGGAAAACCGTTCGCAGATGATCGAGACGGGTGAAGGCATCGACTGGGCGATGGCGGAAGCGCTCGCTTTCGGTTCGCTCGCCGTCGACGGCCACAAGATCCGTCTCTCCGGTCAGGATTGCGAACGCGGCACCTTCTCGCAGCGCCATTCTGTTCTCTACGATCAGGAGACCGAAGAGCGTTACATCCCGCTTGCCAATCTTTCGCCGACGCAGGCCCGTTACGAAGTCATCAACTCGATGCTTTCGGAAGAAGCCGTTCTCGGTTTCGAATACGGCTACTCGCTGGCCCGCCCGAACGCGCTGACGCTCTGGGAAGCCCAGTTCGGCGACTTCGCCAACGGCGCGCAGGTGGTGTTCGACCAGTTCATCTCCTCGGGTGAACGCAAGTGGCTGCGCATGTCCGGTCTCGTCTGCCTTCTGCCGCACGGCTATGAAGGTCAGGGTCCGGAACATTCCTCCGCCCGTCTGGAACGCTGGTTGCAGATGTGCGCCGAAGACAACATGCAGGTTGCCAACGTCACGACACCGTCGAACTACTTCCACATCCTGCGCCGCCAGATGAAGCGTGACTTCCGCAAGCCGCTGATCCTGATGACGCCGAAGTCGTTGCTGCGTCACAAGCGCGCCACCTCGTCGCTGGCGGAGCTTGCGGGTGAGTCCTCCTTCCACCGTCTCCTGTGGGACGATGCGGAGGTCATCAAGGACGGCCCGATCAAGCTGCAGAAGGATTCGAAGATCCGCCGCGTGGTCATGTGCACGGGCAAGGTGTATTACGATCTTCTCGAGGAGCGTGAAAAGCGCGGTATCGACGACATCTACCTGCTGCGCGTCGAACAGCTCTATCCGTTCCCGGCCAAGGCGCTCATCAACGAGCTTTCCCGTTTCCGCAACGCGGAGATGGTATGGTGCCAGGAAGAGCCGAAGAACATGGGTGCGTGGTCGTTCATCGACCCGTATCTGGAATGGGTTCTGGCGCATATCGACGCCAAGTACCAGAAGGTCCGTTACACGGGCCGTCCGGCTGCCGCCTCTCCGGCGACCGGCCTGATGTCCAAGCACCTGGCGCAGCTTGCTGCGTTCCTGGAAGACGCGCTGGGAGAGTGAGAACTCTCCCGCATCGCCCCGCAAAAAAGACACCTGAATAACGGAACTAGATCATGGCCACTGAAATCCGCGTACCTACCCTCGGCGAATCCGTCAGCGAAGCGACCGTCGGCACCTGGTTCAAGAAGGTCGGCGATACCGTCAAGGCCGACGAACCTCTCGTTGAACTGGAAACCGACAAGGTTACCGTCGAAGTCCCGGCACCCGCCTCCGGCGTGCTGACCGAAATCGTTGCACAGAACGGCGAAACCGTCGGTCTCGACGCGCTTCTCGGCCAGATCGCCGAAGGTGCCGCCGGTGCTGCGACCTCCGCACCTGCGGCAAAGCCCGCTGCTGCGACTGCCGCCGCACCGGCACCTGCCGCAGCCGCCGCTCCGGCTGCCAGCGCCATGCCGCCGGCACCCGCCGCTGGCAAGCTGCTTGCTGAAAACAACCTTTCCGCCGATCAGGTGGATGGTTCGGGCAAACGCGGTCAGGTTCTGAAGGGCGACGTTCTCGCCGCTGTCGCCAAGGGCGTTTCGGCACCTGCCGCCGCTCCGGCTCCGGTTGCTGCACCCCGTCCGGTTTCGGCCGAGCAGGATCAGGTTCGCGAAGAGCGCGTCAAGATGACCCGCCTGCGCCAGACAATCGCACGTCGCCTGAAGGATGCGCAGAACACGGCCGCCATGCTGACCACCTATAACGAGGTGGACATGAGCGCCGTCATGGACCTGCGCAACCGCTACAAGGATGTGTTCGAGAAGAAGCATGGCGTCAAGCTCGGCTTCATGGGCTTCTTCACCAAGGCCGTGACCCACGCGCTGAAGGAACTGCCGGCCGTCAACGCTGAAATCGACGGCACGGACATCATCTACAAGAACTATTGTCACGTCGGCATGGCTGTCGGCACCGACAAGGGTCTCGTCGTTCCGGTCATTCGCGATGCCGATCAGCTCTCCATCGCCGGCGTCGAAAAGGAACTCGGCCGTCTCGCCAAGGCAGCGCGCGACGGTTCGCTCGGCATGGCCGACATGCAGGGCGGCACCTTCACCATCACCAATGGTGGTGTCTACGGTTCGCTGATGTCCTCGCCGATCCTTAACGCGCCGCAGTCGGGCATTCTCGGCATGCACAAGATCCAGGAGCGCCCGGTCGCCATCGGCGGTCAGGTCGTTATCCGTCCGATGATGTATCTTGCACTCTCCTACGATCACCGTATCGTTGACGGCAAGGAAGCAGTGACCTTCCTCGTTCGCGTCAAGGAAAGCCTGGAAGATCCGGAACGTCTGGTTCTCGATCTCTAAGACTAAAAGGGGAGAAGAGGGATGGAAAACCTGGCCGGCGGGAATGGACCTTTTGTGTTCCTGCTGGCGCTCAGCGTCATTCTTCTTCTCCTGCATATCTGCCTTCAGGCCATGTCCGTCACGCGGGAAGTTGGCCTTGCCTGGAATGCGGGTGCGCGTGATGCGCGTCCGGACCTCAAAGGGGTCTTTGCGGGACGCGCGCAGCGCGCCTCGGATAATTTTCGCGAGACCTACCCGGCTTTCGTCGGTCTGGTTCTCGCTCTTGCGATCGTCGGCGACGCCTCCGGCTGGGGGCTGACGGGCGGCTGGATTTGGACCGTTGCGCGCGTCGTCTATATCCCGCTTTATCTTGCAGGCGTTCCCTATGTGCGGTCGATCGTGTGGGTTGTTTCCCTCACCGGTCTGGTCCTCATGCTTGTCGCGCTGATCTGAGGTCGAGCCTATGCATCAATATCTCATCGAACTTGCATCCCTGATGGCGATCTTCTTTTTCGCGATCGTTTCGCCCGGCGCCGATCTTGCGATGGTCATGCGTCAGGCCATGGTGCACGGGCGCAAACAGGCCGTCATCACCAGTTTCGGTGTCGGAACGTCGCTGATGTTCCATGTCACCTATACGATCCTCGGACTTGGTCTCATCATTTCCCAGTCGATCTATCTCTTCAACATCGTCAAATGGCTCGGTGTCGCCTATCTGATCTATATCGGTATCAAGGCGCTGCGCGCCGGCAAGACCGAATTGCCCACTGCGGAGGGTGAGGACGGCGTTCGGGCCAGAAGCACCCAGACCGGGCTGAAGGCCTTCACGCTCGGTTTCGCCGCCAATGCGCTCAATCCCAAACCGGTGTTTTTCTTCCTGTCGATCTTCTCGACGGTGGTTCACGCGCATACGCCGGTTGGCATCAAGTTCGGATATGGGCTCGTCATGGCAAGCTGCCTTATCCTGTGGTTCGTTGGCGTCAGCCTGTTCATGACGACGCCACGCATGCGCGCCGCATTTCAGCGCGCCAGCCAGTGGATCGACCGCACCAGCGGTGTGGTGTTCATCGCTCTTGGTATAAAACTCGCAACGGAAAAAGCGGCCTGAATTTCAGGTCAAACGGAAGCAGGGCGGTTCAAAATCCTGCCCGCAATCAATCAGGAACAGAAACATGGCATATGATGTAGTTGTAATCGGTACGGGTCCCGGCGGTTATGTTTGCGCGGTCAAGGCGGCACAGCTTGGCCTGAAGGTGGCTGTCATCGAAAAGCGCGCCACCTATGGCGGCACCTGCCTCAATGTCGGCTGCATCCCCTCCAAGGCCCTGCTGCATGCTTCCGAAACCTTCGCGCATGTCGCCCATGGCGTCGATACGCTCGGTATCGAAGTTGCCGCTCCGAAGCTGAACCTCGACAAGATGATGGGCCACAAGGACGGCGTGGTGAAAGCCAATGTCGACGGCGTCGCTTTCCTGTTCAAGAAGAACAAGATCGATGCCTTCCAGGGCACCGGCAAGGTGGTTTCCGCCGGCAAGGTTTCTGTCACCAACGACAAGGGCGAGAGCCAAGAAATCGAGGCGAAGAACATCGTCATCGCCACCGGTTCCGACGTTGCGGGCATTCCCGGCGTTCAGGTCGATATCGATGAAACCGTCATCGTTTCCTCCACCGGTGCGATCGCTCTCTCCAAGGTTCCGGAAAAGCTCATCGTTGTCGGCGGCGGCGTGATCGGCCTCGAGCTTGGTTCGGTCTGGTCGCGTCTCGGCGCCAAGGTCACCGTCGTAGAATATCTCGATAACATTCTCGGCGGCATGGATGGCGAAGTTTCCAAGCAGGCGCAGCGTCTGCTGGCCAAGCAGGGTCTTGATTTCAAGCTCGGCGCCAAGGTAACGGGCGTTGAAAAGACTGCTGCTGGCGCAAAGGTGGTATTCGAGCCGGTGAAGGGTGGTGCTGCCGAAACGCTGGAAGCGAACGTCGTGCTGATCTCCACCGGCCGCAAGCCCTACACCGAAGGTCTCGGCCTTACCGAAGCCGGTGTCGTGCTCGACAGCCGCGGCCGCGTCGAAATCGACGGTCACTACAAGACCAATGTCGATGGCATCTATGCGATCGGCGACGTGGTGAAGGGCCCGATGCTGGCACACAAGGCGGAAGACGAGGGCGTTGCTCTCGCGGAAATTCTTGCCGGCCAGCGCGGCCACGTGAATTACGACGTCATTCCGGCCGTGGTCTATACGCAGCCGGAAATCGCTTCCGTCGGCAAGACCGAAGAGGAGCTGAAGGCTGCGGGCGTTGCCTACAAGGTCGGCAAGTTCCCGTTCACGGCCAATGGCCGCGCCCGCGCCATGCAGGTGACGGACGGTTTCGTGAAAATCCTCGCGGACAAGGAAACCGACCGGGTTCTGGGCGGCCACATCGTCGGTTTCGGCGCTGGCGAAATGATCCACGAGATCACCGTGCTGATGGAATTCGGCGGCTCCTCGGAAGATCTCGGCCGCACCTGCCATGCGCACCCGACCATGTCGGAAGCCGTGAAGGAAGCGGCGTTGGCGACGTTCTTCAAGCCGATCCACATGTGATCAACGTTGCAGCGGTGAAAAGAAAACCGCTGCGCAGTTTTTTGTCCGATTACCTATTAAACTCCGTTATCTGCCGAACCCCGGCCTGCTGTGCAGGCCGGGGTTTTCCATATTCACGCCGGTGTCCGCCATCCTGTTTTTCGTGGTTCCGCGCTCTATCTGCGGTTCTTCCATCTCATCGCTTTTCTCGTCCACTGAGACGCAGGAGGCAGGGCCAAGCGGCGGTTTGCCGCGTTTCCGACCTGCGCGAAATAGAAGATGATGAGCCTTGCCGCGAAGGGCGGCAGGGGGTCAGGAATGCGGGATACCGAAAATATATTGCCGGATGCGGACTGGTGGGATTGCTTTGAGGGGGAGATGGCGACGGGTGGTTCGAGTTCGCTCGATGTGAGCAGACTTCTTCTCGATCACCCTCCGGCATGGATCAGCGGCCTTATGGCGCTTAGAAACCGTGTCGTATCGCTGTTTGGTCTCAGGACGGTGGAGCTGGCGGCGGGTACTTCAGCGGGCGGATTTCCGGTGCTGTCTTCCACCGCGAACAGGACCGTGCTCGGCTTTGACGACAGCCATCTCGATTTCCGCATCGTCGTTGATCTGGAACAGCAGCCGGGCGGGCAGATCGTAAAGGTCACCACCATCGTCAGGCGCAAGAACCTGCTTGGGCGCTTTTATCTTTTTGTCGTCGGACCATTTCATCGCCGCATCGTGCCGGCGACGATGCGGCCGTTTTGCGCCAATGTCCGGCCCGTTAAGGCGTAGGTGAGGGGTTTTAATCGACCCGCGTGAGTGTAAAGCCCTGGGCGCGCAGAAGCTCTATAACGCCTTCCTCGCCCGGCAGGTGCAGCGCGCCGACGGCCATGAAGACATTGCCCTTGGCGAGTTCCGGGGCCGCCCGCTCCGCCATGACGTGATTGCGGTCGGTTATGATGCGCTGCTCGAATGCGGCGTAGCCCTGGTCGCTCTCCGCTGCTTTCTTGGTGTCGAGGCTTTTCAGCATGGGCATCGTCATGCCGATATCGCCGCTGACGTAAAGATCGGTCATGGTCGTCATGATGTCGTCCATGCGGTCGCCCAGTTCGAGCGTTTCGATCAGTGCCTGTAAATGAAACTCCATCGGCAATTCGGACATGGCCGTCAGTTGCTCAACCATGGTCTCCAGTCCGACGAGACGCTTTCCATCCGCGACCGCGTCTTCGGCCAGCTTCTTGTCGAGAAAGGACAGGCCGGTGGCCTTGCGGGCGAATTCACAGGCTGGCAGGGCGACGAAGCTTGAGAGCATCCATGGCTTCATGCGCGAAACGGCGTTCAGTGGAATGCCGCGCTCCTTGAGACCCTTTTCAAGACGGGCGACATTTTCGGGCGACAGGATATCGGTGATCGACTTGCCGTCGAGAAACATGGTCAGTTCGGGCTTGGTCAGCAACGATGCCGCGATCTTCTTGTCATCGACGATTTCGTCCGATTCCACGATGACCGTCGCGGCTTTTTCGAAGGCGGGCGTGGCAGCGGCAGGCATGCCGAGAACGCGCGGATCGGTGACGTGCATGGTGCCGAGAAGAAAGGAAGGTTCCGTTCCGGCTTTCTCGATGCGCCAGAAGTTGCCCTTGCCGTTCGCGATTGCGGCCGCTTCCTGTTCGATCTTCGCAAAGCCCTGCGGATCGCTCTTGCGCATCTCTACCAGAATGTCGCTGCCCGTGCAGCTTGTCTGCTGTTCGGCGGCTTGCGCCTCACCCAGCGACAGCAAAGTCGCAAGCAGGATTGCGACCGCCGCGACATGCATCGCCGCGAGCAACCAGAGCAGGGCGTCGCCGGTCTTGCCCATCAGGGTGGCGGTGAGATTTTGTGGTTTTATCAGGCTTTGCATAGGTACCATCCGGTTCTTGTTCGCTTATAGAACGGCGGTTTGGACGTCTGGTTAATGGCTATGGTTAAGCATTTCCTGCTTCATGCGCGCGGGTGGGCATTGTCGTAGATTTCCAGCAATCTTGCGGTATCGACGCCGGTATAGATCTGCGTGGTGGAAAGGCTGGCATGGCCGAGCAGTTCCTGAATGGTACGCAGATCGCCGCCGCCGGCCAGAAGATGAGTGGCGAAGGAATGGCGCAACGCGTGCGGTGTCGCATTTTCCGGCAGGCCGAAAGCGCCGCGCAATTTCTGCATCTCGCGCTGGATGATGGCGGGTTGCAGCTTGCCGCCGCGCGCGCCGAGGAACAGCGGCTGGTCCGCCGCCAGATGATAGGGGCAGAGCTTTCTGTAAGCCTCGACCGCTTCCGCCACCACCGCCAGCAAGGGTACGATCCGGGTCTTGTTGCCTTTGCCGGTGATGCGCAGGCTGCGTGCACCTGACTGGAGGTCGGCCGGGGTTAGCCCAAGCGCTTCGGAAATACGAAGACCGCAGCCATAAAGAAGCGAGAGGACCGCAGCGTTGCGGGCGGCAATCCACGGCTCTTCGTTCAGTTGCGCCTCGGTGGTGGTGATTTTCAGCGCCTGCCGGTCGGTCAGCGGTTTCGGCAGCGATTTCGGCTGTTTGGGCGCGCGCATGGCGGTGGCACCGGCCGCATTCACCAAACCTTTCTTTTGCAGGTGGTGAAGAAGGGAGCGCAGGCCCGCCAGATGCCGCCCGAGCGAACGCGCGCCGGCACCTTCCCTGCGACGGCTGGCCAGAAAGGCGCGAAGATCGACCGGGCGCAGATCGGCTATATCGGCAATGGCTGCGGGTTTGCCGATGTAGCCGGTGAGGAATGTCAAAAACTGGCGGGTATCGCGTTCATAGGCCTCGACGGTATTGTCTGAAAGGCGGCGTTCACCCGCAATCGAGGTAAGCCAGGACTGACGCTCGTTCAGGAGATCGGGTTCGGCAAATGTCAGAATTTCGGTCACGGGGCGCTCCATTCCTGTACCGAAGTTATCCTGCCATGGTCAGCATTTGGTTAAAGCCTGCGCCTCAGCGTCGCATCCGGCATGGACTTCGCGGGGGCCAGCCATTACATGCGGGCGGTTTCCTTTTTCATTTCGCCGGGGCATGGTCGCCACATCATGGCAAAAGATTCGTCCGATCTATTTGGGGCTCTGTTCGACCCGCCGTCGCCCACGCGCACGGTGCCCGTTCTGGTGCCGATGCCGGCGCCAGGACCCTACAGTTACGCCGTGCCTGAAGATATGGTCGTGGAGACCGGCTCCGTCGTTCAGGTGCCGCTCGGGCCACGGCAGGTGTTCGGCGTGGTGTGGGACGATGCCGGAGAAAAGAGCGTCGATCCGAAGAAGCTGCGGCCCATCACCAAGAGTTTCGAGTGCCCGCCGCTGAAAGCGGAAATGCGGCGCTTCATCGACTGGGTTGCCGCATATACGCTTTCTCCGCCCGGTCTTGTGGCACGCATGGCGCTGCGCGCGCCTGCCGCCTTCGATCCCGAGCCGATGATCGAGGGGCTTCGGTTGACCGAAGGCAGGCCGGAGCGCCTGACGCCTGCCCGTGAAAGGGTGATGGAACTGGCGGCGGAAGGCCATGGCTGGACGAAGAGCGGGCTTGCCCACGCCGCCGGTGTCTCCACCAGCGTTGTCGACGGCCTCGTCAAGCAGGGCGTGTTCGAGACGGTTTTCCTGCCCGCGCCGCCTGTCGTGGCGGAGCCCGATCCGGATTATGTCGTGCCGAGACTGGAAGGCCCACAGAAGCAGGCGGCATCGGAAATTCTTGAGGATGTACGTAAAGGCGGTTTTCACGTTTCGCTGATCGACGGCGTGACCGGCTCGGGCAAAACCGAGGTCTATTTCGAAGCGGTGGCCGAGACGCTCAGGCAGGGCAAGCAGGTTCTTATCCTGCTGCCCGAAATCGCGCTGACGGCGGCGTTTCTGGATCGCTTTCACGACCGTTTCGGCGCGAGACCGGCGGAATGGCATTCGGACCTGTCGCCGCGCATGCGCGAAAAGGTTTGGCGGCAGGCGGTGACGGGTGAGGTGAGGGTGGTTGCCGGCGCCCGCTCGGCGCTTTTCCTGCCCTTCGACAATCTCGGTCTCATCATCGTCGATGAAGAGCATGATCCGGCCTACAAGCAGGAAGACCGCGTCTTCTATAATGCACGCGACATGGCCGTCGTCAGGGCGCGGATCGCGGAGTTTCCCGTCGTGCTGGTGTCCGCCACGCCCTCGGTGGAAAGCCAGGTCAATGGCAATTCGGGCCGTTACAACACCATCCATCTGCATACCCGTTTCGGCGATGCGGCGATGCCCGATCTGCATCTGGTCGATATGCGCCGCCATCCGCCGGAAAGGGGAGGGTTTCTTTCGCCGGTTCTCCTGCGCGGCATCGGCAAGACCATCGAGAAGGGCGAACAGTCCCTGCTCTTCCTCAACCGTCGCGGTTATGCGCCGCTGACGCTCTGCCGTGTCTGCGGTCACCGTTTCCAGTGCCCGCAATGTTCCAGCTGGCTGGTGGAGCACCGGTTCCGCAGTCAATTGCAATGCCACCAGTGCGGCCACAACGAGCCGACGCCGGACCATTGCCCTGAATGCGGGACCTTCGACCATCTGGTGGCCTGCGGGCCGGGGGTGGAGCGGATTGCCGAGGAGGTGGAGAAACATTTCCCCGAGGCCCGCACCATCGTGCTCTCCTCGGATCTCATGGGCGTCAAGCGGCTGCGTCTGGAGCTGGAGGCGATCGTCAAGGGCGAGGCGGATATCGTCATCGGCACGCAGCTGGTCGCCAAGGGGCACAACTTCCCCCTGATGACGCTTGTCGGTATCGTCGATGCCGATCTCGGGCTTGCCAATGGCGATCCGCGCGCGGCCGAGCGAACGTTCCAGCTGCTTTCGCAGGTGACAGGGCGCGCCGGGCGTACGGGGTTGAAGAGCCACGGTCTGCTGCAGACCTATCAACCGCAGCATCCCGTCATGCAGGCGATCGTTTCGGGTGATGCATCGGCCTTTTACGAAAGGGAGATCGTGGAGAGGGAAAAGGCCGTTCTGCCGCCTTTCGGACGCCTTGCCTCGGTCATCGTCTCCGCCGATACGCGTGCGGATGCCGAAACCCATGCGCGAGGTTTAAGGGCAGCAGCACCGCAGGTTACGGGCATCATGCTGCTCGGCCCGGCGGAAGCGCCGCTGGCGCTGATCCGCGGCCGCCACCGTTTTCGCTTGCTGGTGCACGGGCGGCGCAATTCCGACATGCAGTCTTTTCTTAGAACGCTTCTGGCCAATGGCCCGAAGGAGCGGGGCAGTGTGCATGTACAGCTCGATATCGATCCGCAAAGTTTCCTTTGAACTTTATCGATGGAGGCGTTTTCCCGCTGTCATGACCGTGTCATAACGCAGCAGGCGAAAAGAATGATTTGGGGAACGAGATGGAGTTTTATTTTCCCGCCGAGTTCGGCGAGCAGCTGGCTTTTGGAGCCGCAGTGATATCGGCCGTGATCGGCCTGTTTTTCATGTTTGCACCGGGGATTACCCTTCGCGCCTTCGGCCTGCAGCCGGCCGGTGAGCGCAGGGAGGGTTACGCGCTCGTGCGCTCCTCGCTTGCGGGTTTTTATCTTGGCCTCGGTGCTGCCGCGCTGCTTCTGGCGCAGCCCATGGTTTATCTTGCCTTCGGCGTGGCCTTCGCTCTCAGCGTATTCGGCGGCATTCTTTCCATTCTCTCCGATGGAGGCGCAACAATGCGGAATTGCTTACTTATGGTTGTGCATTTTCTCCTGGCCGCATTGTCGTTGAGCTACGTGTTCGGACTGGTCTAAGCCGGGCTTTTTGGCTTTTCTGCCGCACCAGACGCGCATCCGGAGCGAAATCGGAAAATTTAAACGCATTCCCCCTTGCCCAAACGGCGCTTTCCGCTATTACGCGTGTTGCGAGTCCCGGCGTCCTATGCTAGACGGACCGCGAAATTGGGAAAAGGCAGGGGGGAATTCCGGTCTTTTTCGGGGAAATTGAAACGATTTCAAGAATTTGATGCGGTGGAGCCCCCTCGCTGATGTTCTTGGACGATTAGCAGGGAAAAAGTGCCCGTGGCAGACACCTCCCATGGAACATCCGGTGTAGCGGAAAGGTATGCGTCGTCGCTTTTCGAGCTCGCTTTGGAAGCGGGTGCGGTCGAAGCGGTTGGAGCCGATCTGGACAAGTTCGGCGCACTTCTCGACGGAAGTGACGATTTGAAGCGTCTGGTTGCGAGCCCGGTATTTTCCGCCGAGGATCAGTTCAAGGCAATCACCGCAATCTGCGAGAAGGCCGGTATCGCCGGTCTTGCTGTTAATTTCCTCAAGGTCGTTGCGAATAACCGCCGTCTCTTTGCCGTTCCCGGCATGATCCGCGCCTACCGCACCATTGCCGCCGCCCATCGCGGCGAAATTACCGCCGAGGTCACCTCGGCGCATGCGCTCGACGAAGCGCAGGAAACTGAACTGAAGGCGGCGCTGAAGAGCGTTACCGGCAAGGATGTGACGGTTTCCGTTACCGTCGATCCTTCGATCCTCGGCGGCCTGATCGTCAAGGTCGGCTCTCGCCAGATCGATACGTCTCTTCGCACCAAACTTTCCACCCTTAAGCTTGCACTGAAAGAGGTTGGCTGATGGATATCCGCGCCGCGGAAATTTCCGCAATTCTAAAAGATCAAATCAAAAATTTCGGCAACGAGGCGGAAGTCTCGGAAGTAGGTCAGGTGCTTTCCGTCGGTGACGGTATCGCCCGCGTCTATGGCCTCGACAATGTTCAGGCCGGCGAAATGGTCGAGTTTCCCGGCGGCGTTCGCGGTATGGCGCTCAACCTTGAAGCCGACAATGTCGGTGTGGTTATTTTCGGTTCCGACCGTTACATCAAGGAAGGCGACACCGTAAAGCGGACTGGCGCTATCGTTGACGTTCCTGTCGGCCCGGAACTGCTCGGCCGCGTCGTTGACGCCCTCGGCAATCCGATCGACGGCAAAGGCCCTATCAACGCCGCCAAGCGTTCGCGCGTTGACGTCAAGGCTCCCGGCATCATTCCGCGCAAGTCGGTTCATGAGCCGATGTCGACCGGCCTCAAGGCTATCGACGCCCTGATCCCGGTTGGCCGCGGCCAGCGCGAGCTTGTCATCGGCGACCGCCAGACCGGCAAAACCGCGATCATTCTCGACACGATCCTGAACCAGAAGGCCATTCACGACAATGGTCCGGACAGCGACAAGCTTTATTGCGTCTACGTCGCTATCGGTCAGAAGCGCTCGACTGTTGCCCAGTTCGTGAAGGTTCTGGAAGAACGTGGCGCCCTGCAATATTCGATCATCGTTGCCGCCACGGCTTCCGATCCTGCACCGATGCAGTATCTGGCACCGTTCGCCGGCTGCGCCATGGGCGAATACTTCCGTGACAACGGCAAGCACGCTCTCATCGGCTATGACGACCTTTCCAAGCAGGCCGTTGCCTACCGTCAGATGTCGCTGCTGCTGCGCCGTCCTCCGGGCCGCGAAGCTTATCCGGGCGACGTTTTCTACCTTCACTCCCGTCTTCTGGAGCGCGCTGCGAAGCTCTCCGACGAAATGGGTTCGGGTTCTCTGACGGCGCTGCCGGTCATCGAAACCCAGGGTAACGACGTTTCCGCCTTCATTCCGACCAACGTGATCTCGATCACCGACGGCCAGATCTTCCTTGAAACCGACCTGTTCTATCAGGGCATCCGTCCGGCCGTTAACGTCGGTCTGTCGGTTTCGCGTGTTGGTTCCGCCGCCCAGATCAAGGCGATGAAGCAGGTTGCCGGTTCGATCAAGGGCGAGCTTGCCCAGTATCGCGAAATGGCCGCCTTTGCCCAGTTCGGCTCGGACCTCGACGCTTCCACGCAGCGCCTGCTCAACCGCGGCGCCCGCCTGACAGAGCTTCTGAAGCAGCCGCAGTTCTCTCCGCTCAAGACGGAAGAGCAGGTCGCGGTGATCTTCGCCGGTGTCAACGGTTACCTCGACAAGATTCCGGTCGCACAGATCGGCAAGTTCGAGCAGGGTTTCCTCTCCTACCTTCGTTCGGAAGGCAAGGCGATCCTCGACACCATCCGCACGGAAAAGGCTATTAGCGACGATACCAAGGGCAAGCTCAAGGGCGCTCTCGATAACTTCGCGAAGTCTTTCTCGTAAATTAGGGCTCTTTTACTCGGACGGATAACGGATGCCTTCACTTAAGGATCTGAAAAACCGCATTGCCTCCGTGAAGGCGACGCAGAAGATTACCAAGGCGATGAAAATGGTCGCCGCGGCGAAGCTTCGGCGCGCCCAGGAAGCTGCGGAGGCCGCCCGGCCGTATTCTCAGCGCATGAGCGCCGTTCTTGCCAACATCGCCAAGGCGGTAGAGGCGGACGTGGCTCCGGCGCTGATGACCGGCACCGGCAAGGACGACGTGCATCTGCTCGTCGTCTGCACGGCCGAACGTGGTCTCTGCGGCGGTTTCAACTCACAGATTTCCCGTTTTGCCCGCGATCAGGCCCGCAAGCTGACTTCCGAAGGCAAGACGGTCAAGATCATCACGGTCGGCAAGAAGGGTTACGACAGCCTTCGCCGCGAATTCGCAGCTAATATCATCGAGCGCATCGAACTGCGCGACGTGAAGAAGGTCGGTTTTGAAAATGCCGACCAGATCGCCAAGAAGGTGATCTCGCTCTTCAACGCGGGTGAATTCGACGTCTGCACGCTGATCTATTCGGAATTCAAGTCCGTTATCAGCCAGATCCCGACCGGCCTGCAGCTCATTCCGGCCGCAACCCCGGTTGTGGAACAGGAAGAAGCAACGCAGAACGCCGTCTACGAATACGAGCCGGATGCGGCTTCTATTCTGGAAGACCTTATTCCGCGCAACATTTCGGTTCAGGTTTTCCGGGCTCTGCTCGAAAACGTTGCCGGTGAAATGGGCGCCAAGATGAGCGCGATGGATAATGCAACGCGCAATGCCGGTGAGATGATCAACAAGCTGACGCTTTCCTACAACCGTCAGCGTCAGGCTCAGATCACCAAGGAACTCATTGAAATCATTTCGGGCGCGGAAGCGCTCTGAGGTAAGGAAAGAGGGTAAGGATAATGGCTAAGGCAGCTACCCCCAAGAAAACCGCAGCGGTGAACGGCGCGGGCAAGGTTACCCAGGTTATCGGCGCTGTTGTCGACGTGGCGTTCGAAGGCGAACTGCCTCCGATCCTGAACGCGCTCGAAACCGAGAACAACGGCAACCGCCTCGTTCTGGAAGTCGCGCAGCATCTCGGCGAAAACGTCGTCCGCACGATCGCGATGGACTCGACCGAAGGTCTGGTTCGCGGTCAGCGCGTCAGCGACACCGGTGCTCCGATCGAGGTTCCGGTCGGTCCGGAAACGCTCGGCCGCATCATGAACGTCATCGGCGAGCCGGTTGACGAAGCAGGCCCGATCGTCACTGCCAAGAAGCGCGCCATCCACCAGGATGCGCCGTCTTATGTCGAGCAGTCGACCGAAGCGCAGATTCTCGTCACCGGCATCAAGGTCGTCGACCTTCTGGCTCCTTACGCCAAGGGCGGCAAGATCGGCCTGTTCGGCGGCGCCGGCGTTGGCAAGACGGTTCTCATCATGGAACTGATCAACAACGTCGCCAAGGCGCATGGCGGTTACTCGGTATTCGCCGGCGTGGGTGAGCGTACCCGTGAAGGTAACGACCTCTATCACGAAATGATCGAGTCGAACGTCAACAAGCTCGGCGGCGGCGAAGGCTCCAAGGCTGCGCTCGTTTACGGCCAGATGAACGAACCGCCGGGCGCCCGCGCCCGCGTCGCCCTGACCGGTCTGACCATCGCTGAAAACTTCCGTGATGAAGGGCAGGACGTTCTGTTCTTCGTGGACAACATTTTCCGCTTCACGCAGGCTGGTTCGGAAGTGTCGGCTCTGCTTGGCCGTATTCCTTCGGCCGTGGGCTATCAGCCGACGCTCGCAACGGACATGGGCCAGATGCAGGAACGCATCACCACCACGAACAAGGGTTCGATCACCTCGGTTCAGGCAATTTACGTTCCCGCCGACGACTTGACCGACCCGGCGCCTGCTACCTCGTTCGCGCATCTTGACGCAACGACGGTTCTATCGCGCTCGATCGCTGAAAAGGGTATTTACCCGGCTGTTGACCCGCTCGACTCCACTTCGCGTATGCTCGACCCGATGATCGTCGGTGAGGAACATTACGAGGTTGCCCGTAAGGTCCAGTCGACCCTGCAGCGCTACAAGTCTCTCCAGGACATCATCGCCATCCTCGGAATGGACGAACTGTCGGAAGAGGACAAGCTGACGGTTGGCCGCGCCCGCAAGATCGAACGCTTCCTGTCGCAGCCGTTCTTCGTTGCCGAAGTCTTCACCGGTTCTCCGGGCAAGCTCGTCGCGCTCGAAGACACGATCAAGGGCTTCAAGGGCCTGGTCAACGGCGAATATGACAGCCTGCCGGAAGCCGCTTTCTACATGGTCGGTTCGATGGAAGAAGCCATCGAAAAGGCAAAGAAGCTGGCTGCTGAAGCTGCCTGATCATGAATTGGCGGGCGCGTGGGTTTACCGCGCGCTTGCCTTCAATGACGGTGAAACCGGAACGGCTTTGCCGCGTTGTTACAAAAAGTCCGTGACGCCCGCGTAATTGAAAAGAAGTGAAGAGCCATGGCTGACAGTTTCAAATTCGATCTCGTTTCCCCGGAACGTCTGCTCGTTTCCGAAACGGTTACGGAAGTCGTCATCCCGGCTACGCTGGGTGAGATGACGGTTCTGGCCAATCACGCGCCGGTGATGACGACGATCAAGCCGGGTCTGGTAACGGTGAAATTCGCCTCCGGCGAAACGCACAAATATGTCGTCTTCGGCGGCTTTGCCGATATTCTTCCGACGGGTTGCACGCTTCTCGCCGAATCCGCCGTTTCGGCCGATGATATCTCTCCCGACACGTTGCAGAAGCGTATCGAAGCGGCCCGCTCCGAAATCGAGGAGGGTAATCATCACCACGAACATCGGACCAAGCTTGAAAAGCATCTTTACGAACTGACGAACCTGCACGAGGTTCTCGTCGCCGCTTGAAAGCACCGGGCGGGTTCGAAAGAATGACTGCCCACAAAATATCTAACCAAAAAAGCGGCCGCTTCGGTCGCTTTTTTCGTTTTGGGCCTCCGGCCATTTCTCACATGCAGAAGAGATTCGGCGCCCGTTTCCGGAAAGAGTGTCTCCCAGCTCAGCCCTGCTTGCGGAAATTGATTCCGATTTTCAGGGCGATAGGCTAGATGTGATGGTGAAAAGGAACGCCGCTTTTATCGAACGGAAGCCGAGGTGAAGACGCGTTTCTTGCCATGGAGGAATGATCGCCATGTCGGCAGAAGCAAGTTATCGAAGGGTCGCGAGAACCGCTCTGCGACAGGGTACTCTTGTCACTGGGGAGCGGGCCGTGCCTGAAGAAGTGCCGGTTGCCTTTTCTTACGGTGGCAGCACCCATGCCGTAATGATGGCCAGCCCCGCCGATCTCATCGATTTCGCCGTCGGCTTCAGCCTCACCGAAGGTATCATATCCGCACGCGCTGAAATCCGGGCCATCGAGGTGATCGAGGCGAGCCAAGGCTACGATGTCCAGGTGGATTTGATGGATGCCGAGGCCGATGCCCTGCGGGCGAGACGGAGGCATATGGCAGGTCCGGTGGGCTGCGGTCTCTGCGGGATTGAATCGATAGAACAGGCTGTGCGTGTCGTGCCGGATTTGAGCAACGCGAGAATGTCCATTGAAGGTCACGAGATCGTTGCCGCGATGAAGGCGCTTAATGATGCGCAAAATCTCAACCGCGAGACCAGGGCCGTTCACGCTGCGGGTTTCTACAATCCTGGGAAGGGCCTGCTTGCGGCGCGTGAGGATGTCGGTCGCCACAATGCCCTCGACAAGCTCGCCGGTGCGGTCGTCAACGCCAACATATCCGCCGAGGCGGGCATTGTGGTTGTCACCAGCCGCCTGTCGGTGGAGATGGTTCAGAAGACGGCGATCCTCGGCAGTCCGGTTTTGGCGGCAATTTCGGCGCCCACCGCGCTTGCCATCGAAACCGCTGAGGCGGCAGGCATCACACTTGTCGCGCTGGTCCGGGGTGAAGACTTCGAAATCTTCACCCATGCAGACCGCGTTATTTTATAGCGCCAAAGGCCATCATCTACACGTGGCCTTCCGGCTTGGTCGGGCGTGGAGATCTAAAACTCCGCCCATTCCGCCGCCGCATTTCCATGGGACCTGACTGCAGCATATCGCGGCTGTGCTGCTGGCAGTCTGGTGACCATGGCTGGTTTTCTGTCATTCGGCTGGACGGGTAACAGCGATGCCTCGCGCGATATCCTGAACTGCCGCAGCAATTCGTGCAGGTTCTCCGCCTCATTGGCAAGGCCGTGGCTGGCGGCGGTGGTTTCCTCCACCATCGCGGCGTTTTTCTGGGTCGCCTGATCCATGACGTTGACGGCCTGATTGATTTCTCTCAGCCCGTTCGCCTGTTCGCGCGATGCCTCGACGATCGCCGAGACGTTGGCATCGATTTCGCCCATCTGCGACTGAATATCCCGCAAGGCGCCGCCGGTTCTGCCAACCAGATCGACGCCGTTGACGACCTGTTCGCGGGAGGTGTTGATGAGGGATTTGATTTCCTTGGCCGCGACTGCGGATCGTTGCGCGAGTTCCCGCACTTCCTGCGCCACGACAGCGAAACCCTTGCCTGCTTCGCCGGCGCGGGCTGCTTCGACGCCCGCATTCAGCGCCAGAAGATTGGTCTGGAAGGCGATGTCGTCTATGACGCCGATGATGTTGGTGATTTCACCGGATGAGCGCGAAATCGCGTCCATGGCGGAAATCGCCTGTTGAACGACTTCGCCGGAATGTTCGGCGTGTTCTTTCGTTCGCAGTACCAGCTTTCCGGCTTCGCCGGCGCGCTGGCTGGCGTCGGTAACGGTGGTGGTGATTTCTTCCAGCGCGGCTGCGGTTTCCTCCAGTGAAGCGGCTTGCTGCTCGGTGCGCTGCGAGAGTTGATCGGCGGCTATGCGTATCTCGCCCGAGCCGGATGCGATTGTCGAGGCATTATGGGCGATCGTCTGCATGGTGGTCTGAAGTTTGCCGACAACGTCGTTGAAGTCGTGCCGCAGCTTCTCCATGCTGGGCACGAAGCTGTTATCGAGACGCTGGATCAGATCGCCCTCCGCCAGTGCCTGCAAGGCATCGGCAAGAGCGGTAATGGCGCTCATGCGCGGGGTGACGTCGGTTGCGAATTTTACGACTTTCACCACCTTGCCGGCCTCATCCAGCACCGGATTATAGGCGGCCTGGATCCATATTTCCTTGCCGTTCTTTCCGTAGCGAACAAATTCGTCGGAGATGAATTCCCCCGATGCCAGCCGCTGCCAGAAATTGGCATAGGCAGGGGATGCGGTATAGGCCGGATCACAGAACATGCGGTGGTGTTTGCCTGCGATCTCCTTCAGATCGTAGTTCACGGTGGTGCAGAAATTCGGATTGGCGGTGATGATCGTGCCATCAGGCAAAAACTCGATGGTGGCCTGGGAGCGGGAAAGCGCCTCCAGCTTGCCGGCGTCTTCCGTGGCCTTGATCTTCTTGGCGGTGATGTCGGTCGCGATCTTGACGACCTTGTAGGGTTTGCCCGAACGGAAGACGGGATTGTAGGAAGCCTCGATCCAGATGGCCGACCCGTCCTTGCGGATTCGGCGATACTCCTTGGCCTGAAATTCGCCGCGCGCAAGAGATTCCCAGAATTCCTGATATGCGCGCGATGCGACAATATCTCCGCTGCAGAAGATGCGATGGTGCTTGCCGACGATCTCAGTGAGATCATAGCCCAGCGCCGTGCAGAAATTGCGGTTTGCCGTGAGAATATTACCTTTGAGATCGAATTCTATGACCGCCTGCGATCTGGATATCGCATCGAGCATGTTTCGGTTATCTGCGCTTTTCCCTAACCCCAGCATTAACGTCCCCCAAATATCGGCCCACGGCGCGGCTTGCCGCACGGAAGGCGCGGTCCACGTCGTATCATGTTGAACAACGAATAGGTTTTGCCACCAAAGGCGGCAATGCAGGCACTTGCGACTAAGCAGCCCCCGTCAGGTATCGGACCCGCGTGATGTCGTGCGGCGCGCGGTACTGTTCGTCGGCTTTTAATATTATGGATATCTAATATTAAAATGTTCTTATTTAAGTTGTGGGACGGGTGAGAAAACAAAAACCGCCGGGCAGGTGCTCCGGCGGTCTGGTTTTGTCGTAGATAATCGTTGTTAAACGCTTGCGTCAGAATGTAATCGCCCGATCAGGCTGCGAGATCTTCCGCTTCGGTTCCCTTGAACATTTTTGCGAGGTTCAGGAAGCAGATCATGCCATGTTCGTTGGCGATGATGCCTTCGGAATAGGACTTGTCGAAAGAGGCCGAGATTTCCGGAACCGGCTGGACCTGATTTGCCGGGATCGTCAGGATGTCCGAAACGCGGTCGACGAGCATGCCGATGACCATGTTGTGCACTTCGGCTACAACGATCGCGCTTCGTTCATTCGCAACGGTGCTTTTCATGCCGAGCTTGTGGGCCAGATCGATAATCGGAATGACGGAGCCGCGCAGATTCATGACGCCGATGACGTCTTTCGGCGCGTGAGGAATGGGCGTGGAAGGCGCCCAGCCGCGAATTTCGCGGATGGTCGTCGTCTTCACGCAGAATTCCTGATCATGCAGGCGGAATGCGATGATTTCGAGCGTCTCGCCGCCAAAGTTCGTGGAGTTTATCATTGCCATCAGAATTCTTCCCAATGCTCGCTGTGGAGGCCAGCGCAAGTGCACCGACACTTGCATATGCGAATTTGGCGTTCTGCCTGGTGCCTGAACAGCCGGAAATAATATTTCCGCCTTCATTCAATGATTCTTATCATGAGATCGTTTCGCAAACCTAAATGCGGCCGGTCTCAATATTCCTTCTCGTAAAATATGCCGGCAGCACCTTCGCCATTGCCGCCCGCTTCGCCGCGCAGTTTCACGCCGCGCCCGACATCGAGGTTGATGATCGCTTTGGCGCCGGAATCACCGCTTTGCTGCAGTTCGAGATAGGTTCTTTCATTGAGATATTTGCCGGCGGAAACGCGGGCCTGGCCTTCGGAATCCGTCGAGATATCGAGATCGTCGACGCCGAGATTGCTGCGGAGCTTATCGAACAGCGAGGTGGAACGCCCGCCGGCGAGTTGGGCTGCCGCATCCGCCAGTCGCGCGATCTGCAAGGCGGAGAGTTTCGACATGGACTGGCCGAAGATCAGCTGCGCCATAACTTCATCCTGCGGCAAGGCAGGTGCTGAGGAGAAGGCGAATGTCGGATCGTTGGCAGTGCCGGAAACCGCAACCGTGATGGTGGTGGAGCCGGCGGTCGATTGCGCTTCCATATCCAGAACCGGCACGAGGCCGCCACCGAAGGTGATGTTGCCCGTCTTGAAATCGAGACGGCGGGTCAGGATTTCGAGCCGGCCACGGCGCATTTCAAAGCCGCCGGAAATGACGGGAACAGCCGCCGTGCCGCGAATGGTTAGATTGCCCGTCAGTTCCGCATCGATGCCGCGTCCGCGCACGAAGATGCCGCTCGGTGCGTTTACCTGTAGATCAAGATTGATGGTGGAGGAACTGCCGCTGCTGCCCTGATCGCCGCCAAGCGCCTTTGCCTGCGCACGCACCTGTGGTGGAGCGTTCTTGTGCTTGACGTTGATTTCCGTCAGCGAGGCGGGAAGTTTCTCCGGAATGGTAATCGCGCTTCTGTCCAGCGTCAGGTTGCCACCAAGCACCGGCGAACTCAAAAGCGGGCCTTTCAGCGTCAG
Source organism: Rhizobium sp. GR12 (assembly GCF_036596185.1). Lineage (NCBI taxonomy): Bacteria > Pseudomonadati > Pseudomonadota > Alphaproteobacteria > Hyphomicrobiales > Rhizobiaceae > Rhizobium > Rhizobium sp. GR12. The sequence goes on along the minus strand of NZ_JASXTH010000006.1, from coordinate 80,943 downwards.
CGTACCGCTTACCACCGTCGTCACCAGCGTGCCGTCATTGTAGCCAGCGCGATCCAGCGTGATCGTAATGTCGGCCGGGAAGCCTGAACCGCCGGCGATACCGATGCTGCCGGTTCCCGAGATCGTTCCGCCGCCCGCAAGCTTGCCCGTCAACCGGGAGATGATGGCGCGGTCGCGATCGAAGGTGACGGTTGCCCCCAGTCCGTTGACTGTCAGGTTCCGGCGCACGTCGGTCAGGCGCGTACCATCGGTGCTGATGCTGCCGGTAACGACAGGTGCGGAAGCGCTGCCGGAGATTTTCACATCGATGGCGGCTGTGCCGTCTACATCGAGGCCCTGCGCTGCGGTTTGCGCCGCAACGGCGGAGAAGGGCAGCCTGCCGGAAAAGGCCATGGAAAGCGGGCGATTGCCGGCTATACCGAGGGAGCCGCCGCCCGAAAGCGACATGCCGCCCTGACCGGATACATTGGTGTCGATCTGCAGGGTGCCGGCGGCGAAACGGCCGTTTGCCTTGATGCCGAGTGCGGCAAGCCCGGCGGCGCGGGTCTGGGCAACCTCGGCATTCGTCCAGTTCAGATTGTAGTCGACCGAAGGATCGGAAGCTGCGCCCTTGGCGCTGACCGTGCCGGATATGTTGCCCGCCGCATCCAGGCCGGTGGCGAAGGCATTTGCGAGGCTTGCGGGAAGCGAGCGGATATCGGCGTTGATGTCGAGCGTCGATCCGGCGATGCCGTTCACCTCGACGCGCCCGTCGCCGGTGATGATGGTCAGACCGGATATGCGGGCCGCACCGTTCTCAATCGCGATTGTGCTCGGTTTTTCAAGCCTCACGGCGATGCCCCTGGGGGCGGCCGAGAAAGTATCGATCCGCACGGTCATCGGTGAGCCGCCGGTATTGGCGCTGCCCTTTGCCACCAGCGGCGCATTGTCGTAACGGCCGTTGACGTCGAACTCGGTCGTGGTGCCGGAATGAGCGATGGTCGCATTCAGAGCGGAAATCGATGCCGCGCCGGCATTGACGCTGTCGGCACTGACCTTGCCGTTGATGGCGAGGGCCTGCAAGTCGTCGATGGTGATATCGGCGGCCAGCTTGGAGATCGTCGTCGTGCCCTGGCGGATGCTGCCGCCATTCGCCTTTATCGTCGCGGCGGTCCGGCCGTTGGCGTTGCTCAGTGCTATCTCGCCGGCAATGTCGCCATCTGCCTGTTGTGCGGCAAGTGCGGCCAGCAGGGCCAAATCCGGGAAGTTGAAGGAAAGATTGCCGGAGGGCAGGAATTGCTGCGAGAATTGCAGCTGCCCGTTCAATATGTTGCGGCCCACCGCCACATGAAGTTCGGGTATCGCCGTACCGTTTTCGGTCTGCACTACATTGGCGTTGGCGTCGATCTTCTGCTGGTCGAGGCTGCCGCTGGCGGTCAGTTTCGCCTGCGGCGCAGCGGGATCGGCCTTGCCAGAGGCATTGACCTTCAGCGCTTCGAGTTTTCGTCCGGCGAGGATCGCACTTTCGGAACTAAGCGTGATGTTGAAATCGGGTGCGGCAAGCGCGCCGCTGGCTTCGATTGTAAAATCGGCAACGCCCTTCGCCTGCGGTGTCAGTTTTTCGAGGGCGGGGAACTTGCCTGTCAGGTTGGCGCTTAACGCATCGTTTTCGAGGCTGACATCACCGGCCGCTTCGACCGTTCCGGATTTGACCACGAGGTTCTGAACGCTGGTGCGCCCGCCGATGATCAGGTCGATATCGCCCTGCAAGGCTATGGTGGTGTCGAATTTTTCCGCAAGCGCTGGCGGCAGGGTGGCGGGCAGCGCAAAGAGCTGCACGCTGGACGTCAGGCGATTGTCAGTGAGATCGAAACTGCCATTCAGCGTTCCGCCGACACTGGCGCTTTCCAGCGTTGCGCCGTCGAAACCGATGGCGGAAGAGGTGAGGCTGAGCGGCGCCTTGATGGTGACGGGCGCGCGCACTAACCGGTCGATGTCAGGACTGACGAAGGACGATTGCGCCACGGACAGGACGGTCTGGATGGTGCCGCTGCGGCTGGCAATGTTGAGATCGCTGCTCTCAGCCGTCAGTTTGACGTCGTCAAGCCTGCCCTGGGGCAGGGAAAGGCTGCGCAAGGATGCGGTGGTCTTAAGATGTGCGGCATCGGCGCCTCCTTTCAACGAAAGATCGAGCCCGTTGATGAGGGCCTGAACCTCGCCATTGTTCAGCGGCCAGCGGAAATCGACCGGACCGGTGGTGCCGATGAGGTTCGCGCTGAGATCGTTCTGGCCATTCGGATCGATGGTGCCGGAGGCTGTCAGCAGCAATGTGCCGGTTTCCAGCGTGCTGCTGCCGATATCGATGCGGCCCTGCGGGGAGAGTGTGGCGTTTGCGTCGAGTTTCGTCTCACCGGCGAAAAGCTGGCGGAAGGCAGGGGGCAGAAGCAGATCGGGCTGGCCGCCGCCTGTGATCTCGATACGGCGTGTGCCGTCTTCGGCAAGAAGATGATGGCCGGTGACATTGACGACGGGGTTGCCGGCGACATTGCCACGCAATGTCCCCGTCCAGTCGGAAAGCGGCCCTTCGCCGTTCACGTCAAGCGCGACAGCGGGCGTGCCCGGAAGCGAAAGCAACGTGGCGAGAAGCCCGCCTTCGGGCTCTTTCATCTCGGCTTTCAGCTTCAGGACGTTTTCATTCGGCAGAAATGCGATGTCCGCATTGACGACGGCATCCGGAGCATTCCGTCGATGGGCGGTGAGCGACAGCCTTATATCGTCCTGGGCCGCCTTGAGATTGCCTTCGGCGCTCAGGTCGAAGGGACGGCCGAGAAGCGATTGCCCGAGGCTTATGTCGGGAAAATTGAAATTGTCGATGCCGATTTCTATTGGCAGCGAGGAGGTGTCGGAGCTTTTGGTCGTCGTTTGCTCCGCGGGAAGCGGTTTGCGCTCGACGTCGATCGATCCGGCCGACACCCGGTCGGCATGGAAGGTTCCGGCAAGAAGCGACAGCGGCGACCAGTCGACGGCGATCTGGTTCAGGCGGGCATAAGGTCCCTGCCTGTCCGAAAGGGTGACGTTGTCGAGCCGCAGGCGACCCGTCAAAAGCCCGCTGGGCGGAGAGATTTCGATTGTCTGATCGGGTGTGGATACGAGCGATGAAATCTGCTGTGCGGCAATTCTGGCGCCCATCGGGGTAAGACCAACGAACAGAACCGCAAGCAACACCAGCACCACGCCGCAAAGAGCAGCGTAGCCCAGCCATTTCAACAATCGAATCAACGTTTTCATCAAGGGTAATCTACACTCTATTGCAAGGGTGTTCGACGTCGGCGCTTAAAAAGACTGACCGATGCCGGCATAAATGCCGAAATTATTGCCACCATCATATTTATCGAGCGGCATGGCGACATCGAGACGCAGAGGCCCGAAGGGCGTCGCGTAACGCAAACCGATACCGGCGCCAGCCCGGATATCGGAGAAATCGGGAGTTACTTCATCCGAAACCACACCCGCATCGATAAAGGGCACGATGCCGATCGTTTCGGTGACCTTGATGCGCGCCTCGATGGAGCCGACCACATAGGAGCGGCCGCCGGTCGCGTCGCCGGCTGCATTATAGGGCGATATTTCCTGATAGCTGTAGCCGCGCACAGATCCGCCGCCGCCGGCATAAAAACGCCGGGTCGTCGGTATGTCCTGTAGATCGCTGCCGCCGACAAGCACGCCGCCGGAGAGCTTTCCGGCCATGATCAGCCGGTCTTCGGCGCCAAGTCCCTTGTAGCCCGTGATGGAGCCTTCGAAAGAGGAAAAGAACGTGCCGTTCAGCGCTTCATAGCTGGGCTTGGCGGCCACGGATGCGCGAAAGCCTTCGGTGGGATTGAGCTTGTCGTCGCGCGTGTCGCGCACGAATTCCAGCGGTATGGAGGTGGTCAGATATTCGTTCTTGCCGAACGCGTCCTCGGTATCGGCCCATTGCACCTCGAGACCGGCGGCGGCGGTGTCGGTGTCGTTCAGCTCGTAACTGAAACCGGCGGATCCCGTCAGCGTCTTGGCCTCGTAGGTGTCGGGATGCTCGGTCTTGGCGATAAGGCTGGTCTTGAATGTGGTGCGCGGATTGAACATGCCGGGCTTGGTGAAGGTGATGCCCGCCGAATAATCCATGCCTTCGACGCTCGATGCTTCGGCGATGCGCGAAACCGCTCCTTCGATACGCAGCGATTCCGCCTGTCCGAACAGGTTCCTGTGGCCCCAATACCCCTGGAGGCCAATGCCTTCCGTGGTGGAATATTGTGCGCCGACACCGAAATAGCGGTGCTTGCCTTCCGACACCTCGATGGTGAGCGGAATGGAACCGTCGCGCGCCAGCGTTCCCGCTTCCTTGATCGTCAGGCTGGAAAAGACGCCTAGCTGGCGCAGCCGGTCCGCGGCCTTGCGCAGCTTTTCCGGCGAATAGGGCTCGCCGCCATTGAGGCGCGAATAACGGCGAATGAAGTCGCCATCGACGGTTTTTTCGCCGGTGACGGCGACCGTGCCGAGTGGGGCGACGGGACCGCCTTCGGCTGCCATGGTAATATCAACCGTATTCGTCGCGTGGTTTGCGACCGCCTCGCGTTTCGTCAGTTTGGCAAGCGGACGGCCTTCCGCCCTCAGATCGTCGATCAGCTTATTGCCGGCGCGGATGATCGCCAGAGAACCGGCATCGCCGCCGGTCGTCAGGCCATATTGCTCGAGATTGCGGCCTGTGACATCGCCTTCGAGCCGGACATTGCCGAGCGTGAAAACCGGACCGGGCGTGACCGTAATGACCACGGGCACCGGTGCGGAATGATCGAACACCGGATTGGGCGGCAGATCGTCCACATCGTTGCCGGCGACGGTGACCTGGACGATGCCGCCATAACGGGCGTTTTCGTAAAGTGCCGCGATCAGCCTGTCCCTGTCGTCGCGCGCCTTTATCAAAAGACCGAGATCGCCTGAGGCCGGTTTTTCCTTGTCGGCCAGGAGAAGCGAGCTGTTTTCGAGACTGCCTGTTAGCGACTTGTCCGCATCGGGTGCATTAAGCGTCACGGCATATTTGACCGGATTGATAACCTCGACCTCCGGTTCTTCCGAACCCCAGAGGCGCACACCGAACAGCTTGAAGGCAAAAGCGTCGCGGGCGAACGCCGGGTACAGGGCGAACGTGACTGCAACCGCAAGGGCGGTGCCAGCTTTCCGATACGCAATACCTGTCTTCGGGTTAGTCCGTGTTCTTCGCATAAGGTGCTTTATGGTTGAGCATTTATTTTGGCTCTAACCCGTTTCCTCTCCGTTAACGTTGCAGTTTAATCATAAATAAACGGCGTTGAGGACCCTTCGGCTTGCGTTTTGCCCGCCTTAACGCAAAAAGCCCCGGGTGACCGGGGCTTCTGTGCAACGGTATCTTGCTAAGCGATTAACGGCAACGTGCCGTGTAACGCTGACCGTACTGGTCGCGGTAATAGCAATAACCCGGCTCGGATGCATTGCCGATCAAAGCGCCGCCTACGCCGCCGATCGCCGCACCGACTGCCGCACCACGAACGTTACCCGTGATAGCGCCGCCGAGGACCGCACCGGAAACGGCACCGATCGAAGCTCCCTTTTCGGTCTGCGTGCAGCTCGCGAGCGACAGGCCGACCAGCGCAAATATGATTGCCTTTTTCATGAAACTCTCTCCAACGTTACAATGAGCTCTTCGGCTCGGTAGGCGTCCCATATTTATCTGCGGCGACTGCTACCTCCGACCGCAACAGATAACTAACAATTCGATATCGTTTAGGGAAGCCTCATTTCCAGGCATTCCTCCGGGCGGAATCGATTGCGTGCCAAACAACGGTGCGACACGAAAAAGGTTCCAAATTTCGCGGTTTTTTGATGTGAATCAATTTTGTACTTTTCATCAGCTTCTATAAACGGTTTATTGGAATGGTTCAAAACAACGGCGAATTGACGCAGACGTGGTTAAAGCGGCTCGCAAGGGTTGACGGTCCCGGTGCCGGGGCAGAAAACGATCTGGTCAATTCTGGAGCATGGCATGGACTTCGAGGCATTTTTCACGACGGAACTGCAAAGCCTGCATTCTGAGGGGCGCTATCGCGTTTTTGCGGATATCGAACGCCAGCAGGGCAATTTTCCCCGCGCGACACGGTACAACGCCAATGGCGAGCGCAAGGACGTAACCGTCTGGTGCTCCAATGATTATCTGGGCATGGGCCAGAACCCGAAAGTCATCGAAGCCATGAAGGCCGCCGTCGATCACTGTGGCGCGGGTGCGGGAGGCACCCGGAACATTTCTGGCACCAACCATTATCACGTCCTGCTGGAGCAGGAACTCGCCGATCTGCACGGCAAGGAATCGGCGCTGATCTTCACGTCGGGTTATGTTTCCAACTGGGCCACACTCGGCACGCTTGGCCAGAAAATTCCGGGCCTCATCATTTTCTCCGACGCGCTCAACCACGCATCGATGATCGAGGGCATCCGTTACGGCCGTTGCGAGCGGGTGATCTGGAAACATAACGATCTCGAAGATCTCGAGGCGAAGCTCAAGGCCGCCGATCCGAATGCGCCGAAGCTCATCGCGTTTGAATCCGTCTATTCGATGGATGGCGATATCGCGCCGATCAAGGAAATCTGCGATCTGGCCGATCGTTATGGCGCCATGACCTATCTCGACGAGGTTCACGCCGTCGGCATGTACGGACCGCGCGGCGGCGGCATCGCCGAGCGCGAAGGCCTCATGGATCGCCTGACGATCATCGAGGGGACGCTCGGCAAGGCCTTCGGCGTGATGGGCGGTTACATTACCGGCTCGACTGCGGTCTGCGACTTCATCCGCTCTTTCGCATCCGGTTTCATCTTCACGACAGCGCTGCCGCCGTCGCTTGCCGCTGGCGCGATCGCTTCGATCCAGCATCTGAAGGCAAGCCCCTTCGAGCGCGCCCGTCATCAGGACCGGGTGCGCAAGCTGCGCGGTCTCCTCGATGCGCGCGGCATTCCGCACATGGACAATCCAAGCCATATCGTACCGGTCATGGTGGGCGATGCCGCCAAGTGCAAATGGATTTCGGATATCCTGCTCGACAATCACGGCGTTTACGTGCAGCCGATCAATTATCCGACCGTGCCGCGCAAGACCGAGCGTCTGCGCATTACCCCGACGCCGCTGCACACCGATGCCGACATCGAGCAGCTGGTCGGTGCGCTGCACCAGCTCTGGTCGCATTGTGCGCTGGCGCGGGCGGTGGCATAACACCCCCCGTATTCTCAATGCGAGAGTGAAGAGAAGCGAGCGCGGATAGGTGAGGTAATATGCAGATCCAATATCCCGAACCGGAAGATTTCATATCCGCGATCGCAAAGCCGTTCGAGAGCGAAGCGGTCACGAAGCTTGTGGCGCCTTTTGGCGTGAACTGGTCGAACGCCGTCAAACTCGACAGGAATCTGCCGATATTTGATCTCGACGCCACAGCATTCGGTGTGGGTTTCCACTTCAAGGACCAGAGCCTGGTGAACGAAAGCGATGGCGATGCTGTTGGTCCTAACCTGCTGACCAGTTCCGCTTGCTGGGGCTATGAGGCAGGTGTCGAAACCTATGGGGGACCCTTGTGGAAAGGCCTTCGTTTCTCGGACACAAAGGTCGACGCAATTGCCAAGCTGGGCGAGCCGAGCCAAGTCGGACGCTATGATATTCACCGCTGGGTGTTCCCGGATTTCGAACTATCGATCCACTGGAACAGTCCAAACAAAATTCGCGTCATATCTTACTGGATGAACTTAGAGTAGGTCGCTGACAAGCCAGCCGCTCGGCGTGACCGTGCAACGAACACTCCGGAAACGGAGCCGTGCACCAATTTGAACTGTAGAGGACGTCTTTCTTCGAGACCCGCCAGCAATACAGTTCAAGCCGCTTTCCCGATATTTACAACTAGTTCCAGCGCGTGACTGCGGGCTTCCTTATCCGCCGCGAACACGTCTTCGATCGTGGCGGCCGATCGGCCGTCATGCATGCGGTCCATGACCGTTTCGACGATTTCGGCCATATCGAGAAAACCGATGCCGCCCTCGACGAAGGCGTGAAAGGCCGTCTCCTCGGCCGCATTCAGGGCCGCGCCCTGCAAGCCTCCACGTTCCAGCGCCGTCCGCGCCAGTCTGAGCGCCGGAAACCGGGTCTCGTCCGGGGCTTCGAAATCGAGCCGCGCCAGTTTTGCAAAATCCAGACGTTCGACATTGAGATTGCCGCGCTCGGGGTAGGTGAGGGCATAGGCGATGGCGGTGCGCATGTCGGGGGAGCCGAGCTGGGCGATGTAGGAGCCATCCGTATAACCTACCATCGAATGCACGATCGATTGCGGGTGGACGATGACCTCCACCTGATCGGGCCTGAGATCGAAGAGGTATTTCGCCTCGATCATTTCCAGCCCCTTGTTGAACATGGAGGCGCTGCCGATCGACACCTTCAGCCCCATGGACCAGTTGGGGTGGGCGCGGGCGATATCTGCTGTGACATTGGCCATCTCATCCCGTGACCAGGTACGGAACGGCCCGCCGGATGCGGTCAGCACGATGCGTTCCACGGCCTGCTTGTGTTCGCCCGTCAGGCACTGGAAAATCGCGCTATGCTCGCTGTCCACCGGGATCAGCCTGCCGCCGCCCTGCTTGACCGTGCGCAGAAAAACATCGCCCGCCGAAACGAGGCATTCCTTGTTGGCAAGCGCGATGTCCGCGCCGCGCCGCGCGGCCGTCAATGTCGGGGCGAGGCCGGGTGTTCCGGCAATTGCCGCCATTACCCAACCGGCATCCATCAAGGCCGCCTCTTCGAGACCGGATTTGCCCGCCGCAACTTTTATGTTGGTGCCGGCAAGGGCTGATTTCAGCGCCTCGTATTTGCTGTCCTCGGCCGTAACCGCAAGCTGCGCGCCGAATTCACGGGCCTGTTCCGCCAGGAGATCGATGTTTCCGGCGCCGGTGAGCGCCATGATCTCGAATTGGCGGCGACCACCCAGCTGACGAATGACATCCAGCGTGTTCGTGCCGATCGAACCCGTCGAACCCAATATCGTCAGTTTGCGTGGTATTTCACTGGTATTTGTCATCTTCGGTCCGTCGGTCGTTTCCGGTTCGCACGTCCTGTGCATGCCGTTCTCCAGAAACTGCTGCACATTTTCGGGCGACATGCATTAGCCTCTACTCGCGAAAACCTGCCATAACAAGGACACAGCCAGGCTATTGTTTTTGCGGATGGCAAAGCCATATGCAAGAAAATCATGAGAGAGCATCAATGCGACGTTTCCTAGTTTCCAGCGGATGGATTTTTGCGGCGAGCCTCGTGCTTGTGCTGGTCTTTATTCCTCTCGATCCACGCCTTTCCGAAAGCGCGCAGGCTTTGCCGGGAACGATCGTTTCCTTCAATCGCACCATTACCGATTTCGGAACGTTCGGTTGGATGCTTTATTCAACGGGCGCTCTTGCCATCTTCGCTTATGTCGGCGCGCGTGTTTTACAGGCGCGGACCTATGCCGGACGCCTGAGAACGGCATGGCGGCTCCTCGCCTATTTCTTTTTGACGATCGGAACGGCAAGCATTCTGGTTCATATGCTCAAATTCCTGATCGGACGGGCGCGGCCGGAACTTTTCGTGGAACTGGGCGCTTATAGTCTCACCCCATTTACCGGCGACAATCTCTATGAAAGCTTTCCCTCCGGTCATTCGACGGCCGCCGGGGCATTTTTCGGCGTTTTTGCCATGCTGATGCCGCGTTTCCGCTGGGCGTTCCTGCTGCTTGCACTTGCAATCGGCATTTCACGCGTCGTCGTTGGCGCACATTATCCAAGCGATGTCGCCGCCGGTCTGTTGCTCGGCATGTGGACCGCCATGGCCTTCGCCTTTATCTTTGCCCGGTCCGAAATGCTTTTCCGTTTCGATGAGCACGGCTGGCCGCAACCGAAAAATGCAGGCCTTCCGGCAACGGATACACGATAGGGACGTTTAACGGGACGGAGAGGGGGCCGCGATGGAAGAAGCGAAAGTCATGCCTGAAAATGACGGCAGGGCCGTTCAGCACATCCGCACTTCGGTCGCCGTGGCCGGTGGCGGGCCGGCGGGCATGATGCTTGGCCTGTTGTTTGCCCGCAGCGGCATCGACGTGATCGTGGTCGAAAAACACGGGGATTTCCTGCGCGATTTTCGCGGCGATACCGTCCATCCTTCAACGCTTGAACTGATGGAGCAGCTGGGTTTCGGCGAGGAGTTTCTGAGCCTGCCACATACGCGCGCGCCGCAGCTGAATGCGGTTATTGGCGGCGAGCGCATTACGATCGCGGATTTTTCCCGGCTACCGGTCCGACATCGCTTCATAGCCTTCATGCCGCAATGGGATTTTCTCAACTTCATCGTCGGCAAGGCCGGGCAATATGAGAATTTTCGGCTGCTGATGAATGCGCCGGTGACCGGCCTGATCGAGCGCGACGGGCGTGTCGGCGGTCTCATCGTCAATACGCCGGAAGGCGTAATCGAGATCGCCGCCGATCTGGTGGTGGGGGCGGATGGACGCAATTCCATCGTCCGCGAGGCGGCGGGGCTCGAAGTGCAGCGCTTCGGCATACCGACCGAAGTGCTGTGGTTGCGCCTTTCGAGGCAGCCGGGCGATCCGACGGAAACCATGGGGCATGCGGGCTCGCGGCAGGGTTTCGTGATGATCAACCGAGGCGACTACTGGCAATGCGGTTATGTGGTACGCAAGGGCTTTTTCGCGGACATAAAACTTCAGGGAATTGAAGCGTTCAGGGACAGGGTTGCGGAAATCTGCCCTTTCCCGCGCGACAGGCTCGACGAACTCACGAGCTGGGATGATGTGCATCTCCTGACCGTTCGTATCGACCGGTTGAAGCGCTGTTGGAAGCCCGGCCTGATCTGCATCGGCGATGCGGCTCATGCCATGTCGCCTGTTGGCGGCGTCGGCATCAATCTCGCTGTTCAGGATGCGGTTGCTGCGGCCAACGTGCTGGTGCCGGTGTTTTTGTCGGGCCGGGCCGTTGCCGATGACGATCTCGCCGCAATCGAAAAACGACGATCCTTCCCCACCAAGGCCACGCAGTTTTTGCAGCGGATGATGCGTATCGGCCGCAAGAAGGAGCAGGCGGACACGGCGGAAAAACCGAAAGGCCCGCCGGCCTTCGTGCTGGCGATCATGCGATTTCCGCTTTTTGCCCATCTGACCGGCAGATTGGTGGGGTTGGGCTTCCGTCGGGAAAAGATCGAGACGGTGTGACGCTGTTCAGGAATGGCCGGCGATTTCCTTCGCATATTTCAGCCCGATAACGGCTGAACCGATCAGCCCCGGCTCGATCCGGCAAATGGCGGGCACAACCAACGGGCGGTCGAAGCGCCTGAGAATGCGGCTTCTGACCGCCTCGTCCAGAGCGGCCAGTAGTTCCCTCGAATTCGAAAGCCCGCCGCCGACTGGTACAATCGTCGCGCCGGTGACGTTGATCACCATCGCCAGCGGCGAGGCGAGAATATCGATGAGGATTTCAATGGTTCTTGCGGCCTCCGCATCGCCGGCCTGCCAGGCGGCAATAATATCCTCACTGGTCATATCCTTCCGGTGAAGATGCAGATGCAGTTTTTCCATACCACGGGCGCTACCGATAGCATCGACGCAACCGGTGAGGCCGCAACCGCATTCGAAACGCGGCAGCGATACCGGCGGGTTGCCGGCCAAAGTCGCGGCCACCGGCCCATGTCCCCATTCGCCGGCAAAACCACCGTCGCTGTTGATGAGCTTGCCGTCGATCACCAGTCCGCCGCCGACACCCGTTCCGAGGATGACGCCGAAAACCACACGGTGCCCCTGTCCGGAGCCGATTTCCGATTCGGCGATCACGAAACAATCCGCATCGTTCGAAACGATGACGGGAAGGTTCAGGGCTTTTTCCAGATCGTCTTTTAACACCCTGCGGTGAATGCTTGGAATATTGGCGACCGTCGCCTTGCCTGTGTCGAGATCGATGACGCCTGCAATCGACAGCGACACGCAGTCGGGTGTGCCGCCGCTATTGTCGATGACGGATTTCAGGCCGGCGGCGAAGTCTTCGAAACTGGTCTTCGGTGTCGGTATACGCGGCACGGGGCGAATATCGTCCGGGGCATGGGCAATCGCGCCCTTGATGGTCGTTCCGCCAATATCGAAACAAACGATCATGGTTCAGACTCCGGAACGTGTGGCATTATAGATTTTTTCTCCTGATATCCATGTGGAATGCATCTGGAGGTCTGGTGTCAGCATGACGAAATCGGCATCGAAGCCGGGCAGGAGTTTTCCCTTGGCCGACGCGCCGATTGCCTGTGCGGGATAGGCGGATGCCATTCGCAGAGCCTCTTCCAGCGGCATTTCCATCTTCTCAAGCATAAAGCGGATGCAGGAAAGCATGTCGATATCGGCTCCCGCCAGCGTGCCGTCGGCCAGCGTCAGCCGCCCGCCATTGCGATAGACGCGCCGGCCGTTCAGTTCGAAACCGTCATCATCGGTGCCGATGGTGGACATGGCGTCGGTGACGAGGAAGATGTGGGCCGGGCCATTCTTGGCGCGGAGTGCAATGCCGATTGCGGCCGGATCGACGTGGAAACCATCGGCGATAAGCCCGCAATCCAGCTTGCCGTTCGCAAGTGCGGCCCCGACCAGCCCCGGTTCGCGGTGGCCGAGAGGGCTCATGGCGTTGAAGAGATGCGTGACCATGGATGCGCCTGCATCAGCATAGGCTGTCGCCACATCGAGGCCCGCATCGGTATGGCCGAGGCTGACGACGATGCCGGCTTGTCGGAGCGCGGCGACTTGCTCCACAGTCGTGTTTTCCGGGGCAATGGTCGTCATCACGAAGGGAAGCTTCGCCTTGCAGCCGATCAGGACTTCAAGATCGGCCGTCTCCATCTTGCGGATAAGCGCCGGATCATGCGTGCCCTTGCGCGGGACGGAAAGATGCGGCCCCTCGAAATGCAGGCCGAGGAAGCCGGGCACGTGCGCCTTGAGGGCGGCAATGCCTGCCTGCGCCGCTTTGGACGTTACGTCCGGACGGTCGGTGATGAGCGTAACCATCAGTCCTGTCGTGCCAAACTGGGCGTGGGCGGAGCAGATGCGGGCGATGCCTGTCACATCTGGCTGGTTGTTGAACATGACCCCGCCGCCACCATTGACCTGAAGGTCGATGAAGCCCGGCGCGATCAACAGCCCGTCCGCATCGATCGCCTCGGCTTCGGCGGGCACGCCGTCCGAGATAGCGGCAACATGCCCGTCTTGGGTCAGAAGTACCTTGCCATCGTGCCACGCGGCGCCGTCGAAAATACGTGCGCCGATGAATGCCTTGATGCCGCTCATTGGGTTTCAGTCACCTTCTTCAATGCCACGGGCGCATCCGGGTTGAAGCCCCTTGCGCGCGACAATTGCTCGATGAAGCCGTAAAACGGTGCGATCAGCAACAATGCGTCGGTCAGCGGGTGATTGGTTTCCATGAAGGGCAGGGGCTTGGCCGGGCTGCCTTTGGCGGATGTGACGAAAACATTTGCGCCTTTGTGAGCAAGGCTTGCGGCAATATCCGTCACCGAGGTCTCGGCGCGGTCGCGTGCGGCAAAGGCGATGATGGGAAATTTCGGGGCAACCAGCGAGACCGGGCCGTGCATCACTTCCGCCGATGAATAGGCTTCCGCGTGCAGTTCGCAAGTTTCCTTGCACTTCAACGCGGCCTCCGCGGCAATGGCAAGGGCAGGACCACGGCCCAGCATGTAAAGCGAATCTTCGCCCTTGACCGCCTCGGCAATATGGCTCCAGTCGAGCGCGATCGCCCTGGCGAAATTCTGTGGCAGGGCGCTGACGGCTTTGGCGAGCAGATTGTCTTCCGTCCACTCCGCGAGGATAGCGAGGCCGGCGACAATGGAATTGACGAAGGATTTGGTCGCAGCAACCGCTTTTTCCGGCCCCGCCTGAATGTCGATCGCGTGATTGGCCGCCTCGCCGAGAGGGGAAGGAAGGGTGTTGACGAGGGAGAAGGTGAGCGCGCCGCCCTTGCGGGCGCTTTCCGCCAGAGCGACGATATCAGGGCTTTTGCCCGATTGCGATACGGCGAAAGCCGCTGCCCGTTCCAGCCGAAGCTTCGTCTGGTAGATCGAGGCGAGCGAGGGGCCGAGCGAGGCGACCGGAAGTCCGGTCTGCAATTCGATCGCATATTTCAGGAAATGCGCAGCGTGATCGGACGATCCGCGTGCAATGGTGACGATAACGGCGGGATCGCGGGCCTTCAGCCTGTCTCCGGCTTCGCGGAAGACGGCATTGGTATTGTCCAGCAGGCGGGCGACGGCATCGGGAATCTCGTTGATTTCCTGGCGCATCAGGGTTGTCATCGTTTTATGTCCTTGGTCGATATGGTTCACTCGGAGGCGATCGTCAGTTCGGCGACGAGATCGTAGGCGTCGCTGCGATAAAGCGCGCGCGATATTTCCATGAGACGCCCGCTTTCCAGATACGCCATGCGCTGGACGGAAAGCGCCGCAGAGCCCGGCGGAACCCCAAGCAGCAGGGTCTCCTCGTCCGTCAGGTTGCGGGCGGAGATGCGCTGGATGGCGCGGACGGGGCGAATGCCGTTTTTCTCAAGTTCCTGATAAAGCGAGTTTTCCACCAGTTCAGGGTCCGGCAGAATATCTCCCGGCAGGCTCGTCACTTCGAGCGCGATCGGCTGGTCGTTGGCAAGGCGCAGTCGCGTCAACCGGGCAACCATGGCGGATTGGGAAAGGCCGAGAGCCATCATCTCGTCACCGGTTGGATAAAACAATCCCCTGTCCAGCCAGCGTGTGCTCGCGGCCATTCCCCGGCGGCGCATGTCCTCCGTAAACGAGGTGAGCTTGGTCAAAGGTTGCTGCATGCGGGTGATGGGTTTGACGACGAAGGTGCCCGAACCATGCCTGCGGACCAGAAGGCCGTCGCGGACCAGATCGTCCACAGCCTTGCGCACCGTGACACGGCTGACGCAGGCGCTTTCGGCAATGTCACGCTCCGGCGGCAGGGCATCGCCATGCTTCAGGCGGCCGCCATTGATGGCGTCCTCAATCGTCTGACGCAGTTTCAGGTAAAGCGGGCCGCCGCCTCCCGATTGCAGGTCGTTCAGATTAAGCGCTGCCCCGTTCATCCATAACCTCTGTCACAATCGATGTGGCGAATTTCGGCTATATCATACGCGTCACAATCGGCAATACCAAAATAGAACCATTGGCGAAATTGTAGGATTATTCGGTGAATTTTTCGATTGTTTGCGTAATAATGCGGCTATGTGCTTGAAATTTTCGCATTAACCAAAAAAAATTTCCGCCAATGGTAATTGCTATAGACGATTGGCATTTTTTTGGTATTGTTTTTGTATCGCTGGTCGGCGACGCGCTGTTTTGCGTCCGCCTCCATGGAAAAATTGATCTCCGATTCTCCAGAGGATTTGCGGGATCGAATTTAACTTGACCGTCATGAAAATTAATTTCATCGTGACGGGAAATTATCGCAGATATCGAACGACCAACACAGAAATGGTTGCTTCTGCGAAAATTATTTACGAATGAACAGGGAACAAAGTTCATGAAGGTGGGAATTATCGGACTCGGATTCCGTCTCGGTTATCTGGGCTACGTTTTTCACGAGATCGACAAGGATTTCGAGATCGTCGGTTATGTCGATCCCGCCCCGGCTGGTCTGCCGGGGCTTGAGGAAAAAGGCATTTCGGCCGGCAAGGCCTATGACAGCCCCGAAGCGCTGATCGCCGGTGAGACATTTGATCTTTTGATGATCGGCTCGCCGAACCATATGCATCTGGAGCATATCCGCATCGGGCTTGAAGCCGGTTGTACCATCTTTTCCGAGAAACCCATCGTCGTCAGCATCGAGGAAAGCCTTGAACTTGCCCGGCTGCTCAACAAGCACGGCCATGAGCGGCTGCTGGTCGGTCTCGTCCTGCGTTATTCGCCGCTTTACCGCGATCTGCGCGCCGCGCAGGCCGAAGGCAAGCTCGGCGATGTCGTTTCCATCGAGGCTTCGGAACATATCCCGCCCTATCACGGCGCGTTCTTCATGCGCGACTGGCGGCGTTACGAGAATTATTCCGGCTCCTTCATGCTGGAAAAATGCTGCCACGATCTCGATCTCTATAATGGCGTGGTCGGTGCGCGGCCGCGTTTCGTATCGAGTTTCGGCGGGCGCAAGAGCTTTACGCCTGCGAACGCCCCGCAAAATGACGGCATCAACGACATGGAGGTTTACCATCGCAAGCCGAGCGGCTGGATGGGCTCCGAAAAGGTATTCGACAGCGACGGCGACATCATCGACTACCAGACGGCGATCGTCGAATATGAGAACGGCGCTTCGCTTGCCTTCCATACCAATCTAAACGTTCCCGACGATTTCCGCCGTTTCTGTGTGATCGGGGCCAAAGGCATGGCCGAGGGCGATTTCGTGCGCGGCTTCCTGAACGTGCACAATGCCCGGACCAACGAAAAGACCGTCGCCAAGACCTATTCGGCGGCAACCACGCTCTCGCAGCATTACGGCGCCGACGAGCAGATGGCCGCGGACGTGATCGCTCATGTCGTAGAGGGTACGCCCCTGCCGGTTTCCGCGCTCGATGCGATCGAGGCCGGAATTCTGGCGCTTGCCATGGACGAGGCGCGCCATGGCCGCAAGGTGGTCGATCTCAAGCCTGTGTGGGAGGAGTACGATCTGGCGCTTCACGGGCAGCCGAAATCTCCCGCTATGAAATCGGCTTAAGGGGCGCGGCGATGGATGCGAAACGCAGCGCGGTCGTCTTCGCCTGGCTTCTTCTTCTGCCGGCGCTTTTATACATCACGGTTATCGTTGCTTATCCGCTTGTGGATACCTTCGTCCTGTCCTTTACCGATGCGTCGCTCAGGAAAACGACGAACTGGGTGGGTTTCTTCAATTATGAGAAAATCTTCAACGCGACTTTTGCCGATGTCATCACGCGGACCTTTGTCTGGACGTTCTTTTCCGTCTCGATAAAGATGATTATCGGCACATTTGGTGCAGTGCTGCTGAACTCGGCCGTACCCGGCCGGGCGTTGTTTCGCATCCTGACGATGCCGCCGTGGATTGTGCCGATGGCTATCGGCATCTTCATGTGGGGCTGGATGTATAACGGCCAGTTTGGCATGATTTCCGGTGTTCTGCAGAACCTCGGCCTGGTGAATGGCCCGGTTGCCTTCCTTGCTTACGGCAACACCGCGTTCTGGGCGACGATTATAACCGACGTCTGGATCGGCGTGCCGATGGTGACCCTCTATCTGCTGGCTGCGATCCAGGCTATTCCGCAGGATCTCTATGAGGCGGCATGGACGGACGGAGCCAGCCGTACCTACCGCTTCCGCCGCATCACGCTGCCGCTGATGTTGCCCGCCATGATCACCATGTCGATGATCTCGTTGATTTCGACCTTCAATTCCTTCGACATCATCTGGATCCTGACGCAGGGCGGTCCGACCGGCCAGACGACGACAATGATCATCGACACGTACAAAACGGCGATCGGCTCTTATAAATACGGTGAAGGCGCGGCGCGCGCCGTGCTGATCTGCATCTTCCTGTCGATCTTCACCTATTTCTACTTCCGCATCACCAGCCGTATCTCGCAGGAGGCCAGCCGATGACCGACAAGAATGCGATGATCAACCGATACAGATGGTATGAAATGGTCGGGATCTATTGCGGCATCGCCGTGTTCCTGACCTTCGTCTTGGCGCCCTTCGTGGAGGGATTTCTGGTTTCGCTGAAACCGCTGAGCCTGCTTTTCTCCTCGCCCTATAAGTTCTGGCCGCAAAACGGGTCCTTTGAGGCCTACCGGACCATGTGGATCAGCGTTCCGGGTTTTGCCCGCTACGTCTTCAATTCCTTCTTCATTTCGACGATCTCCACGATCATCGTTCTCCTTCTGGTGGTGCCGGCGTCCTATGCTTTCGCCCGCTTCCAGTTTCGCGGGCGCGGACAATTGCTCGGCGCGTTTCTGGCGATCAACATGTTTTCCGGCGCGGTGCTTCTGATCCCGCTTTACCGGCTGATGCGCAATATGGGCGTGCTGAACACCTACCTGGCGATGATCATTCCCGGTGCCGCCTTCTTGATCCCCACCGCCATCTGGCTTTTGCGGACCTACATGCTGCGTATTCCGCGCGAACTCGAAGAGGCGGCCTATGTGGATGGCGCAAGCTATTTCTATACCTTCCGCCGGGTGATCCTGCCGCTTGCGATGCCTGGCATCGCTGTCGTCTCCATCACCACCTTCATCGGCGCCTATGCCCAGCAGTTCATCTTCGCGCTCACCTTCAATTCCAAGACCGAATATATGCCGCTGCCCATCGGCCTGTTCGCCTATTTCGGTCGTCAGGAAGTCGTTTGGAATGAGTTGATGGCGGCCAGCTTTATCGGCATCGCGCCGGCAATGGTCGTCATCTTCTTCATGCAACGCTATCTCGTCAGCGGGCTTACCGCCGGCGCGGTGAAATAATCAACAATAGGAACGACCACCAGAAAACGGGAGACTAATTATGGCACTGAAACATTACGGATTGGCGCTTTGCGCTTTCGCATTTGCCGGTTCCACTGCCCTTGGCACGGTGACGGCGCATGCCGCCGACAAGGAGATCAGCTGGATCTATTGCGGCGACAAGATGGACCCCATCCATGAAAAATACATCAAGGAATGGGAAGGCAAGAATGCCGGATACAAGGTCGTTCCGGAAGTCGTCGGCTGGGCTCAGTGCCAGGACAAGGCAACCACGCTCGCTGCCGCCGGCACCCCGGTCGCCATGGCCTATGTCGGTTCGCGCACGCTGAAGCAGTTCGCGCAGAACGACCTCATCGTTCCGGTGCCGATGACCGAAGACGAAAAGAAGACCTATTACCCTAATATCGTCGACACGGTGACCTTCGAGGACACGCAGTGGGGCGTGCCGGTCGCTTTCTCGACCAAGGCGCTCTACTGGAACAAGGACCTCTTCAAGCAGGCCGGTCTCGACCCGGAAACACCGCCGAAGACCTGGGCTGAAGAAATCGCCTTCGCCAAGCAGATCAAGGAGAAGACCGGCATCGCCGGTTACGGCCTGCCCGCCAAGACGTTCGACAACACCATGCACCAGTTCATGCACTGGGTTTATACCAATAACGGCAAGGTGATCGATGGCGACAAGATCACTGTCGACAGTCCGCAGGTTGTTGCAGCCCTCACGGCCTACAAGGACATCACGCCTTATTCCGTCGAAGGCCCGACTGCCTATGAGCAGAACGAGATCCGCGCCATCTTCCTCGATGGCAAGGTCGGCATGATCCAGGCTGGCTCTGGTGCCGCAACCCGCCTGCAGGAAACCAAGATCAACTGGGGTATCGCAACCCTGCCGCTCGGCCCTGAAGCCAAGGGTTCCGGCACGCTGCTCATCACCGACAGCCTTGCGATCTTCAAGGGAACCGGCGTCGAAGAAAAGGCGACCGAATTCGCCAAGTTCATCACCTCGCCCGGCCCGCAGGGCGAATACGAACTGCAGGGCGGCGCTGGCCTCACCCCGCTTCGTCCGTCGCCGAAGGTCGATGAATTCATCGCCAAGGACCCCTTCTGGAAGCCGCTGATCGACGGTATCGCCTATGGCGGTCCCGAGCCGCTCTTCACCGACTACAAGGGATTCCAGGACGTGATGATCGAGATGGTGCAGTCCGTCGTTACCGGCAAGGCTACGCCGGAGGATGCCGCGAAAAAGGCTTCCGGCGCTCTCGAGCAGTATAAGTAATCCACATCGATGCGGTTGCGGGCGCATGTCGTCCGCAACCGGCATATTTCACCGCGAGAACGTTTGCCTTCATTACGGACGCATCCTCTCGTGCTTTATCAACGGTTCCGATCCGACACGATTTTTCCCCGTGTTGCGGAACCTCTCTGAACGCAGCCTGATGTCGGCTGGTGACGGGAGAGGCAAGTTTTGGGTCAGCTTTATCTCAACAACGTCCGCAAGAACTATGGACATTTCGAAGTCATCAAGGGCGTCCAGCTCGACATCAGGGATGGCGAGTTCGTCGTTTTTGTCGGCCCCTCGGGATGTGGCAAATCCACATTGCTGCGCATGATCGCCGGCCTTGAGGATATTTCCGCTGGCGATATCGTCATCAACGGCGTCAAGGTCAATGAATTGCCGCCGGTAAGACGCGGCATCGCGATGGTTTTCCAGTCCTACGCGCTCTATCCGCATATGACGGTGTTCGAAAACATCGCTTTTCCTCTCCGTGTCGAAAAGATGGAGGAGGGCAAGATCAAGGAAAAGGTCGATGCGGTCGCCAAGATCCTGCAGCTCGACCAACGCCTGCAGCAGCGTCCCGGCAATTTGTCCGGCGGCCAGCGCCAGCGCGTGGCGATAGGCCGCGCCATCGTTCGCGAGCCGAAGATATTCCTGTTCGACGAACCGCTTTCCAACCTCGACGCAGCACTTCGCGCCGACATGCGAATCGAACTCACCAATCTTCACCGGACGCTACAGGCGACGATGATCTATGTGACGCACGATCAGGTGGAGGCCATGACCATGGCCGACCGTATCGTCGTGCTGAATGCCGGCGAAATCGCCCAGGTCGGCGCGCCGCTCGAGCTTTATCATAAGCCGGCGAACCTGTTCGTCGCCGGTTTCATCGGCAATCCGAAAATGAACTTCCTGAAGGTCACCTGCAAAGCCGCCAACGCCGATGGTGTGACCGTGGAATATGAGGGACAGACGATTACCGTGCCGGTGGTGGAACCTCGCCCCGGTCTCGAAGGCGCGCAGCTGACGCTCGGCATTCGCCCGGAACATACCGGTCTGGAAACAGCCGACCTCAATATCAAGGTTGCGCCCAGCGTCATCGAGCGGCTTGGGATCAATACCATCGCTTACGGTGTTGCCCCGACGGGCGAGAATTATTGCGCGCTTCTTTCCGGTTCTGCGCCTGTCGTTATCGACGAGCCCATCGTCACCGGCATCAAGGCGTCGGATTGCCACCTGTTCGATGAAAGCGGCATCGCTCTGGAGCGGCGCGTCGACCTTTCAGTCCTCAAGCTGATACAATAAAGGGCAGGAACCGGGCTATGAAATCTGTCTCCTCATGCCCGGTTTTTCCCGACGCGATCCGTCTTCGGCGGGTTTCCTCCGCCTTCTCCCGACAAAAAAATGACGCCGGGCTTTCGGCCCGGCGCTCGAATATCTCTCGCAGAGGCGTTGGATCAAGGCATGGGGTTCGGCATGTAGCCGGTGAAACCGCTGATTTTCCAGCGGCCCTGATGCAGCCGGCAATAATAGAGCGTCTGCCATTTCATCACGTCGAAGCTGCCATCGGCCTTGCGAAGCCCGCCGTCGAACTTCTTGCGGACGAGCGCGGTCTCACCTTCCACTTCGATTTCTTCCAGCGTGGTAGTCGTGAAGATGGCGTCGCGCGGGTCTTCGGCGAATTGCTGGGTCTGGAAATCCTGCGCCTGTCGCAGCCACTCGTCGCGATAGGCGACAAGCGAGGGGAAGGACAGACGCCAGTTGTCCGGGTTCGCATCCCGGTTGGCGTTGATGCCGAGAAAGCCGTCCTCGACGAAATCTTCCGCCACCTTCGACCAGTCGGCGGTGAGGAAAGCGTCGATATCCCGCGTCACCAGCATCTCCCAGATGGAGTGGCGGGCGACGTCTGTTTCGGGAAAGGGGTTTTTGAATGGATCGCGCATGATTTTGGTCCGTTGTTGAAATTCTTTTCAGAAACTGGATATTTCTCTGGCGAATATTGTTGGCATATGCTCATCTTCCAATCAACAGAGAAAATAATTTTCAGATCGAGGATGTCCGGCGTGTCGTCAACAGGACGAAACATGGTCGATTCATGGGTATGGACGGTTGACGGACGTCTCGGATTAGGATGCATCGGAAACGGGGCCAAGGCCTGATTTTTGGCGGAACGGAGACCGGTGAGCATGGATATTTTTGCAAAGATTCAAGATGACAAGGGACAGTTCTCGCAATCGGAGCGGCGGATCGCCGATGTCCTGATTTCGGACTTCGAATTCGCTGTCAATGCCTCGATCATCGAGCTTGCCGCCCGTGCCGAGGTTTCCCCGCCGACAGTGACGCGGTTCTGTCGGCGTCTCGGTTGCCAGAGCTTCTCGGATTTCAAGGTCAGCCTTGCCAAGACCGCTTATGTCGGCATTCGCTATCTAACCTCGGAACCCACCAGCACCGGCCCTTCCGATGTCGCCGAGGAGGTGCTTGCCAAGGCGCAGGAGGCACTTTTTCTGCTGCACAAGACGCTCGATCCCGCCCTTGCCGACGACGCGGCGATCAAAATCGCCAATAGCGGCATGATCTATGCCTTTGGTGCGGGTGGTAATTCCTCGATGATCGCGACGGAAATCCAGAACCGGCTGTTTCGCCTGGGCTTACGCGTTTCGACCAGCGCCGACCACAGCATGCAACTGATGATGACGGCTGCCGCGCGGAAGGAGGACGTCATCATCGGTTCCTCCTTTTCCGGCCGCAACATGGAGCTGGTGAAATGCTTCAGACTGGCGCGGGAAATGGGAGTTACCACCATTGCGCTGACCCAGAGCGACACGCCCGTCGCCATGGCTGCCGACATGGTGGTGGCCGTCAACGTGCCTGAAGGAAACAACATCTTCCGCCCGACCTCATCGCGTTACGCCTATCTGGCCGCCGTCGATGTTCTGGCGACGCTTGCTGCCTATCACCACAGGCAACGGTCGATGGTGACGTTGCGTCACATCAAGCAGCAACTCGTGGAACATCGCGATCCGGATGACCGGCAATTGCTGGGTGACTGAAGGCGTGATGATGAAAAATGTGAGCGGTTTGCCTGAAATCCGCTCTGGAACGTTTCGAAGGAGTGACATGACATGCAGGACAGGAAAGACCGGGTCGCCGTCGTAACGGGGGCGGCAGGTGACATAGGCCGGGCAATTGCCGCAGCGCTTTCTGAAAGCCATGCAAAGGTGGTGCTGGTCGATATCGATCCTGACGCCCTTTCCACAGCGCTTTCCCTGCTTTCCGGTTCCGCCTTCGTTTCGAAAACCTGCGATGTCACCGATCCGCAGGACCTTGCGAGGCTGGCCCTGGAGGTCGCGGAGCTGGGTGATGTCGCGACCCTCGTCAACAATGCAGGTGCTGCAAGGGCTGTTAGCCTGCACGACACCACCGCTGAAATTTGGCGCAAGGACAACGCCCTCAATCTGGAAGCGCCGTTTCTCTGCTTCAGGGCTTTCGAAGATGCGCTGAAGCGGACTGAGGGATCTGTCATCAATATCGCTTCCGTCAACGGCATGGCGGTGTTCGGCCACCCCGCCTATAGCGCGGCGAAGGCCGGGCTGATCCATCTGACGAAGCTGATCGCTGTCGAATACGGAAAATTCGGCATCCGCTCCAATGCCGTTGCGCCGGGCACCGTGCGCACGCAGGCCTGGGAGGCGCGGGCAGCCGTCAACCCTCAAGTCTTCGAGGAAGCGAAGCACTGGTATCCGTTACAGCGCATCGTGAGGCCTGAGGATGTGGCCAACGCCGTGGCCTTTCTGGCCGGTCCGCAGGCCGCCGCCATCAGTGGCGTTTGCCTGCCCGTCGATTGCGGGCTGATGGCGGGGCAGGCGCCGCTTGCCCGGACTTTCTCGCAATCCGAACATTACTGACTGGAGCCCCCCAGAGGGTTCAATGCACAATACAAGGGGAGCATCATGACACTCGCACACTATCGTCTCGAAAATTCATGGCATCCACTCGAAGATTCCGCCTCTGGCGGCTTCACCTTCACCCTGTTCAATCTTTCCCGTGAGCCGCTGAAGGATTTCCGGATCGTCTATACGTCGCTCACACGAACCGTCGATAAACCCGTTTGCGGTAACGCCGTCTATCTGCGCCGCAACGCCAATTTCCATGAATTTGCGCCGCCGCCCGGCTTTGTGCTTGCGGCTGGCAAATCGTGGCGTTTCACCGTCGATGGCCTGCTCAGGCCCGCCCGCCATCGCACGGATGGCGCGAAATCCGCCTATATCAGCCTTGCCGACGGCACGCATTGCGCCGTAGATGTCGGTGATCTGATGCTCGACGGACGTCATAGCGAGCCGGCGCCGGCGCTGCTTCCCGAAGGAAAGCTCGATCTGCCCTTCTCCATCCAGCCCTGGCCAGCCGAAATCGATGCCGAACCTGGCGAGGCCTTTCCCGTTGCGCTTTTCCCGGCGGAAGACGCCGAGGCTGAGGAAGTGCTTGCGGTGGAAACCGTGCTTTCGCTGTTCCGCAGGCTTTTTGCCGTTGGCCATGTGCCGTTCAGCCTCGCGCCGGTTCACGAGGGAAAACCGCTCCGTTTCAAACGCCATAGCGGTCTGGAAGCGGAGGGTTATCGCCTGTCTTTCTCCGATGAAGCCGTTGTCGTGGAATATTCGGCTGCTGCCGGTCTGCAATATGGCCTGACAGTTCTGGCGCAATTGCTGCACGGCGCGCGCACTGATACCAAATTCCGTTTCCCGGTTTCCGGCACTATCGCCGATGCGCCGCGTTACAGCTGGCGCGGTTGCCATCTGGATGTCTCGCGGCAATTCTATCCGACTGATGATGTCGTGCGGCTGATCGATATTCTTGCATGGCTGCGCATGAACCGGTTCCATTGGCACCTCACGGATGACGAGGCGTGGCGGCTTGAAATCAAGGCCTATCCGCTGCTGACGACCGTCGGCGCGACACGCGGGCCGGATGCGCCGCTTCTGCCGCAGCTCGGCAATGGGGCTGAGCCGGTTTCCGGTTATTACACGCAGGATGATGTTCGCATGGTCGTCGCGCATGCGGCGGCATTGAACATCGAAATCGTGCCGGAGGTCGATATTCCCGGCCACAGCACGGCGGCACTCGTCGCCTATCCGGAGCTGACGGATGGGCAGGAAGCGCCGGACAGCTACCGCTCGGTGCAGGGATATCCCAATAACGCGCTCAATCCGGCTATCGAGCCGACCTATGAGTTCCTTGGCAAGATATTCGACGAGATGGTGGAACTCTTCCCCTCGCGGCTGATCCATATCGGCGGCGATGAGGTGGCGGATGGTTCGTGGCTTGCCTCGCCGCTTGCCAAGGCGCTGATGGAAAAAGAAGGCCTCGACGGCACCTTCGGTATTCAGTCCTATTTCATGAAACGTATTCAGGCGATGCTGCATGAGCGCGGCCGCCAGCTTGCCGGCTGGGACGAGGTTTCGCACGGCGGCGGCGTCGATCCCAAGGGAACATTGCTGATGGCGTGGCAGAAGCCGGAAGTGGGCCTCGAGCTTGCACGCCAGGGCTACGACGTGGTGATGACGCCGGGGCAGGCCTATTATCTCGACATGGTGCAGGATGAAGCATGGCAGGAGCCGGGCGCAAGCTGGGCCGGCACCGTTCCGCCTTCCCACACTTATGCCTACGAGGCGGTCGGCGACTTTCCAGAGGAGTTGAAGGAGCGGATGAAGGGCGTTCAGGCCTGCATCTGGTCCGAGCATTTCCTCAATCGCGCCTATTTCAACCATCTGGTTTTCCCAAGACTGCCGGCCATTGCCGAGGCGGCATGGACCCCGAAAGTGCAGAAGGACTGGCTGCGTTTTTCCGCCATCGTTCCGCTCAGCCCGGTTTATTGAGAGGAAGACCAGATGCGTATTGCCGTTGGTGGTATTCATACCGAATGCAGCACCTATTCGCCGGTGCTGATGAAACAGGAAGATTTTCGCGTTTTTCGCGGCGCGGAGTTGCTGGAGGCCGAGTACTTCAATTTTGCCGGAGAAGGCGGGGCGGAAGTGCTGCCGCTTCTGCATGCGCGGGCGGTGCCGGGCGGACCGATCTCGCGTGTCGCCTATGATGCGTTCAAGCAGGAATTCCTCGAGCGTCTCACAGCTTGCCTGCCGCTGGACGGGCTTTATCTTGCCATGCACGGCGCGATGAATGTCGAAGGCATGGACGATGCGGAAGGTGACTGGATTTCCAGCGCCCGGGCCGTCGTCGGGTCGGATGTGATCGTTTCGGCCAGCTACGACCTGCACGGCAATGTTAGCCAGACGATTATCGACCAGCTTGATATTTTCGCCGGCTACCGAACTGCGCCGCATATCGATGTGCGCGAGACGATGGTGCGGGCGTGGAGGATGCTGATCAAGGCGCTGAAAACAGGTGAGAAGCCCGGTGTGGCATGGGCGAAAATCCCTGTTCTGCTGCCGGGTGAAAAGACATCTACGGAAGATGAGCCCGCCAAAAGCCTCTATGCCGTCCTGCCTAACCATGATGCCCGGCCCGGCATATGGGATGCGAATTTCATGATCGGCTACGTCTGGGCCGACGAACCAAGGGCGACGGCCTGCGCGGTTGTGACAGGAACGGACAGAGAGGCCGCGCAGGCGGTTGCTGCCGAGATCGCGCAATCCTACTGGAATGCCCGGCAGGATTTTCGTTTCGGCCCCGTGACCGAGCCGCTCGACGCCATCCTGGATATTGCGGCAAAGACGACCACCAGCCCGATCATTCTCGCGGACTCGGGCGATAATCCGACCGGCGGCGGGGTGGGTGATCGCGCCGATGTTCTGGCTGCGCTGATTGCGCGCAGCTGGCAGGACGCGCTGATAGGCGGCATCACCGACCGGCCGGCGGTCGAAGCCTGCTTTGCAGCGGGCGAGGGCGCAACGCTTTCCCTGAAGATCGGCGGCAGTCTCGATTCACGCAGCCCATCCGTTACCGTGGAAGCCAAGGTCCTGAAACTGGACGATTCAAGTGCTACGGATCAGCGGCAGGCGGTGGTCGTCACCGGCGGCATCACGGTCATTTTGGCCGCGCGGCGCAGGCCCTATCACATGATTTCGGATTTCACCCGTCTCGGTTTCGATCCGAAAGCAGTGAGTTTGCTGGTCGTCAAGTCAGGTTATCTATCGCCGGAGCTTGCGCCGATCGCCAATCCCAATCTCATGGCGCTGACGGAGGGGGTTATCAATCAGGATATCGAAAACCTTCCCAATCGCCGCCGGTCCGGAGATTTTTACCCATGGAAGCCGCATTTCGATTATATGCCGCAACCCATCCTTTCGGCCCGCTGGCGATGACAGCGGTTCGATAGCATTCCATCCAGCGATCCGGCCATGTACTGGATCATCTCAGGCGAACCCTCATGCCGTCGGCTCTTTCCATCGTTATCAACAATCCGTCGATCCGCATCGGGGCGCTCGCCATTCTGTTCTTCGGGTTTTCGAATGCCGCGACCGCCCCCTATCAGGCGGTCATCGGCATTCGCGAAATCGGGCTGAGCAACACCGTCTATTCGCTGCTGATGCTGTTTGCCGCCATCATCAATGTCAGCGCCAGCGTGCTGATGGGCATCGTTGCCGACAGGCTGGGCGAATATCGCAAACCTATGCTGCTCATCGCGCTCTTCGGCGTCAGCGGTTATATGCTGGTTTATCTCGTCGGCAATGCCACGGCCTTCGTGAGCGCCAAGCTGGTTCTCCTGCCGATTTTCGGGGCGATGAACTCGCTGATCTTCGCGCATGTGCGCGCCGATGCCCGCAATCTTTCGATGGGTGACATGATCGCCGTCAATTCGATCATGCGGGCCACGATCTCGCTGTCCTGGGTGCTGGTGCCGGGCATCGTCGGTATTTTCCTGGTGAATTCAGGCAATATGTTGCTGGCTTTCCTGTTCTCGGGCATCTGTGCGCTTGTCTGTTTTCTGCTTGTGGCCTTTTGCCTGCCGCGCACGGCCACGCCGGCATCGGTGAACGTGCAGGCCCGTTTCGGTTTTCGCGCCTCGCTCGCGGAAATCGGCTCGCGGCGAGTGTTGCTGCGGATCATTGCCATCGCCCTGATCTGCTCGATGCTGCATCTCAATGATTCCATTCGCTCGCTCATCATAACGGGCCAAGCTAAGGGTACGGTGGCGGATATCGGCATCGTGGCGGGCATCGTCGCAGCGCTGGAGATCGTTTTCATTCTCCTGTGGGGCTGGATCGAGAAGAAGGTGCCGCAAACGCTGACGCTTGCGGCGGGAGCGTTGCTCTATGCCATCTATCTGATCCTGCAGGGGCTCGCCACAGCACCTTGGCATATCTATGCCCAGACCGTCATCAGCGCGCTGGGCGCTGCTGCCATCATCAGTATCCCGATCACCTATCTGCAGGAACTGATCGCGGATCGGCCGGGGCTCGGAAGCTCGCTGATCGCCGTCAACATCTTCCTTGGCGCCGGTTTGGGTGCGCTGATTTTTGCCGTGGGTACGCTCGTCACGACCTATTCGGGAACTTCCATTATGGGAGCAATCGTGGGTCTCGGTGGCGTTTACATGCTCTATGCGCTTGATGGGACGGGCCGTCGCAGATAGAGCGTCGAACCGAAAAGATAGTCCGGCGCGTAAACAGGGCCTGCTTGAATGAAAGAGGTTACGATGATTCTCGAGATTTGCGTGGACGATGTAGCCGGTCTGGAAGCGGCGGTCAGGGGCGGGGCCGACCGGATCGAGCTTTGCGCGGCGCTGTCCGGCGGCGGCGTGACACCGTCTGCGGGTTTCATGCACCGGGCGGCGGCTTACGATATGCCGGTGAGCGTAATGATAAGGCCGCGCGCCGGTGATTTCGTGTTCACGCGCGATGAGGCCGATGTGATGAAACGCGATATCGATGCGGCGCGCACGGCAGGGCTTTCCGGAGTGGTGCTTGGCGCATCGCTTGGCGATGGCTCGCTTGATATTCCCCTGCTCGAAGAATTGCGTCGTCACGCCGATGGGCTGGATGTGACGCTGCACCGGGCTATCGATGTTGTTCCCGACATGGATGAAGCGTTGGAGGCGGCTATCGCGCTGGGTTTCCCGAGAATTCTGACCTCCGGCGGTGCGCGTTCGGCGCTCGAGGGTATCGAAACGCTGGCGCGATTATCCGAAATGGCCGCCGGGCGGATCGTCATCATGCCGGGTGCCGGTGTGCGCCCGCCAATCGTACAGACATTGCTGGACCGTTTTTCCATCACGGAAATCCACGCATCCTGTTCCGCCGTTCCGTTTTATGATCCGGAAAGCAGGGTGGCGAAGCTTGGTTTTACAGGCGCGGGGCGCAAGGGCACCGATGAGGCGGCGGTTCGCGAATTGAAGACGATCCTCACCGCTCATCAAAAAGGTGGCGCAACGCTCTAGCCGTCCCAGCCGCGCCGTCGAGATCGAGGTGGATCGTGTCCGGTCCCGGCAGGGCCAATGCCGCCTTGATGGCATCGGCCATGGATTGCGCGGAGATATCTTTCTCCTCCAGCACCCGTGCCAGTCCCAGCCGCGACAAGCGTTCGGCGCGGGCGCTCTGTTCCGTTTCGCCACCTGCCGCGAAGGGGATCAGGAGCGAGCGACATTTTGCCTGAAGAATATCGCAGACCGTGTTGTAGCCGGCCTGTGAAACCGAAAGTTGCGCCCCGGCAAGCAGGCTTGCGAAATCCTTGCGGAAACGGAAGACGGAAACATTATCCGCTGCCTGCGCCGAGATCGCATCGAAATCCGCCTGCGGCATGTTGGGGCCGGTCACGAGACACCAGCTTTTGATGTCGTCCAGCAGCGGAGCAGCGTTAAGTGCGGCCCGGATGAGTGCTGCGCCCACTGCGCCGCCGCCTGCGGAAACGACGATATCGAATTTCTCCGCCGGTTGCGGCGGTGGCAGGGGCGCAACGAGCCCGGTATAGACGATGCGCTGGCTGATCTCGCCAGCGAGGGGGAAGGTCTCTTCGAGCCGGACAAAATCCGGATCGCCATGGACCAGCACCGCGTCGAAATGTTTCTTCACCAGCGACACGGTTTCTTCGTCCCGGCCCGGTTTTGTTTTTTCCTGCAAAATGTCGCGCAGCGACGTCATGACGAGCGGGCGCGGTTCGCTTTCCTCGATCTCTTCCAGAAGCGGCAGCAATTCGAAACGCACCTGCCTGCGGCCGAAGGGGAAAGCCTCGATGATGACGATATCCGGTTTCGCGCCGTGATAGGCTCCGATCAGCATGTCTGTGCGGAGCTTCCTGAAGGCGTCATCCACCGGTTTGCCGGAACTGTCGGCAAGGCCGGAAAAGCTGCCGTCGCTGACGGCGATCGGCGGCAATTCGACATGGCGGATGCCCTCGCCCGGAAAACCCGGAACCGGGGTGCCGCCCGTCACCAGAACGACATCGAAACCATCCACCTGAAGGGCGTTGGCAATGCGGCTGGCGCGGGCGATATGGCCGATGCCAAGAAGGTGCTGGACGTAGAAGAAGACGGAAGGGCGCTTTTCCGTATCGGTCATGGTGTTTTTTTCCACTCGGTCTCGAACAGGGCCTTCAATTCGACAATGCTGGTGCGATGGTCGAAGGCGGTTCGGACACGGTTTTCTGCGGCACCACCCAGACGCTGGCGCAATTGCGGATCGGTAGTGGCGGCGCGCAGGGCTTCAGCGAAGGCGGCGGGATTTTCCGGTTCCGTCAACATTCCGTTTTCGCCGTCGACGAAGAATTCCGGGATGCCGGAGATATTGGTGGAGATGCAGGTCAGGGCCTGGCTGGCGGCCTCTACCAGTACATTGGGAAGACCGTCGCGGTCGCCATCGCTGGTGATGCGGCAGGCAAGGGCGAACAAATCCGCCTCGCGGTAATTCTCCAGGACCTGCTTCTGGTCCATGGCGCCGGTCCAGATGATTTTGTCGGCGATGCCAAGTTCGTCAGCGAGTTTCTTCAGTGCGGCAAGCTCGTCGCCGCCGCCGATATGGGTGAAACGCCAATGGATTTCCTGCGGAAGCGAGGCCAGAGCCTGCAACAGAATATCGATACCCTTTTTCTTGACTGCCCGGCCGACGCTTAAAATCCTGACGGGATCATGGGCATCCGATCCATCTCTTTGCGGGCGCGGCACGTCGAAATGCGGGAAGCGGGTGAGATCAAGCCCGTGATAGCTTAAGTGCACATTCTGCTTGAGGCCGGAAAGGGTGCGAAGGTGCTGAAAGCCGCTGGCGGTGCAGGTCACGGCCCAGCGGGCGCTTTCCAGCTTTGCGGCGAGATCACGGTCGCTGGAGGTCCAGATATCTTTGGCGTGGGCCGAAATCGTCCACGGGGTGCCGGTGATAAGGTGGGTATAGGCGGCGACCGAGGCGGGTGTGTGAATGAAATGAACATGCAGCCATTCGGCATCGGCCGGCCATTCATGCGCCAGCACGGCTGCCTGTCCGAAACGGCGGAAACGGTTGCGGCTGAGATCATGCGACAGATCGCTGAAAAACCGACGGAGTGCCTTGGCGAAGCCCGGCTTTTTGCGGCAGGCCCACAGCGCCTTTAGAACGCGCAACGGCTCTTCATGCAGATATTCCGGCAGGTAGGTGACGGGTGCGCGGATTTCATCATGGACGGGGTGGCGTTTTTTATCGGTCGGCCGGCGCATGGACATGAGTTCAAGCGTCAGCCCGGCCTTTTCGAGCCCCAGAAGTTCCTGAGCGATGAAAGTCTCGGACAGGCGCGGATAGCCCTTGAGGAGCACCACGATTTTTTTTGTGTCGGTCACGTTGCGCGTGTCTCTTTTGAAGCGGTGATGGTCGGGGTGCCGGTCACGCGGTCAGCGTGATCGGCACCTTTTCGCCCTCGGTCGGCAGCCATTCGGCTATCCGTTTCGATATGTTTTCCAGACCGTCGAGCTTCAGATCCCGCGAATTGACGGAGGGCGGCGCACGGTTCGGCAGCGTTTTGAGAGCCGCAGCCATCTTGGCGGGGTTTTCGGCGTCTTCCGGCAAAAGCATGTCGAAGAGACCGAGTTCCGCCGCCCGCGTGGCACGAATAAGCTGCTCTTCCCTCGGCACCGTGCGCGGCACGACAAGCGCCGGTTTATCGAAGGACAATATCTCGCAGACGGTGTTATAGCCGCCCATCGACACGACGGCCTGAGCGCCGGCGACGAGGTCTTCCATGCGGTTGTCGAACTCGATGATCTCTATATGCGGAATATCGGCAACACTGCTCATGAAGCGCTGGCGCTGATCCCCGGGCATATAGGGGCCCAGCACCACCAGCGCCTTGTGCGTCAGTTCCCTGTCGTGGCGGTAAGCATTGATGACGTCGTCGATCAATTCGCTGCCGTCACCGCCGCCGCCTGTGGTGATGAGAAGATAGTCACCTACCGGTCGGTGCGCCACGGTTTCCGCCTGCGTTTTGGAGCGTTGCAGGAAGCCGACGAAATCCATCTTGTCGCGAACGGTTTGGGGAACGTCTAGCCCCGTCAGCGGGTCGTGGAAATCCGGCGGACCATAGACCCATACATGGTCATAGAACTTGCCGATCTTGGTCATCACGTCATTGCGCTTCCATTCCGCCTCAAGCAGCTGCGGCGAATCCATGACGTCACGCAGGCCGATGACGAGCTTGGTTCCCTGGCTTTTGAGGTAGGTAAGCGTTTCCTCCACTTCACCGCGAAGGCCCATGGGCTCCTTGTCGACGATGAAGATGTCCGGCTGGAAACTTTCGGCGGTATGATAGATGATGGAGCGGCGCATCTTCAGCGTTTCCTGAAGGTCGATATGCCTGTCCATGGAGGTGTATTCGCCGTTGCGCAGCTTGATGACACTCGGGATTTTCACGAAATCGACACGGGTGCGATAATCGAAGGCGCCGGCAATGGTCGCACCCGAAATGATGAGAACATTGAGGCCGCGATAATCCTCCACCAGCGCATGCGCGATCGTGCGACAACGCCGCAGATGCCCGAGGCCGAAGGAATCGTGGCTGTACATGAGGATGCGTGCATCGTTCAAACGGGAGGTCATGGGCCACACCTCTTTTTGCCTTTCACAAAAAAGGCGATGGCGGAAGAGCAGTTTATCAAAGGGTGTTCCATTTTATCTGAAGGGGTCTGCAGCATCACGTAGTCCGTCACCGAAGAAATTAAAGGCCAGAATGACGAGAACAACCGGAATCGTCGGGATGAGAAGCCACGGATATAGCGCAATGACGCTGACGCTGCGCGCCTCCGTGAGCAGAATTCCCCAACTTGTGATCGGCGGCCTGAGGCCGAGACCAAGAAAACTCAATGCGGTTTCGCCGAGAATCATGCCCGGTATCGTCAGCGTTGCCGACGCGATCAGATGCGACATGAAGCCGGGGATAAGGTGCCTGCCGATGATGCGCGGCGTGCCCGCGCCCATCAGTTGCGCTGCCAAAACATAGTCTTCCTCGCGCAGCGCCAGCAATTTCGAGCGTACAGCGCGCGCCAGTCCCGTCCAGTCCAGCATGCCGAGAATGATGGTGATGCCGAGATAAACGAGGATCGGGCTCCAGGTCACGGGCATGATCGCCGCAAGTGCGAGCCAGAGTGGAATGCTCGGAATGGATTGCAGGACTTCGATGATACGCTGGACGATGAGATCGAAGGTGCCGCCGCGATAACCTGCCAGACCGCCGATCACAATGCCGAGAACGAAACTCATGGCGACGCCGAGAAGGCCGATGGTCAGCGAGATACGCGCGCCATAAATGATCCGCGACAGCACGTCACGGCCCAGCCGGTCGGTGCCGAGCAGGAACATTTCTCCGCCCTCGGCCGGGCATACGAAATGGGTTTTGCCCTCGAACATGCCCCAGAAATGGTAGGTGTCGCCCTTGCAGAAGAAACGCAATGGCTGGATGTCCGTCGGCACATCCCGGTAGACACGCCTCAGATTGTCCATGTCGAGCGTCATTTCCCGGCCATAAACGAAGGGGCCGACAAATTTGCCGTCATTGAAGAGGTGAATACCCTGGGGTGGGGCGTAGATATGCTCGATATTGCGGGTGTGGAGATTGTACGGCGCAAGGAACTCGCTGATTAGGATCGAAAGATAAAGCAGCACCAGAAAAGCGCCGGACCAGACGGCAACCTTGTGCTGGCGGAACTGCCACCACATGAGCCGCAGTTGCGACGCCTTGCTGAAGGCCGCCATTCCGGATGTGTTGGGTTCGATGAGCGACGGGTCGAACGGCGCCGTCGAGACATAATGGGGCAGCGCTTCGCCTGATGTCGGGATGGATGAAGTCATTTGACGTTACCACCTCCGAAGCGGATTCTTGGGTCAAGTATGGCTAGGGCGATATCCGAGACCAGAACACCGATCACCGTCAGGAAAGCAAGGAACATCAGGAACGAACCGGCCAGATACATATCCTGGCTCTGCAGCGCCCGGATGAGCATGGGACCGGTGGTTTCGAGCGACAGGACGACGGCGGTGATTTCAGCGCCGGAAATGATGGCGGGCAGGATCGAGCCGATGTCCGAGATGAAGAAATTCAGCGCCATGCGCAGCGGATACTTGATCAGCACCTTGAAGGGGTGAAGCCCTTTGGCGCGCGCGGTCACGACGTATTGTTTCTGCAATTCGTCCAGCAGGTTTGCGCGCAGGCGGCGGATCATGCCGGCCGTGCCCGCCGTTCCGATGATGAGGACGGGTATCCAGATATGTTCGAGGATCGACTTGAACTTCGGCCAGCTCATCGCCTGGTTCAGATATTCCCGGTCCATCAGATGGCCGATGGAGATGCCGAACCAGATATTGGCGAAATACATCAGGATCAGCGCCAGCATGAAGTTGGGAATGGCGATGCCGAGCAGGCCGAGGAAGGTCAGGCCGTAGTCGCCCCAGCTGTATTTATGCGTGGCGGAGTAGATGCCGATCGGAAAGGCAAGGATCCAGGTGACGATGATGGTGACGAAAGACACCAGAACCGTCAGCCACAGGCGGTCTCCCACCACCTCGTTCACCGGCAGCTGATATTCGAAAGAATAACCGAAATCTCCGACCAGCATGCCGGTCGCCCAGCGGAAATAACGGATCGGCGCCGGCTGGTCGAAGCCGTAGCGGACGCGCAACTCCTCGATTTCGGCAAGGTTTGCCGCCTCGCCCATGGCGCGCAGTTCGGCGACGTAGCTTTCGAAATAATCGCCCGGCGGCAATTCGATGATGGTGAAGACCAGCATCGAGATCAGGATCAGCGTGGGGATCATGACGAGGATGCGCTTGAGAATATACCGCAGCATATCAGGCGTCTCCGTCATACCAGAAGGCATCCGGCATGTAGATACCGAGATACGATGTGGGTTCATAGCCGAAGAGCGCCTTTTCCGGCACGTTTCGCATGCGTTTGACATGGACGACGGGTTGCAGGGCGCCGTTGACGATGCCGATGGAAAATACCTGCTGCGTGTAGATTTCCAGCATCTCCAGCCAGATGGCCTCGCGTTCTGCCTCGGTGACGCTTCGGCGCCATTTTTTCAGGAGATCGAGCAGGTGCGCCGCCTCCGGCAGATCGGGCTCCTTGCCCTCGCGCCCGCCGGAAAGATAATGCACGCCCCAGACCGGCCATTGCAACTGGTCGTCGCCGGTGGGCGCAAGGCCGGAAGGCAGCATGTCCGGTGTCGGCACGCCATTGTCCATGCCCATCCAGACCGACATCAGCACCTCGCCGCCCATGGCGCGCTTGCGGAAGACGTCGCGCTGGGTGGGACGGACGGAAACCGCAATGCCGATATGCTGCCAATGATCCGTCACCAGCTCCATCACATCGGTATCGAGCGTGCTTTCGCCTGTTGTCTCGACGATGATATAGGCCGGTCGGCCGTCCGGCAGGAGCCGGATGCCGGCGCTGTCGCGTTTCTCAAGACCCACTTCGTCGAGCAGCCTGTTGGCCGTCGCCCGGTCGAAGGCGCTCCAGGCCTCTGCGAATTCCGGCCGGTAAAGTGTACTTTCCGGCAGGACGGTATCAGCACTTTCCTTCGCCAGCCCATAAAAGCAGACCATGTTGACTTCGTGCCGGTTGATCGCCAGCGACAGGGCGCGGCGTACGCGCACGTCCTGGAAACAGCTCCGCCATACCGGGTCGGCACAATTCAGATTGGGCAAAAGCGCGATGCGCGACCCCTGGGATCGCTTGTAGAGGTTCACCTTCAAGGGGAAGCGCTTTTCGGCGTCCTTCAGGAAGGTGTAGTCGGCGAAATCGAGGCCGAAATATTGCAGGTCGCTATCACCCGACGCCGTTTTGGCCGAGATGATGTCGGAGGAGGTGACATTCAGCAGGAACCGATCGAGATAGGGCAGCTGCAAGCCGTTTTCGTCGACGCGGTGATAATAGGGATTGCGCTCGAAGACGAACTGTTCGGCCGGCGGCGAAGTCGTGTTTCGCCATGCGTCGAGCGTCGGCAGAGCGGGATTTTCCGGGCGGACCTGCCGCGACATCTTGATATGTAGCCCGCTCCAGTCATCCGCCTTGTTTTTCTTGATGAGCTTGGCGAGGTTTTCCGCAGTCTGATATTTGGCGTGGAACTGCTTCATATAAGCGGCGGGCAGGAACAGCCGCGCCGGCGAGGCCGCTGCGAGCTTCGCCAGAAAATCG
The DNA here is from genome assembly GCF_036596185.1 of Rhizobium sp. GR12. Classification (NCBI taxonomy): domain Bacteria; kingdom Pseudomonadati; phylum Pseudomonadota; class Alphaproteobacteria; order Hyphomicrobiales; family Rhizobiaceae; genus Rhizobium; species Rhizobium sp. GR12. The sequence goes on along the minus strand of NZ_JASXTH010000006.1, from coordinate 44,528 downwards.
GGGTTTGGACCTTCCCAGGTATAACGCACCGTCAGCCGGTCGATGACTTCGATCAGAGGCGGTTTGTTGTTGACCAGAAGCTCGATCGGCGGACCGCCCTTATGGATTTCCTTGTTGAGAGCGACGTCCTCCCAGAAATACCGGAAATCCTCGGAGGTCAAATCGCTGCCATCGGACCATTTATGGCCCTCGCGCAGTTTGAAGGTGAAGATGCGTTCTTCCTGAACGTCGTAGCTTTCCAGAATGTCCGGATGAAGCTCGAATTTTTCATCATAACCGACAAGACGGGCATAGTTACTGATGGGCATAAGCCGGATATCACGCTGGCCGCCGATCAGCATACGCACCGAGCCGCCGTGTTTTCCCGGCTCCCGGCCAAGCGCTTTCATATCCATGACGCGCGGATTTTTCGGCAGGCGCTCCGCTATATCAGGCAACTCGCCCTTTTCCCGCTTTTCCTTGAAATAGGCGGGATCGGTATAGGCGGCGCGCGCATGGGCCGGCAAAAAAACGGAAGCCAGCAAGGCAAGGGTGGTGCGGCGCGTGATCAAGGGCGAAGCTCCCGGATGTCGGCATTGCCGTTCGCAAGAACGAAATGGCCTTCGCCAAGATCTGCGGAGATCATCTCGCCATTACCCTCGTCGCGGAATTGCTTGCCCCAGTCGAATTTGCCCGTCGCGCTTATCTTGCCGATGGTGCGGAAATCGAGTGGACGGTCGAGATCGGGGAAAGGCACGGCCGCCAGCAGCGATTTGGTATAGGGATGCACCGGAGACCGCATCATGGCTTCCCGCGGTGCCAGTTCAACGATGCGGCCTTCGCACATCACGGCCACGCGGTCGGCCATATAATCCACCACCGCGAGATTGTGCGAGATGAAGAGGTAGGTAAGCCCGAGGTCTTTTTGTAAGTCCTTGAGCAGGTTGAGAATCTGCGCCTGCACGGAGACATCGAGGGCGGAAACTGGTTCGTCGCAGATCAACAGTTCGGGACCGAGCGCCAGCGCTCTGGCAATGCCGATACGTTGTCTTTGCCCGCCCGAGAAACTGTGCGGATAACGGTTCAGCGCGCTTTCTCCAAGGCCGATGGCCTTGACGAGATTGCGGACTTTCTCCGCCCGGTATTTCGCGTCGCCGCGTCCATGGATTTCAAGCGGTTCGCTCAGGATATTGCCCACGGTCATGCGCGGTGAAAGCGAAGAGATCGGGTCCTGAAAGACCATCTGGATCTTCGACCGCAATTCTTTCAGATCGCCATCTTTGGCATTGAGGACATCGATATCGCCCTGCGGCCGGTGAAAGGTCACGGAGCCTTCATCCGGGCGAACGGCGCGCATGAGGATTTTGCTGACGGTCGTCTTGCCGCTGCCGCTTTCGCCGACCAGCCCAAGACATTCGCCCCGACGGATTTCAAAACTGACGCTGTTGACCGCCTTGGTGGCGTTGGCGTCGCCGCTGCGGAACCAGCTGGATTTCCGGGTCGTGAAGGTCTTGCTGATATTGTCCACGGTCAAAAGCGGGCCGGGGGTTTTGATCACTGCGGCAGTTTTTTTGCCGACGAGGCTTTCGTGATCGACGGTGATTTCGCGCAGCGCCTTCAGTCTCTCACCGGGCTTCATATCGAAATGCGGCACGGCGGCCATCAGGCCCTTGAGGTAGGGATGGCTTGGCGACTTGAATATATCGTCGACCGTGCCGGCTTCCATGATCTCGCCCTGATAGATCACGGCAACTTCGTCGGCGATGTTCGCCACCACGCCAAGATCGTGGGTGATGAGCAGCATGCTCATGTTCATCCGGCTCTGGAGATCGCGCAGGAGCTTGAGGATTTGCGCCTGTATGGTCACATCAAGCGCTGTCGTCGGCTCGTCGGCGATCAGCAGGGCGGGGCGACAGATCAGCGCCATGGCGATCATCGCGCGCTGGCGCATGCCGCCCGACAATTCGAAGGGATACATGTTCACGACCTTCTTCGGGTTGGAAAACCCTACGAGGTCTAGCGTTTCATGCATTTTTTCCGTGCGCTCGGCCGGCGACAGGATGCTGTGGATTCTCAGCGCCTCGTCGATCTGGTTGCCGATCGTATGCAGCGGCGAAAAAGACGTCATGGGTTCCTGAAAAATCAGTCCGATGCGGTTTCCGCGTATCGAGCGGATTTCCCGGCCGTCCTTCGGCAATTGCAGCAGATCGACGGGACCGGCGGCGGCATTTGCGGGATCGGTGAACAGCACGCGACCGTCGACGCGCGCCGTCTTGGGGTGGATACCCATGATCGTCTGGCCGATCACGGATTTCCCGGAGCCGGATTCTCCGACCAGCGCCGTGACTTTTCCGGGAAGAATGCGAAGACTGGCACCCCTTACGGCATCAATAGTGCCACCCATAAGAGAAAACGAGACCCGCAGATTTTCAATACGGAGCAAATCTGCGCCTACGCTCATGCCAAAGGGTTCCTTGCCGTCTCTTTATCGTTGCCTTGTGACAATTTTCTCAGGAGGGCTTAAAGGCACGTTATCGTAGGGTCTGTTGTCTGTCTACGCTCCTGAAACATCGAAATGTGCAGCAAATTCAAAGCCGGCTTCCAAAACGCCATGGCTTGCCTGATGGCTCGTGTTTGGCGATATGTTAAGGAGCGTTTCCGAGTGAGGATTCATGTCCGACAAGAAATATTACGATGCCCAGCTGGATAGAGCCCGGCAGTTGCAAAATGAAGGCCAATATGGGGAAGCGAATGCGCTTCTCCTATCTCTGGTTGCAGTAAAAGACGGGCACCTGATGGGTGAGAGAACGGTTCTCGGCATGCCGCGCAGGCTGCATGCGGCGCGGCTGCGTCTCGCCAAGGCAGAAGGCGATATGGTCGCGAAGATCGGCTATCAATATACCTTGGTTCCGCCACCACAGGTGCTGGCAAAATACGCACAATTTTCCCCGGAAGAACGCCGCGCGATCAACCTGAAAAGCAGGGAGGACGTGCCAAGGATCATTCATCAGATATGGATCGGGGAAAAAGCCCCACCCGTGTCGGTTGAAGCCTGGGCCACCCATGCCGCCTCACATGGTTACGAATATCGCCTCTGGCGGGAAGCCGATCTTGAGCGGGAGGGCGTGTTCGCCAACGATGTCTTCCGGACGATGCTGGACAAGGGCGATTATCCCGGCGCTGTTGATGTGGCCCGTTATATCGTGCTGGAGCGATTTGGCGGCATCTATCTCGATTGCGACTGGTATCCGGCTCGGGACGATGTGAGTTTCGATGCTGTCCTGCCATTGACGGGGCTGACCGCGTTTGACGAACAGACCCCGCGCGACACCGGGCAGGGCAGCATGCTTCTCGCCAACTCCTTCATCGCCGCCCCGGCTGGCCATCCGGTGTTCCGCAGGATGCTGGAGGCTTTTCCGGGGATCATCGAGGAGATGCCGCGTGCGCCCGCCTGGTGGTCGACCGGCCCGCTGATCTTTACCGTCCTCGCCCGGGCTGGAAGCATCAGCCTCGCCCCGGCAGCGTTTGTTGCCGCGTCACTTGCCGATCGCGCGTCGTTTCAGGAGGTGGAGGCTGTCAGGCAGGAACTTGCCACTGGGACAGGTGGTTTGCTGATCGCCTGGAAATCATGGTGATACCTCAAGAATAAGGTCCGCCGAGGAACGCCAGCGGGCGGCGGGATGTTCAGTGGTCACCTCGAAAAGCCGTCTCAGAAAGCGCCAGACATTGTCGTCATGCACGAGATGATGGCTGAGGATGCCGGTCGTGCCACCGTCCTCCGCAGTCCGCAGGATGCGGGCGGCGGTCTCTGTGAAAAGGATGTCGTCATCGCGGCCGCCACGGCTGCCGTGCCAGTCGATCACGTCGACATGGGTATTCAGGCAAGGCGGTGCCGTCTCTTTCTCCGGACCGAAAACCGAAAGGGCGCGATATCCGAGGCCCGTCAACCCTTCCAGGATGCTGGCATCTATGCGGTTCCACGGCGGAACCAGCATGGGCACCAAACGCGCGCCATGCAGATCGTAGAGTTTTTCCAGCCCGGATTGCAACTCGTCGAGAACGATGGGCAGGTCGCGGTGCGCTCCGAGTTCCTGCTTCTTTTCTTTTTCTCTGGCATAATTCGTATGCGACCAGCCATGGACGGCGACTTGGGCAATGTCGGCCGTGTCCAGATGCCGCGCGAGCTTGTCGGTCGTCGTCTCGGGAATGACCGCGAGCGTGACCGGAGCGGAAAAGCTGCCGCAAAGATCAAGCAGCGTGTCGAGTGCCGGTGTCGGCTCCACCGCATCGTCATCTCTCAGCCAGAGATCGGCCGTTACGCCGCGCCGTCCGCATTCGTCCAGTGCCGCAACGAGTTTCTCCAGACTCATGATGTTCGTGCCTTTGCTTGTAACAGGATATGGTTCAGCTGTTTTGCGGCGTTTTCCAGAGATCGTTCATTCCTGACGAACTGGCGGGCCGCTTTCGCCAGTTCTTCGCGCCGCCTGTCATCGCCGAGCAGCGTTTCAATTGCTGCGGCATAGGCGGCTGTATCATTTTCTGGTGTCAGTAATCCGGTGGTTCCGGATTTTACCACTTCGGGAACGCCGGCCACCTCTTCGGCGATAACGGGAAGGGCAGCCGCCTGCGCTTCGAGATAGGCAAGACCATAGGCCTCGCCGTGCCCCGGCCAGACATAAAGCGATGCCCTGGAAAGAAGCGTTGCGATCTCTGGTGCGGTTTTTTCACCGTGCCAGACGAGGCGGTGATCGGGAAAAGAGCTGAACATGGCTTGCACGGCCGCGCGTTCCGGCCCATCGCCGACGATATCAAGCGTCCAGTGCAGATCTTGCGGCAAGAGGGCAAGCGCTTGAGAGAGTGCGCGATAGCTGTCGAGCTTGTCGCCCGCCCGCATCATGGCGACGGTGATGAGTTTTCCGGGCGTGGAGCGGGGTGTGTTCTTGAGAAAGGCGTCGGCATCGATAAAGGGTGGCAACATCGTCAGGTTAAGGGTTGGCGATGCACGCGAAAGCCCCTCGCGGTCCCGCGCGGTGAAACAGATATTGACCGACGCGGCGTTCAAGGCGGCCAGCAACGCGTCCTGAACCGTCTGCCAGCCCATCCCATTGCGCTTGGGGGAATAGGACGCTTCGGCGGTGACATAGGGGATATCAAAACGTCCGCAAAGCTCCGGCCCGAGCAAATCCGGGGCCTTGTAATAGGGGTGATAACAAAACCAGAGGTCTGGCGCGCCCTGCCGCTGCCAGCGCTCAGTGATGGTTTCGATCTCGCGTTCGGCCGCATCGGCGAGCAAGGTGCGAGCCGGATCATCCGCCTGTTTCAGAAAGCTGCGCAGTTCGGAGGCAACGGAAACGTCATGGTCGCCCATCGTCATAGCCTGAATCAGCAGGCGGGCCATCAACCGGTCTCCGGAAGGAACGGGATGGTTGGGTGATTTGAGCGGCGAATAAAAGGCGATCTTCATGCCGACGGTTGTGCGTTGACGACTGTTCCGGCGTCAACCGGAATTTGAAAGGGCCGAGCCTTGACAGTCCGCCCATTCTTGCCCAACTGAAAGGCATCTTTTGCACATGCGCGGAGCGTGACACGCTTTGACTTCTCCAGTTGTCTCCCAGAAATTGCTTTCCAGCATCGAAAACAAGAGCGCCAAAGCGGGCGTGATCGGCCTTGGCTATGTCGGCCTGCCGCTCGCCATGACGATCGCCAAGGCTGGCTTCAAGGTTGTCGGTTTCGATATCGATCCCGGCAAAATTACCGCGATCGATGCGGGCCGCAGTTATATCGAGGCCGTCTCGGACGAGGTGCTTTCAAGTGTCCGGCGCAATGACGGCTTTGTCGCCACCTCCGATTTTTCCAGACTGGCCGAATGCGATGTGATCGCCATCTGCGTGCCGACGCCTTTGACGAAATATCGCGAACCGGACCTTTCCTATGTTGAAAAGACCTGTCGGGACATTGCCGCGCATCTGCGGCCAGGGCAGCTCGTGGTTCTGGAATCGACCACCTATCCCGGCACGACCGACGGGGTGGTGAAGACCATTCTGGAAGGCACCGGGCTCGTGTCCGGTGCTGATTTCTTCCTCGGCTTTTCGCCCGAGCGGGAAGATCCCGGCAATCGAGATTTCGAGACCTCGACCATTCCGAAAGTCGTCGCCGGCGATGGCGAGGCGGCGGGAAAACTGATGGCGGCCTTTTACGGTTCGGTGGTCGAGAAGATCGTCCCTGTCTCGACGAATGCCACGGCTGAGGCCGTGAAAATCACCGAAAACGTCTTCCGCGCCGTCAATATCGCGCTCGTCAACGAACTCAAAGTCGTCTACGAGGCCATGGGTATCGACATCTGGGAGGTGATCGACGCGGCTAAAACCAAGCCGTTCGGTTTCATGCCGTTTTATCCCGGTCCGGGCCTCGGCGGTCATTGCATACCGATCGACCCGTTCTACCTCACCTGGAAATCGCGGGAGTATGAATTGCCGACGCGGTTCATCGAACTCGCAGGTGAAATCAACACCGGCATGCCGCGCCATGTCATCGGACGGGTGGCGGAAGCGCTCGACATTCATTCCGGCAAGGCGCTCAGCCGCTCGAAGGTGCTGGTCGTCGGTCTCGCCTACAAGAAAAATGTGCCGGATATTCGCGAAAGCCCTTCGCTTAAACTCATCGAGCTTATTCACGAACGAGGCGGCCAAGCGGCCTATTTCGATCCTCACGTGGCCGAAATCCCGAAAACCCGGGAATACAGCCACCTGATGGGCATGAAATCCGTGGAATGGGACAGGCAGACAATCGGCGCTTTCGACGCCGTTCTCGTAGCGACCGATCACGACAATGTGGACTATGCCGCACTTTGCGAGTGGTCACCGCTGATCATCGACACACGAAATGTCTTTGCGCGGCGGGACATTGCCGCAAAACACATCATCAAGGCCTGATCGCCTTCTTCAGGCATTCATGAATGGACGGAACATGAGCAGACTGGACAGTTTCATTCGCCGGTTGACCGCGCAGCGGGATATCCTCAACCATGTCGAGGCCGATCTCGATCTGCCTGACGAAGGCGCGATCATGGAAATCGGCCTTGGAAACGGGCGCACGTTCAATCATTTGCGGGAACTGTTTCCAGAACGCCGCATCGTTGCCTTCGACAGGGCCATGGGCGCACATGCCTCATCCGTTCCGCCGCAGGAAGATCTCGTGATCGGCGAAATATCGCAAACCGCTCCGGCCTTCATCGGTGTGGAAGCGGCCATGGTACATGCCGATATCGGCACGGGCTATCCGGAGAAGGATGCGATTACATTGACATGGCTGCCTCAGCTTGCTGCCGGCATGCTGGCGAAAGGCGGCGTGGCTATCAGCGGCCTGCCTCTCGATCATCCCCTGTTGAAGCCGCTGCCGGTGCCGGAAAGCGTACCGACCGACCGCTATTTTCTCTATCGCAAGATTTGAAACCGGGTAGCTCAGCGTCAAGCGCGCCGGGACTGCCTTACAGATATCGTTCGCTCTCTTCCTTCGAGAGCAGGAAAACCTTCATTTGCGAGTTTCGCCCGCGAATGGCGATTTCCTCGCTGCGCAGATCGGCAATCTCCTGCCCCGCCTGAATGATAGCGGGTTCGGAAACGACGATGGCCGCGCCGAATTCCTTGGCCTTGGTTTCCAGCCTGCTTGCCACGTTCACGGTGTCGCCTATGGCCGTCAGGGTTTTCGCCGCGCCATACCCCATGACGCCGACGATCGTCGGCCCGGCGTGAATTCCGACCACCACTTCCAGCCGCACGGCGAATTGTTTCTCCAGCCCTTCGTTCAGGATTGAAAGCTCCCGCAAGATGATTGCGGCCGCCCTCATGGCATTGCGGCAGGCATTTTCCGCGTTGTCGCCAAGGCCGAAGAGGGCCATGGCGCCGTCGCCAATAAATTTGTCGAGATGGCCGCCGGCCTGTTCAACGGCCTGGCCGACGATGGTGAAGTAGCGGTTCAGAAGAAACACGACATCGTAAGGCAGCTTGGCTTCGGAAAGCGTGGTGAAATTGCGCAGATCGCAAAAGAGGATGGCGATTTCCTCTTCCTTGCCGGGTCGGGCCGGTTGCGCGTCCGTTGGCAGGTCGCTTTGCTGGGGTGGCGAGACGAGAAGCGCAATCTGAATATCGTGGGTGGGACGTAACTGACAGCCGAGCCGTACGTCTGAATCGGCATGGATGCGCCGCAGCGTAGTTTGCTCGATGTCTCCGGGAGGCGGAAGCGTGCCATTGCTGCCGACCACCCTCACCCGACAGGTTGAACAGCGCCCTTTGCCGCCGCATACGGAATAATGCGGAATGCCTGCGAGCCTGCTGGCCTCCAGAATGCTGAGCCCGGCCGGGACACGCGCTTGCACGCCATGTTCATAACGGATTTCGATGGCGGTTGATCTCTGCCGCCAACTGCGCGCACCGCGCAATACGAAAACCAGCATTATCGCGCTCGCGAAAAGCGTCTCTGTCGCGCGGGTGATGAAGCGGATTTGCGTCTCCATCTCCCGTTGCAGCGGAATGTCGTCTCTTTGTACGAGGTTATCGACGAGCCCGGGAGGAAGCGCGTATTTTCTATCCACCTCCTCCAGCCAGCGGCCCGCATCGCTGAAACCCAGAAGCGCTAGCAGCGGCAGCATCACCGCCACCGTCATGAATATTCCGGCAATTCTCGGATACCAGTCCCGATAACGCAGCCAGAAATAGAGGCCGATACATCCGTGAATCCAGATGACAACCAAGGCGAGACTTTGCCACGCTCCTCCCATGGGGCTGTTGATCCAGAGCCGGCGAACGACCGTGTAATAGCCCACGTCGATACCGTAGAGCATGTGCGAGACACGGATATTGACGGCATGGCTGATGATCAGAAACGGGATCGACAGGCCGAAAATGACTTGAAGCGCCTCGCGAAGCGGCATGCGCAGCGTTCTGCGCTGATAAAGCGAACGCAGAACAAGACAGACATGCACTAAAACCGAGCCGTAAAACAGCAGGCTGCTGACGGGATTGAGCCAGATCAGGCTGAACCATTTTCGTGCCCGTTCGGCAGTGTCGATGGAGATGAGCGCAAGGGAGTGATTGAAAAGATGGGAAAATACGAAAGCAAATATGATGAGGCCGGATAAAATCCGGGCGCGTCTCAGGTTGGTTTCCGAAAAGAAACGGATCATACAAATCCCATCAGGTGGTCATTCGGCGCAGAATCATCATTGATTGTACCGTGGCGTCTTTAGTGCGGGGCATCTCGTGGCAATATCGTGGAGCAATCGACCGGCATCGGTCAATTGTGCGTGTTCGAATGCCCGCATGGCGAAGGATTAAATCAGGGCTTTGAAAAACTGTCGGACAGGTCAAACCTTCGTCGGAGCGAAGTTGCGGATCAAAGTTCGATGATCTGGCCGTCCATGGCCGCGAATGCGCCGCTGAACTGGGCTTTCGCCTGTTTTTCGATGTTATCCAGTTCCTCGTCGCTGCGGCTTGGGGCGTGGTGGATGAAGCCGACATTTTTTGCGCCTGCCTGCTTGGCAAGACGGATCGCCTGTTGCCAGGAGGAATGACCGTAACCGCGATAAAGGCTCATCTCGTCGTCGGTGAACATGGCGTCGTAGAGGAAGAGATCGACGTCCCTGATCAGGTCGAGCACGGTTTCATCGATGCTGCCCGGCTCGTGCTCGGTATCGGTGATGATGGCGAGGGATTTTCCTTCCCAGTCCAGCCGGTATCCGACCGCATTGCCGGGATGATTGAGCATTCCGGTTCTGACCGAGAGGCCCGGAAGAACATCAAGAGTATCGCCGGGCATAAAGTCCCGTGTCGCAATTTTTGCGCAGCAAACTTCCAGCGGCACGGGGAACCATGGCGGGCTCATGAAATCCCTGAGCATTTCCCGTGTAGTCATGGTGCCGGCGAGGTGACCCGACCAGATGGCGACATCGTTGGAGCTGTTGTAGAAAGGCTTGAAATAGGGAAAACCGACAATGTGGTCGTAATGGCAGTGGGAGAAAAACAGGTTTGCGCCGGTTATACCTTCCGCACGCAACGCCAGACCTGCAGGATGCAGCCCCGAACCCGCGTCGAACAAAAGAACATGATCTCCGCATCGTACCTCGATGCAGATGGTATTGCCGCCGTATTTTCGGAAGTTTTCACCTGAAACAGGAAGCGTTCCCCGCGCACCCCAGATTTTTACCCGAAAATTTCTATTACTTTCCCGACTTACTGTGTCGGAATCGAACGCCATGACACACCCCAATAACAACGGAATCTTGCACGCTTTCCTCCCATGAAGCCCGTTGTCTCTACAGTTTCTTATATCCGCTCTTTTTCTGGCGGACGCCCTTACCCTTATTCAGTCAGCATTTCATTTATATTGCAATGGTGCGACATTTATTTTTCCAATATCGCCCATCAAAGCAGCAAGAAATTGCGGCTCATGTTCTGGCGCTTGTGCGCGCTTTGCTCAGTTCCGTCGTCGTCTGCGTGAGACGTTCGGCGAGAACGCGCATGACCTTGATGGTGATGTCAGGGAAATCGGACATGAGCTTGAAGAACTGTTCCTTGCCGATCCGCAGGGCTTCCACATTGGTGGAGGCGCGCACGGTCGCGGTCCTGACGCTATCACAGAGAATGGCGATTTCGCCGACGATCGCATTGCCGGTCATTTCGGCCACTCTTAGCGTGCCCGAGGGAGAATCGACCAGAACATCCACTTTTCCGGTCAGAAGGACATAGGCCGCATCGCCGACATCTCCCTGCCGGAACAGCACGTCGCCAGCGTGGTAGGACACCCGATCGGACGCGAATGCGAGCAATTTCAGCTTGGACGGCTCCATTTCCGAAAAAAACGGAACCCTTTTCAACATCTGAATTTCGTCTTTAAACAGCATTGCCTTACCCTGTTATTGTTCCACCTCGGTCGCGTTCTTGGAGTTATGTTGCGACCATATCCTTGAATGTACCGTTTTCCTCAGCCAGAGTCTCGTAACTTCCGTCGGCGGTGATGAGGCCCTGATGGACGACGATGACCCGGCCGAACATGCGCGAGAGCGTCGCATTCGACAGGACCCATATGATCGAGGGGTTATTGTTGTTCTGTTTCAGGAATGTGATGACCCGCTCGACAATCTCTTCCTGCTGTCGGGGATCGAGACCGGGAAGGGGGCGGTTGAAGACATAATAGTCGGATTTGCGGATCAGCGCCCTTGCGAGATTGAGCTTCTGCCGCTGGAGCGGCCCGAGCCGCTTGCCGCCGGCGCCGAGGTTGAAATCAAGACCTACCGCCAGCACACGCTCGTAGACGCCCTGCTTGCGCATGACCTCGGCGACGATGCGGGTGATGCGCCGTGATGCATCGGTGTAACGGTGGCTGACCTTGCCGAACAAAATATTATCCAGAAGGCTGGTGGCGCTCATATATTTGGTCGGATCGTAGATTTCGATCACGTTCTTCAGGCTGTCGGGCAGGTTTTCGTGGAACATGTGCCGGACTTCGACGATCCGGTTCATGATTTCCGGTGACAGCAGGCCGAAACGCTGCCGCGGTTCGATGTAGAAGAAACTCAGCCGCAGCATCGCGCGCTTTTCGCTTTCATTGGCCTCGTCGAAACTCCGGCTCTGAAGACGTTGCAGCATTTGCTGATAGATCGGAATGTCATCGGGCGTCATGAAGGTGAGCTGCTGGAAGAAGGGGTGGTCTCCCGGCAGGTCGGCGAAGATTTCCACGATGTTTTCGGCAATCGTGTACCCCATCTCGAACAGGGTTTTGACAAGGCCGGTCTCGCGCATCAGCGAACGGAAATAGTCGCTTTCGATGACGGTCCTGATCGTCTGGGTGGAGTCCCGCATGGTGCCGAACAACAGGTTCTCGCCCACGGTCGCCTCGCTGTTGTAGCTCTCCAGCTCGAAAGGCGCGATGAGGCCGCTCAGGTTCTCCTTTTCCAGTTCGGCGCGCAGGACATGCCGCAGTTCCACGATGCGGGCGGCAAGATGCAGGTCGGTCAGGGGGTCGATCGACGAGCGCAGCGCGAATTCCAGAATATCCTGCGAGAGTTCTACGCTGTCGAGGACAGCCAGAATTGCCTTGATAAGGTTTTCCGGCTTGCCGTCACCGGCAGGGCTTGAAGCGTAGTCGATCCATTCGCTGTTGATGTCGATCGTCGGATTGCCCGCCAGCTTGGCTTCCCGGATTTCCCACTTGCGGTGTTCCAGCGCCGCACCTTCGTACTGCTTCTCGACAAGCGGCGCGTGCTTGAGTCCGTAAAGCAGATTGTCCTTGAGGCTGGCGTGGAAAAAATAGCTGTCCGAGGACACATAGGAAATGCGCCGTCCGGTGAGCGATTCCGGCAGTTCCAATATGTCGACGTCGTTGATGCTAACCTTGCCGGAGATTGGCCAGAGCGTGCGGCCGATTGCGTCCGCGAGCGCCTCTGCTCCCGAGCCACCGACGATGGCGATCACCTCGCCCGGTTCGATCTTCAGCGATGCCTGCTCCAGAAGCCTGCTGCCGCTATCGTCCTCCAGCGTCAGATTGGCAACGACGATCGGTGCGGTAATTGCCGCGACGGACCCCGGTGACAGTTTCTGCACCTTGTCGTCGATCATGTTCGACGCATCGAACTGTTCGAAGACCTGTTCGTATTTCACCTGGACATCCTGACGCGCCTGATCCCAGTCGATCAGTTCCTTCAGCGGTCCGGGCAGTTCCTTATAGGCGTTGATGACGGCGACCAGCTGTCCGACATCGAGGCTGCCCTTGAGGGTGAGATAACCGCCGAGCGCATAAAAGAAGAATGGCGTGAGCTGTGCGAGGAAGTTGTTGATGAATTTGACCAAAAACTTCCACTGGTACAGATCGTAACGGATCTTGAAGATGTCGCCGAGCCGGTGCGAGGCATCGGCGCGTTCGAAATTGGAAGTGTCATAGGCGTGGATGGTGCCGATGCCGTCAACCATTTCGCTGATACGTCCGGCAAGCTGGCGCGCGCTTAGCTGCCGCTGCCGGCCCAGTTCGATGAGGCGGCGGCGCATTTTGGGGATGATGCCCACCTGTATGGCGGCCATGAAGGCGGCAATCAGGCCCAGCCAGAAATTCTGCACGAGAATGAAGAAGAGCGCTGAGAGCGCCTGACCGCCGAGAAGCGCCGGCTGCACAAAGGCATCACCGGTAAATCCGCCCAGCGGCTCGACCTCGTCCTTCACCATGCTGGAGATTTCGGCACCCTTGACCCGCTTGAAATGCGTGGGCGGAAACCGCAGGATCCTGTCGATAAGTTCGAAGCGGATGCGCCGGAGAAGCCGCTCGCCAAGGCGGCCCTTGAAGGTATTGATGTAATATTTGAAAAGCCCGTTGATGACGACAAGCGCAAGGAATGTCAGGCTGAGAGCCATCAGCATCGACATGCGGTTGAGTTCGAGGCCGGGGAAGAGCGTCACGGTTCCCCAATAGGGAATATCGACCGTGAGATGCATGAACATCTGTGTTGCGTTCGCGCCTTCGAAACCGTCCCCCTGAATAGGTCCGTTGACGATCTGCTTGGGCAGATCGAAGGCAAGGAAATAGGGGATCATGGACAGGGCGACGATCAGCAGGATGAAGAGCTGCTGCCGCCTCGTATGCGACCAGATGTAACGCGTAAGGCTTTGTTCCATATAAAACTTCTATGACCTGTCGGGCCGGGCCCGGCGTGTTGGTTTGCGCGGTGTCGAGACGGTCAGGCTGCCGGATGGCGCAGTCCCCTCCTGCAAATAGGTATGTGACTCGCTATTTATCAGTATATTCAAGCGGTTTCGAGCAAAATAGCGCCCGTGCCAGGGCTTGCCCACTGTCACCCGCATCTGTTTTCACAGCGCCTGCGTTACAATCGATATAAACGCGACGGTATTTTTAGAATTCTCTAATGTTATTGTTTTTACTATGGAACAGGCGTTAAAACACTTCGGTATAGTGATCCCCTGGATGGTTGATCCAGACACTGGCGAATGATTGCAAGGTCAATGGCGATAGATATTTCAGAGCGTGCGAGTAGTGAACCTTCTCCAGATACGTTGTCGCTTTTCGGCGTTGCATCGGATGGAGCGATTGCGCATCCGGTTTCTTTTGAGGGGTGCACGGGTATTTTCCATCCGGCGCGCATGGAGATCAAGCGGGATCATGCGGTTCTTTTCGTCAGTCCCTGGGGTATGGAGGAGCTATGCAGCCGCAAGTTCCAGCGGGTTCTGGCCGAGCGGCTGGCCGCGTCCGGCGTCGCCAGCCTGCGGTTCGATTATCATGGCGCAGGTGATGCACTCGATCCGGAAGACGTGGGCCGGACTGCGGACTGGCTTGCCGACACGCGGGCAGCGTTCGATTATCTGAAGCGGCTTTCCGGTTGTTCCGGGGTGGTGGTCCTCGCCCAGGGACTCGGTTGCCCGATCGTCGTGCAGGCGCTTGCCGATGCGGCGGCTGCCGGTTCCATGGCGCTTCTGGCCCCCGTCGTCTCCGGCCGCGCCTATCTTCGCGAGCTGGCAATGTGGTCGTCCATGATCGACGACGGCCTTGGTCTTCGCCCCGGCCAGCGTATGGCGGAGGCGGGGGCAATTGCGGGCATGGCCATGCCGGCAAATGTTGCCGACGGGATCAAGAAGATCAATCTTGCAAATCTGGATGCCGCTCCAGCGCGCAACATTCTGGTTCTGTCGAGACCGGGCCGGGTAACCGACAGCGATTTCGCCAAACGTCTCACCACGATCGGGGTTGAGGTGGAGGAGGCGGAGTTTTCGGGTTATGACGATCTCGTCTCCAGCCCGACGCTCTCGAAAATATCCGGTGATGTGGTGAACCGGCTTCATGACTGGGTCCTGTCGAAAACCCGTGCCGGGAATGCGGTGGATCAACAGGAAGATTTTACCATCAATCCCTCGCAGCGCGGTCGCGGTTTTTTCGAGCAGCCGGTGCAGTTTGGTAAAGGCGGGCGGCTTTTCGGGGTTTTCTGCGTGCCGGACGATCGGCAGGCGGTCTCTTCGGTCCTTCTTCTCGGCGCAGCTTATGACCGGCATGCGGGTTGGGGCAGGCTTTCCGTGCAGACGGCCCGCGCGCTTGCGCGTGGGGGTGTCGCCTCTCTCCGGTTCGACGCGGCCAATATCGCCGACAGCCCTCCCGTCGAAAACGCACCCGATCAGGTCCTTTACGATGTCGCACAGAATGACGACGTGGCCGCCGCGCTTGATTTTCTCGGCCGGCGCGGCAAAGGACCTTTCATTGCGGCGGGGCGGTGCAGCGGCGCCTATCTTGCCTTCAACAGTGCGCTTGCTGACGACCGGATCGGCGCTGTGGTTGCGGTCAACCCGGTTGTCTTCCACTGGCGGAAAGGCCGCTCGGTCGATGAGGCGCTGCACAAACGACCGCGTTCCTTTGGAGAATACAGCCAACGTTTTCGCCAGGGGGCCACATTCAAGCGCCTCCTCAGCGGCGATGTCGATGTGATGAGCGCCGGGCTGAACATCGCCAAGGCGACACTCAAAAAGCTTTCGACAAAAACGGCAAGGCTTTTCCGCAGCAGCAGCGAGGAAGGGCGTGCCGTCTACAGCGCTTTTGAAAAGTTGAAGGCAAAAGGTACAGCCATCAGCCTGCTCTATAGCGACAATGACGACGGGCTCGAACATTTCCAGTATTATTTCGATGCCGATGGCAGGGGGCTATCAGCCTACCGGAATGTATCGCTGACGATTATTCCCGATGCCGATCACAATCTTTCGACGCCCGAAGCGAAAAGAGCCTATATCGATGCGGTGATGCGGCTGGCTCTAAAAGGAAAATCGCCGGCTGGAACCCAGTGACATCACGTCGCCTGAAGGCGGCGTTTCGGGTGCCGCTGTCTCCGGCAGAAGGCTGATTTTTCTGGTCTCTCCGGGGACGAGATGGAACCAGTTTTCCGAGGCGCTGTAACCTTCCGCCGCGACATGAACCGATTGCGCCAGCCGGTCCGTACCGATCTCTAGCGACCAGTTACCTTTTTCCTCGCTAACCCCCACCTGAAGATTGGCGGCATGCAGCGCCTTTTTCCGGCCGAGTGGAAAATGGAATGCGTCGGCGATGACGTGCCCGGTCGCAACCTCGCGAAGCCGGGCCACCGTCACATCATGGGATGGCGGGCCGAACCGGTAGGCATAGGTCGTATCGAAGAAAGCACCGAACAGCTCGGTTGCGGCAATTGTCTGGCCCTGTCGCGGCAAAAGCGTCAGCGGCCGTTTGGCGTGGACGACGGGCTGCGTGCCGTCACGCAGGCAGGTCAGTTCCAGCATGGTTTCCAGGCCGTCGCCGGTTTCGTTAACGAGATGAATGTCCAGCCCGTTGGTTCCTTCATCGGAAAGACTGACCTGTATCGGTCGAAACGCTCTTTTCAGCGCATGCCAGACCGATTTCGGCCTGCCGGTGGCATCGATGAGGCCCCAGCCCGCGCCGGGAACGAGATCCTGCAGGGTCCAGACCAATGCGCCCCGGCACGAGGAGCCGTCACGACGCCATTCGGCGAAGGTCGCTTCCATGACCTCGGCGGTAACGGCCCGGGACATGTCGAGATAGAGGCCGCCATCCTCGCGTCGCAACACGTCCGGTTCGACGTCGTAAAGCAGCTTCAGATAGTGGTCGCGAACGTCCTCGAAATCCCAGGAGGCACCGCGATCGCGTGGCGTGCGGGCCTTCCATCGCGGATCATGCGTCGCCAGTGCCGGGAGATGTCTGTCCAGCGTGTCCTGTTCGGGAATATTGGCGAAGGCGAGGCATTCGGCGGCAAAGCGCACGTCGGCCCGGCGGGCATCTTCCAGCGGCCGGCAATAGGCGCCCACGCCATAATAATGGCCGATCCCGGCATTGGGGAAAAAGGGCAATGTTCCGCCCGAGGGGGAGTTTGCCACGTAGACCGCATCGGGCCTTTTCCCGGCCAGCACGTCCGGCAAAATGTCCTCGGTGAGCGTTCCTTTCCATATCTGTTCCGGCAGGCCGAGCATCGCGCCCTGCTGGTACATTTCGCTACCGCCGCAGAAAATGGCGAGCGAAGGCGAAAGAGCTGTCGCCTCGAGGAACTGCGAGATTTCTGTGACGATATGCTGCCGGAGGGCATCATCTTTTGCCGGATAATCGAAGTTGGCGAGCATGGCGTCCTGCCACACCATGATGCCGAGTTCGTCGCAAAGCGCGAAGAACTCCGGCGTCTCATAAGCCATGGTGCCACCGACGCGGATCATGTTCATGCCGGCTTCGGCAGCTTTTTTGAGCCACGGCTCATAGTCCGGCCTTGTTCCGGGCAGGCGCACGATGTCAGCTGTCGTCCAGGCCGCACCGCGACAGAAAACGGATTGCCCGTTTACCCTGAGGCCGAAACCCTTGCCATCTTCGCCATAATCGATCTCCAGATTTCTGAAGCCGGTGCGGCCGAGCCGATGTTGCTTACCGTCCAGTTCCAGGACGATTTCGTGCAGCGCCGGTCTGCCGTGGGTGTGCGGCCACCAGGTCTCGACGCCGGGTATGTTGAGTTTGCCTGAGAGCTTGCCGTTTTCGTCCCTGGAAAGATCGGCGCTGTATCCGGCGCAGGTGAGCCGCGCGGATTGGAGGTCGCGGCTTGTCTCGAGGGTGATGTTGACCGTTCCCGTTCCCGTGCCGGTTTCGTCGAGTGAGGACCGGGCCGTGCAAAGCACGCTTTCCTGCCCTATCAGGCTGATGGGCCGCCATGGACCGGCAGAATGAATTTCCGGGCACCAGCCCGGCATATATCCGAGTGCCGAGGTGCGGATCATTCGCAACCCCTGTGTGTTCATCATCTGCGGCCGCCAGCGGGCGCGGGGGCCGGTTTTTTCGAGCCTTGGCGAAAGCGCCCGGAAGCAGATCGACAGTTCGTCCGCGCCTGTCAGCTGGACTGGAACCTCCAGCCTCTCGAACATGCTCTGGCTGGCGGCGATCAGTTCGCCGTTGAAGAAGATTTCCGCAATTGTCGACAGACCGTCGAAGCGCAGGATCGCCCGCTCCCGCGCATCGGAAATCATCGTCAGGCGATACCAGGCATCCCTGTCGTTAAGGGGTGTCGGGTTGAAACGGTCGAATTTCCCGGCCAGTTCCAGGGCCTGCGCCACCGTGCCGGGAACGGATACGTGAAGACTTTCAAGGGCTGCGGGAATATCGGAGGGCGTCTCGCAGGCATCGGCCGGCGTCAATGTCAGCGTCCAGCCTTCGCTCAGCAACTTTTCGCTTTCGCCGGGAAGATAAGTCCTCACGCGGCCTCGCTGGCGTTCGACAATTTTGCCGCAAGGGCGTCCATCACGCCATCCCATGCTTCCGCAGCCGGATCGAGCACGGAGGCGAGCGTATCGAACTTGCGGCGCGTGACGGCGCGGGCAAGCTGAAACTGCACGGTCTTGGCGACTTCGGATATGCGCAGCGCGTGGTCCCTGGCTTCAGAAAAACCGTCTTTGTCCAGCCATTCGAGGTGGCTTGCCGCCAGCTCGAAATTGGCGCCCAGTTGGCGCAGCGTGTTGAAGGCATATTTATGGAAAAAGCCGAAGGGCCTGTCGGCGACCTTTTCCACCTGGGCCGGAAATACGGCTGCAAAAGCCCTGACCGGGTTGGCGGACGGCCGCCTCGAAAAATGAAACTTCAGCAGCCGTTCGGCCGTCTTGCGGATATGCGCCTGTGAAGGATTGCCGTCTGCGAATTTCGCAAATTCCGTATAGGGCAGGAAGGGCGGATCGGTTTCCGCCAGATGATGCTGGAACAGGCCGTCAAAGTCTTCACCCGACAAATGGAAGAAGCCGGCATTGTGGAAGTAGTCGAGTTCCCGGTTTGTCAGATCAAGCCGGTTGATGGCGATGGTGGTCTTGCCATGTTCCTTCTGGTAGCCCACCCCATGGGTATCGGGCATATGGAAGCTGTCCATCTCGATCAGGCAGATACGGCCGCGTTCCAGCTGGGCCTCGATGTGGTTTTCCACCCGGTCGAAGATCGCAAGCTCCGTGGCGCGAACGCCATAGAGCGCTTCGAGATCTTCCAGCGGCACCTTGAAGAAGGTGAACTGGTCGCCCTCAAAATCCTGCGTCAGGGTGAAACCGAACATGGCTTCCGGCGGCAACCCTTTCGAGGCGAGTACCTCGATCCACAAATCGATGTAGCAATTGGTCTCCGGCCACATTCTGTCGGACGAATGAAGCGGATGCTGCACATAGTTTTTGGGATCGAGGCCCGGAAAAATCTGCCGCATGAATGGTCAGCCCCAGAGCGTTTTCACAGCCTTAGCAGGCCATTTTTTCACATCCAGACCGTGATGCGCAAAGAGCGCCAGCGCAATGCGCTCAAGGCCGAAGCCGACGCAGGCGGTGTGCGCCACGTCGCCATTGTCCAGGTTCAGGTCCCATTTCTGGCCGAAGGCGTCCTGATGGTAATTGAAACTCATGCAGGCCGTCGGATTGGTGGCGGAGGTAACGGGGATCAGCAACTCGAACTTCAGATTCTGATCGCGCTGATTGTTGGCCAGCATCTTGCCGGCGCGGCCGAAGAAGGGATCGTTGGCCACATCGATCGTCACCTCGAGGCCTACTGCTTCCATCATCGCCACGCCGCGGTCCATCCATGTCTGTCGGAATTCGGTGACGTCGGCTTCCGTGCCCATGCGCACATATTCGCGCATGCGGAAAAGCTGCTGGCGCGCCGGGTCCTTGGAGGGTTCATGGCGGAAACAATAGGACTGGATATCGTAAAGCCCGCCGCCGGCGGGCAGGGCGCCGCGTTTGGCAATCGTCGGGTAAAGCGGGTAACAGGCCGCCGGCGTCAGCACGATGTCGGTGGCTTTCTGGTCCTTGGTCCAGTCCTCGCCCTCATCCATGGATTTCAACAGACTCACATGATCGAGTTCGCAGCCGCAGAATGAGTGGACCGTACCCGCCAGTTGCGGGAAGCTTTTCATGTAACCGCTCTTTTCGAAATAGGCACGGTTGATGCCCGGCGGAAAACGGATCGCTTCGGCGCCGTCAGCGCCGCCCGTGCGGTCGATCAGCCGTTCGAATGCGGCGATGACGTCCTCGAACTGGCCGCTGCGCCCATAAAGACCATCCACACCGGTTTCAATCAGCAGGCCTTCTTCGAACAGTCGATCGAGAAACGATGTTTGCATGTCCATGGTGTTATCCCAAAAGGCTGGTGTCCTGCCTGTGAACCAGCAGGAGATTGGCGGAATTGCCGAGAATGCGATCGTTGGAAATCATCAGGCGAGCGGAATGCGCGTCGCGAAGGTGCCTGCCAAGGCTATAGGGCGTACCGTTCTTGTAACCCATGATGCCGCAGATCAGCATGGCATGGTCGATAATCTCCAGAATGGTTTCCGAAGAGCAGATCTTCACATTGTTCATGGCGACCGCAAACGCCATGGACATCAGCTTGTCCGGATCGCTCTTGGTGTCCTCGTAAGCCTTGATGCCGGCGATGATGTTGGATTTGACCACCTGCAACTTGGTGGAAACTTCCGCAAGTCGGATCGCGCCGGGTGGAGCGACGCCGGGCGACTTGCGTGCCGCTGTTCTCACGAAGGACTGGGCGCGCAGCACGGCGTCGGACGCGATGCCGTACCAGACGGCGCTCCACAGGAGATGGGAGCTTGCAAGCATGGATTGCGCCGCGATTTCCGCAAATGGTTTGGGGAAGATTTGCGCCGCCGGCGCCTCGCCGCGGAACAGGAAGCCGTCCGAACAGGTGCCACGCATGCCGAGCGTGTCCCAGACATGGGTTTTTTCGAGCGTGTATTGATTTTTCAGGAATACGGTCATCACCTGATCGGCGGGCGCGGCATCCTTGTGAGCGCGCGAGGTGATGAGAATGGCATCCGCATTGCTGCCATAGGAAATGACGGTAGCGTCCTTTTCCAGCCGACAGAAATCGCCTTCGACTTCGATCGCGCAGATGGAGTTGCGCAGATTGCCGCCGATACCGCCTTCGGTGGTGGCCGAGCCGAGCAGAAGCTGTTCGTTGGCGATGCGGCTCATGAAACCCGCATGCCATGCGCTCGCCTCGCCATGTTCCACAAGGCTGGAGGCCTTGATGTGGTGCATGGCGAAAATCATTGCCGTTGCCGAACAGGCCTGGCCAAGCCGGGCGCAGATATCGGCGATTTGCTGTATGGATGCGCCTTCGCCGCCAAGGGAGGACGGGACTTGGATACCCAGCAAACGTTCCTGTTTCAGTGCGTTGACGGCTTCCCCAGGAAAGCGGCCGGTAACATCCACCTCATCCGTGTGTTTGGCGGCAATAGCCGCGACACGGCCTGCGCGCGCGGACAGCGTTTCATCCTGCGGCGCTACGGTCACATTCATCAGGCTGCCTCTTTACCATCCAGAATGAGCTTAACGGTGTCTTCAATGGCCTTGATGCTTGCAAAGGACTTACGGTTCAAGAGGTTGTCCGGGAATTCGATATCGAAAGCTTCCTCGATACCCAGCATCAATTGCACCGAAGCAAAGGAAGAAAGGCCTGCCGCATAAAGATCCGCTTCATTTGCAATCGTATCGACAGGGGGTGGAAGCTGGCCGAATTTTGCCAGTATTTCACGAATAGTCGCATTCATTCCGACGTATCTCCCACGAATTTCACATCAGGATGGTCTATGCTTATCGTTACGTTGCAAACGATAATATTCGCCTAAACCATTAGGTTAATTACAACTAACGGCAGCATGCGCCATCCGCGCATCTTTGCCAAGAGTTCATGGGCGCTCTTGACAAATGTCGGGCGGTGTTTTTTGCTGTGGCCATTCACCAGGGGTGTCCCGTCAAGGGGCTGAGATTCTGCTTTTATGCGCAGTGACCCGTTGAACCTGATCCAGTTCATACTGGCGTAGGGACGGTGCAAAGACCGAGGGTCGGATTGCGTGTTACGGGCGCTTGTCGACACGTCGGTATTTTCCATCATTCCGGCTCGAACTGGGTCTCCACTGTCAAACTTTGGAGCCTCATGATGAATATCGTTGCCAAGAATATCCCGCTTACTGTCACAACCGGGCCGCATCCCGCCTCCACGAAAATTCACAAGCCCGGAATATTGCATCCGCATATTCGCGTGCCGATGCGCGAAATCGCCGTCCACCCGACGGCGGGCGAACCACCGGTGACGGTCTATGATTCGTCGGGCCTCTATACCGATCCCATGCATGACGTTCTGATCGAAAAAGGCCTGCCGCGCCTGCGCCATACATGGGTTGTGGCGCGCGGCGATGTCGCGGCTTACGACGGGCGACACGTCAAGCCGGAGGATAACGGCTTTGCGACCGGCGAGCGCCTGACGCCCGAATTTTCCGTGCGCCACCAGCCACTCAAGGCCACGGCGGGCAAGGCCGTGACCCAGCTTGCCTATGCGCGGGCGGGTATCGTCACGCCGGAAATGGAATTCATCGCCATCCGGGAAAATCTCGGGCGTGAGGCGGCGAAAGAGACGCTGATCCGCGATGGCGAGAGTTTCGGTGCGCAGATTCCCGACTATGTGACGGCGGAATTCGTCCGTCAGGAAGTCGCATCGGGCCGCGCCATCATCCCCGCCAACATCAATCACCCGGAACTGGAGCCGATGATCATCGGCCGCAATTTCCTGGTGAAGATCAACGCCAATATCGGCAATTCCGCAGTCACCTCCTCCATGGCGGAAGAGGTGGAGAAGATGGTCTGGGCGATCCGCTGGGGCGCCGACACAGTCATGGACCTTTCGACCGGGCGCAACATCCACAATATCCGCGAATGGATCATCCGCAATTCACCGGTGCCGATCGGCACGGTGCCGCTTTACCAGGCACTGGAGAAGGTCAACGGCATTGCCGAGGATCTGAACTGGGAAGTGTTCCGCGATACGCTGATCGAACAGGCGGAGCAGGGCGTCGATTATTTCACCATCCACGCCGGCGTGCGGCTGCATTACATCCCGCTCACCGTCAACCGCGTCACCGGCATCGTCTCGCGCGGCGGTTCGATCATGGCGAAGTGGTGTCTGCATCATCACCGCGAAAGCTTCCTCTATGAGCATTTCGAGGAGATTTGCGACATCTGCCGGGCCTATGACGTTTCCTTCTCGCTGGGCGACGGTCTGCGGCCCGGCTCTATTGCCGATGCCAATGACGCGGCGCAATTTGCGGAATTGGAAACCTTGGGAGAATTGACGCAAATTGCCTGGGCAAAAGACTGCCAAGTCATGATCGAAGGCCCCGGCCACGTGCCGATGCACAAGATCAAGGAGAATATGGACAAGCAGTTGAAGACCTGCGGCGAGGCGCCCTTCTATACGCTCGGGCCGCTGACAACGGATATCGCGCCGGGTTACGACCATATCACCTCCGGCATTGGTGCCGCGATGATCGGCTGGTTCGGCACGGCGATGCTCTGCTACGTCACGCCGAAGGAACATCTCGGCCTGCCTGATCGTAACGATGTGAAGGTGGGTGTCATCACCTACAAGATTGCCGCCCATGCGGCCGATCTCGCCAAGGGTCATCCCGCCGCACAGGTGCGTGACGATGCGCTGTCACGCGCTCGCTTCGAGTTCCGTTGGGAGGACCAGTTCAACCTGTCGCTGGATCCAGAGACGGCGCGCTCCTTCCATGACGAGACCCTGCCGAAGGAGGCGCACAAGGTCGCGCATTTCTGCTCCATGTGCGGGCCGAAATTCTGCTCGATGCGGATTTCCCACGATATCCGCGCCGAGGCGCAGAAGGAGGGGCTGGAGGCCATGGCCGCGCGCTTCAAGGAAGGTGGCGAGCTTTATATGCCGCTCGCGGCCCCGGCAGACGGCCAGTAGCATGCGTGTTCTTGTCAAGGGAACGGGGGTCGCCGGTTTGACGGCGGCCTTCGAACTGGCGCGCAGCGGCGTGACTGTGGAGGTTTCGGAGCGCAATGCCGAAGCCTCGCGCGGCGCATCCTTTTATGCCGGCGGCATGCTGGCGCCCTGGTGTGAGCGTGAAAGCGCGGAAGAGCCGGTTTTGACGCTGGGTCAGACGGCGCTCGACTGGTGGGACGAAGCGACACCCGGCCTTGTCGTCCGAAACGGCACGCTGGTTGTCGCGCCTGCCCGTGACCGAGCGGAGCTTTCACGTTTCGCATCCAGAACCAGTGGATACCGTTGGGTGGATGAGTGCGAAATCGCCGCTCTGGAGCCCGATCTTGCCGGGCGGTTTCGCTCCGGGCTGTATTTTGCGGGCGAGGGGCATCTCGATCCGCGCCTTGCGCTGAAGTCGCTGCGTGAGCGGCTTTGCGGCATGGGTGTGCGGTTTCATATGGGCGTCCCGGTGGATGAACAGCCTTTCGACCGGGTGGTGGATTGCACTGGCCCTGCGGCGGTGGGTGTGGTGCCCAACCTCCGCGGCGTGCGGGGAGAAATGCTTTACCTCGCCACGTCAGAGGTTTCCCTGTCTCGCCCCGTCCGGCTGCTGCATCCGCGTATTCCGCTTTACATCGTGCCGCGCGAGCCCGGCCGTTTCATGGTGGGTGCGACGATGATCGAGACGGAGGATGCGGGGGCCATTTCCGCCCGCTCGATGATGGAGTTTCTGAATGCCGCCTATGCCGTGCATCCGGCCTTCGCGGAAGCTGAAATCATCGAAACCGGAACGGGCGTGCGCCCGGCCTATCCCGACAATCTGCCGAAAATCACGCAAGAGGGTCGAAACGTCTTCATCAACGGCGCGTACCGGCACGGCTTCCTGCTGTCGCCGGCTATGGCGCGGCAGGCGGCTGAAATCGTCTGCCAAAATCTCTCTGGAAAGGAGCAGGATCATGAAACTTCTGGTGAATGGCGACGAGCTTGATCTCGTCACCGAGACACTGGCGGGCCTGCTCGCCAGCCTCGATTACGAGGGCGACTGGCTGGCGACGGCGGTCAATGGTGATCTGGTGCATTCGGAAGCGCGCGCCGATTATCAATTGAAGGCGTTCGACCGGGTCGAAATCCTCTCCCCGATGCAGGGAGGTTGAGGCCATGCTGACGCTTTATGGCCGTGAGGTTTCGTCCCGCCTTCTGCTGGGTACGGCGCGTTATCCGTCTCCCGCCGTGCTTGCCGATGCGGTGCGGGCCAGCAATACGGATATTCTGACGATTTCGCTGCGCCGGGAAACGGCGGGCGGCAAGAAGGGCGGCCAGTTTTTCGAGCTGATCCGCGAGCTGGATCGTTACATCCTGCCGAATACGGCCGGTTGCCATACAGTGAAAGAAGCGGTGCTGACTGCGAAGATGGCGCGTGAGGTTTTTCACACCAACTGGATCAAGCTGGAGGTCATCGGCCATCACGACACGTTGCAGCCCGATGTCTTTGCGCTTGTCGAGGCGGCGAAAATTCTCACCGACGATGGTTTCGAGGTCTTTCCCTATACGACGGACGATCTTGTCGTCGCTGAAAAGCTGCTGGATGCCGGCTGTAAGGTGCTGATGCCCTGGTGCGCGCCGATCGGCAGCGCCATGGGGCCGCTCAACCTGACGGCGCTGAAATCGATGCGGGCGCGTTTTCCTGACGTGCCGCTGATCGTCGATGCCGGTATCGGCCGGCCCTCGCATGCGGTGACAGTGATGGAGCTTGGTTACGATGCCGTTCTGCTCAACACGGCGGTTGCCGGCGCGGGCGACCCGGTCGGCATGGCGGAGGCTTTCGCCCGTGCCATAGAGGCTGGTCATCAGGCTTATCAGGCCGGACCACTGGAACCGAGGGATATGGCCATTCCCTCTACACCAGTGATTGGCACGGCGGTGTTTTCGTGATTCACCTTTTGCGTTGACAGTACCCGGTGGCGGCGGGATACCGGAAGAAAGGGGAACGGCATGGCGGCACGCAACAATCTTCTGACGGATATCGACGGCGTTTCGGTTGGCAATGTGACCGATCTCGCACTCGGCTCCGGCGTCACGACAATCGTTTTCGAAAAGCCCGCTGTCGCCTCCGGCTCGGTCCTCGGCGGGGCGCCCGGCGGTCGTGATACCGGCCTGCTTGATCCGGCAATGACGGTGGAAACGGTGGATGCATTCGTACTGTCAGGCGGTTCGGCCTTCGGGCTGGATGCGGCGGGCGGCGTTCAGGCTGGGCTTCGCGAAATCGGGCGCGGCCTGCAAGTCGGTTCCACCCGCGTCCCCATCGTGCCGCAGGCGATCCTGATGGATCTGTTGAATGGCGGCGATAAGGACTGGGGTCTGCATTCCCCCTATCGCGAGATGGGATATGCGGCTTTCAGGGCGGCGCGTGCCGAGCCTTTCGAGCTTGGAACGGTCGGTGCGGGAACGGGGGCGACGACCGCCACCTTCAAGGGCGGGCTCGGTTCGGCAAGCGCTGTCAGCTCCGGCGGCTACAAGGTGGCGGCCATCGTCGCCGTCAATGCGCTCGGTTCCGCAACTGTCGGAACCAGCCGCCATTTCTGGTCCGCGCCTTTTGAAATGCAGAGCGAGTTCGGTGGTTGCGGTTTTCCCGCCCGTTTCACGGCGGATGATACGGCGCTACGTCTGAAGGGCGTGACCCTGACGGCGACGACCATCGGTGCGGTGGTGACAGATGCAGTCCTCACCAAAGCACAGGCGCATCGCCTTTCCATCATGGCGCATGACGGGTTGGCGCGCGCCGTGCTGCCGGCCCACTTGCCGAGCGACGGCGACACCATGTTTGCGGCTGCGACCGGCGAGAAGCCGCTTGAGGGCGGCGTTCATTTCGCGGAACTCTGCCATCTCGCCACCATCGTGATGGCGCGCGCGGTGGCGCGTGGCGTCTACGAGGCGACGGCCCTGCCGGTGGAAGGTGCGCAGAAGGCCTATCGTGATCTTCATGGCCGGGGCCTTTGAACGATGAGCGAGACACGTCCGCCACTGAACCCGGTTCTCCGTATCGATTTTCCACCCGGAGAGCGTCTCGGGCACGGCAAGATCGAATTGATGGAACTGATAGTCGAGACCGGATCGATCTCGGCCGCCGGGCGGGCGATGGACATGTCCTATCGTCGTGCATGGCTGCTCGTGGATGCGCTGAACCATATGTTCAGGCAGCCGGTGATCGAATCGCAGCGGGGCGGCAAGCAGGGTGGCGGCGCTGCGCTAACGACATTCGGCATTGAATTGCTGGAACGTTATCGCGGCATGGAAAGGCGGATGAACGAGGTCCTGCGTCAGGATATCGACTGGCTGGAGGCCAACCGTAATCCGGATGCCGCCTTCAATAGGGATCGAGAGCCGCCGACTTTATGATCGCATGCACCGGCCTTCCGGGCTCCAGCTGAAGACGTTCGCGCGACAGATCGGTGATGCGCGACTGGATGAGATCGCCGCCGCAATCCACCTGAATGATGACCATCCCATCTGCGCTGGCTGAGATGCCGGCAATATGACCTTCGAGAATATTGAGCGCGCTCAGGCCTTCCGGCTTTGTCGTGGCGAGCATGACATCGCGCGCCGGTATCAGCACGCGCGCGGGTGTGCCGGGCGCTGCTTTTTTTGCCGGAACCTGCAGCAGTGCCGAGCTGAGCCTTACGGCGGCAAGCCCGTGCCGTTCATCGAAGCTTTCGATGTGGCCGGAAAGGATGCTGCCCGCTTCGCGCCGTTCGAGATGGCCGCTGAAGTCCGGCCGCGACAGCACGTCGGCCGCCTTTCCCTGCGCCTCCACCTTGCCGTCCTTCATCACCACGATGCGGTCGGCGAGGCGGGCTACTTCCTGAATGGAGTGGCTGACATAGACAATCGGGATTTTCGTCTCGTCGCGCAGCCGTTCGAGATAGGGAATGATCTCGGCCTTTCGTTCCTCGTCCAGCGAGGCGAGCGGTTCATCCATCAAGAGCAGCCTGGGTGAAGACAGAAGTGCGCGGCCGATGGCGACGCGCTGTTTTTCTCCGCCGGAAAGCTTGTCGGGGCGACGTTGCAAAAGATGGCCAATGCCCAGCATGTCGACGATGCGGTTTTCATCCGCTCCTGCCGCCTTTTCCATGGCGAACCATTTGCCGTAGTTCAGGTTCTGGGCCACGCTGAGATGGGGAAACAGCCGCGCTTCCTGAAAAACATAGCCGAAATAGCGTTTATGTGCGGGCAGGAATAGTCGTTTTTGGCTATCGGCCAGCAATTTGCCATCCAGCGAGACCTGTCCTTCATCCGGTCGCAACAGACCCGCGATGATGCGGATCATCGAGGTCTTGCCGGATCCGGAGCGTCCGAAAAGTGCTGTGACGCCACCTTCGGAGGTAAAGGATGCATCGAGTTCGAAGGGGCCGAGGCGGTGGCGGGTGGTGACTGAAAGCGTCATTCCATGCTCACCCGTTTTCCGATGATGCGGGCCAGAAACTCCGAGACGAGCAAAGCGAGCATGGAAATCACGACGGAAACGATGGTCAGCCGCAATGCACCGGCATCGCCGCCGGGAACCTGTGTGAAGGTGTAGATGGCGGCGGACAGCGTCTGGGTCTCGCCGGGAATATTGGACACGAAAGTGATGGTCGCACCGAATTCGCCCATGGCCTTGGCGAAAGCGAGGATCATGCCCGCGATGATGCCGGGCAGGGCCAGGGGCAGGGTGACGGTCAAGAACACCCATAGCGGGCTTGCGCCCAACGTTCCCGCCGCTTCTTCGAGCTTGCGGTCCACCGCTTCGATGGAGAGGCGGATGGAGCGGACCATCAGGGGAAACGCCATGACGGCGCAGGCGAGCGCGGCCCCTGTCCAGCGAAAGGAAAAGACGATGCCGAACCAGCTATCGAGAAATTGGCCGATAGCGCCCCTGCGGCCGAAGAGGACGAGCAGCAGAAAGCCGGTGACGACGGGCGGCAGGATGAGCGGCAGGTGGACGATGCCATTGAGCAACGACTTGCCCCAGAAGCGGCCGCGTGCCAGCGCCATGGCCACCAGAATGCCGAAGGGCAGGCTGAAGAGCATGGCAATGGAGGACACCCACAGGCTGAGCCTGATTGCCATCCATTCTTCAGGGCTGAGTGTCCACCAATGCAAAGCCATATCTCGCTATCGTCATCTCTTTCGGCCCCAGATCGGAGGCCCGCGATGCGCAGTTTATTTCAAAACGGTAAAGCCTTGCTTTTCAAAGAAGGGGGCCGCCTTTTCGGACTTCAGAAAGTCCAGATAGGATTTTGCCGCCGGCGATTTCGCCTCGGAGAGAATGGCGACCGGATAGATGATCGGCGGATGGCTGTCTTCCGGGAAGGTGCCGACGATCTTGACGCCGGGATCGGCAGCGGCGTCGGTCTGATAGACGATGCCATAGGGTGCTTCGCCGCGCGATACGAGCAGCAGGGCGGCGCGCACGCTTTCCGCGCCGGCGACTTTCTTCTCTACGGAGGGCCAGATGCCCAATTTCTCCAGCGCCGCCTTGCCGTATTTGCCGGCGGGAACGGAATCGACCGCGCCCATGGCGAGGCGACCGTCGCCCACCAGCCCGGCAAGATCGAAGCCCTTTTTAATGTCGACCGGTTTCGCCTTGTCGGCCGGGGCGACGAGAACGATGCGGTTGCCGAGCAGATTGGAGCGGCTTTCAGCCTCGATCAGTTTCTTGTCGGCAACATAGTCCATCCAGGCGAGGTCGGCGGAAATGAAGATATCCGCCGGCGCACCCTGCTCGATCTGTTTGGCGAGGGCGGAGCTTGCGGCGTAGGACACGGTTGCATCATTGCCGCTTTCCTTTGCCCATTCGGCATTGATGGCATCAAGCGCGTTTTTCATGCTCGCGGCGGCAAAGATCGTGATTTTTTCGGCGGCATGGGCGGGAACGGCCGCGAGGGACGCCGCCACCCAGAAGGATGTAGCCGCGGCGATGGTTTTGAAGAAGGTGCGACGCAAGAGTCTCATGGTGTGTCCCCCGGTTCGAGATATTCTGATGAATATATCGATGCCTATAGAGCAATCATTATATTTTCAAGAATATATCGATGTGCTTGGAAAAAGCAGAGGCCTATGGGCGGATCAACTTGTGCGAAGCCGCTGAATTCAGGTTCCGTCACCCCGGACTAGATCCGGGGTCCAGCGCGACCAAGTCCTGATCGCGTGAGACTCTTTTCATGGCGCAGACGCGCCATGGCTGGATGCCGGGTCGAGCCCGGTATGACGGAGGGAGCTTTTCCGTCCACACCACTAACTTAAGCGTCTTCGATGGTAGTTTCTGCGTTTCTGATCAGAAGCGTTCACCGGCGAAATGCGCAATCTGCGCGCCCGCCTCATAATAGGCTTCCTTCACTGCACGGAAGGCCTGGGCTTTTGGTTCCGTCAGGGGCAGAGGCAACTCGTTTTCAGCGATATCGCCGAGAATATGGTGCGCAATCACCTTGCCGAAGGCCGTGCCGGGCGCGATGCCTCGGCCGTTATAGCCTGAAAAACCGACGACATTTTCTGCGAATTTATGGAAACGCGGCACGGCATTGTCGGTCATGCCGATCTGGCCGTACCATTCACATTCGAATTCCGTTTCGCCGAGTTGCGGGAAAAGCCGCCTCAGCGACCGTTTCGCCCAGGCCCGGTGAATGGCGGCACCCGGACCGCGCAAGGCGCCGACACTGCCGAAGACCAGCCGGCCTGCCTTGTCCATGCGGAACGACGATAGGATTTCTTTCGTATCCCAACAGCCTTCGCGGCCCGGCAGAATGCTCTTTTGCAGGTTGTCGCTGAGCGGTCTGGTGGCGAAGTTGAAATAGGGCAGGTAGGTCTGCTCATCGCGGACAATTTGCCATGGCCCGGTGCTGTAGGCTTCCGTGGCGACGACGATCCAGTTGGCGGTCACTGATCCCTGCGGCGTCTTGACCACCCATTTTCCGCCGACGCGTTCGGTCGCCACGACAGGGCTTGCGGTGTGCAAACGCGCGCCCGCCTTTTGCGCGGTGGCGGCCAGACCGCGAACATAGGCAAGCGGCTGGAGTGTGCCGGCGCGCGTGTCGAAAAGCGCGCCGGAATAGCCGGTGCTGCCGATGCGTCTTGCCGTTTCGTCGGCATCGAGAACGCGGACGGGCGCGCGCCGCGCAGCCCATTGTTCGCAGCGTTCGCGAATTTCGGCGAGGCCCTTTTCACCGACGGCGCAATGCAGCGTGCCGTTTTTTTCGATCTCGCAGGGGATTTCGTGTTTTTCGACCAGCTCACGCACGAGAAGCGGCGCGTCGCCCAGAAGGTCGAGAAGCCGTTCACCGTAAGTCTCACCCAGCACGCCGGGCAGCTCCTTCGGCATGACCCACATGCCGCCATTGATGAGACCGACATTGCGGCCTGCGCCGCCGAAGCCGATCTCCTTTGCTTCGAGAAGAACGACGTCCACGCCCTTTTCGGCAAGATGAAGGGCGGCGGATTGTCCGGTAAAACCGCCGCCGACAATCACCACATCGGCGACCGCAGCACCCTCCAGCGCCGGCGTTGCAGGCAGCTGCGGCGCGGTCTTTTCCCAGAGGCCGTGCGAGCGGGGGTCGTTATACATCGTTCCACCATGTTCCGGGCGAGTTCATTTGTTTTTCGTATGAGTGACAAGCCCTTGTTTATGAGACTTTACAAGCGGCCGTGCCTGTTGAATATCGACATATCGTCAAGAGTTCATTCCGTGAGGGAATATGGTTCTTCCGCCTCGCCGTTTTTTACCTTCGCTGTCTCTGCTTGCGGCTTTCGAAGCCGCCTCGCGCGCGGGCAGCGTGACAGCCGCTGCAAAAGAACTGGGGCTGACGCAGGGGGCTGTCAGCCGACAGATACTTGCGCTTGAAGAGCAGCTTGGTGTGGCACTGTTTCTGCGCGAGCGGCAGACGATCCGGCTGACCCGGGCTGGAGAGGGCTATGCGCGGGAAATCCGTGAGGCGTTGCGGCGCATATCGACGGCGTCGCTCAATCTGCGCGCCAATCCCGATGGTGGCACGCTCAATCTCGGTGTTCTGCCAAGCTTCGGTGCGCGCTGGCTTGTGCCGCGCCTTCCCGATTTCATCGCCCGACATCCGGGCATTTCGGTCAATCTTCTGACCCGTTCGTCGCTGTTTGATTTCCGCACCGATACCGTCGATGCGGCGATCCATTTCGGATTGCCGCATTGGCCCGGAACCGAGCTTGTGTTTCTGATGCATGAAAAAGTCGTTCCGGTGTGCAACCCGGCTTTCAAGGAGCGGTACGGACTTTCGCAGCCGGGCGATTTGCTGCATGTGCCGCTGCTGCATATGACGACCCGGCCGGATGCCTGGGAACAATGGTTTCGCAGCCATGATGTGCGTTTCGACAACGTACACGGCATGCTTTTCGATCAGTTCACGACGATTGCCGAGGCGGCGAGCGCCGGGGTAGGGGCATCGCTCATTCCATCCTTCATGATCGAGGAGGAGTTGCGAAGCGGTCGGCTTGTGGCGGCGGTCACGGGGGAGGTGGAGAGCGAAGAGGCCTATTATCTCGCCTGCATGCCTGATCGTGCCGGTTATGCTCCGCTTGAAAGTTTCCGAAGCTGGATCGTTTCTCAGGCCGCTATTCGGACAGGTGGTAACGGATGAGACTTTTCGGCGTAAACCGGTGGCCGGTCTTGCAAGACCGGCACGGCTCAGCCAATAGTGCGCCATGACGTGTGGCGCAGCGCCACACACCGCAAGTTCCAATACGGGAGATGTCCATGAAGCCCATTTTTGTTCAGCTTCAATGCGAGCCCGGCAAGACCTACGATGTCGCCGACGCCATCTACAAAACCGAACTGGTTTCGGAGCTTTATTCCACCAGCGGCGAATATGATCTGATGCTGAAAATCTATCTTCCGCAGGAAGAGGATATCGGCAAGTTCATCAACCAGAACATCGTCAACATTCCGGGCATCGTCCGCTCGCTGACGACGCTGACCTTCACCGCGTTCTGACGCACATTTCGAGCCTTCGACCGCGCATCCGGCCAATCGAGACGTCTTATTTGGTGGTTGGGGAGGGTGCTTCGGAGGCGCTTTTTCAGCTCAGCGCGTCTTGCGTCATGGATGACTTATGTCATCCGCTGGAAGGATTGTCAGGCAAGAGAAAAGCGCGCCATCGACCCGGTGTTCGGGTTGCAATATTCGGCGCGCTTTGGTTTTGACGGGTCTGTGAGCGGGTGATGGGTTTCCCGCATCAGGCCGCGGCCAGGTTCCGGTTGCGCACGAGATCGCGAATTGCAATCCGCACATCATCGGCGCTGTCGAACTTCTGTTCGTCCAGATCGTGAACGTGGAACTTCACCGCGATGAACTTCAGCCGGTCGTTGTCCGGTATGACGATGCCGACGGGTTCGCCAGCGAATTCAATAACTTGCTTTTGCATAGATATACTCCCGCTGTGGCTAATTAACACAGCATATTGTCGAACTGATTTTCAGAAAATTGAGACCGTCAGGTCACATTCGACAGCAGCGGGAACACATGGATTTAAATCCAGCATTCCAGGACTCAAGACCTAGGGTTGCGTTGATGCGAATATATTTTGACATGACACACTCCCTGTATTGGTGTTGGCCCAGAATCAGGAGAATCGCTCTCCAGTTCCACACTGATAATCCAGACCACCACTAAAATCAATGCTGATTGTTATAGGTAGAATATTTTTCTGTATGATGACAGGAGAGGGGCGGAAATGTGAAATTTTTGTTTTTGTGCGAGGCCGCCTCGAAAAGCCCGACGCATCAGGCTTTTTACGCTTCTTTTAATCGTCGTCAGATGCTGGCGGCGGGTAAATATGATCGTTTCCGTTGAAGTCGGAGACGGAGTAACAGCCATCACGGGTTTTTTCGGCCGCATTTCTGCCGATCATGGCCTTGCCGTGACCGCCCGGTATGTCGAGGACATAGTTCGGCTGGCAAAGACCGGAGACATGTCCCCGCAAGGCGGAGACGATTCGCTGCCCTTCTTCAATCGTCAGCCGGAAATGGCTTGTTCCAGGCGCAAGATCGGGATGGTGCAGGTAATAGGGCTTGATACGGTTCTCGACAAAGGCGCGCATCAACTCGGCGAGAATTGCCGGATCGTCATTGATACCCTTCAAAAGCACGGTCTGGCTGACCATGGCGATACCGGCGTCGATCAATCGCGCACAGGCGCTTCTGGCTTCTTCGCTCAGTTCCCGGGCGTGATTTGCGTGCAGGGCGACATAGGTAGTCTTGCCGCTGGCCTTCAGCGCCTCGATCAGCGGTCCGTCGATACGATCGGGGTCGACGACCGGCACGCGGGTGTGGAAGCGAACGATCTTGACGTGCGGTATGTCTTGCAGCCGCTTCATCAGGTCGGACAGTCGCCGCGCCGAGAGCACCAGCGGATCGCCGCCGGTGAGGATGACCTCCCAGATGGCCGGGTTGGCTTTTATATAATCGAATGCGGCGTCCAGCTCTTCCGGGCTCATCATGCCGTTGCCCTGCGGCCCGACCATTTCGCGGCGGAAACAGAAACGGCAATAAACCGGGCAGACATGCACCGCCTTCAAAAGAACCCGGTCCGGATAACGGTGAACGATGCCGTGCACGGGACTGTGGGCGTCATCGCCAATCGGATCGTCCCGCTCTTCAGGGAGATGGACGAGTTCTGCCGGGTCCGGCACGAATTGCCGGGCGATGGGGTCCTGCGGATCGCGGTTGTCCATCAGGCCGGCAACTGCTGGGGTGATGGCGAGCGCATAACGTTGCGTGACTGCGCGCAGCTCCTCGAGCGCCTCGGCCTCGATCAGACCTGCCTCGAGAAGCGCTTCGGGTGTCTTGATGGTTTCAAGCCTTGTCATCGGCCATATTCCGCGACGGGCGCCCACATGACGAGATCAATGCGAGGAGCGCCGGTTGCCAGCATCACCAGCCGGTCGAAGCCGAGCGCTATGCCGCTTGCCGAAGGCATGATCGCCAGTGCCGCCAGAAAATCCTCATCCAGCGGATAGGTCTCGCCGTAAACCCGCTGCTTCTCGGCCATCTCCATTTCGAAACGTCGTCTCTGCTCGGCGGCGTCGGTCAACTCGCCGAAGGCATTGGCAAGTTCCACGCCGCAGGCATAAAGCTCAAAACGTTCCGCCACCCGCGCATCTCGCGGCGACTTGCGGGCAAGGGCCGCTTCGCTGGTCGGATATTCGTCGAGAATGGTTGCGCGGCCGAAGCCGAGTTCGGGTTCCACCCGCTCCACGATGACGCGGCTGAACATATCTGCCCAGGTGTCGTCATCGGCCACGCGGATGCCGGCATTGGTGAGGCTGGCGGCGAGATGCCGCTCGTCCGTTTCACCGTTTCGGCCGATGCTCGCCAGAAGGTCAATTCCCGCATAACGCTCGAAGGCTTCCGCGACGCTCAGGCGTTCCGGCTCCAGGAACGGATCAACGCTGCGGCCGCGATAGGTGAAGTTCTTCGTCTTGGCCGTTTCAGCGGCGAGCGCCAGAAGATCGGCGCTGTCCTTCATCAGGGTCTCGTAGGTCTCACCGACCCGATACCATTCCAGCATGGTGAATTCCGGGTGATGCAGCGGGCCTCTTTCCCGGTTTCTGTAAACATGGGCGAAACAGAAAATGCGTTCTTCACCGGCCGCGAGCAGCTTCTTGCAGGCGAATTCGGGTGAGGTGTGGAGATAGAGCGGGGCGGCGTCGCCGGCCGGCGTCAGGCCCTGCGTGGCGAAGGCGTGCAGATGTGCCTCGTTACCGGGAGAAACCTGTAACGTGGCGGTGTCGACTTCTAGAAAATCGGCGCGCGCAAAATGTCCGCGGAACGCCGACTGGATCGCATTGCGTCCAAGCAGGAAAGGGCGGCGGTCGGCATGGACATCGGGCGTCCACCATGGCGACATTGTCTCGTTGCTTGAGCCCATCTCTCTTTTCTTTTCCGTCTCACCTGCGGCGCTTCTCGCGGATAAACGGCCCGCAAAACGCCTGATCGCATCATTTAAAGCAATTCCGGGCGGAAAACCGCTAGGCACTCTTCCGCGAATTGCTGTAGAAGGCTGGCAATTCGCGTGGATTTAAGGTAGTTGCGCCCCAGAAAAAAGACAAAACGTCTGCCGGGGCCGGTGCTGCCGCGCAGTCCTTTACGACGCATTTCATCGAGTTACAAGGAAGTCATATGGTCAAGGTTATCGCCTCATCCGTCCGCAAGGGCAATGTTCTCGACGTGGACGGCAAGCTTTACGTCGTTCTTACCGCGCAGAACTTTCACCCGGGCAAGGGCACGCCGGTCACGCAGGTGGATATGCGCCGCATCGTTGACGGCACGAAGGTTTCCGAGCGCTGGCGCACCACCGAGCAGGTCGAGCGCGCTTTCGTCGAAGACCTGAACTTCCAGTTCCTCTATCAGGACGGCGAAGGCTTCCATTTCATGAACCCGGCAAACTACGATCAGGTTGTGGTCGATGTCGATACGATGGGCGATCAGAAAGCCTACCTCCAGGAAGGCATGACCTGCGTTCTTTCCATTCACGAAGGCAATCCGCTGGCTGTCGAACTGCCGCGCCACGTGACGCTGGAAATCGTGGAAACGGAACCGGTTGTGAAGGGTCAGACGGCTTCTTCTTCCTACAAGCCGGCAATTCTCTCCAACGGCATCCGTACCATGGTGCCGCCGCATGTTGACGCTGGCGTCCGCGTGGTCATCGCGACGGAAGACAATTCCTACGTCGAGCGCGCCAAGAACTGAGCCTGATGG
This sequence comes from Rhizobium sp. GR12, assembly GCF_036596185.1. Lineage (NCBI taxonomy): Bacteria > Pseudomonadati > Pseudomonadota > Alphaproteobacteria > Hyphomicrobiales > Rhizobiaceae > Rhizobium > Rhizobium sp. GR12. Next base: position 7,976 of record NZ_JASXTH010000006.1, on the reverse strand, counting down.
CTGGTTAAACAAAAAGCACCGGATGACCGGTGCTTTTTTTGTGCCTGTAACAATAAAAAGCCCGCGTCGAGACGCGGGCTTTTTCATTTGTCTTGTGGCTTACATGCTCTTTGCAGCGGTCCGGACCGGGCCTGCCGGCTTCTTCGGAACAGTGGTCTGGCCAACGGCATAACCGCCACCGAGAGCGACGTTCAGGGAGACATAGTCCTGCGCCGTCTGCTGCACGGCCTGTGCAAGGTTTGCCTGTGCGGTGGACACCTGGCGCTGCGCATCGAGAACGTCGAGCAGCGAGGACGCGCCGTCGCGATAGCTGGCGGTCGAAAGCTGCAGGGCTTCCTGATAGGATGCCACGGTCCTGCGCAAGGCGTCGGCCGTGCGCTGGTCGCGATTGACGGCGGCCAGAGCGTTTTCGACTTCTTCCACGGCTGTCAGAACCGTCTGCTTCCAGACGAGATATTCTTCACGCGCCTGGGAGTTGGCAAGATCGATATTGGCGCGGATGCTGCCGCCATCGAGGATGGGAAGAACGAGGCTCGGACCGAAGGACCAGCCGTTTGCCGAGCCCCTGCCGCCGCCGCTGACGAAGTTGTAGCTAGGCGTGATCGCACCGCCAAGCTCGATGCTCGGATAAAGCTGAGCTTCGGCAACGCCGATCTTTGCAACGGCTGCTGCAAGTTCACGCTCGGCGACACGGATGTCCGGGCGGTTGCGAACGAGGTCGGCCGGAATACCGGTGCGCGGAATGCTGCGGGCGACAGGCTGGCGCGCGCCCTTCTGCAGTTCGGCAATGAGCGACGAAGCCGGCATGCCAAGCAGCGTTGCAATGCGATGCGCCGCCTTGCGGAAGTTGGTTTCGAGGCCGGGTATGTCGGACAGCGTCGAATTGACCAGACCTTCGGACTGAACGACATCGAGACGCGAGGCCGCACCTGCTTCAAGCTGCAGCTTGGTCAGATCCAGCGTTTCGCGGCGGGAGCTGAGGTTCTGGCGGGCAATCGCCAGACGCTCCTGATAATAACGCACGTCGATATAGGCTGCGGCTACCGAAGAAATCAGCGTCAGGCGCTGGACATCGACGGTGGAGTAAGCGGCATCGAGCGATGCGTTGGCGCTTTCCGTGGCTCGGCGGTAACGACCAAAGAGATCGAGCAGCCAGGAAACGCTGAGGCTGCCGGAAGACGCGTTGGTGACCGGAACGTCACGATAGCTGCCCTTGGTTTCGCTTGTCGTGTGGCTGCCGCTGGCCGTCAGGCTCGGCAGGGAGCCTGCACCGGCCGAAACAACCTGGGCCTCGGCCTGATTGATGCGCTCGATCGCCTGCATCACCGTCAGGTTCTGGGTCAGACCGGTGGAAACGTAACCGTTCAGGCGGCTGTCGTTAAAGGCTGTCCACCATGCGACGGTGCTCATGTCGCCATTACTGGTTTTTCCGGCTTCCGCGAACTTTCCCGGCAATTGAACTTCCGGCGTCTTGTGGTCGGGTCCGACAACGCAGCCCGAGAGCAGCAGCATTGTCAGGGGAAGAGTAGCGCGAATAGACAGCATGTAATTTTCCCAATTCTCTAGTTGGCTTACCGAGCGCGGCTTACTGACAAATGGGCTGCGCGGTCGATATGCCGTAGAAACGTGCATTTACCAAATCGGCAACATTTCTAGCAGCGTATTAACGGTAGGCACAGCCCATTTTTGTTTTGTTAACGCCTTGAAAGGCGACGAATGATGACGAAAAAGGACGGAACGAAGAAAATTCCGAGCAGTGTTGCAGAAAGCATACCACCCAGCACCCCGATACCGATTGCATTTTGCGCGGCGGAACCCGCCCCGGTTGCTATCGCGAGAGGTACGACGCCGAGGATGAAGGCGAGCGAGGTCATGATGATCGGGCGCAGGCGCAGCTTCGCCGCCTCCAGTGCCGCTTCCACCAGACTTAACCCGTGCTCCTGCCTCTCCTTGGCGAATTCGACGATCAGGATCGCGTTTTTCGCGGCAAGGCCGATGGTCGTCAGCAATCCCACCTTGAAGTAGACGTCGTTCGTCTGGCCGAAGAGATGGGCCGCAGTCAATGCGCCGAGGACACCCACCGGGACGGCCAGAATGACCGAGAACGGGATCGACCAGCTTTCATAAAGGGCAGCCAGGCAAAGGAACACGATGAGAACCGACAGCGCGTACAGCATCGGCGCCTGCGAGCCGGAAAGGCGTTCCTGATAGGAGATGCCCTGCCATGCCACAGTGTAACCGCCCGGCATGCTTGCCGTCAGGCGTTCCATCTCGTCCATAGCTTCGCCGGAAGCCACGCCTGCGCCGGCGGTGCCTTCAAGCGAGATTGCGCCTGTGCCGTTGTAGCGTGCCAGTGACGGCGGCGCGTTGATCCATTTCACCTCGCTGAAGGAGGAGAAAGGTACCATCTCGCCGCTGGTATTGCGGGCATACCAATATTTCAGGTCGTCCGGCTGCATGCGGTAGGGCGCATCACCCTGGACGTAGACCGGCTTGAGTTCGCCGTTCAGGGTGAAGTCATTGACATCACGTCCGGCAAAGATCGTCGACAACATCAGGTTCACGGAGGATAGATCGACGCCCATGGCCCCCATCTTTTCCTGATCGAGAATGATCTTCATCTGCGTTTCGTTGTCCTGGCTGTCGCTTCTGAGCGAGCTGATCTTCGGATTGCTCGTGGCAAGCGCGATCAGTTCCTTGGAGGTGGCAGTCAGTGACTCGGTGCCGTTACGGCCGCTATCCACGAGATACATCGAGAAACCGCTCGATGTGCCCATGCCCTGAATTGCAGGCGGCAGAAGCGGAAACACCTGTGCATCGCGAAAACCGAAGAACGTACCCATCGCACGCTGCACGATGGCGCCGGCATGCTGATCGGGTGCGGTTCTCTCGGTGAAGTCCTTGAGCTTGGTGAAGACGATCGCGTTGTTCTGGCCGGAACCGCTGAAGCTGAAGCCAAGCACGCCGAAAACCGATTCGACATTGGCGGCTTCCTTTTCACGGAAGTAGTTCTCGACCTGTTTCACCACCTCGTTGGTCCGTTCGATATTCGAACCCGTCGGCGTCTGAATGATAGTCAGAAGCACGCCCTGGTCTTCCTGCGGCAGGAACGAGCTTGGCAGTTTGGTAAAGAACCAGGCGCAGCCGCCGACGACGATCAGGAAAAGGATCGTCACGCGCAGGGGCCGCTTCAGCAGGTAGCCGATGGAGGAAACATAGCCGTTCGTTGTGTTGCTGAAGCCGCGGTTGAACCAGGCACCCGGACCGCGCTGCTTTTTGGTATGGTCGATGGGCTTCAGCATCGTGGCGCAAAGCGCCGGTGTCAGAACGATGGCGACCACTGCCGAAAGCAGCATGGCCGAAACGATGGTGATCGAGAACTGGCGATAGATGATGCCGGTCGATCCGCCGAAGAAGGCCATCGGAATGAACACGGCCGTCAACACGAGCGCGATGCCGATGATCGCGCCGGTGATTTCACCCATCGACTTTTCGGTTGCCTCGACCGGCGACAGACCCTCTTCCGACATGATGCGCTCGACGTTTTCGACGACGACGATGGCGTCGTCGACAAGAAGGCCGATTGCCAGAACCATGGCGAACATGGTGAGCGTATTAATTGAATATCCTGTCAGTGCGAGGATGCCGAACGTGCCGAGAAGCACGACGGGCACGGCGATCATCGGAATGAAGGTGGCTCTGAGATTCTGCAGGAACACCAGCAGAACGACGAAGACGAGGATAATCGCTTCGATCAGCGTGTGTACGACTTTCTCGATCGACAGCTGTACGAAGGGCGTCGTGTCGTAGGGATATTCGATCGAGACGCCTTCGGGCAGCGAGCCTTCGACGGCGGTAAGCGCCGACTTTACGCGCGCTGCGGTATCGAGCGCATTGGCGCCCGTGGCGAGGTTGACCGCAAAACCGGCCGAGGGACGGCCGTTCGAACGGGAATCGCCGCCATAGGTTTCCTGGCCGATTTCGATGCGCGCCACGTCGCTCAGACGAACGGTTGCGCCGTCCTTCTCGACTCTCAAAATGACCGATTCGAAATCGGCAACAGTGGTGAGCTGGCTCTGAGCCGTCACCGTCACGTTCAGCTGCTGACCCTTGACGGCGGGTACTGCGCCGAGGGCGCCGACCGAAACCTGGGTGTTCTGGCTTTCGATGGCGCCGGTGACGTCGGCCGTGGTCAGCTGGTATTTGTTGAGCTTGAACGGATCCAGCCAGATGCGCATCGCATATTCGGAACCGAAGACGTTGATGCTGCCTACGCCTTCGAGGCGTTTGATCTGGTCTTCGACACGCGAGGAAAACACGTCGCCGAGGTCGGCCGAATTGCGCTTGCCATCGGTCGAGATCAGCGCGCCCACCATCAGAATGCTCGATGTCGAACGGCTGACCTGGATGCCCCGCTGCTGCACGGTATCGGGCAATTGCGACTGGACGAGCTGCAGCTTGTTCTGCACCTGAACCTGCGCGATATCAGGCAGGATGCTGTTGCCGAAGGTCAGCGTTACTTCGGCGCTGCCGGTCGAGGATGACGACGTCATATAGGTCAGGTCGTCAAGGCCGGTCATACCGTCCTCGATGATGGTCGTCACCGATTTTTCGACCGTTTCGGCGCTGGCGCCGTTATAGGTCGCGCTGACACGAACCGTCGTCGGCGCAATATCGGGATATTGCGAGATGGAGAGCGTCACGATTGCCAAGGCGCCGCCCAGCATGATGACGATGGCGATAACCCATGCAAAAACGGGGCGCCTGATGAAGAAATGGGCCATGGCAGTCCTGCCTTACCTTTTACGAGCTTCAACCAAGGGTTTGGTGCTCATGTTTATTTCGAGGGGGCGGCGGCAGGCGGAGCTTGCTGCGGCAGAACGACGATACCGCGATCGTCGATGGTCACTTCCACTGGCGCGACCGTCGCGCCGTCGGCAATCCACTGGAAGCCGTCGACGATGAGCTTGTCGCCATCCTTGACGTTTTCCGTCACCAGCCAGGCGTTGCCCGACTGCTGGCTGGACGCGAAGGTGCGTGTTTCCACCTTGTTTTCCGCGGAGACGAACTTTGCGGTCAGTTCGCCATTGGCGTTCCGGCTCGCCGCGCGCTGCGGTATGCGGAACCCCATTTCCTTGCCGATGGTCAGTGTGGCGCGAACATAGGTGCCGGGAAGCAGCAGGTCGTCCGGATTGTCGAAGAGGGCGCGGATGGAGAAGGTGCCCGTGGTTTCGCTCACCGCCATGTCGGACATGTCGATCTTGCCGTCGTGCTTGTATTCGGTGCCGTCTTCCAGCGTCAGGTGAATGCCGGTTTCCTTGGTGTCGCCACCGAGCTGGCCGGAGGAGATCGCCTTTTTGAGACGCAGGAGATTGATGCTGGATTCCATCAGATCGATGTAGATCGGATCGATACGGCGCAGCGTCGTCAAAGCCGTCGTCTGGTTTGCTGTCACCACGTTGCCGATGCTGAACGCGGTTGCGCTGGCGATGCCGTCGAAAGGCGCGCGGACCTTGGTGAGATCGAGGTTGATTTCAGCCGTTTCCAGCGCGGCTTTGGTCTGGGCCACATCGGCTTCGGCCTGAAGCAACGTCACCTTTGCGTTTTCATATTCGATCTGCGTTGCGCCGCTGTTGACCAGTCGCTGGTAACGGGCAAGGTTCGCCTGGGCGCTCGGAACGCTTGCTTCGGCCTTTGCCACGCTTGCCTTGGCCTGCGCCACTTCCGCCAGATAGGTGTTGTCTTCTATCTGGTAGAGAACGTCGCCCTGCTTGACCTCGCTACCTTCCTTGAAGGGGATTTCGCGGATGATGCCGGTGACGCGCGGTCGGATTTCCGCTGTCTGGAACGCGCTGGCGCGGCCGGGAAGAACGGTGGTCAGGGGATATTCGCTGGTCTTCATCAGAATGATGCTGACCGGAGACGGCGGGCGCTCGGCACTCTGGCCGGCGGTCTGGCTGCTCTCGCCGCCATCGCTGCATCCCGCGAGAACTGCGGTCATGCACAGAGAAGCAAATAGGGGTAAAATACGTCGGCTCATTGTTCTTCCCTGCGTATCGGTCGCATTCAACTATAAGCGCAATATCGCTCGGCGGATGCGCGTCCGGGAAACAGACGACAGGCGAAAGTCCAAATGGGGACCTTCTTCGCTCAATCTGTTCGGACCGCCATTCGCATAGAAGCGCAGGCTTTCACGCTTCGCAAGCAATTGCGAGAAGGTGACGTAAGTTGAGAATCGTCACTTAGCAAGTGGGTTGCGCAATCCCGCTTCGATTAAATCGACCAGTTGATCGCAACGTGTTGCCAAATTGCCGATATCTTCCCGGGCGATGAGGACGGGATGGATGACGCTGGTCAGGGCGTGGAGCACGTTTTCGGCCAGAACGGGAATGTCGGCGGCGGCGTAGACACCCTCATCCACACCGTCGCGAATAATCTCGGCCAACAGGTTCGCGATGACGAATTTGTAGTAGTCGCCGCACTTCATGTCCTGCTTGGCCGTCATCAGGATCATCTCGAATATATAAGGATTGTCGTTGAGGTTCTGATGGTGCTGCTCCATCAGGGTGCGGGCGAGATGGCGCAACCTTGAAAGCGGTGCATGGCTTTTGTCGAGCGGGTGGATTTCCCGCTGGAATGCACCGATCTGCTCGAATCCGATGGCATCGACGAGCGCGTTCTTCGAGTTGAAGTTCTTGAAGACGTTGGCCGGCGACATGCCGAGCGCAGCAGCGATATCGGCAATCGCCACGGCATTGAACCCGCGCTCCCGAAAAAGCTCTTCGGCTTTGGCGAGAATATCCCGCCGCGTCTCTTCGGCGGAACGGCGAGGCCGGCGCTTGACGGGAAGGTCGTTCTTTCTCACCTGTTCGATCGTTTTGCTCAAGGTCAGACTCCGGGGAAAAACTGCTCCAGATTCCGGCGTACTCTTGCGAGCGGCGTCTCGCCGCTATCGTCGGGAACGAAGCTTTGTCCGGTGATGCGTTCGTATGCATCAATATACACCTTGGACGTCTGCAATACGAGTTCCTGCGGAATTTCGGGAACCTCGTCCTTATAGGGGTCGCAGCGTTCGGCAACCCAGGCCCTCACGAAATCCTTGTCGAAGCTCGCCGGCCGTGCGCCGTTGCGGAAGCTCTCTTCATAGGTTTCAGCCATCCAGTAACGGCTGCTGTCAGGCGTGTGGATTTCGTCGGCCAGAATGATCGTGCCGTTTTCATCCGTCCCGAATTCATATTTCGTATCGACGAGAATGAGGCCCTGCTTTGCGGCAATCTCCTGCCCGCGCCTGAACAGTGCCAGCGCGTAGCGGGATAGCGTGTCCCATTGCTCCTGCGTCAGAAGTTTCTTCTCGACGATCTCGGCGGGCGTCAGCGGCTCGTCGTGGCCGCCATCGAAGGCCTTGCTCGTTGGCGTGATGATGGCTTCGGGCAGGATCTGGTTGTCCTTCATCCCGTCCGGCAGGCTCATGCCGTACATCTGTCTCTGACCCTTCTTATAGAGGGTCAGGATGGATGTGCCGGTAGTGCCGGCCAGATATCCGCGAACCACCACCTCTACCGGCAATATTTCAAGCCTCTTGCCGATGACGACATTCGGATCGGGGTAGCTGACCACATGGTTGGGGCAGATGTCCTTCGTCTGCTCGAACCAGTAGCGCGCCGTCTGGGTCAATACCTGTCCCTTATAAGGAACGCAGGTAAGGATGCGGTCGAATGCACTGAGGCGATCGGTGGATATGATAATACGGTTGCCGTCGGGCAGATCGTAGTTTTCCCGCACTTTGCCACGGTAATAATTCGGCAGCTCGGGAATGACGGCTTCATCGAGAATGCGCACGGGTTCTCCAATTCTAGGCTTTATAGGGGGCATCGGACACCCCAAGTCTTCTGAAACTCTTGTCCGTTCCTATTGCATGTTTCACTGAACAGGACCAGTCGCCACATAAAGGAGGCCTCCACGGCCCTTGTGGATCA